>AYSC01000030.1 GCA_000503195.1 Blastomonas sp. CACIA14H2
GATTAGCGCAACGCTGGCGTTCCAGGCCCCCTCTCCCAGCTTCGACTAGGCAGCGAGCTGCCAAGTCTTCGCAACCCTCTCCCTCGTGGGGGAGAGGGGTAAAATGTGAGGAAGAGACTAATGACCACCACCACCCGTGCCCGTCCCGCTGCGCTGACGCTGACGCCTTCGGCCGAAGCGCGCATCGCGCATCTGATGGCGAATGCGCCCGAAGGAGCGATCGGGGTGAAGCTGTCGACGCCGCGCCGCGGCTGTTCGGGGCTCGCCTATTCGGTTGATTATGTCACCGAGGAGGTGAAGTTCGACGAGAAGATCGAGACCCCCGGCGGCACCTTCTATGTCGATGGCGGATCGGTGCTCTATCTGATCGGTTCGACCATGGACTGGGTCGAGGACGATTTCACCGCCGGCTTCGTGTTCAATAACCCCAATGCCAAGGGCAGCTGCGGCTGCGGCGAGAGCTTCACGGTCTGAAGCCCCGCCGCGCCGGCGGTTAGACCCTATTCGCTTTTGATGAAACCAAAAGCTGGGTCTAACTTTCTGTTTTGCCGTGATTTCCGAGCCGTGAAATGTTCCATTTCACTCGAAATCACTCTAGCCCATCGGGATCGGGCGTTCACCGACGATCGACAGGCCATAGCCGTCAAGCGCGACCAGGCTGTGGTGCGAGTTGGTCAGCAATTCCATCTCGTTCACGCCCATTTCGGTCAGGATCTGCGCGCCGATGCCGTAATCGCGCAATTCCTCCATATCGGGCACCGTCTCGCCCGATTTCATCCGCACCGCGTTGCTCAGGCTGTTGATGCCGTGCCGATTGAGCAGCACGACCAGGCCTGCGCCTTCCTCGCCGATCAGGTCCATCGCCTTGCCCAGCACGCCCGAACGCGGCCCCGTCTCGCCGAAAATGTCGGAGAACGGGCTCAGCACGTGCATGCGCACCAGGGTCGGCTTGTCGGGATCGACATGGCCCTTTTGCAGCACGATCTGCTCGTTCTTCTCGGCCTTGTTGTAGAAGACGATCGCCTTCCACTCGCCACCGTGACGGCTGGTGAAGCGCGCCTCGGCGCGGCGCTCGACCAGATGGTCGTGGCGCCGGCGATACGCGATCAGATCGCGGATCGTGCCGATCTTCATGCCGTGGATGTGCGCGAACTCGATCAGGTCGTCGAGCCGCGCCATGGTGCCGTCGTCGTTCATGATCTCGCAGATCACGCCCGAGGGGTTGAGGCCGGCGAGCCGCGACACGTCCACCGCCGCCTCGGTATGCCCTGCGCGCACCAGCACGCCGCCATCGCGCGCCATCAGCGGGAAGACATGGCCGGGGGTGACGATCTCCTCTGGCCCCTTGCTGGGGTCGATCGCGACGGTGACGGTGCGCGAACGGTCCGCCGCGCTGATCCCGGTGGTGACACCGTCGCGTGCTTCGATCGAGACGGTGAACGCGGTTTCGTGCCGCGTGCCGTTGTTGCGCGACATGAGGTTGAGGCCAAGCTGTTCGACCCGGTCGCGCGTCATGGCGAGGCAGATCAGCCCGCGACCATATTTGGCCATGAAGTTGATCGCGTCGGGCGTCGCCATCTGTGCGGGGATGATGAGATCGCCCTCGTTCTCGCGGTCCTCGTCATCGACCAGGATGTACATGCGCCCGTTGCGCGCCTCGTTGATGATCTCTTCGGCCGTGGCCATCACCCCGGCAGGATCGCGCGAGAGATAGCGCTCGAGCTTGCCGAGCGTCTCGGCGGTGGGGTTCCAGTCGGGTTCGCCCAGCTTGCGCAGCGAATTGGCGTGCAGGCCGGCGGCGCGCGCCAGCCCGGCGCGGCTTTCCTGGCCGGTTTCGATGATTTCGACAATGCGTTCGATCAGCTGTGCAGACATGGGAATATCCTTTCGGACATTCCGATATCACATCGCAGTGTGAGCCTGAAGCGGAAAATCACATCGAAAGCGATTTTACCTCGTTCATCCGCATCAGATAGCGCGCGAGCACGTCGATCTCCAGATTGACCGGATCGCCGGGCTGCAGATCGCCCAGCGTGGTCATCTCCCAGGTGTGCGGGATGATGTTGAGGCCGAAATGGACAGTGCCATCGCTCTGGTCGGCATGCGAATTGACGGTGAGCGACACGCCATCCACCGTGATCGATCCCTTGGCCGCGATATAGGGCGCAAGCGCGGCGGGCGCGGCGATGGTGAAGCGGATCGAATCGCCTTCGGCCTCGCGCGCGGCCACGGTGCCGACGCCGTCGACATGACCGGTGACGAGATGCCCGCCCAGTTCGTCGCCGATCCTGAGCGCGCGTTCGAGGTTCAGCCGCTTGCCCTGCACCCAGCGGTTCGCGGCGGTCTTGCTCACGGTCTCGGCGGAAATATCGACGGTGAACCAGTCATCTCCCTTGCTGGTCACGGTCAGGCACGCGCCCGAACAGGCGATCGACGCGCCTATGGCAACACCGGCCATGTCATAGCTGCAGCGGATGCGCGCGTGCAGGTCGCCGCGCTGCTCGGCATGCTCGATCGTGCCGATATCGGTGATGATGCCTGTGAACATGAAATGGGTCCTCAATGCGGCGGGTCAGCGCACCCGCTGGTAGCTTTCCATCCGGTCCTTGCCAAGCAGCCGCGTGTCGTCGAGCCGCCAGCGTCCATGCGCGCTCGCCAGAACGTCCAGAGCGATATCGCCCAAGGCCGCCATGCCGCGCCCGATCAGCACCGGCGCGCGATAGAGCAGCAGCCGGTCGACCATGTCGCGCGCCAGAAACGCGGCGGCGACTTCCGCCCCGCCTTCGACCATCAGCCAGTCGGTTCCGTCCAGCGTCGCGATGTCCTCGGGTGCGGCGATGCCGGTCCAGCCCGGCGGCGCATCGCCCATCCGGCTCAGCAGCACGCGGCGGGGGGAGCGCTGCTCGAGCCCGGGCAGGCGCACATCGAGTTTCGGCGCATCGGCGCGGAAGGTGCCGCCGCCGACGAGGATGGCGTCATGCTGCGCGCGCTCGCCATGCGCATGCGCGCGCGCGGCATCGCCGGTGATCCAGCGGCTGGTGCCATCGGCCAGCGCGATCTGCCCGTCGAGCGAGGTGGCAAGCTTGAGCGTGACGAACGGGCGGCAGAGTGTCTGGCGCGTGAGGAAGCCGGCGAGGCTGGCGCGCGCTTCGCTTTCCAGCACACCGGTCTCGACCGCGATGCCCGCCGCGCGCAGCCGCTCGATCCCGGCGCCATTGGTGCGTGGATCGGGGTCCTGCACCGCGACGACGACGCGCGATACGCCGCTGGCGATCAGCAGGTCGGCACAGGCGGGGCCGCGCTGGCTCCGGTGCGCGCAGGGTTCGAGCGTGACATAGGCGGTGGCTCCGCGCGCTGCGTCTACCGCCTGGTCGAGCGCCATGGCCTCGCCGTGCGGACGGCCGCCGCGATCGGTCCAGCCGCGACCGATGACGCGATCATCGCGCACCAGAATGCATCCGACCGACGGATTGGGGCTCGACAAGGCCCGGCCCCGGCCCGCCAGCGCGATGGCGGCGCGCATCCAGTCGGCATCGGACCGCGCGGCTGGGATCACTCGGTGTCCATGCCCAGCTGTTCGGCGAGGCGGCGATATTGCGCCTTGCGCTCTTCCTCGCGCTTCAGCCGCTCGGCCTCGCGCTTTTCCTTGAGCAGCTGGTTCGCCTCGATCTCCTGGCGGATCTGCTCGTCGCTGCGCCCGGGCTCGAGGCTGGTCACCCAGGTGATCTCGGGCCGCTTCCACTGCACCTCGAAACCCGATTCGCTGATGAACGCGCCGAAGATCGCGATGGTGCAGGCCGCCGACAGCGCGAGAAAGCGCCATTTATGCTCCTGCTGGTCGAACCAGTAAGCCTTGAGGTCCGATGCAGCGCGCACCGGCGATATGTCGCGAAAGAATCCCATGCCGGTCAAGATAGGCGCTTGCGTCCGTCTTGACCAGTGCGGGGCTATTTCACCAGAGGCTTCGTCCCATCGCCGAGCAGGATGAACGCCGCCCAGTAATAGGGATGCGAGGTCAGCGGATCGTCCATCGCGGCGCGCTGCGCCCTGGCGAGCGATTCGTTCATCGCGGTGCCGGGGCTTGCCTTGAACAGCGAGGAGATCAGATTCTCGGTCGCGTTGAAATCATCGGGCACCGGCCAGTGGCTCGCCAGCACCGAGCGTGCTCCGGCGCCGACGAACGCGCGGACCAGACCATCGAGCGCGAAATTGCCCCCGGTCTCGATCCCCGCCTCGCGCGAGGCCGAAACGGTCGCCAGTCCCGCGGTGTCGCAGGCCGAGAGGATCACGAGATCGGCATCGAGCTTCAGGTCGAATATTTCCTTGAAGCTCAGCAGCCCGTCCGAGCTCGCATCGCCGAACGAGGTGACCAGCGCCGGGCGCGCGGGGCATTCGGGGCGCGGCGCGGTGACGAGACCGTGCGTCGCAAAGTGCAGGATGCGATAGTCGTCGAGATCGTCGCGGCCGAGCAAGGCGGTGTCGCTGAAGCTCTGCTGCGTGATCACATTGGCGCGGCCGGCCCCCAGCACGCTTTGCGCGAGCTTGAGTTCGGCGGGCGAGATCGGGTCCATCCAGGTCGCGACCGGCCATTCGCAATCGGCATCGCGCTGCGCCGAGGCTAGCTGGATGCGGTCGGGTGGCGGAGCATTCTCGCCCACGCCGAGATAGGTCTGCTTGCCGCGCGCGGGCGCAATGGTGCGCACATCGGCGAACGAGCGCGGCGACACCGCGATCGAGAAGCGCCGGTCGCGCCCGAACCACGCGACGCCGGTAAAGTCGAACGGGTCCGAGTCGATCGCGGCCGAACGCTCGAGATAGGCATCGACGCCCTTCTGGTCCTCGACCAGCAGCCCCGGCGGCAGCTGCAGCAACGCGCCATCGGGTTCGTAGACGAGATGCTCGATGCTGGCGAGGTCCTGCTTCAGGCCGGGGAACAGCGCTTCGTACAGCTTGCGCGCCTCGACGACGTCGAACGGATAGTTGGTCGGCTGGCCGTTCTCGATCACCACGATCGAATCGCGCAGCTTGGCGACGGTCTTGTCGAGATCGGCGCGGGTCAGCGCGATGCTGACCGTGCGCACCCTGTCCGCAGTGATCAGCTGGCCATAGACCTTCTGCCCGACAAAGCTGACCTTGTAATAGCCTTCGCGGGGGCCGAGCAGCTTCTGCAGCTCCGCCAGCGTCACCGATGTCGGCGAGAGCACGCGATATTGCGAATACTGGCCCAGCCGCGATTGCAGCGCGGTCTGCTCGTTCTGCTGCGTGGTCAGCGATTCGCGCGCGAGCGCCAGGGTCGCCAGATCGTCGGGCGTCGGGGTGGGCAGCGCTTCGAGCCGCTGGATCTCGGCGCTGGTGCGCGCGATCTCGCGGGTGCGGGTCACCGCCAGGCGGAACAGCGCCGATGCCTCGTCATTGCCTTCGGAAAGCTCGCGCGCCAGCACCGCCTGGGTCTGCGCGACGCCGGGGCGCTGGAGCAACTGGCTCGCGTTGAACATGCGCGCGGCCACCGATGGATCGCTATCGGCACGCGTGGCGAGCTGGGCGAAATAAGGCCCCAGCATTTCCTTCATCGCGGCACGTGCGCTCGGCACGGCCTCGCCCTCGGCGACGATCTCGTCATACAGCGCGATCGAGGCCTCGGCCTCGCCCCGCCGCGCCAGGAAGGCCGCGAGCCGTCCCTTGGCGCTGAGCAGGCCGGGCGATTGCGGATAGTCGAGCTTGTAGATGTCGAGCGCCTCGGTCAGGCCCGCGCGCGCGCCGACAAAGTCGCCGCGCGATTCCTGGATCAGTGCGCGCTGCGTCGCCACTTCGGCGCGCAGCCAGCCGGTCGAGCTGATCCGGCCGTTGCGCACGGCGACGATCGTGTCGATGCCCTGTTGCAGCGCGGCCAGCGCCGCGTCGCTCTGCCCGGCAAGCCGCAGCGCGGTGCCGCGCAGCAGCAGCGCCTGGCCGTCGAGAATCTGCGCGCGCTCGGGCCCGGTCAGGCTCGAATCGACCCCGCCGAGCCGCTTGAGGCCCGAATTCTCGCGATTGATCTGGTCGGCGAGCATCTTGGTGATCTCGCCCTGCGACAGCCGCGTCTCGCCGACCATCTCGGTATCGATCGACACCGGGCGGTCGAGCACCTGGAGCGCCCCTTGCGGGTTGCGCTGGTTGATCGCATCGATCGCGCGGAAGTTGCGGATCATCCGCTGGGTGACGCCGTCGCTGGCCGCGACCAGCCGGTCGGCGCGCGCGAACAGCGCGCCGGCGGTGGCGAAATCGCCCATATTGGACAGCTGCAGCGCCTGATTGGCAAGGAACTCGGCGCTGCGCTCGCTGCCGCCCTGCTCGCGCGCGGCGAGCGTCTCGAAAAACTCGGCGGATTCGGCATAGGCGCCGTAATTGTTGCGGATATAGGCCTCGACGCGTGCCGATTCCTCGTCGAGCGTGCCCGCCTGGATGCGCGCAAAGGCGGCGGGATCGCTGACCTGGGTGGTGGCAACGTCGACCGTGCCGGGCACCGCGCGGTCGGTGACCAGTGCCGCCAGCGCCAGCTTGAGCGCCGAATCATAACCCGAAAGCCCCTCGGCGACGAACACCGTGTCGCCGCGGACGGCAGCATAGATGCGGTAATCGACGCCCGCCCTGGGATCGCGACATTCGATGACGCTCGCGCCGCCGGTGGTCTCGACCTCGGTCACCTGCTTCTCGCCGCAGGACAGGCGGGTCTTGGCCGCTTCCAGATACTGCGCCAACCGGTCACCCTCGCCGCCGCGCAGCGCATAGAGCGAGGCGACCGGGCTCGCGGCGTCGCGGCACACCACGCGATAGCCGCGATCGAACATGCTGGTGAGCGCAGGATCGGTCGGGCGATATTGCGCAGTGCACAGCACGCCCGCCGAGCCGACGCGGAAGCTGTCGCGCAGCGCGATCGATTCCTGTCCCTGCGCAAGGGCGGGCGAGCCGAGGCCGGCGGCCAGCGCGAGCAGCGCGGTGCCGCCATGGCGCAAGGCGCGGGCAAACGCGGGCTGGAACGACAGGGGGCGGATCATGGCTGTCCTCCGGTTTCAGGCACCGTTTCGTTGAGCGGCACGTCGAGCTGCAGATTGGGGTTGCCGCCGCTGGTGACGGGCTCGTCGATGATCGGCTCGACGCCGAGGCGCCGGGTGTTGACGATGGTCACCGGCGGCATGATCGGACGGCGCGGGGCCGCCTCGCCACGCGCGGCCTCTTCGGCTGCGGCCTCGGCTTCTTCCTGCTCCTGCTTCTGCTCGCGTTCGGCGGCGGGCTTGGGCGGCGGCGGCCCGGCATGCACGACCACGGTCGGGCCCTGTTCGGTAATGCCACCCCGCCGCACGAAATGGCCGAGAGCAGGCAGCCATTGACGCTGGAGGTGCTGGTAAAGCCGCTCGGTCCGCCGCTGTCCTGTCCGGAGCTGCTGGTCGAGCGCGGGAAGATCAGGTCGCGCACCGATGTGCCGTTGCGCACCAGATCGCCGGTATCGAGCAGCTGGCCATAGATCACGAGATCGATCAGGCTGGGTGTGCCCTGGCTCTGCGAGCTGCGCGGGGTCACCTGGAAGCTGCCGACGCGACCGAAAAAGCCCGCATTGAGCAGCGAGGTGCCGGTATTCTGGATCAGCAGCGTGCTGCCCACCGTGAAGCGCAGGCTCGAGGCCTGGATCACACCATCGGGGCGCGAGGTCGCGATCGGCAAGCCCAGCGCGCTATCGCGTCCGGTGAAATTGACATTCTCCGCCAGCCGCTCGAGAAGCGAGGCGCTGGCGATATGGATGTTGTTGGCGTTGATCGAGAGGATGCCGCCCGGCGAGCTGCCGTTGAGGAAGAGCCCGCCGCTGTCCGCGTTGATCTCCACCCGGTTGGCGTTGAGCGACACCCGGTTGGTGGCGGCCATGGAATTGAACACGGCATTGCCGTTGACGCGGATGGTGCCCGATGTGTTGATCGTCAGGCTGCCCTCGGCGCCGTTGAGGTTCACGCCGCTCGATGCGCTCGACCCGTTCATCGTCAGCGCGCGAATCTCGACGCCGGTGCCGGTCGACGAGACATTGGGCGCGTTGATGACGATGTTCTGCGCACGGATGCGCGAGATCTCGCTGCCATCGAGCGAATAGGTGCCGCTGCTCTGGCTGTCGCTGGTCGTGCCGCCGAGCACCACCGAACCGCTGCGGTTGGCGGTCAGCGTGATCGTGCCGGTATTGGCATTGCCCAGGCCCCCGGCTTGCGAGAAGGCGATATCGCCCGAGCTGATCGCGATGGTCGGGGCGACCGCGAGACCGCCGAACACCGCCGTGCCGCCGACGTCCAGGCTGATCCGCGTGCCCGCGGTGATCGTGCTGTTGGCCGAGAAGGTGCCGGTCGAGGCACCCAGCAGCGTTCCGGTCGTCGTCGCGCCGATCGACACGCTGCCGCCGACGCGCGCCGGGGTGGCCGCGAGCAGGGCGTTGAGGTCGATCTGCGACAGGTTGGCGGTCGGCGCCAGGCCCGCGCTGCTGGCGAGCAGCGTCGTGCCGCTGGTGCCGGTTCCGATGCTGCCGGTGCTGATGCCCTGCGAGGCGAGCAGCAGCGCGTTGGTGCCGGTAGTGACGTTGCCGGTGTTGAGATTACCGTTCAGCGCCGCGGCGAACACCGCATTGGTCGCCTGAAGCGCACCGGTGGTCACGCTGCCGCCGCGGACGCGGATCTCGTTGGTCGAGCTGATAGCGCCGGTCACGATGCCCTGGTTGGCGCGCGCCAGCACGGTGCCGCCCGCGGTGATCGCGCCGATGGTGATGCTGGTGGCGTTGCCGAAATTGCCCTGGCCATCATCGGATCCGATGCCGAGCAGTCCGAAGCTGTTGATCGTGCCGGTGGTGATCGTGCCGCCCGCGCCCAGCCCGATGCTGAACCCGGTCGAGGTCGTGCCGGCCGCAGTGGTGCGCAGGTTGCCCAACGTCATGTTGCCGGTGACGATCGTGCCGATCGAGGTGCCCGCGGTAATGTCGCCGCCTGTCACCGATCCCGTCACGTTGAACTGGGTGTTGGTCGCGGAATTGAGCGCTCCGAAGGCGAGATTGCCGCCGGTCGCGCCGATGGTGATGCCGGCGACGTTCGAGGTGACATTGGCGAGCGTCGCCGCCGTGCCGCTGATGCTCACCGACGCCGCCGTGATCGACCCGGTCGAGGTGAAGCTCGCAGCGCGCGAGCGCAGCTGCGCCGCGCCGGTCGCGGTCACGCCGCCGATGCTGACCGCGCCCTGGCCATCGACCGTCACGCCCAGGCCCGCCGTGGTGCCGGTAGCCAGCGTGCCTGCGGCGATCGTTCCAGAGGATGTAAGGACGATTGCGCCCGCCGTCGGGCTACCTGTGGCGACGATATTGCCGACAGACAGATTGCCGCTGGTCGTATTGAGCGCCACTGCCAGCGAGGCGTTCATGGCCTGGGCAGCAAGGCTGTTCGCGGTGATGGCGATGCTGCCGCCGGTAGCCGTGGCGGTGCCGTTGATCGCGGCTGCGGTTCCGACGCCCGCGCGAATATTGCCGGTAACGATCGGTCCGGCGACGGTCAGTCCGCCCGCCGTGCGGACAGGGGCCAGTGCAAAGATCGGTGTCGGGTCAAAATTGGCTCCCAGTTGCGGGACCATCGAGGCATTGCCGACATAGAGATAGCGGTTGGCCCCGGTTCCCGTGGTCACCGCACCATTGAACAGGATGTCCCCGGAGCCCAGTACGAGGATGTTCTCCCCGCTGGTCAATGCGCCGGTGCTTATCGTGCCGGCCGCAATAAAGCCGATGTTCCGCGTGCCGGTGAGATTGCCGACCTGGATGCTGCCGGTCTGCGACAACAGGCCCACGCTGTAGCTGGTGGTCGGTACAGCGCCGGAGGCGTTGACATTGCCACCGGTGATGCTGCCGAGCGCGGTAATGGCAAATTCCAGCCCCGTCACTGCGTTGCCGAACCGGACGCTGCCGACAGCCTCCATTTCGGTGTCCTGGCCCGAACGGATATCGCCCAGCACCATATTGCCCGAACGGGTATCGAGTTCGATCGACGTGCCCGCTGTCAGATTGCCGATGGTCATGTTGCCGGCATTGACCAGCAGGTCGATTTCGCCGTTGGTTGCGGTGACAGCCGACAGGGTCAGCCCGTTTGCCGCAGTCATTGCCACAAAATTGGCCGCCGTGATGGTGCCCGCGACAATCGCGCCCGAGGTCGATGTCAGATTGACATGGTTGCCCGACGTCAGGTTGCCGAGCTGCAGCGAGGCCCCCTGGATGCCGATCACGCCGCCTGCATTGATGTTGCGCAGGTTGATCGCGCCGGTACCGAGCGCGGTCAGGCTGCCCGGGGTGGCGAAATTGGCGGTGACGGTGATGTTGCCGCTCGACTGGAGATCGATCGCGCCCGCGGTGATGGTGCCGACATTGGCCGGGGCGGTCACCACCGTGTCGGGAACGAACACGCCTGCGCGCACGCCGAAGGCACCGGCATTGACCGATCCGTTGTTGACCAGCACCGAAAGCTGGCCGGGGGTGATATAGGTCAGGCTGCCGGCCACGGTCAGCGCCCCATCGGTGACGCGGACGAAATCCTCGACGATGCCGACCGGATCGGGCGCAGCGCCGCTGGTGTTGATGACCAGGCTGTTGACCGCCGCATCGGCATTGCGGATCTCGATATTCGATCCGGTGCCGTAGAAGGTCTGTCCGGCGGTCGATCCCGTCCCTGCGAGGCCGCGCGCGATTCCGAGCAGGTCATTGGCCTGCAGCCGTCCGCGATTGGCGGGAATCTGGAACCGGTCGGTGATCGCAAAGGCAATGCCTCCGCCGATGCCGTTGCCGCCCGCTCCCAGCACCGCGCCCGCGCCGCCATTGCCGCCCTGGCCGTTGGCGATCAGCGTGGCATTGTTCATCGCCACCAGCGATCCGCGCACCAGCAGCACATTGTCGCCGCCTTCGCCGATGCCGCCTGCGCCGCCATTGCCGGTGCCGGTGCTGCCGGTTCCGCCCGCGCCGCCCGCACCGCCGAAACCATTGGTCTCCGATACGGCATCGACCAGCCGCGTCGTGCCGACATTGACCGTCAGCGCGCCCGTGCCGCTTTCGCTGCCGAACTGGTTGAACCCGCCCACGGCATTGCCGCCCGCACCGCCGGTTCCGCCGACGCCGGCCGTGCCGATGCCGCCCGCGCCGCCCGCGCCGCCAAAGGCGGTCGAGGCGATCTGCAGGTTCAGCAGATCGAGCTGGCCATTGCCTGCGGCCGAGGTCGCGATCACCCTTCCGCCGGTGGCGTTGCCGCCTGCGCCGCCCGTTCCGCCGGTGGCGCCGGTCGTGCCCGTGCCGCCGTCACCGCCAAAGGCATTGGCGGTGAGGAACGCGTTGTCGAAATCGAGCAGCCCGGTCACCGGGCCGCTTCCGGCGAACAGCGACGCCAGGCCACCGGTGGCATTGCCCCCTGCGCCACCCGATGCGCCGTTGCCGCCACGACCATTGGCCTGGATGAAGATGTCGCGGCCGATCATCTGCGTGCCGTTCGACCCCATGCGCGCCGTGCCGCCGGTGCCCGATCCGCCCGCGCCTGCCAGCAACGAGCTGCCACCGGTGCCGTCGGCCGCCATGGTGACGTTGCCGCCGAACGCGAAGCTGCCGATCACGCCGATGGTGCCGCCCTCGGTCAACCCACCGGTGGCGTTGCCGCCATTGCCCGCCTGAGCCGATCCGCCAAAGGCGTTCGAAACCATGGTCAGTGCGCTGCCGATATTGATCGACGCGCCGCCAGCGCCGGCAACGACCACGGCGGTGCGACCGCCGGTTGCGTTGCCACCATTGCCGCTGGTAACACTGTTGCCGCCAAAGGCCGATGCATCGAGCGACGCGCTGCCGGTGATGTCCACGATCCCCGAAGCCGAATCGATCCGCGCCGTACCGCCCGTCGCATTGCCGATCGTGCCCGTGGTGGACGACCCAGCGCCGGCGATCGCATCGGCAAACAGGCTGCCGCCAATCCGGATGCGACTGCCCGCGCCAAAGGCGTTGATGAACGAATCGCCGCCGGTCGCGGTGCCGATATTGCCGCCGTCGCTATCGGCATTGCCGCTGAGCGCCTGGGTGGACAGGAACGTATCCTGATTGAGTGCGACCTGGCCGTTGCCCAGCGTGAGCAAGCTCGCCAGCCCGCCAAGGGCCGCGCCCGTATCGGCGCCGCCGGCGGAGGAACCGCCAAAGGCGCTGGCGTTCAATGTGGTGATGCCGCCGACCGTGACCGATCCGTTATTGTCGGCAAACAGCTGCGCTTCGCCGCCATCGCCGAGGCCGCCCACATTGCCTGCATTCGATGCATTGCCGCCAAAGCCCTGCGCCGTGAGCTCGGCCCCGCCCGCGATCTGGATGATCCCGCCGACGATCGATCCGATCACCGCGCGCCCACCGGTGCCGATCCCGCCCGAACCTGCACCGATCGCGCTTCCGCCGAACCCGTCCGCATTGGTGGTGCCGTTTCCGCCGATCGACAGCGTGCCCGCGCCCGCGCCCAGATTGGCGAGGCCGCCCGTGCCATTGCCGCCCCGGATGCCGCCAGCGCTGTTGCCGCCATAGCCGCGCGCATCGGTGGTGGCGTTGCCGGTGATGGTGATGGTGCGATCGTTGACCGCAATGCGCACGTCGCCGCCCACGCCATTGCCCGCAATGCCATCACCGCCGCCGTTATTGTCATGGCCCGTGCCCGTGGCCGCGACGAACGCATTGCCGGTGATCGTGATCTGCCCGCCGGTATTCTGCGAGATCGAGGCATTGCCGCCCGTGCCGTTGCCGCCATCGATACCCGCCGCCGATGAGGTGAACACCGCGCCATTGGCGTTGATGTCGACATCGCCGGTGACGTTGATGATGCTGTTGCCATTGGCAATCATCTGCGCGCTGCCGCCTGTGCCGTTGCCGGTCCGGCCGACACCCGCCTGCCGGGCGAAGCCCCCGACGCCGCCTGCACTCATCAGCAGGCCGCCATTGAGCGTCATCGTGCCCGCGCCCTGGCCGCTGACGAACGCGCCGCCGCCCGATCCATTCACACCGCCAAACCCGTCGCCGCCGATGGTTCCGTCGCCGCCTAGACCAAGCGCATCGATCTGCGTCAGGCCCTGCACGGTGATCGCGCCGCCGGCCTGGCCCGATCCCAGCGCCAGCGTCGCATTGCCGCCGCGCCCGGTGCCCCCGGTCGATGTCGCATCGTTGCCACTGCTGCCGCCCGAACCTGTGGCCTGCAAAACCAGGTTCGATCCAAAGCTCAGGATGCCGCCCGAGCCGAAGATCTGCGCGAAAGCCGATCCCCCAGTGCCGTTGCCGCCATTGCCGTTGCCATCATCGGCATGCCCGCCGAAGCCGAAACTGGTCAGGCTGGCCGAGCCGGCGACATTGATCCGCCCGCCAACGCCCGCGCTGATCGTGTTCGTGCCGCCGATACCTGCGCCGCCCGTTCCCGAATTCAGCGCCTGACCGCCAAAGCCGTCGGCATTGCTGAAGATCAGGCCGTTGATCGTCATGACGTTGTTGGCGCTGGCGATGCCGGTGCCGGAACCCGAATTGATCTGGATCGACCCGCCCCGACCCAGTCCGGCGACGCCTGCGCCGAAATTGCTGCTGCCGAACCCATTGGCCGAGACCACCAGGTCGCCGCCGATCAGCATGGTGGAATTGTTGTCCACCGTCGCGTTGCGGCCCGAGGTCACGATGACCGTGCCGCCGGTGCCGCTGTTGCTGGTCGTGCCGGTGGAGCCGGTGCTGCCCGCGCGGCCATCGGCGCTGACGAACAGCGCGCCAGCAATGTCCATCAGTGCGTTGCCGAACGAGCGGACATCGGCAGTGCCGCCGGTGCCCGCACCGACCTGGCCGCTGAGATTGCCCGCGCCCTCGCCATTGGCGGTGACAAAGGCGTTGCCCAGCACGCGGACGGTGCCGCCCGCCTGGGCATA
The DNA here is from genome assembly GCA_000503195.1 of Blastomonas sp. CACIA14H2. GTDB lineage: Bacteria > Pseudomonadota > Alphaproteobacteria > Sphingomonadales > Sphingomonadaceae > Blastomonas. The sequence goes on from AYSC01000030.1 coordinate 13,945, forward strand.
AAGCTGGGCATTACCGCCGGTGACCGACTGGCCATCGACGAGCCCGACCCGGTCGGCCGACACGGTCAGGTTGCGCGCCGCCGCGATTGTACCGGTGCCAAAGGCGGTGACCGTGACCTGGTTGTCGGCATGGAAGCGCGCATCGCCCGCCAGGTTCAGCGTGCCGCTGCCGACGCTGACATTGGTGCGGAACGACGAGGCGGCGTTGATCGCGGACGTGATGGTGCCCGACGAGATCGACAGGCTGGCCTGCTGCGCAGGGTTGACCGGTGCCACGTTGATCGTGTCACCCGAAACGTTGAAGCCCGACGACAGGATGATCGAATTGCCCTGCACATCGGCCGCTCCGGCAATGTCGAAGCCCAGCGTGCTGCCCGCGCCGATCACCGTCGTGATCGCGTTGTTCTTGGGGATCGCGACCATGTAGATGCGATGATTGTCGCCTGCAGCGCTGCTCGCCGGACCCGTGGTGCTGCCATTGTGCACGATGGCAGCATTCCCGGCAGCGGCATCGCCATTGGTGCCGGTGGTGACCTGGATATCGAACAATCCGCCGCCAAAGGTCAGCGTCGCTGCCTCGGCCGCGACATAGGCGGCGCTGCCGTTGACGTTGACGCCACCATTCTGCCGGATGATCGGCGCGACCATCGCGACATAGCTGTTTTCGGGCGTCAGCCGGATCTGCGCGCCGGGATCGACCTGAACATAGCTGGTGGCCGACGCTGCCGGACCCAGGGTGAACGATCCGCCCGCAGTGACGAAATTGCCGCCCGCATCGCGCACCGGATCGAGGCTGGTCAGCACCAGCCCGCCGACATCGATCACGCCGGTCGCGCCGATGACGATGCCGCCCGGGCTGTAGAACCAGACATTGCCGCCCGAGACGAGTCCCGCGCCGGTCTGCAGCTGGCTGATGATCGTGCCGTTCATCGCGATCGCGCGGCTGGGATCGGTGGGAATGATGCGGTTGAGGACGGTGAACTGGTTCTGCGTCGTCGGATTGTTGCGGAAGAACGCCGTGCGGCCATTGGGCAGGAAGTTGATGACGCCGCCGCCGATCGCGGTGTCGTTGGTGGTCCAGTTGATCACCGCCTGGTTGGTATCGACGCGGATATTGTCGGTTCCGGGGGTGCGATTGATACCCACGCCGCCCGATACCACCGTGGGCGTGCCCTCGAATGCCTGGGCATGCGCCGGGCCGGTGCTTCCGATGGCAAGGCCGGTGGCCAAAGCGAGCGCGGACGTCGCCCTGGCCAGCAGGACGCGGCGGGCGGTCAGGGTGCGGTCATAGGCCATCAGCGGGCTCCCCAGGGCAGAAGCAGAGTGGTGAGGGTAAACAGGATGCGTGGATCGGGCGTGTCGGCGCGCAGACCGGCCGCTTCGGTCGGCACCGCGACCGTGACATCGAGCCGGAACCGGTCGTTGAGCCGCGCGCGCACGCCGGCGCCGACCGAGCTCAGCCGCTGCGGATCGCCGGGACGGCCATCGTCCCAGGTCCAGGCGACATCCATGAAGGCAAAGGGCTGGAACGAGAAGTCGACATCCTTGATCGGGCTGATCTGCGGACCGCGCAGCTCCGCCTGGAAGCCCGCGCCATCGTCGCCGACGATCGTGCCCGGATCATAGCCGCGCCCGATGGTGAAGTTGCCGCCCGAATATTCCTCGAAGCTCAGCACCGGATCGAAGGCGATCTGCCCGCGGCCGCGGATGAAGATCGAGGCATTGTCGCCCAGCGCCGCCTCTGCCGAAATCTCGCCGCGGATCAGCGTCGAGGTCGGGTCGCCATCGCCACGCGTGGTCGGGGTGCGCACCAGCGCGCAGACGAAATTGCACGGATCGCTGGCGCCCAGGATCGACAGGCCCTGGCGGAATTCGAGCAGGCCCGCCATGCGCCAGCGCGGCGCGGCGCCATTGGCCATGTCGATCGCCTCGCCCGAAAGTTGGGCATAGGCGATGCGGATGCGGTCGCGCGACAGCGGGCCGATGAAATCGATGTCCTGATCGACATAATCGAGCCCGATCGCGCTGTAGAGCGAAGCCGCCTGGCTGCGCACCAGCGGATAGCGCGCCTCGGCGCTGGCGAGCAACGTGGTGGCGGTAATCTTGCTGGTCACGCCCGCCGGCAGGTTGATGTCGGGCTCGGTCCAGGCATAGGTGAAGCGCCCGGCCAGCGTCAGGCCTTCCGATCCGACGCGGAATTCGTGACCGGCCTGGACGATCTGCTGTTCCTGGAAATCGAGCGTCGAATAGGCCGAGACATAGGTGCGGTCGCCCATGCCGGTCAGGCCATAGAATTGCGCGCGCAGCTGCGCGCCATAGGGGCCGGCATCGCGGGCGGCCATGTTCTGGACGTTGAGGTCGACCTCGAACGGGGTGCGCCGCACCGTGACGTCGCCGATCAGTTCGCCCGGACCCGTGCCCGCCGGTACCAGCGTCAGACGGATGTCATAGCCGGGCAGGTCGCGCGCCAGCAGCAGATAGCGCTCGGCGAGCTTCTGGTTGAACACCGTGCCTTCGGTCAGCCGCTGCAGATAGCTCGCCACCAGCTTCTCGCCATTGCCCGCATCGCCGCGCACGCGCATCTGGGTCAGCTTGGCATAGAGCACCTCGAACTGGACCACGCCGTTGTCGATGCGCTGGGTGGGCACTTGTACTGCGGCGATATAGCCGTCGCGGCGCAGCTTGGTGGCGACCGCGTCGCGGATCTCGCACAGCACCGCGACCGGCTGTTCGGTGCCGATATACTGTTCGTAGAGCGGGCGCAGCTCGATCGGCGCGATCGGGCCCAGATTGTTGAAGCGCGCCTCGGTCAGCGTCAGCCTGACATTGGCATAGGCAGGGTCGGCCAGCGGACAGGGCGCGCGCTCGATATCGCCTTCGACGGTCAGACGGGCCGGCCGTTCGCTGCGCTGCTGGACGGGGCGCTCGATTTCCTCACGGGTGGGGGGAGAGGGGACATTGACCTGCTGGGCCTGGCCCGCCGTCGTCCACAGCATTCCGGCACAGGTCGCCGTGCACAGAATCAGCTGTCGCGTGCGGAAAAAGCGTGTCGCCAAGATCACCCCCTGTAGCCTGTGCGGATACCCGGGGGAGAACGGACCCTACCCATCACCCCGGACCGTAAACTGGATTGCACCGCGGTTATTCCGCTGGCACTTTCCTGGGCGACCTTGGGGCGTCTCTTAACGCAGCCTCATTCCGGGGGCAAGTCGCAAAAGCCCGCTGTCCCAAAATTATCCAGACTTAACATATGCTTGCCCGTTGCAACTGAAGGCCATCACAAGAGCGCAGCGGCGGTTGATTTTGTTAAGCATTTTCCGCGCGATATCCGATCCTCCGGCGCATGCCCGAGGGGCCGGGACGGCGAGCATCGCTCGCGGCTTCCCCTGTCGCCCGACTCGCGCTATGCGCCCGCCCCATGACCAGCCAGCCCCAGCCCAAATCGTGGATCGCCTCGATTCACGCCTATGTTCCCGGCAAATCGACCGGTGCGGACGGCCGCCCGCTCGTCAAGCTGTCCGCCAACGAGAACCCGCTCGGCACCAGCCCGGCGGCGCTCGAGGCGAGGGCGCAAGGCGCGGCGCTCGCGCCTTCTCTCTATCCCGATCCGGACAGCAGCGCGCTGCGCGAGGCGATCGGCAAGGTGCACGGGCTCGATCCGGCGCGGATCGTCTGCGGCACGGGATCGGACGAGCTGCTCAACCTGGCGGCGCAGGGCTATGCCGGGCAGGGCGACGAGGTCGTGTATGTCCGCTACGGCTTTTCGGTCTATGATATCGCCGCGCGGCGCTGCGGCGCGACGCCGGTAGTTGCGCCAGACAACTTCTATGCGACCGATGTCGATGCGCTGCTCGCCTGCGTGACTGATCGCACCCGCGTGGTCTATCTCGCCAACCCGAACAACCCGACCGGCACGCTGACGCCGCGGGCGGAGATCGCGCGGCTGCATGCCGGGCTGCCGTCGGACGTGCTGCTGGTGCTCGACCAGGCCTATTCCGAATATCTGGACGCGGACGAGGACGATCGCGGGCTCGAACTGGCGCGGACCCAGTCCAACGTGCTGGTCACGCGCACCTTCTCCAAGATCTATGGCCTGGCCGGCGAACGCATCGGCTGGGGTTATGGCGCGCAAGGGATCATCGACACGCTCAACCGCATCCGCGGGCCCTTCAACGTGACGCTGACCGGCCAGGCGGCGGCGCTGGCGGCGCTGGCGGACGAGGATTTCGTCTCCCGCTCGCGCGAGCACAATCGGGTCTGGCGGCAATGGCTGGCGGCCGAGCTCGCGCAGCTCGGCAATCATGGCGTGACCGTGGTGCCCAGCCACGCGAATTTCCTGCTGGTGCTGTTCGAAGGCGCGGTGAGTGCGGAAACGGCCTATGAGGCGCTGATGCGGGCGGGCTATATCGTGCGCTGGCCCAAGGGCCAGGGGCTCGGCCATGCGCTGCGCATCACCATCGGCGAGGAGGCGCATATGCGCGCCATCGCGCAGGTGCTGCGCGATCTGGTGACCGCATGAGCGGGCCGTTCGGCACCATCGCGATCGTCGGGCTGGGGCTGATCGGGTCGTCGATCGCGCGCGCGGTGCGCCAGGCGCTGCCCGAGACACGCATCCTCGGCTATGACCGCAGCGCCGATGTCTGCGCGCGCGCGCAAGCGATCGGCCTGTGCGACGACTATAACGCCGAAGTTGGCCCCGAACTGGCGAGCGCCGAGATGGTGATCCTGTGCGTGCCGGTCGGCGCGATGGCCGCAGCCGCCAGCGCCATGGCCGCGCACCTGTCGCCCGAGACGATCATCAGCGATGTCGGATCGTGCAAGACGAGCGTGCTCACCGCGCTGCGCTCGGCGCTGCCCCAGGCGATCATCGTCCCCGCGCACCCGGTGGCAGGCACCGAGAATAGCGGGCCGGAGGCCGGCTTTGCCTCGCTGTTCAAGGGCCGATGGTGCATCCTGACCCCCGATGCCGAAGCCGATGCGGCCGCCTGCGCCAAGGTCGCCGCTTTCTGGCAGGCGCTAGGGGCGAATGTCGAGACCATGGACGCGGCGCATCATGATCTGGTGCTTGCGGTGACCAGCCATCTGCCGCACCTCATCGCCTATACGATCGTCGGCACTGCCAGCGATCTGGAAGGCGTGACGCAGAGCGAGGTGATCAAATATTCGGCCGGGGGCTTCCGCGATTTCACCCGCATCGCCGCCAGCGATCCGGTGATGTGGCGCGACGTGTTCCTGTCGAACAAGGACGCGGTGCTCGAGATGCTCCAGCGCTTTTCGGAAGACCTGTCCGCGCTGCAGCGCGCGATCCGCTGGGACAAGGGCGACGAGCTCGAAGCGCTGTTCACCCGCACCCGCGCCATCCGCCGCTCGATCATCGAACAGGGCCAGGATGACGCGAAACCCGATTTCGGGCGGGTGCACAGCTAGGTCGGAAACGGCACGTCCGACAGGAGGCACGCTCGTTCTGCCAGTGAAGGGACGGCGTCCGCTTGCCATCTTAGCGGCAACCTTCTCCAACTCCGCTCAGCCTGAGCCTGTCGAAGGCCCCGCGATAGTGGTGGCGGATCAAAAGCATCGCTTTCCGGCGGAAGCCGGTATCCACAAATAGCATGGAGCCATCGCACCGCTCGATTTCGGCTTGCGGCGGAAGGCGGATATATCTGAGACAGATGGCGCGTGGCCTTCGACAGGCTCAGGCTGAGCGGAGGTGGTTAGGTCACTCCCCCGAATCCGCGACCGGTTCCACCGGCAGCGCTTCGGGTTCCGGCGCGGGTTCAATGGTCTCGACCGGCGCGTCCGCCGCGCCGCGGATCAGGTGGAACTTGTCCTGCCGTCCGTCGAGATAGGCGACCTTCTCGCCGTCGAAGAACATGTCCTCTTCTGTGCGGAAAGAGACCGCCTTGTCGCCCCATTCGGGCACGTTGTTGGTGACCGCGAGCTCGATCGACCAGGCGGTGCTCGCGCGGACGAGATAGTTGCCTGCAGGGCTGCTGTCCTGATTGTCCCAGAAGCCGATCGCCGGTCCGGCTCCGTGGCCGTGAAAACCGATCGGGTGCGAATAGATGCTCGGCTGATAGCCCGAGGCGATGGCCTTGGCGCGGGTGGCGGCGAGCAGGTCGTTGCCAGTCAGGCCGACGCGGAACTCGCCGGTCAACAGGTCCTGCACCGCATTGGCGGCGGCGAACCCCGCCTTCAGGCCTTGCGGAGCGTCGCTCTCGCCGGGCTTGAGCACATAGGCGAGATGCTGGGTATCGGTGTTGAGCCCCAGATAGGTGATGCCGAAATCGGTCCAGAGCATGTCGCCGGGCTGGATCACGGCATCGCCGGTCAGCTCGCCCGCCTCGCTGGCGCGGAAGATATTGATCGAGGGGTGGAACCAGGTCTTGAGACCCAGCGCGCTGATCTTCTCGCGCATCCACCATTGCACGTCCTCCGCCGTGGTCTGGCCCGGCGTGATGACCTTGTCCGACAGCGCCTCGGCGATGATCGCGTGCGCCAGGCGGACGATCGACGGATAGACCTCCATCTCGGCCGGGATCCGGCTTTCCAGCCAGCCGATGGCGAGCGGCCCGGCGGGAACGATGCGGCTGCGCAGCTCCTCGGGCAGCGCGGCGACGAAATCCTCGTGCTGGCTGTGGCTGAGCCCGTCGGCCAGCGCGGTCTGCGACGAGATGTTGAGCGCGATCTTCTGCGGGTTGCGCTCGGCGACGATCTCGGCGAGCCGCTTCCACTGGTCGGGCTGTTGCTCGGGTGTCCAGGCGGGGGCGAACAGCCCGGCCAGGCCATAGCGGCTCACCGTCAGCCGCTCGACCGGCTTGCCCTCGCCCGGATCGAAGAACACCAGGATGGTGCGCCGCCGCGCGTGCATCGAGCGCGCATCGAGCATGGTCGCGACCACCGGGTCCTCGTCATATTCGCGCGCGATCAGCACCCACATGTCGACGCCCTGTTCGCGCATCAGCGCCGGGACGACGGTCTCCAGCCGCTGGGCAAGCCAGGCATCGCGCAGCTTCGCCTGTTCACGCAAGGGGAGGACGGCGGGATAATCGGGGGCCTCTGCCTCGGCGGTATTGCCCGCGGATTGGGCCGATGCGGGCGAGGCCAGCATCAGCGAGGCGGCGAGCGCGGTGGAGAGCAAGGCGGCGACGGATTTCATGAGCTTCCCCGTTAGGCGTCAGGTAAAGCCGGTGCCTAGCCGGTCACGCCCGGTTGCGCCACCCTGTGCTGCGGCGCGAGTGCTCCGGGCCAGTCGAGCTCGGGCCAGCCGCGTTCGCGCGCGACGATCCGCATCGGCATGTGCGCGTTGGTGACGAAGGCCTCGTGCGCCAGCTCGAGCATCGGAATGTCGGAGACATGGTCCGAATAGCAGCGGATGGTGCATTGGCCCGGATCGAGCCCGTGTTCGGCCATCCAGGCGGCGATCATCTCGGCCTTGTGGATCCCGTAGCAATTGTGCCCGGCGATCTTCGGCTGCACGGTGCCGTGCGAGGCGACAAGGTCGGTCGCGATCACGTCGTCGATCTCCAGCCGCCGCGCGATCGCCTCGACATAGAGCCGGTAGGAGGCGGTGGCGATGACGATGCGATAACCATCGGCGCGGTCGGCCGCGATCTGTTCCAGCGCGCCGGGGCGGATATTGGTGGCAAAGACATGCTCGGCATGCGCCGCCATGGGCTCGGCCAGCCAGGCCACGCGCAGATGGCCGAGCAGCAAGGACTGGTTGATCTGCTTGAGCTGGTCGCGGCTGACCAGGCGCAGCACATAGCCGATGGCGGAGAGCAGCGAGAGCGGCAACAGCACCAGCCGCCAGGGCGCATGGCGCAGCGCCATCCAGAGCAGGAAACGCGCATAGGTGGGGTGGACGGTAATCGTCCGGTCCATGTCGTAAAAGGCTATCCTCTCCCCCACGCGGCGAGCATTAACGCCAATGCGGCGGGAAACAAGCCGTCAGTGCTGCGTATCGATGGCATGAGGCCGAATCTTGCTGCGATCAAATATCCGCCAAGGTGCTTGTGATTGCACCGTTTATCGCACAAGAAGGGCGGTATATGGGTGCCCCGGCCGACTTTGCGATCGAAGAGCGCGGTGAGACCGGCGCGGTGCTGCGCTTTTCCGGCAATCTCGACATCACCACCATTGCCGCGCTCGACAAGCGACTGAAGGCGATCAGCCAGAATGTCGCCCTGATCGACATGGCCGATGCCGGGCATATCGACACGGTCGGGGCCTGGGTGGTCTATCGGCTGGCGCGCGACCATCGCTGCGAGATCGTGAACCTGAGCGAATCGGGCGGTCGGCTGGTCGAAGCGGTGGGCCGATCGGACATCAGCGATGTCGTTCCGCCGCACCGGCCCAATGTCATCAACCGGGTGCTCGCGAGCGTCGGCGAAGCGACGATGCTGGCCTTTGGCTCGATGCTCGGCATGCTCGGATTTTTCGGCGCGCTGGTGCGATCGCTGCTGTCGCTGATCGCGCATCCGCGCCGCATCCGCTGGGCCGCGACGGTGCGCCATTTCGAGCTGGTCGGCGTCTCGGCGCTCGGCATTGTCGGGCTGATGAGCTTTCTCATCGGCATCGTCATCGCGCAGCAGGGCGCGGTGCAGCTGCGCCAGTTCGGGGCGGAGGTGTTCACCGTCAATCTCGTCGGTCGGCTGACCATTCGCGAACTGGGCGTACTGATGACCGCGATCATGGTCGCGGGCCGGTCGGGCAGCGCCTTTGCCGCGCAGATCGGCACGATGAAGCTGACCGAAGAGGTCGATGCGATGCGCACGATCGGCGTCTCGCCGGTCGAGGCGCTGGTGCTGCCGCGCGTGACCGCCGCGGTGCTGATGATGCCGCTGCTCGGCTTCTATTCGATGATCGTCGCGATGATCGGCGGCGCATTCCTGTGCTGGATCGTGCTCGAAATTCCGCCGGCGACCTTCATCGTCCGCATTCAGGAAGTGGTGCCGATCACCGATTTCTATGTCGGCATGATCAAGGCGCCGGTCTTCGGGCTGATCATCGCGCTTGCCGGCTGCTATCAGGGCATGCAGGTGCGCGGCAATGCCGAGGAAGTCGGCTCGCGCACCACCGCCGCCGTGGTCCAGGCGATTTTCATGGTCATCGTGCTCGATGCGTTCTTCGCGGTGTTCTTTACCGAAGTGGGCTGGGGATGAGCGCGGCGCGGGACAAGGACTGCGATGTCGCGATCCGCATCACCGGGCTGACCAACAGCTTCGGCGAGCAGGTGGTGCACGAGGATCTGTCGCTCGACGTGCGGCACGGCGAGATCCTGGGCGTGGTCGGCGGGTCGGGCACCGGCAAGTCGGTGCTGATGCGCTCGATCATCGGGCTGCAACGCCCCGATACCGGGCGCATCGAGGTGCTGGGCGAGTCCATTCTCGACGGCGAGGAAGAGGATGTCTCGATCCGCAGCCGCTGGGGCGTGCTGTTCCAGGGCGGCGCGCTGTTCTCGACGCTCACCGTCGCCGAGAACGTGATGGTGCCGCTCGCCGAATTCTATCCGAATATCGATCGCAAGCTGCGGCGCGAGATCGCGCTCTACAAGATCGCGCTGTCGGGCCTGCCCGAGGACGCGGCCGACAAATATCCTTCCGAGCTGTCGGGCGGGATGAAGAAGCGCGCCGGCCTGGCGCGCGCGCTGGCGCTCGACCCCGATGTGCTGTTTCTCGACGAGCCGACCGCCGGGCTCGACCCGATCGGCGCGGCGCGCTTCGATGCGCTCACCCGCGAGCTGCAGCGCACGCTGGGGCTCACGGTGTTCCTGATCACGCACGATCTCGATACGCTGCACGAGATCTGCGACCGGGTGGCGGTGCTCGCCGACCGGAAGGTCATCGCCATCGGCACCATTCCCGAACTGCTCGCCACCGACCATCCGTGGATCCAGGAATATTTCAACGGTCCGCGCGGCCGCGCCGCTGCCGTCAGCCATGCCGACGAGGAGCTGAAGCGCAAGCGCCTTCCGGCCAGCAGCAAGAGCCGGGGGTTCCTCCGGTGACCGGGCAACTCCGCGCCGCATTGGCGGTTTACACCATCAGAACATCAGGGGCATAACCAACGCCATGGAAACACGCGCCAATCATGTCTGGGTGGGGACCGTCACCCTGGTGCTGCTGGCGGGCATTGCCGCCTTTGTCATCTGGCTGGCGGGCCTGGGCGAAACCGATCGCCAGCCCTATGACATTTTCTTCAAGACCTCGGTCGACGGCATCGCCAAGGGCTCGGTGGTCGCCTATTCGGGCGTGCCTTCGGGCCAGGTGACCGAGATCGCGCTCTGGGCCAAGGACCCGCAGTTCGTGCGCGTGCGGATCGAGGTCGATGCGCATGTGCCGATCCTCGAAGGTACCACCGCCACGATCCAGGGCGTCGGCTTTACCGGCGTATCGCAGATCCAGCTCGACGGGGCCAAGCAGGGCGCGCCCGCGATCACCGAGCCGGGGCCCGAGGGCGTGCCGGTCATCCCGACCAAGCCCGGCGCACTGGGCGAGCTGCTCAACAACGCGCCGCTGCTGCTCGAACGGTTGGCGACGCTGACCGAGCGCTTCACCCAGGTGCTGTCCGACGAGAACCAGAAGTCGATCTCCGTTCTGCTGAAGAACAGCGGGCGGTTGACCGGCGAGCTCGCCGATAGCGCGCCGGAAATGCGCGCGGCGCTGGCCGAACTGCGCGTTACCCTCACCAAAGCAGGTGTCGCTGCCGAACAGCTCGGCATGACCGCGCAATCGACCAAGGAGGTGCTCGACAGCGAAGGCCGTCCGCTGGCGCGGCAGCTCGCCAAGACGCTGGCCGATACCGACAAGGCGCTGGTCAAGCTCACCGAGACGCTCGAAGAGGCCAAGCCGGGGCTGCGCCAGTTCTCCACCACGACGTTGCCCGAGACCGAGGCGCTGGTGCGCGACCTGCGCGTGACCGCAAGGGCGCTGTCGGCGATTACCGAGAAGATCGATCAGGAAGGCGCGGGCGGACTGCTCAGCGCACCGCCGCTGCCCGATTACGAGCCGAAGAATTGAGAGGCCCCCGCATGACCGCCACCGTCCGTTCGCTGCTGTCCGCCGGGGCTGCCTGCGCCTTGCTCGCCGGCTGTGTCAGCTTCGGGTCCGAAGCGCCGCCGCAACTGCTCACGCTGACCTCGAGCGCCATGCCGGGGGCCGGCTCGATGGCCTCGGCCTCGGTCACCGATGCGATCGTCGTCGATATTCCCACGGTCGAGCGCACGCTCGATCAGGTGCGCGTGCCGGTGCAGGTCAGCGACAGCGCGATCGCCTATGTCAAGGACGCGGTCTGGGCCGACAAACCCGCTCGGCTGTTCCGCACCGTGCTCGCCGAAACGCTCGCGGCAAAGAGCGGACGGCTGGTGCTCGACCAGGTCGAGACCGGCGCCGAACGCAGCACGATGCTCTCGGGCCAGCTCCAGCGCTTCGGCTATGACGAGGACAGGCGCGCGGTGATCGTCCGTTTCGATGCGGTGGTGCGCAAGCCCGGCAGCCCGCTGCGCAAGCAGCGCTTCGAGGCAAGCGTGCCGGTGGCGACGGTTGACGCGGTGACCGTGGGTGCGGCATTGAACCAGGCGGCCAACACCGTCGCAGCCGAGGTCGCGGCCTGGACCACCGGCTGATCAGCCCCCTTTTTCGTTTCATCACAGGATAACCGGACCATGGCGCATTTCCTCATCGTCGAGGCACGCTTCTACGACCATCTCAACGACCTGCTGCTCGAGGGCGCGCGCGCCGCGATCAAGGCGGCTGGCCACAGCCACGAGACGCTGACGGTGCCGGGCGCGCTCGAAATCCCCGCGGCCATCGCCATGGCGTCGGAGACGCAGCGCTTCGACGGCTATGTCGCGATCGGCGTGATCATCCGCGGCGAGACCTATCATTTCGAGGTCGTCTCGAACGAGAGCGCGCGCGCGATCATGGCGCTGACGCTCGACGGCCTGCCGATCGGCAACGGCATTCTCACCGTGGAAAACGAGGCGCAGGCGCTCACGCGGGCGAAGAAGGACGAGAAGGACAAGGGTGGCGACGCGGCCCGCGCCGCCATCGCCATGCTCGAAATCTCGGAAAAGCTGGCCGGTTGATCCCGCGCCCGGTCGCGCCCCTATTTGGAGGGGAGCGGCGCGGGCACCGGGCGTGACGGCATGCCGCCGGGTGCCCTGGCTCCCGGTGCGGGGCCTTCGCCCTTGGCCGCATCGCTGAACGCCAGGGTGATCGAGATGCGGCGGTTGGCCGGATCGTTGCGATCCATCGGGTTGTACGGCTCCTTGTCGGCCACGCCCTCGATGCGATGCACCTGACCCGGATTGATCCCGCCGATCACCAGCGCCCGGCGCGTCGCCTCGGCGCGGCTGGTCGAGAGCATCCAGTTGTTCATCGTCTTGCCCGAGGCATAGGGCAGCGCGTCGGTATGCCCGCGGATGATCACCGGGTTGGGCATGCCGTTGATGACCTGCGCCACCTCCTTCAGCAGTTCGGCCGCCTTGGGCACCAGCTTGTCAGTCGACAGCGCGAACATGCTGAAATTCGCCTCGTCGACCAGATCGATGCGCAAGCCTTCGCGCGTGTCGGTAAAGCGCACGTTCTTGAGCAACTTGCTCAGCTGCTCGCTGCTGCCCAGGCGTTCCTCGAGCTGCTTTTTCAGCTTCTCGAACTTTTCCTTCTCGGCCAGCTGCTGCACCTTCTTCATCGCCGCCTTCTGCTCTTCGGTCAGCGTGGCATATTCGCTGTTGCCCGCTTCGTCGGCGGTGCCGGTGGCATCCTGCGGAATGGTGATCGATTGCGTGCCGGTCTGGCCCGCGCGATTGGGATAATCGTCGCGGCCGACGATCGATTCCCCGCCGAACAGGCCGTTCGACCCGGCGCTGCCCGATTTCAGCTCGACAATGGTCGGCGCGAAATAGTCGGCAATCGCCTTGCGGTCCTTTTCCTCGGTCGCGCCGAGCAGCCACATCAGCAGGAAGAACGCCATCATTGCCGTCACGAAGTCGGCATAGGCCACCTTCCAGGCGCCGCCATGATGGCCGCCATGGCCTTCCTCGATGACCTTCTTGACGATGATCGGGCGGACATTCTCCACCGGGTCGGACTTGCGCTTGGCGGCCATGGCTTAGCGGCCCCGCATGCCGTCGAAGACGTCGGCAAAGGTCGGCTGGTTGGCATGGCCCAGGCTCGAGCGTGCCGCCTCGATCACCAGCGGCTGCGGGTGGCCGTGCAGCGAGGCGATGATGATCTGCTTGGCGACATGGTACATCGCGCCATCGGCCTCGACCACCTGCTTGCAGCGGTTGGCCAGCGGGCCGACAAAGCCATAGGCCAGAAGCACGCCCAGAAAGGTACCGACGAGCGCCGAGCCGATCATCTCGCCCAGGACTTCCGGCGGCTTGTCGATCGAGCCCATGGTCTTGACGATCCCGAGAACCGCCGCTACGATCCCCAACGCGGGCAGCGCGTCGGCCAGGTTCTGCAGGCCGTCGGCGGGCGCGATCGCCTCGTGATGGTGCGTCTTGATCGCCTGATCGACGACATCCTCCACCGCATGCGGATCAAGCTGGCCCGACGAGACCACGACAAGCCGCAGCGAGTCGCAGATCAGGTGGATCAGCGTCGAATCCTTGAGCAGCGTGGGATATTCGGAAAAGACCGACGAGCTCTTGGGGTCCTCGATATGCGGTTCGAGCGCGACCGGGCCTTCGGTGCGCAGCATCTTCATCAGCTTTGACACCAGGAAGATGCAGTCGAGAAAGTCCTGCTTCTTGTATTTCGAACCCTTGAACGCGGTCATGACGCCGCCGCCGATCGCCTTGATATGTCCGCCCGAATTGCCGATGAGCATCGAGCCCGCCGCCGCGCCGCCGATGATCATCATTTCGAGGGGCAGCGCGTGCAGGATAACCGCGATGCTGCCCCCGGCGATCACGAAACCGCCAAAGACCATGACAAGCAGGACGACAAAGCCAATTGCTGCGAACATCGCGGTTCCCTTGATCGTGATCGTTGCCCACCGGACGGTGGCGCAATGCGGGCCGAAAAACCGGCCCGTTCAGATCGTAGAACGGCTTTTGGCGATCGTGGTTAAGGGCAAAACAGGGTTAACAGCCTGAGCTTTCTCGTTAACCTGGGGCGGCATCAGCGCAGATAGTCGAGCAGCGACTGCTGCGAAATCTTCGCATAGACCGCTTGGGTCGCCTGAAGATTGGTGAGCAGCGTCTGCAGCCGGGTCAGCGCCTCGGCGACATTGGCATCGACCAGCTCGGACTTGCGCGAGGCGAGCGACAGCTTGCTCTGTTCAAGCTCCTCGCGCGCGGATTCGATCGATCCCTTGACCACGCCCTGCCGGGTAAGCAGCTGGGTCATCCGGTCGATCGCGCCGTCGAGTGCGACCAGCTGCGCCGAACGGCTCGCCTGACCCGCCGGAGACGTGTCGCGGATTGCCGCCGCCGTGTCGCTCATGATCTGTCCGAGGCTGCGCGTGGCACCGCCCCCGACATCGATATTGGCCTGGACCTCGTCCAGATTGGGCGCCGCGACGACAAAGCGCGCATCGCCCATCGGTACGCGGATGACCGGGCCGGTCCCGAACAGCTGCCCGCCGAAATTGTCGCGCTGACCCAGCGCGTCGTTGAAATCGGAATTGATCCCCTCGACCTCGAGCGCGAGCACTTCGGGATCGGTCGGGCTGATCGTGCCGGTATTGGCCTGCAGCAGCAGCTCGCGCGTGCGGATCAGGCCGCTGACGATGGTGTTGAGGCTCGCCTCGGCCTGGTTGGCACGGGTATCGGCGCGGCCCAGATTGTTGACCCAGGCGGTTTCGTCCGACTGGAAGCGCGAGATGTTCGATGCCTCGAGCCAGGCCTTGGGGTCGTTCGAGGGCTTGGAGATACGGCTTTCCCCGCCCACCAGCGCCTGCTGGTCGGCGATCTGCTGGCTCAGCCGCACCTGCCGGGTGACATCCTGCGGCGCGCGATAGCGGTTTACGGACTGGACCATAACGTCTTGCCTTGTGGTTCTAGAACACGTTGAGAATGGTTTGCATGGTGTCGCGCGCGACCTGGATCACGCGCGCCGACGCTTCATAGGCCTGTTGCAGCCGGATCAGATCGGCGGCTTCACGGTCGAGATCGACCCCCGACATCGCATCGCGGCGGCGGCGTGCGCCTTCGTCGAGCGCGGTCGCCGCATCGGATTCGCTGCGCACCGAAGCGAGGCTGGTGGCAAAGCCCGCCATGAAATTGTTCCACTGCGTCTCGACACCGGCGGTGGTGCGCAGCGCGGGCAGGGTCAGCAGATTGCCGTTGGGGGTGCCATCGGCCCCCGCGATCGCGAGCATGTTGATGTCGCGCGTCGTCACCGCGAGCGTCGAGACGTCGCCCGGCATGGTCAGCAACGGCGCACCGACCGCGCCGCCGAGCGTGCGGCCCTGGGCCTGCCAGCCATTGATATCGCTGACGAACTGCTGAGCCAGTGCGGTCAGATCGTTAAGCCGTCCCTGCGCGGTCGCGCCTGCGCGGCTCAGCCCTGCCAGCGACCCTTCGCTGGGGACGGCGACGGCGGTGCCATCGACCTGCAGCGCCAGGCTGCCATCGGCATTGGTCGATGTGGTGACCGTGGCAGCGAAATTGACGCCCGCAAGCTGCTGCCCGCCATAGCTGATCGATGCGGTGCCATTGGGGGCCAGGCTGATCGTCGCGTTGAGCTTTTCGGTGATCGTCGCGAGCATCGCATCGCGTGCATCGAGCAGGCCCGCATGCGCATCGGTGCCTTCCTTGGTGCGGGTGATGTCGAGATTGATCTTGTTGAGGTTCTCAAGCGCGGCGTTGAGCGTGTTGGCTTCCTGCGTCGCACCCTGGCTGACCTGCTGCGCGGTCAGCGTCATGTTGCTGCTCGTGCGGCGAAAGGCATCGACCACGGCATCGATCTCGCTGAGCAGCGTCAGCTTGAGCGAGTTGTCGAACGGCGCGGCCGCGACTTCCTCGGCGCGGCTGAAAAAGGTGTTCAGCCGGGTGCCGACATTCGATCCGGCATTGTCGAGATTGGTCTCGAGCCGCTCCATCCAGGTGAGCTGGGTTTCGGCGCGGATGCGCGCGGCCCCCGACTGGCGGACCTGCGCCTCGATGAACTCGTCGGACGCGCGCACGGTCTGCGCGATGCGCACCCCATTGAGGCCGGTCTGCGACAGATAGGCGGGATTGAGCGAGCCCGAGACCGTGGCGTCGCTCATCTGCACGCTGCGGCGGACATAATCGGGATTCTCGGCATTGGCGATGTTGTGCGACACCGCCTCCATCGAGCGCGAAAACGCCCGCAGGCCCGACCGGCCGATGTTGAGAAGGTTGCTCACGGCTTATCGATCCCGAACTGCTTGAGCACCATGTCGGCGATGCCGAAGCTCTGCTTGCCGGCCATGTCCTCGGCGACGCGTGCGTCCATCAGGTCGCGAAACTGGTCGGTGGCGGTCGATCCGAGCAGCGTGTCGCCATCGGTGGCGCTGCGCATCGCGCCGATCATCTGGCGCAGGAAGATCGCCTCGAACGACTGCGCCGCCTTGCGCAGCTCGGCGGTCTCGGCATCGCTCTTGCCGGGCGCGGCACCTTGCGAGCCGCCGGCGGCGGAAGCAGCGGCCCGGGCCTGCCGGTCGAGCGGCAGCGCGGTGCCGGCACGCGCGAGCGGAAACGCCATCGAGGCGGGCATGACCGTCACAGGATCACCAGCTCCGCCTTGAGCGAGCCGGACTGCTTCAAGGCTTCCAGGATTGCGGCGAGATCGCTCGGCGAGGCTCCAATGGCATTGATGGTTTCGACAATCTCGGACAAGTTGGCACCTCGCTTGATCTCGAATGCAGGGTTGGCCTCTTCTTCGATCGCCACCTGGCTGCGCTGTTCGACCGCGGTCTGGCCCTGGCTGAACGGCGCGGGCTGGACGACGGTGGGCGCTTCCTGGACCTTCACGGTCAGCTTGCCATGGCTCACTGCCGCGGGCCCGATACGCACCGCGCCATTGATAACGACCGTACCCGTGCGCGCGTTAACAATTACTTTCGCTGGGGCCTCGGCAGGGGTGACCGAGATATTCTCGATCCGGGACATCATCTGCACCCGCTCCTGCGCAGTGACGGGCGCGGCGATCCGCACCGAGACCGCGTCATTGGCGACGGCGAGCGCATAGCCGAACTGGCTGTTGATCGCATCGGCCACGCGCATCGCGGTGGTGAGGTCGGCATCGGCGAGGTTGAACATGAGGTAAGGGCTCTGGTCGAACCCGGTATCGACCGCGCGCTCGACCGTCGCGCCGCCCGCAATCCGGCCCACCGAGGGAATGTTGACGACGGTGCTCGATCCGTCGGCGCCGCTGACGCCCAGACCGCCCACGGCCAGGTTGCCCTGCGCCATCGCATAGATCTGCCCATCGGCGCCGAGCAGCGGCATCATGATCAGCGTGCCGCCGCGCAGCGACTTGGCGCGGCCGAGCGCGGAGACGGTGACGTCGAGCCGCTGGCCAGGCTTGGCCATGGCGGGAAGTTCGGCCGTGACCAGCACTGCAGCGGCGTTCTTGGTGGCGGGGTTGATGCCCGGCGGCAGCGTCAGGCCGAACCGGTTGGTCACCCCGCGCATGCCGACGGTCGCATATTCGAGCGCGTCGTCGCCGGTGCCGGCAAGGCCCACAACGATGCCATAGCCGGTCAACTGGTTGGCACGCAGACCCTGGAAGCCGCCCAGATCCTTGATCCGTTCGGCATGCGCCGGCTGCATCGCAGCGAGCAGCGCGAGCATCAGCGCGGCGACCAGGCGAAGGGTTGAGGAAAGGGTCATGTCAAAGGCCTTCAGAACGGACTGATGATTTCGAAGAAGCGCTGCAACCAGCCCTTCTGGCTGGCGCGCGCGATCTCCCCGGTGCCGCCATAGACGATCTGCGCATTGGCGACGCGCGAGGAGGGAATGACATTGTCCGCGCCGATGTCGATCTGGCGCACGATGCCGCTGAAGCGGATATGCTCGGCGCCGCGGTTGAGGCTCATCAGCTTCTCGCCGCGCACCAGCATGGTGCCGTTGGGATAGACCTCGGCAATGGTCACCGTGATCTGGCCCTGCAGCGAGTTGGACTGCTGCGCGGTGCCCTGGCCCTGGAAGCTGGTATTGCCGCCCGCCGAAACATCGGACGGGTTGAAGAAGCTCAGCGGGCCGGTGGTCGGCGGGGTCAGGCCGATGCTGCCGGTGCGATCGGTATTCGCGCCGTTCGACTTGACCGCCTGGGTGCGCTCGACGAGCGCGATGGTCAGCACATCGCCGACCATCGCGGCGCGCGCGCCGTTGGTCAGCGCCGAATAGCCGTTGCTCGCCTGGAAGATCGCGCCATTGGGAACGGCCGGCGCCGGGCGCGGCATCGACAGCGTCGGCGCATAATCCGGATCGGGCTGGATCGGCTGCTTCTTCTTCTTCGCATCGGCGGGGGTAGAGGCGCACAGGGCCACCGTGATCGCGACCGCTATCCAGGCCCGTTTGTCCCGAGCGAAGTCGAGGGACGTCGCACCACCGTTATCCAAGGTCCCTCGACGGCGCTCGGGACAAAAGGATGTGGAGTCAATTATCATGACCTAGACCCCTCAACCCATCTGCTGGTTGGCGAACTGGAGCATCTCGTCGGTCGCCTTGATCATCTTGGAATTCACCTCATAGGCGCGCTGGGTCTCGATCATGTCGACCAGTTCCTCGACGATGTTGACGTTCGAACCTTCGAGCGCGCCCTGGCGCAGCGTGCCGCGGCCTTCGAGGCCGGCCTGGCCGACGATTGGCGCGCCGCTGGCGGCGGTCTCGCCGAGCAGGTTGGCGCCCAGCGACTTGAGGCCTGCGGGATTGACGAAGCTGGCGAGTTCGATCTGACCCAGCTCGTTGGCTTCGGCCTGGCCGTCGATCGTCGCCGAGACGGTGCCGTCCTTGCCGATGGTGATGCTGGTCACGCCCTGGGGCACCTGGATATTCGGCACCAGCGGCAGGCCTTCGGGCGTCACCACCTGGCCTTCGGCGGTCAGGTTGAAATTGCCTGCGCGGGTATAGGCGTTGGTGCCATCGGGCATCTGCACCTGGAAATAGCCCGCGCCCTCGATCATCAGGTCGAGCGAATTCTCGGTGATCTGCGCGCTACCCTGCGTATCGATTCGGCTGGTGCTGGTCAGCTTGACCCCGGTGCCGACCGAAAGTCCGGTGGCGAACTGGTTCTGCGCATCGGCGCGCGCGCCCGCGGCGATCTGCTGCTGATAGGCAAGCGTCTCGAAATTCGCGCGGTCGCGCTTGAAACCGGTGGTGTTCACGTTCGCCAGGTTGTTGGCGATGACGCGCATCTTGGTGTTCTGCGCGTCCAGCCCGGTGCGGGCGACCTGAAGGGCTCCGTTGCTCATTGCATTCTACTCCGTTTCGCGCGCTCAGCCGGGCATCCGCATGATGGATGCGCCGCCATCGTCCATTTCCTGCGCCGTGGTCAGCATCTTGACCTGGGTTTCCCAAGCGCGGCTGGCTTCGATCATGTCGACCAGCGCCTGGGTCATGTTCACGTTCGATCCCTCGAGCGCGCCGGTGGTCACCGTCGCGTCGGGATCCTCGGGCAGCGCACCGTCCCCGGGCACGCGGAACAGGCCGTCGAGGCCCTTCTTGATCTCGCTGCCCTGCGGGCTGACCAGCTTGAGCTTGCCGACTTCCACCGGCGGCTGGTTGGCATCGCCGCCTCTCGGCACGATCGAGATGGTGCCATTGCCGGAAATGCTGATCTTGTCGGCCGGCGGTAGCGTGATCGGACCGCCCTGGCCGAGCACCGGAAAGCCGTCGCCGGTGGTCAGCAGCCCGCTTTCATTGACCATCAGGTCACCGCGCCGCGTATAGGCCTCGGCGCCGTCCATCGCCTGCACGCCGAGCAGCGCATCGCCGTTGAGCGCGATGTCGAGCTCTCCGCCGGTGGTCTCCACCGTGCCGCCATGCATGTCCGCGCCCACCACCGCCTCGCTGGTCGAGGCGCGGCTGGCGAGGCCATTGCCCTGCACATAAAGCGCGCGGGCGTTGACGATCTCGGCCCGAAAGCCGGTCGTGTCGGCATTCGCCATGTTGTTGGCGATCGCCGTCTGGCGATTCATGATGCCCTGCATGGCCTTCAGGTTGATGTGGATCATCTTGTCCATGTCAGGGCACCATTATCCTTGCGTCATTATCCGTCGGTCAGGCCGTCATCAGACCTGCAGGTTGACGATGGTCTGGGTCAGCGTGTTCGCGGTTTCGAGCGCCTGGGCGTTCGCCTGGAAGTTGCGCTGTGCCGCGATCAGCGACACCAGCTCCTCGGTCAGGTCGATATTCGCCGCTTCGAGCGTTCCCGAACGGACGGTGCCGAGCGGGCCGTTGCCCGCCTGGTTGATCAGCGGGGTGCCCGACACGCCGGTCGACTGCCAGTGCGCATCGCCGATCGGGCGAAGCCCCTCGGCGGCGGCGAAGCTCGCCATCGCGACCGCGCCGATCCGGGTCTGGGTGCCGTTGGAGAAGGTGGCGCTGACCACGCCCTCGTCGCTGATCGTGATGTTCGAAAGCACCGCATTGGGATCGGCCGGGTCGTTCTGCGGCAGCACGAAGTCGAACAGGTCGGCCTGGTTGGTCGAGGTCACGCGGCCATTGGCATCGACCGGCAGCATCTGCACGCGGTTGCCGATATTGTCGACGACCTCGCGGTTGACGTTGACGAAGAAATTGCCGTTGCGGGTGAAGCTCTGCGCCTGGCGGGGCGAGGAGCCCTCGACGATGAAGAAGCCGTCGCCCGCGATCGCGAGGTCGAGCGTGCGGTCGGTCGAGTTGAGCGAGCCTTGCGTGAACTGCTGGACGATGCCGGTCAGGCGGACGCCCTGACCTGCCACCGACTTGGTGCTCTGCGTCGGGGCCGAGGCGAACAGGTCACCGAAGGTGGCCTTGCTCTTCTTGAAGCCGGTCGAGCTCGAGTTGGCGATGTTGTTCGAGACGGTCGCAAGATCGGTCTGCGCTGCCTTGAGGCCGCTGAGTGAGGTGATGAAGGACATTTGGGCTTACTCCTCGGTGAAACTTGATCGATACGGGTTGGTGGGTCGGGCAGCTCAGGAGATGCGTCTGGCGCTGCTGGCGGAAAACGAACCGGCGGGGGTCACCAGCAGGGCATCGGCGCCCGTGCTGCTGGATTCGACCGCCGTCACCGGCAGCCAGGTCGAAACGGTGGAGGCGGAGGCACCCTTGAGGCGCACCTTGAGCGGGCCGATATCGGCCGGGTTGCCATTGTCGTCCTCGCTCACGAGCTGGAACGGGACGCGGCCCGCCTGCAGATTGCCCATCTCCTGGGTGTGCACGACATTGCCCGCGCCATCGAGCCATTCGAGCGAGACGTTGCTCGCCGGATTGGCGAGGTTGAACTCGCCGGCATAGCGTCCCTGCGCATCGGCATAGGCGGTATCGCCATCCTGCAGCACCGAGCGGCCGATGAAATTGGCGGCCTCGGCGAGGCGCGAGGTGCCGAACGACCCGGCAATGGCCTTCAGCGACGCGTTCATTTCGGAAATGCCCGCGACCTGGCTGAACTGCGCCATCTGCGCGACCATGTCCTTGTTCTCGACCGGCTTGAACGGGTCCTGGAACTTGAGCTGCGCGGTCATCAGCTTGAGGAACGAGGCCTGGCCCAGCGATTCCTTGCTGTTCGCGCTGGGGACGCTCTCGGTCTTCTTCTGGTATTGCGATACGAAATCATTGGTGACGGTCGTCATTTGCCCATCCTCACGGTATCGAGGATCAGCGACTTGGCGGTCTGCATCACCTGCACGTTGTTCTGATACTGCCGGGCGGTCTCGAGCATATCGATCAGCTCGGCGGTTTCATCGACGCCCGCGTCCCAGACATAGCCCTCGTCATCGGCCAGCGGGTTGGTGGGGTCGTGCCGCTTGACCGGCTTGATGTCCGACTGGATGACTTTTTCCACCTGCACGGTGGCGACGCCGGGGCGTTCCTCGATGGTCTTGAACACCGGCTTGATCGCGCGATAGGCCTCTTTCTCGCTCGCATAGGTGGTGCGGGCATTGGCGAGGTTCGATGCGGTGGTGTTCAGCCGCGACAGCTGGGCCGACATGGCGCGGCCCGAAATGTCGAAGACGCTCATGGGACCGGGCATGGCTTATTCTCCCTTGATCGCGCGGGTCAGCGTCGCGACGCGGCCCTCGAGAAAGGAAAGCGTGGTCGAATAGCCGATGGCATTTTCGGCAAACAGCGTCTGCTCGGTCGACAGCTCGACCGTGTTGCCGTCCATCGAGGGCTGCAGCGGAATGCGATAGCCGGCATTCTCGCCCAGCGCCGCGTCGAGCGTGTCGCCGCTCTGCACGCGCTGCATGGCCTTGTCGAAATCCAGGTCGCGCGCCTTGTATCCGGGTGTGCCGGCATTGGCGATGTTCGATGCCAGCATCGACAGCCGCTGCGATCGCAGCTGCAGCGCCGTGCCGTGCATTCCGAAAAGCCTGTCTGCCCCCATGGGACCGTTCCTCTTAACCTGTGGCTGCATCTGCCGTCCTAAGCGATGGACAGAATGCGTCGCCCAAGGGAGAAGCAAAGCCTGTGCCAAATGATGGAAGTGCCGCAATTCCGTGGGTTGTGACGCGAAGCCAAGGGGCTGTGCGTCAACGATCCGTGGAGCAGGTGGCAATTTTCTGCCAGCCGGGCGGCAATTTCCTGCCGCCCTGCCGGAGGCAATCGGGGGTTTGAACGGATACGCAATGTCGATTGCCGCCTTTATCGATCCCGTCGCGCTGCTCGGTGTGGTGGGGACCAGCTTTGCCGTCGCCTGGGCGCAGAACGGCACCGCCGCCGCCCTGAGCGGCTTTTCCGCGTTGCGCCGCGAATTGTGGCTGAAAGTGCAGGAACAGGCCGATGAAGGACATCGCGCGGTGCTGCGCATCGAGCATATGGTCGAAAGCCGCGGCATCAGCTGCGCCGACCGAGTGAAGTCGGGCGGGGCCTTCGTCTCTGCCGCTGCCGATGCCATGGCCAACCATCGGTCGATCGACGGATTTCACGCGGCTATCGTCCGGCTGGCGGCCCAGCGCCGCGCGCGGCTGACCGCGATGGTGCGCTTCTGGGAAAATGTCGCCGATTGCGCTCCCGCCATGGGCATGCTCGGCACCGTGATCGGGCTGATCCTGCTGTTCGGCAATGTCAGTGACGCCGCCTCGATCGGCCGCGCGATGGCGGTCGCGCTGCTCACCACCTTATATGGTCTTGTGCTCGCCAATGTGATCGCAGGTCCCATCGCGCAGCGCCTGGCGCGGATCGCGGGCGAGCAGGTCGGCTGGGAAGAGGACGCCGCGCGGCGCCTGCTCGATATCGGACGGCGCGAATATGCCGACATGGCCGCCGCGCAGAAGCGCCGCGAAGAGGCGGACGCGTTTCCGCCCCGCCCGGTGGAGCATATATGACGCCGGCGCAGCGGACCACGCTGTCGTTCCTCGACCTCGCGCTGATCATGACCGGCGTGATGGCGATGATCGCCAGCGTCGGCGATCGCCATCCCGCGGTGGCCGAGGCGTTTTCCGAGAGTTTCGGTCAGGACAAGGCCGCACGCGCGCAGCAGGTCCGGCTGAAGCTCGCCAGCCTGTTCGAGCCGCAAGAGGCACGGCTGACGGCAAGCGGCAGGCAGGCGCTTGCCGCGCTGGGCGGCAAGAACCGGCAGGCCGAATTCGCGATCGCCGTGCCTGTGGTGGCGGCCACGGGTGCGTCGCGGCTTGATCGCTGGGAGCTGGCGGCGGCGCGTACTGCCGCGATCATGCGCGTTCTGGCCGATCAGGGCGTCGCCGACGGCGCGATGCTGCCCGATCTGGCGCGGCCCGGCGGCGGCCCGGCAGCGGCGGACGACAAGGTCCGGATCACCATCCGCGCCGCCGGCGCAGCGAAGCAATAGGTTTCTGGCACGGACCTTGCTGTGATCGGGGCACAGTCATCAAAGGACCGTTCATGCCCGTTCGCAAAGCCTGTATGGCGCTCAGCCTGTTCCTGCCCATGCTCGCCGCTTCGGCCAGCGCCGAGGCGCAGGCGATCCAGGACCTCAACGAGATCGACGTGCTGGTCGCGGCCACCATGGGTGCCGGAATTGGCGAGCCCGGCGGCGCGCGCGCTCCGGTCGACCGCCGGCTCAAGCTCAAGGCCTGCCCGGTCGCGCTCGAGGTCACGGGGCCCGATCTGGGCGCCGCCGCCGTGCGTTGCCCGACGCTCGGCTGGCGCATCCGCGTGCCGCTCGATCTGGCCGCCGAGCGCGAACAGGCCGTCGCCGCGCGTCCGGGCCAGCCGCGTGCGGCTGCGGGACAGGGCGCCGAAGGCGTCAAGCGCGGCGAGCCGATCCTGCTCACCGTCGACCGGCCGATGTTCTCGCTCTCGCGGGTGATGATCGCCGACAAGGACGGGCGCGTGGGCGAGGTCATCCCGGTGCGCGACGAGCCCAGGGGCAAGCCCATCTTCGTCCGCATCGTCGAGCCGGGCCGCGCCACGATCCTGGGTAACTGAGCCATTTACCAACGCGGGCAATATCGCGTTAACCTTTTGTCAAAAAATCGCCTTAAGCAACCGCTGCCAAGGCCGTTAAAGGACGTAAGTCATGCTAGAACGAGGTCTTTATTCCATGTCCCGCATAAACGCCTATGGCAGCCCGATCGTCGGTGCGACCCGCAAGGGCGGCAGCACTGAGAAGACCGTTGGAGCGAGCGCGGCCACGGCTGCGACCGACAACACCCTGCGTGAATCGGTGTCGGTGAGCAGCTTCCTGCAGACCGCATCGGCCTCTGCGCCGATCGACGAGGGCCGCGTTGCCGCGATCCGCGACGCGCTGGCCAATGGCAGCTATGTCATCGACGCGGAAAAGCTTGCCGCCAAGATGATCGAACTCGACCTTGGCGCATCGCTCAACTGATGCAGGGCGAACTGCTTGAGCGCTTTGCGGACACGCAAACCGCGCTGATCGCCGCGCTGGACGCCGGAGACACCGAAGCCATGATCGCGCATACCCGCGATCTGGGCGGAATCACCGATGCCCTGCGCACCCAGGGTGTGCTCCGTGCCGATGCCAGCACGCGCAGCCAGCTCGAAACGCTGATGAAATACAACGCCGCCGCCGCGCAGCGCCTGCGCTTCCTGCGCGACCATGTCGAACGCCGCGTCGCCGCGATCCAGGGCGAACAGACGGTCGCGACCTATGGAGGCCGCCCGGCCCGCCGCTGACCTTTTCCGCACAAGACCTCATTGCTGGCCCTTCGCCCCTCGTGGGCGGGGGCTTTTTGTTTGTGAACACATCCCCTCTCCCCTCCCCGTTGGGAGGGGCAGGTCCGGCTTGCCGGACCGGGGTGGGGCGGGAGCACGACGGTCGGCGTAGGCCCACCCCGCCCTGCGGGCACCCCTCCCGCTAGCGGGAGGCGAGAGGGGTGAGGGTCGCGTCCGGGCGCCGCGCGAGGATCGAGCAGCTGCGCAATCCGGCACCCTCACCCCCACACAACCCTCCCCCATCTAGGGGGAGGGCTTTCGGGTCCAGCGAGCCTGGCGCGACGCGCGTCGCCTCTCCCCTCCCCTTGGGGAGGGGTGCCCGAAGGGCGGGGTGGGCCTGCGCTACCCGCCGTGCTCCTATCCCGCCCCGGTTCAGCGTGCAGAACCTCCCCCTCCCGCGCGCGGGAGGCGAGAAGGGGCGGCAAACCCCCAAATTGGCACAGCTTTTGCTGTGACAGTCTCCAGTAACTCTGGAGAGCCGTTTTGTCCTCGTATCTTGGCAGTGTCAGCAATGCAGGAGATCGCGTTACCCGCGCGATTGCCGCGTCGGCGCAGCGCACGGGCGTGGATTTCGACTATCTGATGGGCCAGGCGCGCATTGAAAGCGGGCTCAACCCCAATGCCAAGGCGGGAACCTCGTCGGCGACCGGCCTGTACCAGTTCATCGACCAGAGCTGGCTCGGCGTGGTCGAGAAGCACGGGTCGAAGCACGGGCTGCAATGGGCCGCCAATGCCATCCAGCGCGACGGGCGCGGCCGCTACCGCGTCGACGACCCGCAGACCCGCCAGTCGATCCTCGCATTGCGCCGGAATCCCGAGATTGCCGCGCTGATGGCGGGCGAATTCGCGTCCGACAATCGCCAGTATCTCGAATCCTCGCTCGGCCGCAGCGCCGCGCCGGTGGACCTGTATCTCGCGCATTTTCTGGGCCCCGAAGGCGCCCGCCAGTTCCTCGCCGCGCACGATGCCAATCCCGATGCCGCCGCCGCGCCGATGTTCGCGCGCGCCGCCGGGGCCAACCGCTCGATCTTCTACGATCGCTCGGGCGCGCCGCGCAGCTTTGCCGAGATCCGTACCCGCTTTGCCGACAAGCTCGGCGGGGCGGCAGCCGCCGGCGGCAGCCGCTTGCCGCGCGATGGCAATGATCTGCCGCAGGTCCAGCCTGCCGATTACGTCCGGCTCGCCAGCGCGCGCGCCGCCCGACCCGAAATGACCGCCAGCATCGGCGGAAACGACAATGCGCGGCTGGCCTACATGCTGCTCGCCGCGATGGGAGCCTGAACTCGATGAATCCTGCGTCCAGCAAGCTCGGCCATATCCTCGCGATGTCGCGCGGCTCGATCCTGCCGCTCGCCACCCTGTTGCTGGTGGTGTTCCTGGTGCTGCCCGTGCCCGCGCTGGTGCTCGACATCGGCTTCATCTTTAACATCATGATCAGCCTCGCGGTGCTGATGGTGGCATTGAACGTCACCAAGCCGCTCGATTTCTCGAGCTTCCCCACCGTGCTGCTGTTCGCGACGCTGCTGCGGCTCGGCCTCAACGTCGCCTCGACCCGCGTGGTGCTGGTGCACGGGCATGAGGGCGGCGCGGCGGCCGGCCACGTCATCGAGGCGTTCGGCAGCCTGCTGATCGGCGGCGACTATGTCGTCGGCATCTTCGTCTTCGCGATCCTGATGATCATCAACCTGGTCGTCATCACCAAGGGCGCGGGCCGCGTGTCCGAAGTGTCCGCGCGCTTCACCCTCGATGCCATGCCCGGCAAGCAGATGGCGATCGACGCCGACCTGAACGCCGGTCTGATGACGCCCGAGGAAGCCAAGGCCCGCCGCGCCGAAGTCGCGACCGAGGCGGACTTTTACGGGTCGATGGACGGTGCGTCGAAGTTCGTGAAGGGCGATGCGGTCGCGGGCGTGCTGATCCTGGTGGTCAATATCGTCGGCGGCATCATCCTGGGCATGGCGAGCCATGGCCTGGGCATTGCCGAAGCCGCCTCCAACTACACCATGCTGGCGATCGGCGACGCGCTGGTCGCGCAGGTGCCCGCGCTGCTGCTCTCGATCGCCGCCGCGTCGATCGTCACCCGCGTCAACTCCGCGCAGGACCTGCCCGGCCAGATCTCGGGCCAGTTCGCCATTGCCAAGGCGTGGACGCCGGTCGCGGCGATCCTGGGCATCATGGGCGTGCTGCCCGGCATGCCGCACCTCATCATCCTGCCTGCAGCCGCTGCCGCCGGGTATATCGCGTGGAAGCTGTCGCGTCCCAAGCCGCAGGTGGTCGAGGCTGTCGCCCCGGCAGCGCCCGAAAACCCCAATGCCATCGAATGGGAAGACGTGTCCGATGGCGCGATGCTGGGGATCGATGTCGGCTTCGGGCTGGTGCCGCTGGTCGACGAGCGCCGCGACGCGCCGCTGATGCGCCGCGTCACCGGCATCCGCAAGCAGATCTCCAAGGAACTGGGCTTCGTCATCCCGCTCGTCCGCATCAAGGACGACATGGCGCTGCCCGCCAACAGCTATCGCATCACCATCGGCGGCACGATCGTCGCCGAGGACGAGATCTGGCCCGACGATCTGCTCGCGCTCGACAGCGGCGATATCGACACGCCGATCGAAGGCCGCGCCTGCAAGGATCCGACCTTCGGCATGGATGCGGTGTGGATCAGCGCCGACAAGCGCGCCGAGGCGATCGTCGCGGGCTATACCGTGGTCGATGCCGCCACCGTCATGGCGACGCATCTCAACCAGATGGTCCGCCTCAACGCCGCGCAGCTGTTCGGCATGGACGAGACCAAGAAGCTGCTCGAGACGCTCAAGGAAAACTCGCCCCAGCTGGTCGAGGGCCTCACCCCGCAGCCGCTCTCGCTGTTCACCATCTCCGCCGTCTGCCGCGAGCTGCTGCGCGAAGGCGTGCCGCTCAAGGACTTCCGCCGCATCTGTTCGGCGATGGTCGAGGCGGCGGCCGAAGGCACCACCGTGGCGCAGATCGTCGAGGGCGTGCGCCAGCGGATCGGATCGATCATCATCCAGTCGCTGGTGCCGGTGAACCTGCCGCTGCCGGTGGTGACGCTCGATGCCGAGCTCGAGACGCTGCTCGCCCAGTCGCTGCGCGTTGCCGGCGACGCCGCCTTCCCGATCGAACCGGGGCTGGCGCAGCGCATCCTCGGCGCGATCGAACAGGCGGCGCGTCCGCTGATGCTCGAACAGCGCAACTATGCGCTGGTCACCTCGCCCCAGGCGCGCAAGCCGCTCGCCGACCTCTTGCGCCCGCGCTTCCCCGATACGCCTGTGCTCTCGTTCCGCGAGCTGCCCGACGACAAGCCGGTCGAGGTGGTCGCCACCGTCGGCGGGCAGACGGGCTACCGCACGCCCCAGGCCGAACATTCCTTCTCGCGCGGCTGATGCAGACGCCGAGCGTAAAAATTCTCATGAAGCTGGACACCTGATATGCAGCATCTTCCCATCGAGACGATTACCTACGGCCGCAAGCCTGCCGCCGTGCCGCCGGGCAAGCTGATCGAGGCGCACCTGCCGCTGGTCCGCAAGCTCGCCTGGCACGTGCGCGGCATGGCGCCGGGGGTGATCGAGATCGAGGACCTGGTCCAGATCGGCATGGTCGCGCTGGTCGAGGCGGCGAACCATTACGAGGATCGCGGCCACGGCTTTGCCACCTATGCCAGCATGCGCATCCGCGGCGCGCTGATCGATCATCTGCGCGCGAACAGCAACATGTGCCGATCGGCGATGGATTTCCGCAAGCAGCTGCGTCGCGCGAGCGAGAAGCTGGTGCGCGAACTGGGCCGCAACCCGACCGAATCCGAACTCGCCGCCGCGATGGGAATGGACGCCGCCGAATTCCGCATGCGTTCCGACGCGGCGCAGGACGTGAAGTTCGAATCGATGGACGAGGTCTATTCCGAACATTCGATGTGGTTTGCCGATAGCGAGGATTCCGCCGAGACGCGGATGGAGGCGGACAATCTCAAGCAACTGCTCAATGCCAGCATCGGCACGCTCAAGGAGCGCGAGCAGCTGATCCTGCAACTGCATTACATCGAGGAAATGAACCTCGACGAAATCGGCCTGGTGCTCGGCATCACCGCCGCACGCGTCTGCCAGATCAAGAAATCCGCGCTCGAGACGCTGCGCAAGCGTCTGGCGAGTTCGCGCTGACCTTCCTCAATCCTCCCCGAGCTTGCCTCGGGGAGGGGGACCGCTGACCGCAGGTCAGTGGTGGAGGGGAAGCGGGGTGGCACTCTGGACGATCATTCGCCCTTCCTCCTTGCCGCTCCACCACCCGCTTCGCGGGCGGTCCCCCTCCCCCAGCGAGCCGGGGGAGGATTTTGATTTGGTCACAACCGTCAACCTAGCCTGACACTCTGCTTGTGATGGCCGTCCGATGTGTTAGACATGGGCGCTATGGCCTTTCCCTTTTCTGCCATCGTCGGCCAGGACGAAATGAAGCGTGCCTTGCTGATCAGCGCGGTCGATCCGCGCATTGGCGGGGTGATGGTGTTCGGCGATCGCGGCACGGGCAAGTCCACCGCCGCGCGCGCGTTGTCCGCGCTGCTTCCGCCGATGGTGGCGATCGCCGGTTGCCGCTACAATTGCGCGCCCGATGAGGCCGATCGCTGCCCCGACCAGTGCGGCGCGCGCAAGACCGCCAAGGTGCCCGTGCCGTTCGTCGACCTGCCCTTGGGTGCGACCGAAGACCGGGTGCTCGGCGCGCTCGACCTCGAACGCGCGCTCGGGCGCGGCGAAAAGGCGTTCGAGCCGGGGCTGCTGGCCAGGGCGCATCGCGGCTATCTCTATATCGACGAGATCAATCTGCTCGAGGACCATCTGGTCGACCTGCTGCTCGACGTCGCGCAATCGGGCGAGAACCTGGTCGAGCGCGAGGGGCTGTCGGTCCGGCACCCCGCGAAATTCGTGCTGATCGGCAGCGGCAACCCGGAAGAGGGCGAGTTGCGCCCGCAATTGCTCGATCGCTTCGGCCTGTCGGTCGAGGTGAAGACACCGCAGGATATCGAACAGCGCATCGAGATCATGCGCCGCTGCGACGCGCAGGAGCGCGATGCCGCCGCGTTTGCTGCCGACTGGGCCGAGGCCGATGCGAAGATCGTCAAGCGCATCGCCAAGGGCAAGAAGGCGCTCCCCAAGGTCGCGATGCCCGATGAAACGCTGCAGGATGCGGCGAGCCTGTGCATCGCGGTGGGGGCCGATGGCCTGCGCGGCGAACTCACGCTGATGCGCGCCGCGCGCGCCTATGCCGCGCTGGAAGGCGCGAAATCGGCCGAGCGCAAGCATCTGCGCGCGATCGCGCCGATGGCGCTGCGCCACCGCCTGCGCCGCGACGTGCTCGACGAGACGGGATCGACCGCGCGCATCGACCGGGCGCTGACCGAGCTTTTCGGATGACCGACACGCTGATGGCGGCCCGGCTGCTGGCCGCTGCGCCTGGGCGACTGGGGGGTATCTGGCTGCGCGGGGCGGGGCCCGAGCGCGAGGCCGCGCTGGCGCTGCTGATGGCGGCGTTCGAGGGCCGGGCCGTGCGTCGGGTGCCGGTGCATATTGACGAGGAACGGCTGTGCGGCGGGCTCGATGTCGCCGCCTCGCTGGCGGCGGGGCACCGGATCGAGCAGACGGGATTGCTGCAAGAAGCGGCGGGCGGTCTGCTGGTCGTGCCGATGGCCGAGCGCCTTCCGGCGCTGGTCGCGGGGCGGATCGCGCAGGCGATGGACGCCGGTGCGGGCTTCGCGCTGGTGCTGCTCGACGATGGCGGCGAGGACGAGATGCCGCCGGTGGCGCTGACCGAGCGGGTGGCCTTCTGGTGCGAGGGGGTGAATGCCCGGAACGATACAGAAGCTGAAAATCTCCGCTTGTCCCGAGCGAAGTCGAGGGACCTAATCGGAACCGGTGGTGCAAGGTCCCTCGACGCGCTCGGGACAAACGGAGCGGGGGAGGTTGTTGCAAGCCTCGCCAATCTCTCGCTCGCGCTGGGCGTCGACTCCGCGCGCGCGCTGCTCTTCGCGCAGACCGCCACCCGCCTGCACGCGCAATGGCATTCGCGCGATGCGACCGACGAAGACCTCGCCTTTGCCGCGCGCACGGTCCTGGGACCGCGCGCCACGCGGATCCCGCAACAGGCTGACGATGCGCAGCCCCCGCCGCCCGAGGCCGAGGACGAACCCCCGCCCGGCGATGCCGAGAGCGAGCAGGAACAGCATGATCCCGACGCGCTCGACGATCTGATCCTCGCCGCCGCGCTCGCCTCGATCCCCAGGGATGTGCTCGCGCGGATCGGCGAGGGGCGCAGTGCGCGGCGTGCGAGCGGGGCAGGCGGGGCAGGGCGCAAGCGCGCCTCGCAGCTGCGCGGAAGGCCGCTCGGGTCGCGCCCCGGCCTGCCGCGCGGCGGGGCCAGGCTGGCGTTGATCGATACGCTGCGCGCGGCGGTGCCCTGGCAGGAGATCCGCCGCCAGCAGGAGGCAGCGGACGCGCCGAAGCGCCTGCGCATCCGCAAGGGCGATCTGCGCATCCGCCGGTTCGAAGAGCGCGCCGAGGCGCTGACGATCTTCGCGGTCGATGCCTCGGGCTCGTCAGCGCTCGCGCGGCTGGCCGAGGCCAAGGGCGCGGTCGAGCTGATGCTGGCGCAAAGCTATGTGAAGCGCGCGCAGGTCGCGCTGATCGCCTTCCGCGGCACCGGTGCCGAGCTGCTGCTGCCGCCGACGCGCTCGCTCACCCGCGCCAAGAAGGTGCTGGGCGAGCTGCCCGGCGGCGGGGGCACGCCGCTGGCTCTCGGGCTCGCGGCGGCATCGGAGCTGGCCGAGACCCAGGCTGCGCGAGGGCGCACGCCGTTCGTGGCGCTGCTCACCGACGGCAAGGGCAATATCGACAGGCAGGGTCAGCCGGGCCGGGCGCAGGCGGGCGCGGATGCGCTCGCCGCCGCGCGCCGCTTTGCCGCTGCGGGCACGCAGGGCGTGGTGATCGACATTTCCGCGCGGCCCCAGCCCGAGGCCGCGGCGATTGCAGCCGCGATGCGCGCGCGCTATCTGGCGCTGCCGCGCGCCGATGCGCGGGGGGTGGAGCAGGCGGTGTCCGCGCTGCAGTTCGGGAAGACAGCATGAGTTCGGTTCGCTGGGAGGTCGAGGGGCAGGACTGGCCCAATCGCGCGCACAGCCGCTTCGTGCGCACCGCGATGCTCGACTGGCATGTCCAGATCGCCGGGCCCGAGGATGCTCCCGTGCTGCTGCTGGTCCATGGCACCGGCGCGGCCACGCACAGCTGGCGCGACCTGCTGCCGCTGCTGGCGAAGCACTATCTGGTGATCGCGCCCGACATGCCGGGCCATGGCTTCACGCGCGGGCGGATTTCGGGCGGGCAGAGCCTGCCGGGCATGGCGAAGGCGCTGGGCGAGCTGCTCGCCAAGCTGGGCCATGCCGCACCGGCGGTGATCGTCGGCCACTCGGCGGGCGCAGCGATCGGGGCGCGGCTGGCGATGGACGCGCGCTGGGACGCGACGCTGGTCGGCCTGACGCCCGCGCTGATGCCCTTTCCGGGGCTGGCCGCGCGGCTGTTCCCGGCGCTGGCGCGCGTGCTGTTCGTCAACCCGTTCACCGCGATGATCTTCGCCCAGATGGCGAGCAGCAGGGGCGAGGTCGCGCGGTTCCTCAAATCCTCGACCGGATCGCGCATCGATGATCTCGGCATCGATCTCTATCATCGTCTGTTCCGCACCTCGGACCATTGCGCGGGCGCGATCGGGATGATGGCGAACTGGGACTTGGAAACGCTCTCGGCCAGCCTGCCGGGGCTGACCGGGCGCACGCTGCTGATTCATGGCGGGCGCGACGCGATGGTCCCCGCCGACTCGCTCGAGCGCGCAGCGAAGCTGATCCCGGGCGCAGAGCTCAGCGTGCTTCCCGATCTGGGACATCTGGCGCATGAAGAGGCGCCCGACCGGATCGCCGAGATGATCCTCGCCTTTGCCGCGACCAGCCCCGCCGTGGCGGCCTGACCAGCATGGCGGGGTGGAAGCAGCGCTGGGTCGGCTGGCGCAACCGGATGATCGGCAACCCCGCCTTCCAGTCCTGGGCCTCGCGCTCGATCTTCGCGCGCGGCGTGTCTCGGGTGCGCGCGCGACGGCTGTTCGATATCATCGCCGGGTTCACCTATTCGCAGACGCTCTATGCCTGTGTCGAAAGCGGGATCGTGGCGCGGCTGGAACAGGGCGCCGCCAGCTCGGCGGAACTCGGCGCGCTGGCACGGCTGGGCGAGGATGCGACCCACCGGCTGCTGCGCGCGGCGGCGGCGCTGGGCGTGATCGAAAGCGTCGGCGATGACCTCTGGATGCTCGGCGAACAGGGCGTCGCGCTGACCGGCAATCCCGGCGCGATCGCGATGATCCGCCACCATCACCTGCTCTATGCCGATCTCGCCGATCCGCTCTCGCTGCTGCGCGGCGAGCGCAGCGAACCCGGCGCGCTCGCGGGATACTGGCCCTACGCGCTGGGCGACGGCAGCGAAGGCGAGAACCAGGCGGCGGTCTCGCCCTATTCGCAGCTGATGGCGGCCTCGCAGCCGATGGTCGCCGACCAGGTGGTGCACGCCTGGCGCTTTGCCCGGCATCGGCGGATGCTCGATGTCGGCGGCGGCGCGGGCGCGTTCATCGCGGCGGTGGCGAAGGCCGCACCGGGGCTCGACTTCGGGCTGTTCGATCTTCCCGCCGTCACCGCGATCGGCGCGCGCCAGCTGGAGGAGGCGGGCGTGCGCGTCACGGCGCATCCCGGCGATTTCCGCAATGACCCGATTCCGCAAGGCTATGACCTGATCACGCTGATCCGCATCCTGCACGATCATGACGACGATCTGGCGCAGGGCTTGCTGGTCAAGATCCGCGCGGCGCTGAAGCCCGGCGACACGCTGCTGATCGCCGAACCGATGGCGGGGACGCCCGGCGCCGAGGCGATGGCGGATGCCTATTTCGGCTTCTACCTGCTCGCGATGGGCTCGGGCCGCGCGCGCACCCCGCAGGAAATCGGCGCGATGCTGGAGCGGGCGGGTTTTGCCGGATGGCGCGAACGCCGCACCGGCCTGCCCATCGTCACCCGCGTGATTGCCGCTACGGCCTGACCTCCCCCTGTTGCAAGACGCTCGCATTCCGTCGCGGACCTAATGCGTTTCAAGCTGTAAACCTAGATTGACACTAGAGGGCGTTAATATAAGATGACACCTTGATGGAAGGTCCCATTCCGGGGGTCTGTCACAAGAACAAGGGGAGCGCGCACGTGCAGGCAATGGCCGTCATTTTCGAAGCGCCGCACCGCCTTGCGCTTCGCCCCCTGATGCTCAATCCGCCGGAAAACGGCGATGTGGTCGTCGAAATCGCGTGGAGCGGCATCAGCACCGGCACCGAGAAACTGCTGTTCACCGGCCGGATGCCGAACTTTCCCGGAATGGGCTATCCGCTTGTTCCCGGCTATGAATCGGTCGGCCGCATCGTCGAGTCGGGCAGCGATTGCCGCACCCGGATCGGCGAGTGGGTATTCGTGCCCGGCGCCAATTGCTTTGCCGATGCGCGTGGCCTGTTCGGCGGATCTGCGCGCCGGCTGGTCGTCCCCTCGGCGCGCGCGCTGCCGATCGACGAGAGCTGGGGCAGCGATGGCGTACTCTTCGCGCTCGCCGCGACCGCTCTGCATGCGATGGCGGGCGGCGAAGCCCCCGACCTGATCGTCGGCCACGGCATTCTCGGACGCCTGCTCGCGCGGCTCACCATTGCCAGCGGCGCGCCTGCACCCACCGTCTGGGAAATCGATGCCGAACGCGCGGCGGGCGGCCATGGTTATGCCGTGATCCATCCCAATGCGGACGAGCGCCGCGACTATCGCAGCATCTGCGATGTCAGCGGGGACAGCACCCTGCTCGACACGCTGATCGGCCGCCTGGCGAAGAAGGGCGAGGTCACGCTCGCCGGTTTCTACCAGCAGCCCTTGAGCTTCACCTTTCCCCCGGCCTTCATGCGCGAGGCGCGCATCCGCGTCGCCGCCGAATGGGGTCCGGACGATCTGGTCGCGATCCGCGCGATGGTCTCCAGCGGGGCGCTCAGCCTTTCCGGGCTGGTCAGCCATGTCCAGCCGGTCGCCGATGCGCCCGCTGCCTATCCGACCGCGTTCACCGACCCGGCCTGCCTCAAGATGATACTCGATTGGAGCGCTTGCGCATGACTATGCTTGAAAACTCTGGTCCCGATGTCACCGCGTTGCGCGAGGAAGCCGCGCATGAACCCGATCCCGTTGCCACCGGCCCGGTGACCAAGGAAACGCAGATCATCGCGATCTACGGCAAGGGCGGATCGGGCAAGAGCTTTGCCCTTTCGAACCTCAGCTACATGATGGCGCAGCAGGGCAAGCGCGTGCTGCTGATCGGCTGCGATCCCAAGTCCGATACCACCAGCCTGCTGTTCGGCGGCAAGGCGTGCCCGACGATCATCGAGACCAGCAGCGCCAAGAAGCTCGCCGGCGAAGAGGTGCGCATCGAGGATGTCTGCTTCCAGCGCGACGGCGTGTTCGCGATGGAGCTGGGCGGCCCCGAAGTCGGGCGCGGCTGCGGCGGCCGCGGCATCATCCATGGCTTCGAACTGCTCGAGAAGCTCGGCTTCCACGACTGGGGCTTCGATTTCGTGCTGCTTGATTTCCTCGGCGACGTGGTGTGCGGCGGCTTCGGCCTGCCGATCGCGCGCGACATGTGCCAGAAGGTGATCGTGGTCGGATCGAACGACCTGCAATCGCTCTATGTCGCCAACAATGTCTGCAAGGCGGTCGACTATTTCGGCAAGATGGGCGGCAATGTCGGCGTCGCGGGCATCCTGATCAACAAGGATGACGGCACCGGCGAGGCGCAGGCCTTTGCCGAGGCGGTGGGCATTCCGGTGCTCGCCTCGATCCCCGCGAACGAGGACATCCGGCGCAAGTCGGCCAATTACCAGATCATCGGGCGGCCCGATACCGAATGGGCCTCGCTGTTCGAGGAACTGGCGATCAACGTCGCCGATGCCCAGCCGACCCATCCGCGCCCGCTGACCCAGGACGGGCTGCTCGGCCTGTTCAAGCCCGAGGATACCGGCGGCAATGTCGAGCTGGTCCCCGCGACCCAGGCGGACATGCGCGGCGGCGTGTTCGAGGAAAAGGCCTCGCTCGAAGTGGTGTACGACCAGATATGAGCGACAGCCCCGCCTTTCCCGCGCCACGCAGTCCTGACAGGATCGACCTTGCGGCGGTTCCCGTCGAGGGCGGTTGCGCGTCGAAGGACACGATGCGCGCGGCGGCGGAGCAGGCGGGCAAGGGCGAGGTGCTGGCACGCTATGCCGCCGATTATCCGCCCGATCCTTCCCAAGGCCCGCACGATCAGCCACAGAGCATGTGCCCGGCCTTCGGATCGCTCCGGGTCGGCCTGCGCATGCGGCGCACCGCGACGATCCTCTCGGGATCGGCCTGCTGCGTCTATGGGCTGACCTTCACCTCGCATTTCTACGGCGCGCGCCGCTCGGTCGGTTATGTGCCGTTCAGCTCGGAAACGCTGGTCACCGGCAAGCTCTACGAGGATATTCGCGACGCGGTCCACCAGATGGCCGACCCCGCGCTCTACGACACCATCGTCGTCACCAACCTGTGCGTGCCGACAGCCTCGGGCGTGCCGATCCAGGGCCTGCCCAAGGCGATCAACGGCGTGCGCGTGATCGGCATCGACGTGCCCGGTTTCGGCGTGCCCACCCATGCCGAGGCCAAGGACGTGCTGGCCGGCGCCATGCTCGCCTATGCCCGCAAGGAAGCGTCGCAAGGCCCTGTCGCCGCGCCCAGCCAGCGCCCCGACCGCCCGACGATCACCTTGCTCGGCGAGATGTTCCCCGCCGATCCTGTCGGCATCGGCCAGATGCTTGAACCGCTCGGCCTTGCCGCCGGTCCGGTCGTTCCCACGCGCGAATGGCGCGAGCTGTACAGCGCGCTCGATTGCGCTGCGGTCGCCGCGATTCACCCGTTCTACACCGCCAGCATCCGCGAGTTCGAGGCGGCGGGCCGTCCCGTTATCGGCTCCGCGCCGGTCGGCGTCGATGGTACGGCGGCCTGGCTCGATGCCGTGGGCGCCGCCTGCGGGATTGCGCAGGACAGGGTCGATGCCGCCAAGGACCGCTTCCTGCCTGCGATCCGCGCGGCGCTTGCCGCCAGCCCGATCAGCGGCCGCATCACCGTTTCGGGCTATGAAGGCTCCGAACTGCTGGTCGCCCGGCTGCTGATCGAAAGCGGCGCGGATGTGCCCTATGTCGGCACCGCCTGCCCCAGGACGCGCTGGTCCGAACCCGACCGCGAATGGCTCGAGGCGCGCGGCGTGCGCATCCAGTACCGCGCCAGCCTGGAACAGGACATTGCGGCGGTCGAGGAATATCGCCCGAATCTCGCGATCGGCACCACCCCGGTGGTCCAGCACGCCAAGAGCGAGGCGATCCCGGCGCTCTATTTCACCAACCTCATCTCGGCGCGCCCGCTGATGGGCCCGGCAGGCGCGGGTTCGCTCGCCGTGGTCATCAACGCCGCGCTCGCCAACCAGGACCGGTTCAACCGGATGCAGAGCTTCTTCGACGGCGTCGGCCAGGAAGAGAATGCCGGCATCTGGCGCGACACCCCGGTCGACCGGCCCGAGTTCAAGAAGAAATATGCCGCGCGCATGGCGGGCCTCTCCAAGTCCGAGGAGGCGGTCGGCACATGAGCGCGCTGCCTATCCTCGAATCCTCCCCTGCAAGGGGAGGGGGACCGCGAAGCGGTGGAGGGGTGACGCCCTTCCGCGGACGTGGA
>AYSC01000031.1 GCA_000503195.1 Blastomonas sp. CACIA14H2
GCACGTCACAACGACACCGGCTTCGGCATCACGCTGATCGGCCCGGCGCACAGCGACCGGGCGCTGCTCGACATTGCGGATAGCTATCTTTCCGCCGCTTCGCTTCCATCCCCACCCCCGCTCGATCTGGAGGGCAAAATGCAGACCGTGAAACTCGCCGTTGTCGGCGCTCACCTGAAGGACATGCCGCTGCACTGGCAGCTCACTTCACGCGACGCGAAATTCGTCGGCGCATTCGAGACCGCGCCCGAATACCGGCTCTATGCGATCGCCAATTCGGTGCCGCCCAAGCCGGCACTGGTGCACACGGGCGAGGGGGCTGGAATCGCGGTCGAGGTGTATGAGCTGGGCGTCGCCGAATTCGGCAGCTTCACCGTCGAGGTGCCGCCACCGCTGGCGATCGGCACGGTGACGCTGGCGGACGGAACCAGCGTCAAGGGCTTCGTCGCCGAGCCGCGAGCGCTCGATGGAGCGGAGGACATCACGCATCTCGGCGGCTGGCGCGCCTATATCGCGCAAATGGCCTGAGCTGATTTCAACAGGAAAGGGACGATCATGACCAGGTTCCGCAAGACTGCCGCCGCGATGGCCACAGGATTATCCGCCTTGATCGTCACGCCCGCTTCGGCCGAGCAGGTGATCGACGTGCCGGGCTTTGCCGATTTCCTCGCGGTCGAGGGCGACAGCGTCTGGGCGACCAATGCGGGCCGGGTCGAGCGCTGGTCGCGTAGTGGCAAACTGGCGGCGGTCGAGATGGCGCGACCTTGCGGTGCCATGGCGATCCATGCGGGCAGCCTGTGGGTCGCCGACTGCAAGGAAAACGCGGTCGTGCGCATCGACACCTCCAAGGCGGAAAAGGTCGCCACTATCGCCACCGGCATCGCCAATCCCAAGGGCGAGTTGAACGTCGTGGCGGGCGCGGGATCGATCTGGGTGGCGAGCGACAACAAGGGCATGGTCTCGCGCATCGATCCGGCGACCAACGCGGTCGTCGCGACGATCGCGGTGACGCCGGGCACGCATTATCTCGTCTTCGGCTTCGATGCGCTCTGGGCGATCAGCAGCGAGGGCAAGACCGTGCAGCGGATCGACCCCGCCACCAATGCGGTGACCCGGACGAGCGCGATGGGCAACTCGCCGGCCTTTTCGGCGGCGGGCGAAGGCGCGGTCTGGGTGCAGGAACAGGGCGACGGCACCGTCGCGCGGATCGACCCGGTTACCGGCGAGGTGACCGGGCGGGTCAAGGTCGGCAAGGAACTGAAATGGGGCGATATCGATACCGGCGCGGGGCTGGTATGGCTGCGCACCACTGAGGACCAGACGTTCGTCGCGATCGACCCCAAGGGGCTGACCGTCGTCGCGCGGCTGGGCAAGGCGGAAGGCAGCGGTGCGCTGCGCTATGCCACCGATGGGCTATGGACCTCCGCGCATGACGTGCACACGCTGACCTGGTGGCCGCAGCCGATCATCACGCGCGAAGCGATGCTCAAAGCCTCGAAATGACCTGACCGTGACCGGGCCCCCCTGTTGGAGGTTTGGCCGGTCGCGGAACAGGGCAGCAGTGTCAGCGCAGCGAGGCGAGCTTCGCGCCCGATGCGGTGCTGGCGCGCGCGAGGCGCTGTTCGATCTGCGCGCGGACATCGGCGGTAACCGATGCGCGGCATTCCTGGGTCTTGGCTTCGGCAGCGAGATGCACGCCCGACAGGCGATCGCCGCACACGGCACGTGCGGCCTGATCGACGCGAATGGCGAGCCGCTGCTGGCCGTCGGCGGTCGACAGGTCGAGATCGGCAAGGTTGAGGATCGCCTGATCCTTGGCAAAGGGGTTGCTGGCGGGGGCGGTTTCGCTGGCGACCGCGCCAGTGGCGGTCAGGGCGAACGCGACGGCGGCGAGCGCCACGAGCCGGGTTTTCATGGGATTTTCTCCTGCGTCAGACAAATGCAGCTCTGCGGCCGCTGGCGGCTGATATAGCCGCGCGGGAGAAAACTTTCAATATATAACCCGGTTTTGTACTTTTATTACTCTGCCATCACCCCGTTATTACTTGACCGAGACGACCAGCATCGCAAGGTCGCCGCGCGTGCCCAGCAGGCCTATCGGCAACTGAGCGCTATGCTCTTCATTTGCCACGGAAAGCTGGATGCTGCGCGCATAGGGTGCGGACCAGTGGCGAACCTTGGCCACCGGCACCCGCGCCGTCCAGCGGTGCCGACCCTTGACCGCAATCTCATGCCCGTTGAGCAGGACCGGCGCGGCGCTGTCGTCGCGATGGCCGGTGATTCTGAGACAGCTTTCCGCGCCGCATTCAACCACGCGCAGCTTCGGCGCAGGTGCGGGCTGCGCGATCGCGGGGGCGGTTATGCCGAGCGCAGCGAGCACCAGGGCGGCAGGGGCGAAAAAGCGGGCCATAGGCAACAAGCTCCCGGTCATGCGGCGGAAATGCCGTGCTGTTCGAAGAAGCGCGATACCGGTGCCAGCACATCGGCATGGCGCTTCCAGCGCGCGACGGAATCGCTGTAGATGGGACGGCGCACCTGCGCGGCGCTGGGCGTGGACACCGGCGCTGAATTGGTGTGAAAGGACAGGCAGTCGTCCGACCAGTCCAAGCCGACATGACCCAGCAGGCGGCGCGTCTGGCCCGCCTGGTCGGCGATCAGGCCCTCGTACTGCACCTCCAGCACGCGGCCCGGGAGCTGATCGGCCCAGAAGCGCATCAGCCGATTGAAACGCGCATAATAGGCGGCGATGTCGAGCAGATCGTAGCTGTAATCATAATAGCGCGAGCTGACCGCGAACAGGTTGCGGAAATTGCTCAGCACCGTGTCCATCGGATGGCGGCGCAGGCAGATGATCCGGGCATTCGGGAGCGCGCGCGCGATGAAACCGACATATTGGAAGTTGCCGGGAAACTTGTCGATGAAGCGCCTGGCCGGATCGCGCCGGTGATGCTGCGCACGCTCGAGATAGTCGCGGCCGATCGCGGCCATGTCGCTGCGCGCGGCAAGTGCGACGGTCTCGGGATCGAGCACGTTGCGGCTGCGCGTGCCCGAGGCGCGCTTGACCGCCAGCGGCATCGCCTGCAGCTCGCCCGCGCTCTCGACGTGCGGGTGCGAGGAGAGGATGCGGTCAACCAGTGTGGTGCCGGTGCGTGGCATGCCGATGATGAAGATCGGCGCGTCCGCTTCGGCCCGAGCGCACGGCGCGGCCTTGAGATCGGCCCAGCTCGCCTCGATCGCATCGAAATTCGCCGCATCGCGCGCAAAATCGTAATCGAGCGCGCGGCGGTGCTCGCCATTGGCCTCGCACAATATGTCGAGCGCGCGCTCGGGCTCGCCGATATCTTCGAGCTCCTTGGCGAGCGCATAGCCGAGCAGCAACCGGTCGCGCCCCTCGCGCGCCTTCGCATAGGTCTGGCCGAGCCGCGCGACATGGTTCTTTTCGGCGCTCTGCTTGCGGAGGCTGGCGAGCAGATGGTGCGCGCGGGCATGGTCGCCCGCCATGCCGATCAGCGCCTCAAGCGCAGCTTCGGCCTCGTCGACGCGGCCCAGAAAATTGAGCGTGACGGCAAGATTGTAGCGATACTCGCTGTTATACGGCTGCAGGCGCACCGCC
Source organism: Blastomonas sp. CACIA14H2 (assembly GCA_000503195.1). GTDB lineage: Bacteria > Pseudomonadota > Alphaproteobacteria > Sphingomonadales > Sphingomonadaceae > Blastomonas. The sequence continues at coordinate 3,614 of AYSC01000031.1, forward strand.
TCGCGGAAATGTCCGAGCGCGGCGGGATGGTTGCCCAGCCGCGCATAGACGCAGCCCATGGTGTCGCGGCTGAGCGCATCGGCGGGAAGCGCGGTTTCGGCCTGTTCGAGCACGAACGCCGCATCGCCCTCGCGCCGGACCATCGCATAGAGCTTGGCGAGCTGCGCGCGATATTCGCCCTGCGGGTCGAGCGCCACCGCGCGCTCGAGGCTGGCAATGCCGGGTGCGATCTGCCCGGCATCGGCCAGGGTGACGCCTAGCAGGAAGTGCCCCTCCGCATCGCGCGGGTCGTCATGCAGGAGCGAGGCCGCGAGCCTGTGCGTTGCCTGCAGGTCGCCCTGGCCCAGCGCCTCGCGCGCCGCGTCGATCCGCCGGGCGCGCAGGTCGATCATGCCGGAGCGCTCGTCCCGCCGCTATCGCTTCGGCGCGCCTTCCAGCGCTCGATCAGCGGCACGAAGGGGAAGATCGTCTGCTCCCAGATGGTCAGCCGCTTGCGATCGTCCTGGCCGACCAGCACGCCTTCGCCCTCCTTGTAGGTACCGAAGATGCGGTCTAGCAGGATCAGCGAATTGCCATAGTTGCAGCGTGTCGCCTCGTAATCGGTCGAATGGTGCAGGCTGTGATGGCGGATCGTGGTGAAGAAAAACGAGTACCAGATCGGCGGATCGGCCTTCACATTGGCATGCGCGAAGGTCGAGACGACATTGAGCACGTTCAGTCCCGCGAAGAGCGCGGTCAGATCGAAATCGAAAAAGGCGAGGACGCTGAGGCTGATCAGGAACAGCTCGATCGGATTGCCGACATAGCCCTTGGCGGCATTGAGCTGCGTGATGTGATGATGCGGCGCGTGCGTCAGCCAGAAAGGGGTCGAATTGTGCATCAGCCGGTGCATCCAGTACTGGCCGAGTTCGAGGATCACCACGACCATGATCACCTGCACCAGCCACGGCACTTCGGCCATCCAGGTGGTGCTGATGCCCAGCCAGTCCTTGAGCGCGAGCAGCGGATCCTCGGCCAGCGTCTTGCTCAGCCAGGCGATCACGGTGGAGCTGAGAACGACGTAGAAAAGGTCGGTACGGAATTCCTGCCAGTTCATCCGCCAGCCTGCGTGTCGCTCGTGCACGAATTCGAGGAGCAGGACGGTCAGCGTGATCAGCGACGAGGTGACGATCAGCAGCCAGGGGATGTCCGTCAACGCCTTGGGCGCATAGGCCCAGAACAGCACCACCAGCGCCACCATCATGGGCGGTACGAGGTTGAACAGCCTGTCCTTGAGGGAAATCGTCATTGCGCAGCTCCAAAACCGGTGGAAAGTCTGCGCTGCACTGCATCATGTCGGGAGACGCAAAAATGCGATGAAAGTCATAGTCTGCATCTATGCCTCGCGCATCGCGCGCACCCGGCGGAACACCTCGTCCCAGAACAGCTGCGTCGCGGTGTCGCGCGCGGGATCGGTGCGCGCGAGCAGATAGATGTCATAGGCGGGCTCGATATCCGCGTAGAGCATCGGCCAGAGCCGACCCTTCGCGACATCCTCCTCCGCCGCCGGAACGGGCAGGAAGCCGATGCCGACGCCAAGCCGCACAAGCCGCTGCGCCTCGTTGATGTCCTCGGCCAGGCCGCTGACCTTGGTGCCCAGGCCATTGCGGCGCCTGAGGTTGGTGATGAGCTCGATCTCGTCATCGCCGGTTAGCACGAAATGCTCGTCGCGCAGATCGGTCAGGCGGCTGTAGCGATGGCCGTAATGCGGGCTCGAGCGCGCGCAATAGAGCTGCTGGCGCTCGACCAGCAACGGCTCGTACATCAGGCCTCCACGCACCGCGCTGTCATAGCTCACCCCGATCTCGACTTCGCCCTGTTCGAGCGCATCGAGCACCTGCCGCCAGGGCGATACGCGGATTTCGATATGGATATCGGGGTTGCGGCGGTGGAAGCTGGCAATCGCCTCGTCGAATTCGGGCGAGATCAAGCCGGAGACGATCTGGATGCGGACGAATCCCTCGACCCGCTTGGTCGCCTGCGCGATCTGGTGCGGCATCATCCGCGCGGATTCCAGCATGTCCTCGCACAGCGCCATCATCGCCTTGCCCGCGGGGGTCATCTCCACCCCGGTCGCGGTTCGGATCAGCAGCACGGTACCGACATGGTCTTCGAGCCGCTTCAGGGCCGCGCTGATGCTCGGCTGCTGGCGGTTGAGCTTGCGCGCCGCCGCGCCGATGCCGCCCGCGCGCACGATATCGACAAAGGTGCGCAGCAGGTTCCAGTCGACCCGGCTGGCGAACTTGCGATCGATCAGCGGTTCCCGATCGGGCATGCGACCTCCTTGTTTCGGACGGCGCACCATAGATCAGATTGATGTCAGTAGCGCAATATGCTTCGCTGTGACTATGACCCTTAGAGCGGCGGTCAGATCGGGGAGAGGCATGGGAATTCCGCAGAAAATCGCAGACATGCGGGCAGCGAGCGGTTAGCATCGGTCCCCATGCTGGCGCGCCAGCAATCCGGGGCAGGGGCGATGACGGCATTTTCGATCTACAAGTTCGCGCATGTGCTGGGCGTCATCCTGCTGCTGGGCAACATCACGGTGACCGCGGTGTGGAAGGTGTTTGCCGACCGCACGCGCAGCGCGCCGATCGTCGGCTTCGGCCAGCGCATGGTCACCGGCACCGATTTCGGGCTGACGGTGCCGGGCATCGTGCTGACGATCATCGGCGGCTATGGCGCGATGTACGAGGCGCGCTACGACTTTCCCGGACCGGGCTGGCTGCTTTGGAGCCAGGTCAGCTTCGTTGCGGCGGGGGTGATCTGGCTGGGTATCCTTATCCCCATCCAGGTTCGGCAGGCGCGCATGGCCCGGGCGTTCGAACAGGCCGGCGAGGTACCCGAAGCCTATCGCATGCTCGCGCGGCGCTGGCTGTTCTGGGGATTGGTCGCGACGGTCCCGCTGGTCGCCGCGCTCTATTTCATGCTCGACAAGCCCGGCTGATAGGCAAGGGGACACTGGGCCGAGGAGATGAGCCGATGCCGATGAAGCAGGGCGAGGATCTGCGGCAGCTGGTCGGGTATCAGCTGCAGCGGGCAAGCCTGATCGCAGAGCGGGACGCGCGCCGCGCGCTCGCGCCTTTTGGCCTGTCTCCGGCGAAGATGACCGCGCTGCTGCTGATCCGCGACAATCCCGGCTGCGACCAGACCGCGCTGGGCCAGGCGCTGGGCATCAACCGCTCGAGCGCGATGCGGCAGGTGAACATCCTGGAAGACAAGGGCTTGATCGAACGCCGCGCCGGACGCGATGCGCGCACCAACGCGCTGCACCTGACGGCGCAGGGCGAGGAGCAGATCGCGGCGATGCTGGCCGCGATCAACACCGCCGATCGGGTGCTGGTCGAGAAGCTGACCGGCGAAGAGGCCGCGCTGCTGGGCGCGATGCTCGAAAGGATCGCGACGCCCTCCCCACGGTCCCGACCGCGCAGGCGCAGCCCCCAAGCCTGACCGATCGCGACAAGCGACAGTGCGTTTCCGATTGCGAAAAATGTACGCATGGCATACAAATCCGCCCCGCTGTGCAGCGAAGTGAAAAGGGGAAAGAGCATGTCCGACGGTCAGGTGGTTTCGGTCCGCGTCGAAGATCGCATCGCCTGGGTGAAATTCGCCCGGCCCGAAAAGCGCAACGCGATGAACCCCACGCTCAACCGCCAGATGATGGAAGTGCTCGACGAGCTGGAGTTTCGTGACGATGTCGGCGTGCTGGTGCTGGGCGGCGAGGGCAACAGCTGGTCCGCCGGCATGGACCTCAAGGAATATTTCCGCGAGACCGAGGCGCAGGGACTGCGCGGCGTGCGCAAGTCGCAGCGCGAGAGCTATGGCTGGTTCCGGCGCCTGCGCTGGTTCCACAAGCCGACGATCGCGATGGTCAATGGCTGGTGCTTCGGCGGCGGCTTCGGCCCGCTTTTCGCGTGCGATCTGGCGATCTGCGCGGACGAGGCGCAGTTCGGTCTGTCGGAGATCAACTGGGGCATCCTGCCCGGCGGCGGGGTGACCAAGGTGGTGGTCGATCTGCTGCCGATGCGCGACGCGATGTGGCTGACGCTGACTGGCGAGCTGATCGACGGCAGGCAGGCGAGCGCGATGCGGCTGGTCAACGAGAGCGTGCCGCTCGACCGGCTCGAGGCGCGCACCACCGAGGTAGCGCAGCTGTTGCTCAAGAAGAACCCGGTCGCGCTCAAGTTCGCCAAGGATGCGGTCCGCCGGGTCGGCGTGATGACCTATGACGAAGCCGAGGACTATCTCGTCCGCATGCAGGAAGCGGCGAATTTCCACGACAAGACCGATGGCCGCAAGGAAGGCATCCGGCAGTTCATCGACGAGAAGAGCTACAAGCCGGGGCTCGGCGCCTATGACCTCGACAAGGCGGCGCGAAAGCCCGGACAGGGATGATCCCGGACCGACCGGTTGCGGTCCTCACGGTCTGCCGTCCTGCAAGCCAGCGCATCTCGTCGAGTGCCTTGGCGCTCAACAGCACGACGGCCGCGCTGGAAGGCCTCAAACAGACTTAGGTTTTTCTTATGGGCATGCCGCAAATCTGATTAGAGCCGTCGGGGGCGATCTGCAATGTTCTCTCACATAGCATTTCCGGACGAGAAATGCACATGGGGAGAATGCCATGAGCCCGATTCGCAAAACCCGTATCCGCGCCGCGACCACCACCGCTCTGGGCCTGCTCGCGCTCGGCGGCCTGCCGCAACAGGCATCGGCGCAGTCGACCGGTCCGCAGACGCCTTCCAGCGCGAGCGAGGCCGTGCCGCAGGAAATCATCGTCAGTGCGCGCCGCCGCGAGGAATCGCTGCAGGAGACGCCGGTCGCGGTCACCGTGTTCAGCGGCGAGGCGCTGGAGGATCGCCAGATCACCCAGACGCAGGATCTGGAGCGCTTCACCCCCAGCCTGCAGTTCAAGCCCGCAGGCCAGCTTTCGGGCAACAGCGCCGCCGCTGTCGTGTTCATCCGCGGCGTGGGCCAGGTCGACCCGACCGCAGCGGTCGATCCGGGTGTCGGCGTCTATATCGACGATGTCTATGTCGGCCGCTCGGTTGGCGGCACGATCGAGCTGGGTGATATCGCCAGCGTGCAGGTGCTCCGCGGTCCGCAGGGCACTTTGTTCGGCCGCAACACCATCGGCGGCGCGATCCTGGTCAACACGCGCGAGCCCGAGTTCGGCGAGTTTTCCGGCCGCAGTCGCCTGCGGACGGGGGAGGACAATCTGATCGAGGGATCGACCGCGCTCAATCTGCCGATCGCGGAAAACCTCGCCGCTCGCGTCTCGGGCGGGTTCCGCAAGCGCGATGGCTATGTCCGGCGCCAGTTCGATGGGCTGCGGCTGGGCAATGACAATGTCTACACGCTCAACGCCTCGCTGAAATGGGAGGCATCGCCGAGCTTCACCCTGTTGGTGCGCGGCGACTATACCGAGCGCAACGAGAATGGCGCACCGTTCGTCTTTGCCGGGATCAACGAACAGGCCCCGGTCCCCGCGATTGCCAGTGTCGGTGCCGGATGCCCCGGCGCGACCATCCCGTTCGCGCCGCTGACGCCCGGCAACCCACGTTTCGGCGCGCCCAATGTGCCGCTGATCAACGATCCGCGCTGCGCCAACGATTTCTACAATCGCGGCCCCTATGTGAACGGCGGCACCGCGCCGGTGAGCAGCACCTCGAAGGTCTGGGGGCTGTCGGCCACCGCCAGCCTGGAGCTGTCCGAGGCGTTGACGGTCAAGAGCATCACCGCCTACCGCGACACGCAGTCGCGCGGCATCCGCGACGCGGACAACACGCCGTTCGTCATCCTCACCACCGATGTCGGCGCGAAGTCGAAACAGTTCAGCCAGGAACTCCAGCTGCAGCTCGATGCCGGGCCGGTCAGCGGCATTCTGGGTGGCTATTATTTCGACGAGGATACCGACGAGCGCGCCTCGGTGCCGATTTCCTTCCCGCCGTCGCCGCCGGTGATCGCGTCAATCCTGGCCGGCGGACCGGGAAGCCGCGACCTCCAGCTGTCGGACCTCGAAACCAAGTCGTTCGCGGTGTTCGGCGAACTGAGCTGGGAGGTCGCCACGGGGCTCGAGCTCACCGGCGGGCTGCGCTATACCGAGGATCGCAAGACCTATCAGGGCACGGTGCTCAACCTGTTCCCCTCGACCCGGCCCGATCCCGACCCGCTGCCGACGCTGGCGATCCCGCAGGGTGGTCCGCTGTTCATCTTCCCGACGCCCAACCGCGAGACCTTCTCCGCGCTCACCGGATCGGCCAGCGTGCGCTACCAGGTCGCCGACTGGCTGAGCACCTATGTCTCCTATGCGCGCAGCTTCAAGTCGGGCGGTTTCAACACCCGTTACAACGCCGCACCCGCGGGCAATGTGCCGATCCCGTTCGACGAGGAAACGGTGGACAGCTACGAACTCGGCGCGAAGATGGATTTCGGCGCGTTTCGCCTCAATCTCGCGGCCTTCCAGGCGGACTATCAAGACATCCAGCTGATCTTCCGCGCCGGCCCCGTGCCGCTGCTGTTCAACGCAGGCAAGGCGCGCATCCGCGGGTTCGAGGCCGAAGCCTCGTATCGCAGCGGCGGGTTCTCGTTCGAGGCCTCAGCGAGCCTGCTCGACGACGACATCCTGTCGATCACTGCCGTGCCCGGGGCCACCGCGACCGTGCTGCCGGGTGACGACCTGCCGCTGACCCCCTCGTTCCAGGGCAGTTTCGGGATCGCCTATGATTTCCAGCTGACCGACGCAATGAAGCTGACCCCGCGCTTCGACGGGTCGTACACCTCGTCGCTGGTGTTCATCACGGGCAGCGTGCCGGAGATCGAGCAGGACGGCTATTTTGTCGGCAATGCCTCGCTGACGCTGTCGCACGAGGATGGCTGGAAGCTGCAGGGCGGCCTCACCAACCTGTTCGACGAACGCTACCTGATCCAGGGCAACGCCTCGCTGGCCACCCTGGGCTATGCCGAGCGCATTTTCGCGCGGCCGCGGCAATGGTTCCTGCAGGCGAGCTTCGAATTCTGATGCCAGACGGCCTGGCGGGTGAAGCAAGCTACGGTCAGATTTAGATTTTTCTTATGTTGTGCGGCTGGCATCGATTGCACCCGAGGCCAGCCGCAGCTGCTCGAGAAATGCCGCCTGTACCATGGTCGGGCGCCAGCCGCTGCGCATGGTGATTCCGATGGTCCGGCTCAGTTCGGCGGGGACTTCAGCGATGATGCCGAGCAAACCGGTGGAAAGCTCCAGTCCGACCTGGTCGGGCGAAAGCATCGCGAGAAAGTCGCTCGTCGCAAGGATCTGGCGGATGGCGATCACCGATCCGCATTCGATCGGAACCCGGGGCAGGGCCAGGCCCGCGCGCTCGAACATCGCGCGCCAGCGGGAATGGAGCGGCGTGCCGGTGGGCGAGGCGATCCACGGATATTCGGCCAGCTGCGCCAGGCTCGCCACGCCGCTGGCCAGCGGATGATCCTTGCGCCCAATGATCGCCGGCCGATCGAGAAACAGCGGCTGCTGCTCCACATCCTCACCCGGGGCGGGATCGCGCAATGCGCCGACGATGACATCCAGATCACCGTCGCGCAGCGGCTCGATCAGATCGATGAACGCGCCTTCGCTGATCAGGATGCGCGCCTCGGGATGCGCGAGATGAAAGGCCGCGACAGCCTCGGGCAGCACCCTGGCGCGCGACAGCGGCATCGCACCGACCGCGATCCGGTCCACCTCGCGTCCCTTCAGCGTCTCGATCTCGGCCAGACCCGCGCGCAACTCGGCGCGCGCCAGACGGAAGGCGCGGACCGTGCGGCGACCGCCATGGGTGAAGGCGATGCCCTTGCCGCGGCGTTCGACCAGCGGGCGGCGCAGAACGATGGCAAGATCGGCCAGAGCGCGGTGCAGCGCAGGTTGCGACAGGCCGGTGATCGCGCTGGCGCGTGCATAGCTGCCGCCTTCGGCCAGGGTCAGCAGCGCGCGCATCTGTGCCATCGTGACCAACGGGCTGCCGATATGGTCGAGCGCGCGTTCGATGCGCGGGGTGAGCACAGCCGCCGCTTCGGTCGGCTGCATGCCCTCGGGCAAGCGGTGGAACAATGCGATGCCGAGCTGCGCTTCGAGCTTCGACAGGCCCTGGGTGATGGCGGGCTGCGAGATGTTCACGTGCGTCGCAGCGGCGGAAATGCTGCCGAGCCGCGTGATCGCCACCACCGATCGCAGATGGCGCAGGTTGAGGCTTTCCATCATGATCCCGCGACCTCCGGATCAGGCCACACGGATCGCGCGCCGCACGGCCATGTCGCGACTAACCGTGCTTGCGGATCAGGCGCAGCCCGTCGAGCAGGGCGGCCACCTTGGTCTCGTCGAACAGATCCTGAAAGCGCTGTTCATGCGTGTTGATCGCCTTGCGCGCGTCTTGGGCCATCGCCTCGCCGGCAGGCGAGAGGAACAGCGCCTGCGACCGCCCATCGACCGGCGCGCGATAGATCAGGTCCCGGCGGAAAAGCCCCGCGATCAGCGGCACCATGTTCGCGCGCTTGATCGCGAGCAGCCGTCCCACATCACTTTGCGTGCAGCCGGGGGAGGATTCGATGACGAGCAGGATCGACGCCTCGACCGGGCGCAGCCCCGTCTCGCGCAGCGTCGCGGCCAGGTCCGCCATCATCACGCTCGACGCGCGGCGCAGCTGATAACCCAGCAGGGCATCGAGCGGATCGTGCAGCGTGGCGGGCGGTTCGTTTCTGGCCATAAGCGGCTTTACCCCGATTGCATCGCTTGGCCAATATTGATATGCGACATATCAATCAACGAGAGGATGGTTCCGATGTTCAAGACGGATTTGCTGATCGGCGGACGGGCAATCGAAGCCGCAAGCCAGTTCGACCGGATGAACCCGTTGACCGGCGATGTGGCGACGCGCGCGGCAGCGGCAACAGTGGCCGATGCGGCTGCGGCGGCGGATGCGGCCGAGGCGGCGCTGCCCGGCTGGGCGGCGCTCGGGCCGGGCGCACGCCGTGCGGCGCTGACTCGCGCAGCCGACGCGATGGTCGCGCGCCAGGCCGAATTCATCGCCGCGATGCAGGCGGAAACCGGCGCGACGGCCGCCTGGGCCGGGTTCAACCACATGCTCGCGGTCAATATGGTGCGCGAGGCGGCGGCGATGACGACGCAGATCGGTGGCGAGGTGATCCCGTCCGACAAGCCGGGCTGCATCGCCATGGCGGTGCGCGAGCCGGCCGGCGTGGTGCTGGGCATCGCGCCGTGGAATGCGCCGATCATACTGGGCGTGCGCGCCATCGCGATGCCGCTCGCCTGCGGCAATACGGTCGTGCTTAAGGCTTCGGAGCAATGCCCGGAAACGCACGCGCTGATCGCGCGCTGCTTCATCGAGGCCGGGCTGGGCGATGGCGTCGTCAACCTCGTCACCAACGCGCCGCAGGATGCGGGCGAGGTGGTCGGTGCGCTGATCGACCATCCGGCGGTGCGGCGCGTCAACTTTACCGGTTCGACCGCGGTCGGCCGCATCATCGCCAAACGGGCTGCCGAGCATCTCAAGCCTTGTCTGCTCGAACTGGGGGGCAAGGCACCGCTGCTCGTGCTCGACGATGCCGATCTCGACGAGGCGGTGAAGGCGGCGGCGTTCGGCGCGTTCATGAACCAGGGGCAGATCTGCATGTCGACCGAGCGGATCATCGTGGTCGATGCGGTGGCCGACGCCTTTGTACAGAAATTCGCGGCGAAGGTCGCGACGCTCGGCGTCGGCGATCCGCGCGAGGGCAAGGCGGCGCTGGGCGCGGTGATCGATCGCAAGACCGTCGAGCATGTCGATGGGCTGGTACGCGACGCGCTCGCCGATGGGGCAAGGCTCGCTTGCGGCGGAGATGCGGACGGCGTGCTGATGCCCGCGCATGTCGTGGATCGCGTCACTCCCGAAATGCGCCTGTTCCGCGAGGAGAGTTTCGGCCCGGTGGTCGCGGTGATCCGCGCAGCCGACGAGGCCGATGCGATCGCGCTTGCCAACGATACGGAGTACGGCCTGTCTGCCTCGGTGTTCACCCGCGACATCGCGCGGGGGCTCAGGGTGGCCAGGGCGATCAAGTCGGGCATCTGCCATGTCAACGGCCCCACGGTGCACGACGAGGCGCAGATGCCCTTCGGCGGGGTCAAGGCCTCGGGCTATGGTCGCTTTGGCGGCAAGGCGGGCATCGACGCGTTCACCGAATTGCGCTGGATCACGATCGAGACCGAACCGGGCCATTATCCCATCTGAACGGATCCCAATGCACCATGATCTCCTCAAGAAAGGCTGCGAACCGATGACCGAACGTACCGAAGAAGAAACCGTCGCCTATACGGTGACCGACCGCATCGCCTGGGTGAAGTTCAACCGGCCCGAAAAGCGCAATTGCATGAGCCCCAGGCTCAACCGCCAGATGGGCCGGGTGCTCGACGAGCTGGAATTTCGCGAGGATGTCGGCGTCGTCGTGCTGACCGGCGAAGGCACCAGCTGGTCGGCGGGCATGGATCTCAAGGAATATTTTCGCGAGACCGAGGCGCAGGGACTGAGCGCCACCCGCCAGGCGCAGCGCGAGGCCTATGGCTGGTGGCGGCGGCTGCGCTGGTACCAGAAGCCGACGATCGCGATGGTCAACGGCTGGTGCTTCGGCGGCGGCTATGGCCCGCTGTTCGGCTGCGACCTTGCCTTTGCCGCGGACGAGGCGACCTTCGGCCTGTCCGAGATCAACTGGGGCATCCTGCCCGGCGGTGGGGCCTCCAAGGTCGCGACCGAGCTGATGCCGTTCCGCAAGGCGATGTACCACGCGATGATGGGCGAGAATATCGACGGCAAGACCGCGGCCGAATGGGGGCTGGTCAACGAATCGCTGCCGCTGGCTCAGCTCCAGGCGCGGGTCGAGCAGGTGGCGAAGGTGCTGCTGGAAAAGAACCCGGTGGCGCTCAAGGCGACCAAGGACGCCATCCGCCGCGTGCGCGAGATGACCTATGACAATGCCGAGGATTTCCTCATCCGCGCGCAGGAAGCCGCGAACAGCTTCGACAACGATGGCCGCAAGGAAGGCATCAAGCAGTTCATCGACGACAAGACCTACAAGCCGGGTCTGGGCGCCTATGATGTCAGCAAGCAGCCCGCCTGAACCCGGAGCGCCGAGCCGATGATCGATCTGGAATCCTCGTCCGTGGCAATGTCGCCGCAGCGTGACCTTCGCCGCCTGCTCTCGCCGCGATCGGTGGCGGTGGTGGGCGCATCGGACAAGCCCGGCGCGCTCGGCGCGTCGGTCGTGTCCAATCTCGACCGCAACGGCTTTGCGGGACCGGTCCACCTGATCAATCCCAAACGCACCGAGATTGCAGGCCGGAAATGCCTGGCCTCGATCGACGAACTGCCGCTCGACGTCGATGTCGCGGTGCTCGCGATCCCGCGTGCGGGGGTGCTCGATGCGGTGCGCGCGCTGGCAGCGCGGCGGTGCGGCGCGGCGATCATCTTCTCCGCCGGGTTTGCCGAGGGCGGCGAGCAGGGGCTGGCCGACCAGCGCGAGCTCGCGCGGATCGCGGACGAAGCGGGCATGGTGATCGAAGGCCCCAATTGCCTGGGCCTGGTCAACTATGCCGAGCGCATTCCGCTGACCTTTGTCGAGACGCTGGTGCCGTCCCCTGGCCCGGGGGGCGGCATCGGCATCGTGTCGCAATCGGGCGCGATGGCGGCGGTGCTGGCGACGACCTTCCTGTCGCGCGCGATGAACGTGACCTTGTCGGTCTCGACCGGCAACGAGGCAGGTTCGGGGGTCGAGGACTATGTCGAGCATCTGATCGCCGATCCCGCGACGCGGGTGATCGCGATGATCGTCGAGCAGTTTCGCCAGCCGCAGCGCTTTCTTGCGGCGGCGCGGGCGGCGCGCGCGGCGGGCAAGCCGGTCGTGCTGCTGCATCCGGGCAAGTCGAGCGCGGCGCGCGAGAGCGCGGCGACGCATACCGGCGCGATGGCGGGCGATCATGCGCTGATGCGCGCGATGGTCGAGCGCGCGGGCGTGGTCATCGCCGAGACGCTGGAAGAGCTCGGCGACATTGCCGAGATCGCGTCGCGCTGCCCGGCGCTGCCGAGCGGCGGCGTTGCGGTGCTGGGCGAATCGGGCGCGTTCAAGGCGCTGATGCTCGACCTGTGCGAGGAACTTGCGCTCGACCTGCCGGTGCTAACCGACAGCAACGCGCCCGCCGTGCGCGCGGCGATGCCCGATTTCGTCGCGGTCAGCAATCCGCTCGACATTACCGCGCAGGGGCTGGTCGAACCGGCCATCTATGCGCGGCTTGTCACCGCGCTGCAGGCGGACGATCGCTTCGGCTGCATCGTCACGGGCATTATCCAGACCGACGCGACGACGATCGGCATCAAGCTGCCGCCGCTGCTCAGCGCGGTCGAGGGCGGCGAACGCACCAAGCCCGTGATCTATGCCAGCCTCGACGAAGGCACGGTGCTGCCGCCCGACATCCTGCACAGGCTGCGCATGGCGGGCGTGCCGGTCTTCCCCAGCACCGAGCGCGCCTTTCGGGCGATCGCGCGGCTGGTGGCGCTCGGTCAGCGCGACCTCACCGAGCGGGCGCCCGATCCGCTGCCGCTCGACCCGCCGCTTTGGCGCGGGGTCATTCCCGAGTATCAGGCCAAGGCGCTTCTCCAGCCTGCGGGCGTTTCCTTCCCGCAGGGTCACTTGGCCGCAACCGCCGAAGAGGCGGCACAGATTGCCGCGCGCATCGGCTATCCGGTGGCGATCAAGGCCCAGGCGGCGGCGCTCGGGCACAAGAGCGATGCGGGCGGGGTGATCCTGAACCTCGCCGACAAGGCCGCGCTGCTTTCCGCGTGGGACCGTCTCCATGCCAATGTCGCGGCCTATGACGCGAGCCTGGCGCTCGACGGCGTGCTGGTCGAGGCGATGGGCAGACGCGGGCTCGAACTCATCGTCGGCGCGAAGCGCGATGCGCAATGGGGTCCGGTGGTGCTGGTCGGCTTTGGCGGCGTGACCGCGGAACTGCAGCACGATGCGCGGCTGATTACGCCCGACATGACCGAGGCGGCGATCGTCGCCGAACTGGGCAGGCTCAAGAGTGCCGCATTGCTGCACGGCTATCGCGGCTCGCCTGCGCTCGACGTCCCGGCGGTCGCCCGGCTTGCGATGCGGATAATGGATATCATGACCGGCACGCCCGAAATTTCGGAAGTCGATCTGAACCCCGTGATCGTCTATCCGCAGGGCGAAGGCGTCGTCGCGCTCGATGCATTGATTTACACGCACTGAGCGGCTCACCGGTCTTCAGGACCGGGAGCACATGACGGCGGGAGGGAGAGGATTATGGCTGCATCGCAGCAGGGGATGACGGCAGGCGATCCGGCGGAGATCATCGATTCCGGGCCGATGTCGGGCTATCAATGGTCGATCGTCGCGACGATGGTCGCGCTGAACGCGCTCGACGGGTTCGATGTCATGGCGATCAGTTTCGCCTCGCCCGGCATTTCCGCGGCCTGGGGCATCGATCGCGGCGTGCTGGGGTTGGTGCTGTCGATGGAACTGGTCGGCATGGCGCTCGGATCGCTCACGCTGGGGCGGCTTGCCGATACCGCCGGGCGCCGCAACACGATATTGCTGTGCCTCGCGCTGATGACCGTCGGCATGCTCGGCGCAGCGAGCGCCGGCGGCGTGATCTCGCTTTCGGCCTGGCGCGTGCTCACCGGGCTGGGCATCGGCGGCATGCTCGCCGCGATCAACGCGGCCGCAGCCGAGGCCGCCAATGCGCGTTATCGCCCGCTGGCGGTGGTGGTGATGGCGGGCGGCTATCCGGTCGGCACCGTGCTCGGCGGTCTCGTCGCGACGCAGCTTTTGCAGCACTACGAATGGCAGTCGGTCTTCCTGTTCGGCGCGGCCTGGTCGGCGCTGATGATCGCGGTCACCTGGTGGCGCGTGCCCGAATCGATCGCATTTCTCGCCAGCCGCCAGCCCGAAGGCGCGCTGGAGCGGATCAACCGGACGCTCCGGACCATGGGCCATGCGACGGTCAGCAGCCTTGTCGCCCGGACCAGCCAGCCGGGCCGCGTGCCTCTGTCGCGACTGTTCGCGCCCGAATGGATCAAGGTCACTGCGGCGATGACGCTCGCCTATCTCGGCCACATCATGACCTTCTATTTCGTGATGAAATGGATCCCAAAGATCGTCGCGGATCTCGGCTATCCTCCGGCAGAGGCCGCAGGCGTGCTCGTCTGGGCGAGCATCGGTGGCGCGAGCGGATCGCTGGTGCTCGGCCTGCTCACGCTGCGCCTGCCAGTGCGCAGCCTGACCATCGCGGCGATGCTGGTGTCGTGCGTGCTGGTGGTGATTTTTGGCATGGGCCAGCCCGACCTGGCGCGGCTGTCGATGGTCGCTGCCGCCGCCGGCTTCGTCACCAATGCCGGGGTCGTCGGCCTCTATGCGCTGGTGGCGACGGGCTTCCCGGTCGCGCTGCGCGCCTCGGCGACCGGTTTCGTCATCGGCGTCGGCCGCGGCGGATCGGCGCTCGCCCCCGCGCTGGCGGGCCTGCTGTTCGCGCTGGGCTATGGCCTGCCGGTGGTCGCCTTGCTGATGAGCCTCGGCTCGGTGCTCGCCGCCGTCGCGTTGCTGATCGGCAACAGGCGGTCGCGCGAGCTCTAGTCGGTAACGGAAAGCGCCTGGCTGGCCTTGCCCCAGTCGCCGATCGTGCCGCTGGCATGGTCCAGCACGGCGCCCGGATCGGCCAGGGTGAAGCCATTGGCGGCGGTCAGCGTCTGCAGATCGTCCCAGGTCACCGGGACCGCGATCGGAGCGCCGGCCCGCGCGCGTACGCTGAAGGGCAGCACTGCGGTCGATCCGCGCCGATTGCGCATCCAGTCGATAAATATCCGCCCCTTGCGCCGCGCCTTCGACATCGAGGCGGTATAGCGGCGCGGCTCGGCCTGTTCGAGCGCCTGGGCAAAGCTCTTGGCGAACCCTTCGGTCACCGCCCAGTCCGCACCCGGGTCGAGCGGCGCGATCACGTGGATGCCCTTGCCGCCGGTCACCATGGGGAAGGTGACGAGGCCCATATCGGCGAGATGATCGCGCATCTGCCGGGCCGCCGCGACGATATCGGAAAAGCCGATCCCCTCGTCGGGATCGAGATCGAACACCAGCCGGTCGGGATGCTCGATATCGTCCGCGCGCGAACCCCAGCCGTGAAACTCGATCCCGCCCATCTGCACGCAGCGCAGGATCGCCGCCTTGTCGCCCAGCACGAAGACCGGATCGGTCGAGCCATCGGCCTCCTCGATCACCAGCGAGCCGATTTCCTTGCCCCAGCCTTTCTGCACATGCTTCTGGAAGAAACATTGCTCGGTGATCCCTTGCGGGCAGCGGAGCAGCGCCACCGGGCGGTTGGCGATGAAGGGCAGCATCAGCGGGGCGGCGGCCTCGTACCAGCTCGCGAGATCGCCCTTGGTCGGGCCGTCAGCGCCGAACAGCGGCCGGTCGGCATGGGTGATGCGGATCGACGGCTGCGGCGCGATCCAGGCTGCAGGTTGGTTCATCTCGATCTCCCCGGTGACCTCGGATGCGGGCTTGTCGCCGCGCAGGCCGATATAGCTCGCATGGCGCAGCACCCCGTCATGCGTATATTCGGCATAGCGCACCTCCGCGACCAGAACCGGATCGACCCATTGGGGTTTGCCGACCACGGCCTTGGTATCGGCGATGGCGGGCTCGGTCCGGGCGAGATCGGCCAGCTGCGCCTGCAATTCTTCCGCCGTTTCGGTATCGAAGCCGGTGCCGACGCGACCCTTGTAGACCAGCTGGCCGCCTTCATGCTGGCCCAGCAGCAGCGAGGCAAAGGGCCGTCCGCGCTTGGCGCTGGCGATCCAGCCGATGATCACGAACTCTTCGCGGCGCTCGACCTTGATCTTGAGCCAGGCGTCGCTGCGTTCGCCGACATAGCGGCTCGAGGCGCGCTTGGCGATCACACCCTCATAGCCCTTGTCGACCATCGCCTGGAACAGCGCGCGTCCGTCGCGCTCGATATGGTCGGAATAGAAGATCGGCGGGTCCACCCGCTCGAGCAGCGCAGCGAGCAGCTGCTTGCGCTCGGCCAGCGGCCGCTCCGTCAGGTCCTCGCCATCGAGCGCGAGCAGGTCGAACGCGAAATAGCTGAGCGGCCCGCCCGATTTCAGCGCGCGCTGCAAGGCGGAGAAGCTGGGGCGGCCGTCTTCGTCCAGCGCCACGATCTCGCCGTCGATCAGCGCCGAGGCTGCGGGCACTTGCGCCATGGCATCGAGCACCGACCGGAACTTGTCGCTCCAGTCGAGCCCGGTGCGCGTCCAGCCGACCGCACCCTTCGCGCCCAGACCGACCAGGCATCGATAGCCGTCATATTTCACCTCGAACAGCCAGTCGTCGCCGCCGGGCAGCTGGTGCACGAGCGTTGCCAGCATCGGCGGATGGAAGCCGGGCAGGGGGCGCTTGCGGCGTGCCCTGGCCGCACCGGACCCCGATCGTTTCGACTCCGCCACGACCGGCGCGGTGCCAGAGGCGATCTGGTCCATCGTCCGCCCGGTCTTGACGCTGGTCAGCGCGCGCTCGACCAGCACATCGCCCTGGCCAGCCTCGCCATCCTCGACCTTGCGCAGCAACCAGTTCTCGCGCTTTTCGCCCGCGCGCGGCTTCATCCGGACGAGGATCCATTCGCCGCGCATCCTCTGGCCATGCGCGATGAAATGCAGATGGCCCTTGTCGATGTCGCTCGCGCTCTTGCCGGGCACAGGCTCCCAACGCCCCGTATCCCACAGCATCACCGTCCCCCCGCCATAGGCGCGCGCAGGGATCACGCCTTCGAAATCGGCATAGGACAGGGGATGATCCTCGGTCCGGACGGCAAGCCGCTTGTCTTGCGGATCGATGCTGGGGCCTCGCGTCACCGCCCAGCTCTTGAGCACGCCGTCCGCCTCGAGCCTCAGGTCCCAGTGCAGGCGGGTGGCATCGTGCTTCTGTACCACCAGCATCGGCGGCTGCTTGCCCTTGCGACGGAGGGGCGCGGCGTCGGGCTCGGGGGTGCGGGCGAAGTCGCGCTTCGCGGCATATTCGGCAAGCGGATCGGGCGTGCGATCCGCCATGGTCAGCCAGCCTTGCGCCTGGGCGCGGATTTGGCGGCAGGCTTTTTCGCGGAAGCGCGCTTCGCCGCCGGCTTGGCGTCGCTGGCACCGGCAGATTTGGCGCTGACCGATTTCTTGAGCGCGGCCATCAGATCGATGACATTGCCGCCTGCGGGCGCTGCCGGTTCGTCATCGGGCGTGACGCGCTTGCCCTTGTTCTTCATCTTCGTGTCGATGAGGTCGCGCAGCGCATCGACATAGCGATCGTGAAACTCGCCGGCATCGAACGGCGCGGTCTTCTTGTCGATCAGCGCCGTGGCCAGTTCGAGCAACTCGTCATCGGGCTTCTCGTCGCCGATCTCGCGGAAATAGGACGTCGCCTTGTTGACCTCGTCGGCATAGCGCAGCGTTTCCATGATGATGCCGCGACCGCAGGGGCGAAGCGCGACGATATATTCGCGGCCGCGCATCGCCAGCTGCCCCAGGCCGACCTTCTTCGCCTGATCGAGCGCCTCGCGCAGCACGATGAACGCCTCTTCGGCAAGATCGTCGGCGGGGACCACGAAATAGGGCTTTTCGTAATAGAGCACGGGAATGTCGTGCAGCGACACGAACTGCGTCAGCTCGAGCGTCTTGCGGCTTTCGAGCCGGACAGCCTCGATCTCCTTCTCGTCGAGCAGCACATAGCTGCCCTTTTCGTATTCGAAGCCCTTGAGGATATCCGCCGGCTTGACCGGGCCGATGCCGGGAACGGTCTTTTCGTACTTGATCGTCTGGCCGCTCGGCTCGTGAATCTGGCGGAAGCGGATTCCTGCGCCGCTCTTGGTCGCAGGGTAGATTTCGACCGGGATCGATACCAGCGCCAGGCGAATCTGGCCTTTCCACGATGGGCGGGCGGGCATGGCAGTCCTCCTTGCAAGGACACGGCGCGGAGCGATGGCGGGTCCTGCGGGATTATTCTCCAGCGCGCGAATGGTTCCCCAATGCGCTCCATTCGGCCGCCGCTAAGGCGACACTTGCATAGGACATATTGCGTCGGCGCAAACGCGACGATGGTGCGGCTCCACAGAAGGAGACAGGACATGGCGCAGAAGGGCGCGGGCGGAAATCCCGGAGCGATCACCAAGAAGGGCGGCGATGGTGCCAGCGGCAGCACCGGCACCGGGCGCGGCGGCGGCAACAACGCGCGCGGAAAGCAGTCGACCGGTCAGACCAAGGGCAATGACAAGCGCAAGGAGCCCGGCGGCAAGGACGCTGAGTGATGACGGATCGTCGCTGCGATGCCGACCGCAGCGACGATGGCATAAGATAACATAGATCATTTTTCTGCGCGCCGACTTGTGTGAGGAGGGGCGATCGGCAGGAGATCACACGCGCCTTGTCGACCGAGAGTGAACTTGCTCCCGCGCAAAATGATGATGGGAGCCTTGCTTGTTAGATCACCCAATTCTGGCGCGCATGGTGCGCAAGATGGAAACGCGCGCCAAGCTCGACGATTCGGACCGCGAGGCCTTGCATGCGTTGCGCTTTCAGGAGCGGGTCTATGAGGCGGGGGCCTATCTGGTCCGCGAAGGCGAGCTGCGCGAACATTGCGCGCTGATCCTGGAAGGCTTCGCATACCGGCAGAAGCACACGATCGACGGCGCACGGCAGATCGTCTCGTTCCATGTCGCGGGAGATTTCGTCGATCTCGAAGGCGCGCTGCTCCGCAGGGCGGATCACAGCCTGCAGATGCTGACCCGATGCCGGATCGCGGAAATTCCGGTGGCCACGATCTCGGCGCTTGTCGAGGCACATCCCAGGGTCGGCAAGGCGCTTTGGGTCGATACGCTGATCGATGCCTCGATCTTCCGCGAATGGATCATGAATGTCGGGCGCAGGCCCGCCCGCCAGCGGCTCGCGCATCTCTATTGCGAGCTCGCCAAGCGGCTGAAGCTTGCAGGACTGGGCGACGAGAGCGGATATCGCATGCCGATCACGCAGGATCAGCTGGCCGATGCGACCGGCCTGACCCCCGTGCATGTCAACCGCAGCCTCAAGGCCTTGGAAATAGACGGCCTGATCATCCGCCAAGGTCGGCTGGTGGTCATTCCGGACTGGGATCTGCTGCGCGAATGCTCCGATTTCAGCGAGCTATACCTTCATCTCGATCAGACTGCCTGACCCTCGGCCCGCGATCGCTTCGCCAGCAGGTCGAACTCGACCGCATCGTGGGCGCAGAACAGCCTGACGGTCTCGTCGGTGCTGGCGACCAGATGGCGCAGCTTTGCCTGGTTCCGCAGCCTTGCCGTGCGGTCGACCTCCATCATCGCCTGATAACCGCGCAGCCCCGGCGGGCAGGCATAGCCGCTCGCGGCCATCTCGCCGCGATGGAAATAGGCGTCGCCTGCATGCAGCATCCATCCGCCGGGCTCGCGGATCGCAACGCCGGCATGGCCCCAGCTATGCCCCGTGAGCGGTATCAGCAATATCTCGGGCGGCAGCCCCTGGAGATCGCGCACGCAGTCGAAGCCGAACCAGCGTTCCCCCCCGCCGAGCGGGTAGAGCGACCAGTCGGCGACCTCGTCCCATTGCTGCGGGCGGTAGCGCCGCGTGCCGACAAAGCGTCCGCCCTGCTGCTCGTCCGCCACCGCCTTCTCGCAGGCCGTGACGTGCACCGTGGCATGAGGAAAGTCCTCGATCCCCCCGGCATGGTCGAAATCGAGATGCGTGACGATGATGTGGCGGACATCGGCCGGATCGAAGCCGAGCCGGCGGATCTGCGCAATGGCGGTTTCCTCCGGGCGCAACTGGATATTGTTGAGCGCGCGGAAAAAGGCCGACAGCCGGCGCGAGGGATGATCGACATCGCGCGTGCCGAAACCGGTATCGACCAGGATCAGCCCCGCATCGCTCTCGATCAGCAGGCAATGGCACACCAGATGCCCGAAGGGGGCGTCACTGGTACCGTCGAACAGCCGTCCGCCGGCGGGGCAGCAGGTGCCGCAATTGAGATGGTGGATCTTCACTGCGTGCCATCCTTTGTCGCATGCGGGTTCAGTCGCGCCGCGGTGTCGCGGTCGATGCCGGGCTGCTTGCGCGCGGACCAGAGCCAGGCCCCCGAAACCAGTCCTGCAATCGCGACGAGGAAGCCCCCGCGGTACGGCATCAGCCGGTCTTGAGCAGGAACGGTACTGGATGGGGTGCGGCGCCAATGGGCCATGATGCGGTCTCCTGGGTTGCAGCGATTGATCTGGCTTCGGGCTGATGTCGAAGGGTGGCGCGTCCGCTCGTCCGTCGCCCTAACACAGGTGTCCGGTTCATTCGGCGGGATGCCCGGGGCGGCGCGATTCGAGGTCGAAGCGGTCGCCGGCGCCCAGCACGTGCATCACCACGTCATGGATGGAGAGCACGCTGTCGCGCCGGGCCTCGGCGATGTTGGAGCGTGAGACGTGTCCCGCATCGACGATGGTCACACCGCCCGAGCCGATCACCGTGCACAGCCTGCCTTCGACGACGATCGCCGTGTCCTCGTCAAGACCGATGCCCAGCAGCCGGGGATTGTGCGCCACTGCGCCCAGCAAACGCCCGATGCGGCCGCGCTCGGCGAAATGCTGGTCGATGATTACCCCGGAAATGAGGTTGAGGCCGGGCGCCATCCGCACATCGCCGATCCGATGCGTTTCGCGGCCGCTGCCATAGACGAGCATCACCTCGCTCTGCATCGAGGCGCCCGCAGAGGTGCCGGCGATGACCCCGCCGCGCGCATGCAGCCGGTGGATCTCCGTCTCCAGTGGCGTGTCGCCGATCTGACTGGCGATGCGCAGCTGATCGCCGCCGGTGAAGAATATTCCGCCTGCATCGGCGATCGTCGCGCGCATGGCTTCGTCATCGGCTTGGCCGCGATTGTCGAGATACAGCTCGATGACATCACGCACCCCCAAGGCTGCGAAGGCGGCCTGATAGGCCTCGAAATAGGGCTCGGGGTTCTGGCTCGCCACGGTGGCGACTACCAGCCGGCCGCCGTTCAGTCGCTCCGCGACCGCCTTGAGGATGACACGCTTGCCGTCCTTGTCTTCATGCCCGCCGATCGCGATCAGCGGACCTGGTTTATCCGTCATGGCTTGTTCCTTCGTGGACAGCGGAGCGCTCCGGATCACGCGCCTCGGCAAAGGCCTGAACCCGCGCGAAAATGGCGTCGACATCGGTGGGGGTGAGCACCAGGACGTCGCCGGGACGGACGTGGCGCAGGCCGAAATCGGTCGCATCTGCCTCGTTCACGAAACAGCGGACCGTTGCCGGGTCCTTGCCCGCGGCCAGCGCGCCCTCGACCATCAGCGCGTTGATCGTTCCTCGCTCGCGACCGCGGCCATCGGCCCCTTCGCGAAACAGGATTTCGTCGAACATGCCTGCAGCCTGTGCGCCGACGTCGCGCAGATCGCTGTCCCTGCGATCGCCGGGCAGGCCGACCATGCCGATCAGCCGTCCCTTGCCGCGATAGCGATCGAGCACGCGGGCGAGAGCGTTCAGGGCTGCGGTATTGTGGGCGTAATCGATGATGACGGTCACGCCATGCGCTTCGACGATGTTCAGCCGCCCCGGCGAATCCTCGAACGAGGCCTGGAAGGAGCGAAGCCCAGCGGCAATTGCCGGGATGTCGATGCCGTGCGCGGCGGCCATTGCCGCGGCTGCGAGCGCGTTGAGGATGTTGAATTCCGCAATCCCGCCGAGCGTGGCAGGAATATCGCGGATGTCGGCCACCTTCTGCCGCTCGCCTGCATGGATGCGGACGATCGTCTGGTCGATGTTCAGAATTGCCATCCCGCCATCGGCGACATGCGCGTCGATCGGCGCCCGGTGCAGCGCGGCAGCATCGTTCGAGAACCAGACCACCCGCCCGCGGCAATGGCGCGCCATGGCGACGGTCCTGGGATCGTCGGCATTGAGCACGGCGGCCCCGCGCCGCGCCACGGCTCGCACCACAACCGATTTCACCCTGGCAAGATCGCGCAGGCTATGGACACCCCTGCTGCCGAGATGGTCCTCGCTGACATTGAGCACCGCGCCGACATCGCACAGATCGAAGGCCAGCCCCTCGCGCAGCAGGCCACCGCGCGCGGTCTCGAACACGGCCGCATCGACGACAGGATTGCGCAGCACGCGGCGCGCGCTCTTTGGCCCGCTGGCATCGCCCGACACCTGCCTGCAATCGTTGATATAGACTCCGCTGGTCGAGGTGAAGCCGACCCTGTAGCCGGCTTCGCGCAGGATACGCGCGAGCATGCGGACGGTGGTTGTCTTGCCATTGGTGCCGGTGACGGCGAACACCGGGATGCGGCTGCTCCTGCGCCTGGGAAACAGCGAGGCGATGATCGGCCGCGCGACATCGCGCGGGGAGCCTTCGGACGGGGCTAGGTGCATGCGCAGCCCCGGCGCCGCATTGACCTCGACGATGCCGCCTCCGGCCTCGTACAGGCTGCGGCCGATATCCGGCGACACGATGTCGATCCCCGCCACGTCCAGCCCGATCGCCAACGCCGCCTGCTCGGCGATCGCGGCATTGTCGGGATGAACCTCGTCGGTCCGGTCGATCGCGGTGCCGCCGGTCGAAAGGTTGGCGGTGCCTGCCAGCGCAACATGCTCGCCCGGCAGGGGGATGTTGTCGATCGAGCGGTTCTGCAGCGCCAGACAGGCGTGCAGGGCATCGTCCAGACCGATCCGCGTCAGCGCCGCCTGATGCCCGTCGCCGCGCCTTGGATCGGCATTGACGGTATCGATCAGCTTGCGGATGCTGTCCCTGCCGTTGCCGACGACATGCGCAGGGACGCGCTCGGCTACCGCGACCAGCTTGCCGCCGACCACCAGAAAGCGGTGATCTGTCCCGGTCAGCATCTGCTCGATGATCACGGACCGGTTGATGCTGCGCGCCGCATCGAACGCGGCCAGCAGCATGGCGTTGTCGCCGACATGGGTTGAAACGCCGCGGCCATGATTGCCGTCGAGCGGCTTGACCACCACCGGCCATCCCAGACGCCGCGCGGCGGCAATTGCCGAGGGCCGATCGCGAACGACCTCGCCGCGGGGAACGGGAAGGCCGATATCGCCCAGCAACCGCTTGGCCGCGTGCTTGTTGGCGGCCAGCTCGGCGCCGATCAGCCCGGTCTTGCCTGTGACGCTGGCGCGGATGCGCTGCTGGCGACTGCCTGTGCCGAGCTGGATCAGGCTCGCCTCGTTGAGCCGCGTGACCGGAATTTTCCGGCGACGCGCCTCTTCCACCAGCGCTGCGGTGCTGGGGCCCAGACCGTGCGTTGCCACGAGCTTGCGCAGCGCGGCGATCAGCGCGGGCAGGTCGGTGGGCAGCGGCGGCTCCGGCCTTGCCACCCGGTCCAGCCCGTGCAAGCCCTGCAGCGCAGGCGGCAAGAGGCGATGGACCAGCTCCATCGCCGCCCGCCCGGCGGCAAGCCCGCTCACTTCATCGGCATAGCTGTAGAGGATGTCGTAGACGCCGGGCTGGCGCTTGACCGCCCGGGTCTTGCCGCGCGTGACAGCAGCGCCTGACTGGGTCAGAAGCTCGATCGCGACATGCTCGATCACGTGCCCAAGCCAAGTGCCCTGTTCGAGCCGTTGCACGAAGCCGCCCGGCTGGCCGAGATTGCAATGGTGCTCGGACAGACCCGGCAGCAGCACGACCAGCGCAGCGGCAAAGCCGTCGAGCCGGTCGGTTGGCCATTGTTCCAGCGCTCCCAGATCGAGCCGGATGCGGATCATCGGGTGCATCCCGTAGAGATGCGGCCCGCGATAGATGCTGCGTTCTATGACACGCATCGGGGCGGTCAGGCCGCGCCGCGGTCGATGATCACCGCGACGGCGGCAATCCGGTCGACCTCGGCATATTCCGCCGTCTCGAGCTCATCGCCGAATATGTCCGAGTCCATTTCGTAATAGGTGAGCGTGCACCCGCTGGGCAGTTCGTGTGCCAGCGCCGCATGCAGGCCATCGCGGCCCTGCACGATAGCCACCCCGGTATGCATGATGAACCGCCCGCCCGGAGGCAGCAACCGTGCCCCGGCGAGCGCCCAGTCGAGCGAGAGCCGGGCACCATGAAGGTCGCCGCCGTCGCGATAGGCACGCTGCTGGCTGTCGATCATGAACGGCGGGTGGGTGACCATGAGATCGGGGGCCTGGTCGATCTCCTCGGGCGCGCCGACATGCAGCACGCGGTGATCGACCCCCGCATGTTCGGCGTTGATCGACGCCAGGAACAGCGCCTTGGGGTTGATATCGGCGATCGTCAGCTGAGTGCCCGGTCGCTCCAGCGCGGCGATGATGCCACCCACGCCCGCGCCCGCGCCATAATCGAGAATGCTGTCGACGCGTCGGGGCATCGCGGCCGTGATCAGATGCGAAAAGCGCAGGCTGTCGGGGCCGAGGAACACGGCATCGGCGGCGGTGGTCGGATAGGCGGAGTGCAGGAACAATTGCCCCCGGACCCGCGAGGCGCGCATCTGCGGCTCCAGCAGCCCGTCCTCGCGCGGGCTGAGCAGGCCTGCATCGACCAGTGCTGTTTCCATCGCGCGATCCAGCAGCCCCGGCATCACCGGCAGGCTCCAGCCGAGAACGTCCACGAGGTTGCCCGCCAGCTGGCGCCCTGGACGCGTTATGACGCGGCGATGCGTGGAAGGGGTGGGCGCCACGAAGTCATAGCCTTGCTGCTCGAGCGAAGCCAGGATCGCCAGCAATTGCCGGCGATGTTCGCCGCACGAGGTGGCCGGTTCGGTGGAAGCTTGCGGATCCAGAGGCTGCGCCCTGGCTGTCGTCATTGTCGTCTGCATGGATCGTCCTCGTTCGATCGCCGACGGCAGGCGCGGCGGTCCGGCCGGCTCGCCCGCCGCGGGGCCACGGAACGGCAAGGAACGGCGCAAAGGTTCGTTCCGGAACTTAGCGCGGGTTAAGCATTTCGCCCTCCCGGGCCCGATGGCCTCGAGCCCGCCCATTCCCAATCAAGGTTAGGGAAAGCGCCCATGCTTCCGGCTAGAGAGGGGCGCCAAGGAAACGCACCGACCATCCATGCCCGCCCAAACAGACCATCTCGAGGGGTTCAGCACGCTGATCCGCGCCACCGGACGACCGGTACGCTTCAGACGCCACCAGCATATCGCGCGGAGCGGCGAACATGCCGGTGCGGTGCTGCTGATCGTCGAAGGCTGGGCGGCGCGATACAGCCCGATGCCCGATGGCGGTCGCCATATCTCGCATTTCTATCTCCCCGGCGATATCTGCGATCTGGGCTGGCTGGTGGCGCCCACGGTCCGCCAGACCGTCAGCGCGCTGACCCCGATCAAGGCGCTGGCGATCGATTGTCAGGCGTTGCAGCAGCGCATGGGTGACGATCCGGCGCTGGCGCACAGCGTCGCGGTCGATTCGCTGCACCGGCTGGACAGCCAGACCGAATGGATGGTCACGCTGGGCCGCCGCTCCGCGGTGCAGCGGCTCGCCCGATTGCTGCACGACCTGTACCTGCGGATCGAGCATCGCGGGCGGGCGGACCGCGGCGCATGCGCTCTCCCGCTGTCGCAGCAGCATCTGGCCGATTTCACCGGCCTGTCCGCCGTGCATGTCTGCCGGACGCTGCGGCAGCTGAAGGATCTGCGCCTGATAGACTTTCGGCGCAGGCAGCTGATGATCCCCGATCTGGCCGAGCTGGACGCGCGAACCCGCTAATTCGTTAGCCTGGATCAAGTCTGGCCATCATCGACCGAAAATCCGGGAACGATCGTCCCGCACGCGGCGTCGGCAGCGTAGCTCGTTCGATGGAGATACCAGCATGAAGAACCTTACGATGATCCTGTGCCTGCCTGCGCTGGCGCTTGCCACGGCCTGTACCCAGGAAAGCAGCGACCAGCAGGATGCCACCCAGGAAGACGGCATGACCACGGACGGCACGATGGTCGTGCCGGAAGAAACCCCCAGCACCAATGGTCAGGGCACCGCCGGCACGATGGACGGCAGTACCGGCCAGAACGGGACCACCACCGAGGATGATGCCATGAACGGCAGCACGATGGACAATGGTTCGACCAGCGGCGGTTCGCAAAGCGGCACCAGCTCGTCGGGCACCAGCTCGTCCGGTACCGGCACCACCGGATCGAGCGGCAACACTGCGGCTGCAAGCAGCAACGGCACCACTACGACCGATCAGAACCGGCCGCCGCGCTGACGGCCCGGGCTGGTCCATCCGCCAGCCCGTTTGATGCGTCACCCCGAGCCCTTGCGGCTCGGGGCCCTGACGTCGGCAGCCCCGGATATCAGGCCCTCGCTCCCGCCCGATATCCGGGGCTGCTGCCTGCCCGGCTGGGGCGGCCAGCACCCAGACAGGACCCGCAGCCGTTCATTCCCGAGCCGATCGCGCATCACGCCGCCGAGCGTTTCCCCTTCGACCGGCTGATCCCGATATTCCCTATCGCCGACATCAACCAGGCGATTGCCATTCAGGCGCGCTGCGCGTGCATCAAGGTCGTGCTGGTCCCCTGATTTGCGGGTGAATCGTGATTTCCAGCGATCCTGCCGATTTCGGCACCGCCCCCGACTTTAGCGCGGTGCCTAAACGGCGAGTCATCCCATCGTCTTGAGCAGATCGGCAATGGCGATATTCGCAAACCCCACCGAACTGTCGGAAATTCCGTACGGGATGATCAGCTGGTTCCCGATCCGCATGGCGCCGCAGGTATAGATCACGTTGGGCACATATCCGGATCGATCCGCATTCTCGGCCGTGAGCAGCGGCTCGATCGTGCGCGCGATCACCCTGGACGGGTTTTCAAGGTCGAGCAGCGCGCAGCCCAGCGCATATTTGCGCATGGCGCCCACGCCGTGCGTCAGCAGCAGCCAGCCGTGCGGCGTGCGGATCGGGCTGCCGCAATTGCCGATCTGGATGAACTCCCAGGGATAGCGGGGCTCCATGATGAGCTGGCCTTCTCCCTCCCAGCGGTCGAGCTGCGGGCTCTGCAGCAGGAACAGGTTCTTCCCGTCCTGCCGACCGATCATGGCGAACTGACCGCCGATCTTTTCAGGGAAAAGGGCCATTCCCTTGTTCCGGCCCGCCTCGCCCTCGATCGGTTCGAGGATGAACCGTCTGAAGTCGATCGTCCGCAGCAGTTCCGACCGGATGGTCGAACCCGAATAGGCCGTATAGGTCCCGATCCACTCGTATTGGCCGTCGTCGTGCTGGAAGCGGACCAGTCGGAGATCTTCCAGCCCGTTGCGTTGCTGTTCGGTAACCGGAAAGATCACGGTATTGGAAAGGCTGCTGTCAACATTGCGATGCACCGCCACCGCGCTGTCGCTATCGGTCAGGCTGGTATTGTCCAGCTCCACCGACGTCGCCCACGAGCTCTGGGGCCACAGGTCGATCTGGCCCGAAGGCAGGGCAATTCCCTCGCGAAACGCGATCGAGCTGATATGGCCTTCGCCGACGGCGCGCAGCGACATGATGAAGCGAACGGCTCCTCCCTCGCATCCGGTCTGATCGGGATGCGGAACAATCGAAGGGTTCATCAGCGCAGCGGCTGCATAAGCGTATTCGTGGCAGAAATACGCGCCGATGAGCTTCTGCCGCACGGGTGAAAAGCGGGCCTTGTCGAGGTTCAGCACCGCCTGGACCTCGGCCCATCGCTCGGCAAACATGGCTTCGGTCTGCCAGTGCCGGTCCCTGAAATCGGCAAGCACCTTGCCATATTCCAGGTCGACCTCTTCCTCGGTCAGCGTCGCGATGGCGTCGACGAGCTTCAGCGCGCGATTGTCTTCCGCTTGTCTGGCGTGCCAGCTGAGGTGGAATGGTCGCAGGACCACCCGCGAGGGATCGGCAGAAAGCCGCTGATCATGGATATGCAATGGTCCGCGCAGCCTGTTTGTTGTTCTCGTCAACAGCGTCTCCCGAATGCTGGTCCAAGTCCGGCACCAGCGCTATCACGGAATGATAGCCCAACTGAAACGCCAATATGCTTTCGGCCCCGCAGTTCAGATTGGCTCCCCTCGGGTTGATGCCGTCCCGGCACAGCCCGCTGACAGGATCTGCCAGCGGTTCACCACGGTCATTTGCGCCGAAGAACCATTTCCAGGCAGCCAGTCCATGGTCGCGCCAATGCTGCCCCCCATCGATCGCATAGGCGCTCGCGCAGGCGTCCAGCGCGGCCTGCGCCTCGACCGGTTGCTGGTCGAATGGCATATGGCTGTAGGGGATGCCGAACCCTTCGGACCCGATCGGTCGGAAATGACCCGCTGCCGCCGTCTGGCGTTCGCAGATCCAGCGCAGCGTGTCGAACCCGGTCGCAAGCCAGTCGGCGCGACCGAGCGCATGCCCTGCGAGGATCAGCGCCTGCGGCATGCGGGGATTGTCATAGGCCAGCACCGCCTCGAACCACGTCCAGTCGGGGCGTCGCGACTGTTCCAGCAGATGCGCAAGAATGCCAGCGCCGCGCTGTGCGGCCTGAAGCGAGGGACCATGCGCGGGCCGGTGTCCCAGCATGGTCGTGCAGGCGAGAATGATGAAGGCCAGCGTCCGCGGACTGTCGAGGCTGGCGATGTGGTCGAGAACCTCGTCATACAGGCGGATGGCCCAATCGCGGACATGCGCATCGGGGTTGTGGACCGCTGTATGCGCCAAGGCCCAGAGCGCGCGCCCGTTGGAATCGTCCGATCCGCGCTCTTCCAGCCATTGCCGCTCGAAGCTCATGAAGTTCCTGAAGCGGCCTAGGTCGGCATTCCAGGCATGCTGGATGAACGAGGCCAGCACCATCGAGCGATCAACCTGTTCGCCGCGACCGATCGCGGTCGTGACGTTGACCAGCATCAGCGCGCGAACGGCGTCGTCGAGGCAATAGCCGTGACGGCGATCGGGGATCGTGCCGATCGCGTGCTGCAGAATGCCGGTCGAATCGCTCATCCGGCGAACAGCATCGAAGCTGGGCTGCGCCGTTGCGACCTTGGACAATGGCCTTGCCACGGTCCTTTCGATCATCAGTTCGACGGCGTCGGCAAACCTGGGCCAGATGGTCAGCCGTCCGCGCTCATAGGCCCGCCGCTTCTGGGCAGCCAGCAGATCGGGGTTGGCAAGCAGCGCGCATACCGCTTCTGCAATGCCCGAAACCGATTGCGGTTCGATGAGCACGCCCGTTCCGTCGGCCAGCAACTCGCGGGCATGGATATAGGGCGTGGACACCACCGCCTTGCCCAGCGCCACCGCATAGCTCAGCGTGCCGCTCGTCGATTGCTGCAGATTGGGATAAGGCGTCAGATAGATGTCGCAGGCCTCGAGCTGGTCGAGCAATTCGTCGGTATCGAGGAACCGGTTCTCCCATTCGATCGCGTGGGCGACGCCAAGGCCTTGGGCGAGCATCTTCAGTTCGTCGCGATAGGCCTCGCCCTCGCAGGCGACGAGATTGGGGTGGGTGGCGCCCACGATCCGATAGCAGACATCGGGATGGGCCTTGAGAATGGCGGGCAGCGCCTCGATCACGGTTTCGAGGCCCTTGCCGCGTCCGAGAAGTCCGAAGGTGGTCAGCACCGGGCGATCGCGCAGATCCTGCTTTGCCTTGAAAATGGCTTCCCGGCCGAAGGGACGATCGGGCGCACCGTGCTCGATGACGTCGATGATTTCGCTGGGGGCGTGGTGCCGGCTCATCAGCCGTTCGCGCGACAGCGGGCTCATGACCATGATCCGCGATGCCCTGGCCACCAGATGGTCGATGATCCGGCGCTGGTTGTCCGAGGGATTTTCGAGCACGGTATGGAAGGTCACGATCAATGGAGCGGCGATGCGATCGACCAGGTCGATGACCATCTCTCCGTCGGGTCCGCCATAGATGCCGAATTCGTGCTGAAGCCAGACCGCGTCGGTGGCCGCGGCGTTGATGTCGGATGCTGCAGCGCGATAGCTTTCGCGGTCATCGGCGACGATCTCGCGAACGCCGGCGCCGCTTTCGCCTCTACCCCTGGTCATCGCCCAGATATCGAACGTGACATAATCGAAATAGCGCCCGACCTGCTCCACGACGTCGGCAGCAAAGGTCGCGAGCCCGCACTTTCTGGGCGCATAGGTGCTGATGATGCTGATACGGCGGGGCGATTGTCGGCGTGGAAGTGAGACGACATTGCACCCCGGCTGGCTCTCGTGCTGCGTCTCACCGGCAAAAAACATGCTGCGCCTCCTGATCTTTCAGGTCCGTTACGCTGCACTGCACCAATCGTTGCGTCCGCGACGCTCAAATCCTCCTGCGCGCTGGCGGGTGATGATTGCCCGCCCATCGCGGATCACGAAGCAGAGGCTGGCGAGCAGATGAGCCAAGCCAACTCGCACATCGGACGCAGCACGAGGCGGTCCGTTGCCTCGGCATTGCCGGAATTGCTGTTCTGGGTCGAAATGCAGGCCAGCAGCATTGGTCCGAGACCGGCCGACCAGATCGAATATCAGTGGCGGAGCGGGAGGTTTTCTCAAGTTAAGTGTATGTATTTGATATAGTTTTTTAAATATTATGCCACAATAATCGGTCCCACAATGCGTACCCAACGTGATTTATACGTCATTCAAGCCGTTCCTAGAATATGCCAAACTACGACATCATTGTCTAATGTTTTCGGGCGCGCCGTCGCGGGGCTCAGTGGCCGTGACAAACTTTCCGACGCGCGAGCATCAATTCATAGCAATGGCCCATGTGCGTTGCTTTGTCTGCGATGAGGGTGGCAACGAAATTCCTCTTGATTGTATCCAAGGCGCGTAAGCCGCATGTCAGGTTAAGGGAAGGTTCCGGGCGGTGGTGGATGACCGATAATGGGTGGTTTGCCGCCGTCAGTTGATCGCTACATTTTTAACAGCGAAGAAACCTGAGATGGTTCGCCAAACCCTAACTCGCGTCCGAGCGCGAGGCCCAACGGAAGAATCCAAAATGGCGAATCCGGGTCAAAGGGCGCATTGGAACCGCTGAGATTGTAAAGCGTCTTCGCGCAAACTTCTTCGAATGCATACTGCGCTATCTCAAGCGGATCTCCCTGCTCCTCCGCCCGCTTTGTCTTCTGGCGTATGTCTGAGAATAATGAGTGCCCGCCCGCCCACTTCTCGCGGTCACAGGCCATTGTCATGAGACGATCAAGGGTTTCGACATCCTCACAGGCGCCTTTGAAGACGGCGAGCATTTCCAGCATCGCGGCAATGATGTTGGTTGGTTGCGATCTCATGATCAGCATTTTAGCGAGTTTAATGATGGCCGCTATGGGGTCGTAAGCGGCAAGGCAGATTTTTTCGGTCCGTCGCAATCTCCTGTCGTTCAGCAAACGACCCCTTTCCAGTCATTCAGTTACGGGCGGGCCTCCAGGTCGAATTTGGTTTATCGCGGTCTGCGCGGCCGCTGCGGTCGCCAAACCGAGCAAGATCGATGCCAGCATCTGGCTTGGCCAATGCCCGCCGAGCACAACCCTTGCTGCCGCTCCGAGAGTGATCAGAACAACCGCGATGATCTGGAGCGGCGCTGGGTTCCGACTTTTGGGACGAGCCATGAGCACTACCCCGAAGATGCTGCCAAAAACCAATCCGGACGTCGATGGAAGACCGCTGGAGGCGCTCGTGCTGGCGACCTCAACGACATCGGCGCTCGGACGTGGAACGAAAATCAGTGCGCGTAATGCCTTGTCGATGAGCCAGCTTAATCCAAAAGCAACCGCCACTGCCAAGGCACTTCGCCAGCCTGCACCCACCCATGCGAGTCCCGCGCCAGCGATCAGGGTTACGACTACCAGCGGTGGCTTGGCGGTTTCGGTGAGCCATTCCGCCCATGCTGGAGCGGGACCGAACGCTGACTGCAAAGCAACCGTCACATCGACATCGCCAGGCAATGGTCCCTGCGCCGAGAAGCAAGCCACACCGAGAGCAAGCGCCAACAATGTCAGGATTGGCAGGCTGAGCGTAGCCCACCTCATCATGCAATAGCCTCCTGATACCGCGCGTCCACCACCCCCCAATCGAGATTGACCATGAAGGCATCGACATACTTCGCCGCCGCCGCCCCGTAATCCATGTGAAAGCTGTGCTCATACATATCGAGCGCGATCAGCGGGGCGCCATTGATCGCGCCGTGCATGTGATCCGCCGCCCAGTAATTGTGCAGCGATTTGGTGTGGCGGTTGTAGCTAAGGATGCACCAGCCTGACCCGCCCGCCAGCGACATCGCGGTTCGGCGAAATTCGGCTTCCCAGGCGGCAAAGCTGCCGAACCATCCGTCGAGCGCCTCGTAGATCGAACCACCCGGATTGCCGTTGCCGCCCAGCGCATCGAAGTAATACTCATGCAGCACCACCGATCCAGTCCGGTGCAACTCCTCACGCTTCAGCCCCGCATAGGCGACTGGTGGGAAGTTCGGGTCGGCCATCGCGGCGGCAAGACGGGTCTCGATGGTGTTGAGCCCGCGCACCGAGCCTTGGTAATTGTTTTCCCAGTGCGAGGTAATCAGCCTCTCGGACAGGCCGGTGAGCTTGGCCGGTTTGAACCGCAAGGGCTTGGGGATGTGCTTGCCTGCGAAAGCGGCGGCCGTGCTGCCAGCACCTTGGGCAGCGGCAGCGCCTGCGTTCCCTGCGAGCGCGATGCCGGTCGCCGTCAATGCCGCGGTCCCGATCGCTTGCCTGCGCGTGATGATGCTCATGCTGTTCTCCTCAGAATGCCAGAACCAAAACCAACCCGCCAAGGGCCGAGACCGCCAGAACGCGCAGCACCGACCATTTCAGTCCGAAAGCCATGATGCAGGCGAGCGTCGCCAGCACGCCCGCACGCCAGTCGAAGCTCGCCGGATCGGGCCAATAGAGCCGCAGGGGGCCGAATTGGCGCTGACCGACTTCGGCAAACAGAACGTGCAGCGCGAACCACGCGGTGAGGTTGGCGATCACGCCGACCACCGCCGCAGTCACTGCGGCCAGCCCGCCTTTCAGCCGCACCGCGTTGCCCAACCGGTCGATCCAAGGCGCAAAGGCGAATATCCACATGAAGCACGGCGCGAATGTCACCCACGTCGTCAGCCCTGCACCGAGCAACCCCGCGACGAAAGGCGAGAACGGCTCGGGCGCGCGGAACGCGGCGAGGTAGCCGACGAACTGCGTCACCAGAATCAGCGGCCCCGGCGTTGTCTCCGCCAAACC
Organism: Blastomonas sp. CACIA14H2; assembly: GCA_000503195.1. Lineage (GTDB taxonomy): Bacteria > Pseudomonadota > Alphaproteobacteria > Sphingomonadales > Sphingomonadaceae > Blastomonas. The sequence continues at coordinate 36,925 of AYSC01000031.1, forward strand.
CAGCCCATCGGCCATCTCGCCCGGCTGCAGCCAGCCAAAGCCCTGCACCGCTTCCTGCGCCATATAGGCGAGCACGGCGTAAGCCCCGCCAAAGGTAACGATCGCCAGCTGCGAGAAGAACGCGCCAATCTCCCACAACACATGATCCTGCCCGAGCGTCACTGCGATCAGCAGCATCGGCGCGGCCCAAACTGCACCCCACAGGGTGATCGACAGGATCGTGGTGCGCCAAGGACGTTCAGGCAAGACTTCGCCCATCTTGCCGGGCTTCAGCGCCAGCAGGTCAGGTCGCTTAGCCGCCACCATCAAGCCGATCACGCCCGCACCCAAAACGATCAGCGGAAACGGCAGATCAAACAGGAACAGCCCCATAAACGCCGCTGCAGCCAGCGCGCGCTTCAGCCCTGTGTCGAGCGCACGCCCCGCGATCCGCAGCAGCGCCTGCACCACAATCGCCAGAACTGCTGCCTTGACGCCCAAGAACAGCGCCTCGACCCAGTCGAGATTGGCGGCGATAGCATACAGTACCGACAGCGCCAGAATGATGAGAGCCCCGGGAATAACGAACAGCAACCCAGCAGCCAGCCCCCCGCGCCAGCCATGCAGCCGCCAGCCGACCCATGTCGCAAGCTGCTGCGCTTCGGGGCCGGGCAGCAGGTGACAGAAGTTGAGCGCGTGGAGGAAATCCTCCTCCCCGATCCATTTGCGTTCGTCCACCAGCTCGCGGTGCATCAGCGCAATTTGACCCGCTGGCCCGCCAAAGCTGAGCAGTCCGATGCGCGTGAACACGCGCAGCAGATCTATGAAGGTAATAGAGGGAGTGAGTGTCAACGACGCCAAGTGAACCTCGCACAATGCAACTTGCCGAAGAGGCAAGGTTACGAGGCAACGCTTGGGCTTTTCTCGGCCTGAGCGGGAGGTTGCTTTGCCCCGCTAAATTGCAGGCTAACGGCTCACATTGGCGAGATCAAGCAAACTCCCACATGTCTCGAATCCACCCAAATTCGGCCATAGGGCACATCCGCACCGAATCCCGAAACTCGACGGGCAGCCATCTGGGCATTGCTGAAAAAAGCTGCCGTGCGGCAAACGACCCCGTAGTGGACACTAATGTGCGGCTGGCCGGTAAGTGATCCGAACACCGTTGACGACCTTGTGCTGGTCAAAAATGCGTGCCTTATCGTCGTAAGTTACCATTAGGTGATCCGGTCCGATCCACGCCATATCGGCCCACGGACCTCCCCAGGTGCCGCGCTTGCCGCCATTGTATGCATCGGCAACAAAAACGTTGCCAATCGTGTGCCAATATCCGGGGTCGACGGAGATTTGCGTGGTAAAGTCGGTCGTCGCGCCGCACTCCCGCATGAACATTTCCGCGTGATGGTCGCCCTTCGGCGAGCGGAGCACCTTCACCGTTTCATTGCTGCAAACAGCTGAGCATGCACCAAGAGACAGAGAGGCAACGATCAACCCTAACATTCGCATTGAGGCGAACCTAAGGCTGAGACTCCTCGTGTCAATGTTCAGCTTCCTACCCCACACGCGGGCGTGCTGAACGGGTCGGCACATGCCCATGACCGATCTGGCAGCGAATTTGCCATAACCTGAAATTCTTGAAACCACCCACTTGCAGTCGAACCAGAGGTTTTCTGAGCTCCCCAATAGCAGCCATCGGGCATTGCCCGATGGCTGCATTCAAAGTCAGATTTCGGTACGCTCAGCCAGGATCAGCGCATCCTCCACGTCGACGCCAAGATAGCGAACGGTGGTCTCGATTTTGGTGTGCCCCAAAAGGATCTGCACCGCGCGCAGGTTGCCTGTGGCACGGTAAATCATCGCTGCCTTCGTTCGCCGCATCGAATGTGTTCCATAGTCTTCTCGCCGCAGTCCGATGGCTGTAACCCATTCATCTACTAGCCGGGCATATTGGCGCGTGCTCATGGCGGAGTTGTAATTGAACCGACTGGGGAACACAAAGTCCTCAGCTACACCGCCACGGCGCTGGAGCCATGTCGCAAGGCTCCCGCGAGCGTCAGCGGTAATCTCAAACTGTACCGGTCGGCCCGTTTTCTGCTGGATCACCAGTGCCCGCGTCCGAACATCGGTCCCAGCTACCAGATCGGCGATCCTCAGCTTCACAAGGTCACAGCCGCGCAGCTTGCTGTCGATGGCAAGATCGAACAGCGCCCGGTCGCGCAGTCGCTCCTCGCGGTCGAGCAAGAAGCGGATCGCCCAAATTTGCTTCTGAGTGAGAGGCCGTTTTGCACCAACGTTTTTGCCAGCATTCCAGGCCACGCGATTTTTCATTGCAGGGTCAAGGTGAGAGTAGGTCATCGTTATTCTCCTTGGCCGAAATTGGCCAAGAGCAAAGAACGGGCACCAACTGTTTCGCAGAAAATAAAGCGGACGTTGTTGCAGCGAATCCTTATGACCGCTTTAGGGGGATTGCGATCAGCCTCGTGACCAATATTAGGCGCAAAGCAGAAAGCTGGAGCAGACAAGCCAAAGTGCGCTAAATTTCCGGCACAAGCTACCCAGGTGCTATCGGGTCCTTATTGGTATTGAGGCTAGATGCTGCATTGCGATGACGCTCAATCAGTTGGCGCAAGCTTTCAGTCAGCACAAGGGTTGCGGAACCCAGCTTGATTACCTCGACCTCACCCCGCGCGATCAGTAGGTACAGGGTGCTTCTGCTTATGCCGGTGAAGCGGCAGGCATCGGGAACGCGCATGGTGATCGGCTCGATTGACAGCGGAGACGACGAGGGAAGGGGATGCTCATGCATAGCGCTACCAATCATGTTGATGCTGGCAGGAGGGGCCAAAGCCATCGCCCGCAGCCATCACCCCGGCCAGACGACGCGCATCGGCCTCCAGCGCCTGCTCAAGGGGGATTTCGTCGGGTGTTGGGTCTGGCTCAGCATCGTCCATCCCGCATAGCTACATCCCCATGCCGAGTCCGCGCGAGATGCCGAGGGATTTCTGGAGGTCCTGAGACAGTGTTTTCGTGCTCATGGCGTCCAGCCCCAGCTGCGGACGCCGGTTGGCCAGCACCGACTCAAGCTGAGGATCGCGCTCAAGGCCCTTCGCCATGCCGACCAGAGAGGCACGCACCTTATCCGAAGCCGCCGCGCTGCCGTTCTTGCGAAGCGCCCGGTACTGCTGCGACTGCCGCTGCCACTGATCGACAAAGACATCGGCCCGCCGCTCATTGGCAGCGGCAACACGCTGCGCCTCGATGCGCAACTTCGCCTGCTGCTCCATCGCCTGGATGGCACGGTCGGTCTTGCCCTTCACTGCCTCAGGGATCAGGCTCAGATCGCGGTTCACCGCCTTGCGAAGATCGCCAAAGCTTTCCGGTCTCATTGCATTGAGTTCCGCCCCGGCCTTGTCGAGCGCAGTACGCTGCGAGGCGAGCGGCTGTAGCCCCTTGTCGCGCATGGCGACAATTTCCTGCGCCACGCGCGCAAAGCGCTGCACTGCCTTGTCGAACACCTGTTTGTCGCTCGCCTGTTCGGGCATGGCCACCGCTACGCGCGCCTTTGTTACTGGCTCGCGCTGCGGCGCGGCGGTTGTACCCTTGAGCAGATCGGCAAGATGACCGCTGCGGCTGACCTTGAGGCCAGCGCGAACCTCGCGCTGCGGCTGCTGCTCCGCTGCCTTCTCCGGCTGCTGCGCGTAATCGCTGGCCATATCCTTGCCGCGCTCGCGGCTGAGCGTGCGGGTGAGCGCTTTGCGATCGGCGAAATCATCCTTGCCATAATGCAGATCGATCTGGGTGCGGTGCCGTGACAGCCCGACATAAGCCCCATGGCTGTCCATGCCCGGTGTCGCCAGCAGCTTGACCTGATCGACGGTCATGCCCTGCGCCTTGTGGATGGTGGCGGCATAGCCATGATCGATATGCGCATAGTCCTTGAGATCGAACGCTACCGCCTTGCCATCGTCGAGCTTCACCGACATGCGTAACGCGCTGACGCTCTCGACGGTGCCCAGCGATCCGTTCTTCACCCCCAGCGAGCGTTCGTTCTTGAGGAACATGATCCGGTCGCCATCGGCAAACTGCCGCGCGCCGCGCTCGACCTTGAGCGCAACGTCTTCGCCCAGATCGCCACTGGCGCGAACCTTCTCGCGCACAGCTTCATTGAGCGCCCGGACCTCATCATTGGTGTGCGTAAGGATGATCCGGCTGGCATCCGGCTTGGCCTGCCGATCCCGATCCCAGGCATCGACAAGCGCACCGCGCGCCGCTTCCCGAGTTTCGGCAACGTGGATGTTGTTCGCCTTCTCGTAGCGGCCCAACGCCTCGCCCGTTCTGCCTGTCGCAAGCTCACGCGTTGCCTCACGCTGCCAGTCGATCTGCTGCCGCCAGATCGATGCAATTTCCACCGCACCATGCCGCTCAGCAGCTGAGCGGAACGCAGCCCCTGCCTCGATGGCCTGCAACTGCTGCGGATCGCCCACCATCACGACCTTTGCGCCGACACGCTCGGCTTCGGATATCACGCGCTCCATCTGACGCGTGCCGAGCATGCCAGCCTCGTCGATAACAAGCACATGCCTGCTGGTGAGTTTCTCCCTGCCCTGCGCCCATTGATGCTCCAGGCTGGCGAGCGTGCGCGAAGGGATGCGCGAGCCATGCTCTAGCCCTTCGGCGGCAATGCCCGACAGGGCTGCACCCTGCACCGTATAGCCCGCGCGCACCCATGCCTCGCGCGCTACCCCCAGCATCGCGCTTTTCCCCGTTCCGGCATATCCGATGACATTGCTGACGCCCTTCGCCGATGTGACATGCTCCAGCGCCCCTCGCTGCTCGGCGGACAGGTCCATGCCGCGCGCCTTTGCGTTCTGCAGAGCAAGCTCCCGATAGCGATCGAGAACGGCATGGCTGCGCCGGGCTTCGAGCCGAATGGTGGCACGCTCGAGCCGCTGTTCGGTCTCGAGCATCTCGCGCGAAGTAAACCGGTCGTTGCCCTTGCCGTCCTTGCCCAGTGCAATGAGTTCCGGTGCGTTCTTCACTGCCGACATCACCGCATCGAACTGCTCCTTGTCGGCGCTGTGCCGGTGCGCAAACATCGCCAGGTCGCGCGTGGTGAACGTCGCCTGCTGATGGGTGATCGCGCTCAGCGCAATGTTCGGATCGGCGATGATCTTCTCACCGTTTGACCGCGCGATATCGGCATGCTCAGCCAGCCGCTCGGGCAAAAGCCCTTCGCCTGCCATGCGCGAGGCGGCAGCGCCGATCTTCGACTGCGGCTCCAGGTCGATGCCCTGATCTGCCAGCGAGCGGTGATCGATCCGCGCATCGATATCGAGCTCAGCCATGCGCTGGTTGGCATGGGTGGCCCATGCTTCGCGCCAGTGCGTGAGCAGCTCGGTGCGGTTCCAGTCGCGCACCTTGGGCCCGAACGTAGCAACACCATCTTCACCAACCACGATCTCGCGCATCGTCAGCATGACATGCGCGTGCGGCTTGGCCTCGCCATCCGCGCCGATATCCCAGTGCACATTGAGGTCGGCGATCATGCCGCGACCGACGAACTCAGCCTGGACGAAGTCTCGCGCCAGTTCGATCGCCTGCGCCTGCGTCATCTCGCGGGGCAGAGCAAACTCGATCTCGCGGGCGAGCTGGGCGTCCTTGCGAACCTCTGCCGCCTCGACATCGTTCCAGAGCTTTTCGCGATCGGACCAGTCAGCGTTCGCGCCTTCGGGCAGCATGACCTCGCTGTGGACGACCCCCGCCTTGTTGGTGAAGTCGTGCGTCCGCCCGAGCCGGTCATCGTGCAGCCGCTCGGCTGCGCGATAGGCGGCAGCGGCGAGCGCAGACGATCCGGCTGCGCGGGAGATGGCTTTGGCCGAGAAGTGGTAGATCGCCATGGCGACATACCATTTACGGCATTTTGCGCACGTCGGCACGACGTATAAGCGCGCCCTCCACCGATCTGGTCGCTGCAGACTTGACGGGGTCTCACGATGACCCAGCCTGTTGTCTGCGGGATGGGAGAGGGATAGCTGGTTGGTCCTTCACCGACAACGAAGGATCAAACCCCATGCGCAAACCCCGCGATTACGATGCAGAGCTTCAAGCACTGAACGACAAGGCTGGAGCAAACCGGGTTGTCGGCTTCTGGCGCATCCGGCGCGGCATGATATGGGCGATTGGGCGTCGGTGATTTGCCGGATCGTACGTAACGCTACTGGTGTTTCAAACGGCTTTGCTTTCCAGCAAGGCGATCCGCTCCGAACAGATCGCGTGAACCGCCCGGCCAAGCTCCTCTACGCACCCATCAAGCCACAGCAGCTCTTCTTCAGTGATCCGATAGTGCTTCGAGTAGCGGGCCTTAACATAGGCCTCTTTTAGCTTCTCGAACCTAGCACGATCCATCCGTGAATCACGCGGCCAGGCATCAACAAGGCGCATATCAATCCGCTCGGCCTGGGTGCGCAGGAAAGCGAGGTTGTGAACGTGTTGGGGTGGACGGCCCCCAAACGGCATCAAATGTGCCAAGATTGAGTCGTTGAAAACCTCAAGAAGGAGACCGTCCGTGAACGATATTATACGCATTGGGATGGACACGTCAAAGCATGTGTTCCAGCTACATGGTGTCGATGCTGCCGAAAATCCGGTGCTGCGCAAAACTTTTCGCCGCAAGGAGATGATCGACTTCTTCGCGAAGCTGCCACCAACGCAAGTTGCGCTCGAAGCATGTGGCGCTTCGCACAACTGGGGTCGGACGCTTACCGGCTTCGGGCACTCGGTGAAGTTGATCCCGCCTGCTTATATCAAGCCGTACATCAAGCGCGGCAAAAACGACGCAGCCGATGCCGAAGCGATCTGCGAGGCGATGAGCAGGCCCACAATGCGCTTCGTTCCGATCAAGTCGGCTGACAATCAGGCCGCGTTGATGTTGGTCACAATGCGCGACCGGCTGATTCGGACGCGCAGTCAGCTCTGCAACGCGATCCGTGGCCATGCTGCAGAGTTCGGGCTGATCGCTGGCTCCGGAACCTGCCGCGTGGAACCACTCCTCGATCGCATCGCGGCCGATCCAGAAGTCCCGCATCTCGCGCGCGATCTGTTCACATTGCACGCCGAGGAGCTGGCACTGCTGCGGGCACGGATTAAGGATGTCAACGCGAGGCTCGCTGCATGGCACCGCTCGAACGCGCGAAGCCAGCGGGTCGCTCAGATACCGGGTGTCGGTACACTCGGTGCAACGCTGCTGGCACTTAAGACGCCTGCACCGGAAGACTTCCAGTCTGGTCGGGCGTTCGCCGCCTGGATCGGCCTGACGCCGCGTGATCACTCAACCGGCGGCCGTGTGAAGTTGGGCAGCATAACCCGTGCCGGTGACGCGTTGCTCAGACGAACACTCGTGGTCGGAGCCACTGCGCTGCTCCGCCATATACGTAACAATCGAAGCAAACATGCTTCGCCCTGGATCCTCGAGATGCTGAAGCGCAAGCCGCCAAAGTTGGTCGCGGTCGCCTTGGCGAACAAGATGGCGCGCATCGCGTGGAAGCTCATGGTCACCGACCAGGATTACCAGGCACCTGCGGGAGCCACATCGCTCGCGAGAGCTGCATGAAATCAGCCCGTCACGGGGAGCGCAGCACGCGCCACGTGCCAGGCCGATAACCGGAAACTTGCAAGAAGAAAGCAGATGGTGTGATCGATCGATCCAAAGCGCAAGAAACTCCGAACTCCGCATCGGCCCTCGAGGTCGCGTACGTGTTAGGAACTTGCGCCGCGGAATCCATCTTGGCCAGCGGTCATGTGAGGCTGCATCAACAGGCCGGACATATGAACGCAAACCATCCGATCAGCTGCTGCTTGAACCTTGCAAGCGAGGGGCCGTCCACATATGGGGAGTGTAGAAGGTGCAAACCAGTAGAACGCAATGGTAGAGCCGTTCAGTTGTTTGGTGCAGATTGAACGCCGCGTAATTCTTCTGACCGTCCTTCAGGCTGTAGCCCGCCAATGTCCGGGCATATTCAGCGCTTGGCATCCACTCAGCAAAGTATTCCTTTGCCATGGCCAGCGCCTGCTCAGGCGTCTTCGGCTTGGGCGTGTGCAGCTCCCGCTCGTCCGCCTCGTGCAAGGCGATGCCATCCTTCGCCACGTCCATGAAGAAATACCGACCATGCGCCAGCCCATCGTTCACCTCCTGAAGGGTGTGAACAATGAAGTTGACCGGCGTGTGCAGCGTCCGGTCGATGGCCAGCTCGCGGATCAGCCGATCTTCGAGCTTCAGCCAGTAATCGACCCGTTCTGTCAGCCGCTTGTCGTTGACGATGATCAGCAGATCGAAGTCTGAGCGATAGCCCTTGGCCGTATGCGGCTCATCAACCCAGCCGCCACGGGCATAGCTGCCGTAGAGGATCAGCTTCTCGATCCGGCCCTTCTTCTTCCACTTGTTCGTGGCCAGCGCCAGAGCGTCCTCGAACTCCTCGAAGATGATCTGCTTCACGCGCTCAAGCTCGCGCTGCTTGTTGGCAGGAAGATGATCGAGATCGGTTCGCATGGGCAGCGGCACCCTGTAGAGGCGGAAGGCGATTGGCAAGGTGGAAGCAGCATCACCGACGCCAGAACTGCCACCAGTCTGGCGGCTTCTCGCTAGGCATCTGCATCAGCACGAACAGGGCATTGGCAAAATGCTGCTCGACCTGCTGCAGGGTCATGCCGTGCTTGTTGGCAAGCTGGCGGTAGGTCAGCTCATCGACGCGTATGCCGAGGAAGATTTCCCGGTCGAGCGGCTCCATCCGCTCGACCGCTCGCTCGAACCTGCGCAAGCGCCTGCGCTCTGCGCGCGACAGGCGGGACACCTCAACTCTCCTTATCGCAATAGGCTGCCCATTCGGCCATCATGACCCGGCGCTTCTCCAGCAAGTTGCCGCGCCGGTAGGCCGCTTCGGTCTTGTTGGCGACCATATGGGCGAGGGCGGCTTCCGCAACGTCGCTCGGGTGGTTCGTCTCTTCGCTCACCCAATCGCGGAAGGATGAGCGGAACCCGTGAGGCGTGTAGGGCTGGCCCATTTCCTTCATCAGCATCGACAGGGTCATATCCGACAGAGGCTTGTTGCTTCGAATTCCGGGAAAGACATATTCGCAGTCGCGCAATCGCAGCTGGGCGCAGCGACGCAGGATACGGAGCGGGCGCGGGGTCAGAGGCACGACATGTTCGCGAAATGCCTTCATACGCTCCTTGGGGAGCGTCCAGAGGCCACTTTCCAGGTCAACCTCATCCCAGGTCATGCCGCGCACCTCACCTGATCTGGCGGCGGTGAAAATAGCAAACTCGAGGGCAAGGCGGCTGAACGATTCCCGCGCCCGTAGCTTCTGGATGAACTTGGGCACCTTCTCATAAGGCATGGCCGGAAAGTGACCATCGCGGCGCGGCTGGCGAGGCAGGCCCTTGCTGATGGCGCGCATCGGCGCTTCATTTTCACGGTAGCCCGATGAATACGCCCAATCGAGTACCATCCCGATCCGCTGCCGCACCCGCCGCGCCGTCTCGGGCTTGGTCAGCCAGATTTCGAGTAGCACATCGCGGATCATTGGCCCGGTGATCCTATCGACGCGCGTCCTGCCTAGATGCGGGAAGGCGTACATTTCCATGGTGCGCATCCACTGGCCATGGTGCTTGCCGTTGCGCCATGTCTTCGAGTGGATATCGAACACCTTCTGTGCTGCATCCTTGAAGGTCGGCACGGCTTCGCGTTTGTGCCTTTCGAACTGCGGATCAAGGCCCATCTCCAGCTGGCTGCGAATTTCGCGTGCCCGCTCGCGTGCTTCGGCAAGGCTCACCTTTTTGCAGCTGCCCAGGCCGAAATCGCGGCGATGGCCAAGTTTCTGCGTTCGGCAAACCCAGCTGCTACTTCCTCCCGGCCTGTCATAGCGAAAAAGACCGTCACCGAAGCTCACCCGGCGGGCAGTCGATGCCTTGGTTTTCGGATCGGAATTCGAAGTCGTTTCCATAGAGGTGATCATGATCATCTGTCCCACATTTGCAAATATGTCGGCTTGGACGACGTGGGACACACAGGGACCCGAATCACCTCGCTAGCCCGCAGGAAAGCTGGAGGTCTCGAAACGATCAGGGATGCAGTGGGATTCGAATGTGGCGGAGCGGGAGGGATTCGAACCCTCGATACGCTTTTGACGTATACTCACTTTCCAGGCGAGCGCCTTCGACCACTCGGCCACCGCTCCGCATGTCCTGGAAGGCGACCCCCTATAGCCAAGCGCTGCACCGCGCAAGCGGTGTTTGACGCGCGCGGCGCGGTCAGCCGACGACGTGATAGCCCAGCACCAGGCCGGAAATGCTGACCTGTTCGGGCCGGGTTTCAACATGCTTGAGCGTCAGTGTCGTGCGTGCGCCTTCGGTGAGCAGAATCTCGCTGCGCTGCGCGACATCCTCGCCAAGCTTGCAGGTGAGATTCATCTCGTCGCCGAATATGTCGTGATCGTCGATGTTGAGCACCACGCCATAACCGATGCCGATCGAGGCATAGAGCTTGCGCTCTTCGGGCAGCACCATGTTCGCCGCGTTCAGTTGCCGCATGATGCCGCGCGCGGCACGCACGGCGTCGTCGGTCTCGTCGAACAGGCAGTAGAGATTGTCGGCCTCGGCCTTGATCAGCAGCCCGCCGTGGTCCTCGATCTCGGGCAGCGCGAGCCGCTTCATCTGGTGCACCATTAGCAGGAACGCCGCGACGCCGTGGCGCTGCGTCGTGCGCGAAAAGCCGCTCATGTCGAGCACCATGATCGCCCGGGTCTCGCCGAACACCTCGTGAATGCGCGTGGCGATCGAGGGCAGATTCTCGGGCTGTTCGATCATCTCGTCGAGCAGCCGGTCGAGCGTCGAGCGGCTGTTGCGCAGCGCCAGCGGCGTGTCGTCGTCGTCATGGTCCGACAATGGCATGCGAGTCTCCCTCCCGACCCGAAACCCAGAATGCATCGCCGCAGGCGGTTCCGCAAGCCGGAGCGCCGTGTTAGCGTCGGTGGCATGACAGTCTCTCGATTCCGTACCCTTGCGCTGCGCTCGGCCGCCGCGCTTCTGCCCTTGTGCCTCCTGGCTGCCGCCGATCCGCCGCCCGACCGTCCGGGGCCGAACGATATCGTCGCTGCCGCGCCGCCATCGGCCTGGGTGAAGATCGCGCCCGAAGACCTGCTGGTGATGGACCTGGCGCCCGATGCGAAGGGCAGGGCGCGCCGCGTGGTGATCCAGCTGATCGCCGCCCCGATCAGCGAACCGTGGGTGGTGAACATCCGCAAGCTTGCCGCCGCGCATTGGTGGGACGGGCTGGCCATCGTGCGCGTGCAGGACAATTATGTCGTCCAATGGGGCGATCCCGATGGCGAGGATACGGCCAGGGCGCGGCCCTTGCCCAAGGGTGTCGCACCGCTGGTCGACCAGGGCAGTCCCCACAGGAACGGCTATGTGGCGGACCTTCCCAATCATGAGGGGCCAGGGCCCTTGGGCGAGTTTCGCAGCCCGCCGCCGGTGCTTGGGCCGGACAGCTATGTCCGCAATCCGCATTTCTACAAGTCATGGCCGATGGCCAACGGACTGAGGGCGAGGACGGGGGCGGTGGCCGGGCTCCCGCCGACATACGATGCCTGGCCAGTGCATTGCTATGGCATGGTCGGCGTGGGCCGCAACCTTTCGCCCGATATGGGCAGCGGGGCAGAGCTGTACACCGTGATCGGCCACGCGCCGCGTCATCTCGACCGCAATATCGCGCTGGTGGGCCGGGTGGTCGAGGGGATCGAACACCTGTCCAGCCTTCCGCGCGGCACCGGGGCACTGGGCTTTTACGAAACGCCCGAGGAGCGCACCGTCATCCGGTCGGTCCGGCTGGCGACCGAACTGCCCGCGGCCGAGCGACCCCAGCTCGAATATCTCGACAGCCTGAGCGAGTCGTTTGCCGCCTATGCCAAGGCGCGCGCCAATCGGCAGGATGCGTTCTTCAATATCCCCGCCGGAGCGGCGGATATCTGCAACATTCCGATTCCGATTCGGAAGATTACGCAATAATGTAATAAAGTAACAAAATCGGTCGCGCAGGGCTGGAGGTCGGACTAAGGCCGGGGGAAACAATACCAGCAGGAGAAGACTGTCATGCGCGTTGGCACCGTCAAGGAAATCAAGAACCACGAATATCGCGTCGGCATGACGCCCGAAAGCGCCCGCGAACTGGTGCAGCACGGGCATGAGGTATGGGTGCAATCGGGCGCGGGCCTCGGCATCGGCGCGAAGGACAGCGACTATCAGCGCGCGGGCGCGAAGATGATCGAGACCGCGGCCGAGATCTTTTCCGAATGCGAGATGGTGGTGAAGGTCAAGGAGCCGCAGAGCGTCGAGCGCGCGATGCTGCGCGAAGGCCAGATCCTGTTCACCTATCTGCACCTCGCGCCCGATCCGGAGCAGACCAAGGATCTGGTCGATTCCAGGGCGGTGTGCATCGCGTATGAGACCGTGACCGACATCCATGGCGGCCTGCCGCTGCTCAAGCCGATGAGCCAGGTGGCCGGGCGCATGTCGATCCAGGCGGGCGCGACCGCGCTTGAAAAGGCGCATGGCGGGCGCGGCATCCTGCTGGGCGGCGTGCCGGGCGTGGCTCCAGGCAATGTCTGCGTGATCGGCGGCGGCGTGGTCGGTTTCAACGCGGCGCAGATGGCGGCAGGGCTGGGCGCGGACGTGACGATCCTCGACCGCAACCCCGAGGTGCTCGAAAAGCTCGGCTATTATTTCGAGGCGCGCGCCAAGACGCGCTTTGCCAATGCCGCCAATGTCGCCGATTGCGTCGCGCAGGCCGATCTGGTGATCGGCGCGGTGCTGATCCCCGGCGCGGCCGCGCCCAAGCTGGTCACGCGCGAGATGCTGGGCACGATGAAGCCCGGCGCGGTGCTGGTCGATGTCGCGATCGACCAGGGCGGGTGCTTCGAGACCAGCCATGCCACCACCCATGCCGACCCGACCTATGTGGTCGACGGCATCGTGCATTATTGCGTCGCCAACATGCCCGGCGCAGTGGCGCGGACCAGTACCTATGCGCTCAACAACGTGACGCTGCCGCACATGCTGCGCATGGCCGACAAGGGCTGGAAGGAGGCGCTGCGCAGCGATCCGCATCTCGCGGCGGGCCTCAATGTCTGGAACGGCCGGGTGACCTACAAGGCAGTGGCGGACGATCTGGGTTATGCCTATTGTCCGCTCGAGGAGGCGCTCGCCTGAAGCGCCCCGAGCGCAAGGAGAGCTGCCGATGATCGCCGACCACCAGAAGCCTGTCGATTCCCCGTTCGGCCGCCACAGCGAACCGCATGAGGTGCTGGCGGGCATCGACCTCAAGGGCAGGGTGGTCATCGTCACCGGCGGCTATTCGGGGATCGGGCTGGAAACGGTGCGCGCGCTGGCGGCGGCGGGCGCATCGGTCACCGTCCCTGCGCGCGATACCGAAAAGGCCAATGCCGCGCTGGCCGGCATGCCCGGTGATATCCGCATCGCGCTGATGGATCTGGCCGATATCGCCTCGGTCCGCCGGTTCGCGCTGGGCTTCGCGTCGGACAACACCGCGCTCGATCTGCTGATCAACAATGCCGGCGTCATGGCCTGTCCGGAATCGCGGGTGGGGCCGCGCTGGGAACTGCAGTTCGGCACCAACCATATGGGCCATTTCGCGCTGGCGACAACGCTGCTGCCGCTGCTCCAGCGCACTGAAGGCGCCCGCGTCGTGGCACTGTCGTCCACCGGTCACAAGCTTTCGGACATCCGCTGGGACGATCCCAACTGGACCGATGGCAGCTATGACAAGTGGAAGGCCTATGGCCAGTCGAAGACCGCCAACAGCCTTTTCGCCCTCGGCCTCAACGCACGGCTGAAGGACAGCGGCGGCCAGGCCTTTGCGGTGCATCCGGGCGGCATCTTCACCCCGCTCCAGCGCCATCTGCCGACCGAGGAGATGATCGCGCTCGGCTGGCTCAACGAGAAGGGCGAGATTTCCGACGGCGCCCGCGCGATGTTCAAGACGCCGACCCAGGGCTGCACCACCACGCTCTGGGCGGCGACCAGCCCGCTGCTGGAAGGCAGGGGCGGGGTCTATTGCGAGGATTGCAACATCGCCGCGCTGTCGGGCGAAACGCCGGTACGCTACCGCGATGTCGAGCCGCACGCTGTCGAGCAGGACAGCGCCGAACGGCTGTGGGACCTGAGCCAGCGTCTGCTCGCCGAGGCCTGATCCGGTCAGCTAGTGGTCCGATTCTGACATTCGGTACCGCGTGAAGCCAGGCTGTGCGCGAATGTCAGAAGCTCTTCGGACCACTAGATCTTTCTGATTCTAGTGGATTTTACGATTTTGACATTTGCAGACCTATCCCAGCC
>AYSC01000032.1 GCA_000503195.1 Blastomonas sp. CACIA14H2
GCGCCAGCCCATCTTGTCGAGCCGGGTGCGGGTCACGCCGGGCGCCTCCATCTCGATCAGCAGCAGCGAGATGCCCCCCCGCGCCCGATCCGCCGGTGCGCACCGCGCAGGTCAGCCAGTCGGCGCGCATGCCCGAGGTGATGAACATCTTGGAGCCGTTGACGACATAATGGTCGCCCACGCGCTCGGCCCGGGTCTTGAGGCCCGCGACGTCCGACCCGCCCGAGGGCTCGGTTATGCCGAGCGCGATGATCTTCTCGCCCGCCAGCACCGGCGGCGCAACGCGCTGCTTGAGGTCCTCGCTGCCCAGCGCCAGCACCGGCGGAAGGCCGATGCCGTGCGTCATCAGCGAGGCCGAAAGCCCGCCCGCGCCCACCGCCGCCAGTTCCTCGGTCTGGGTGAGGCCATGGAAGATGTCGAAGCCTTTCGAGTGTCCGCCATATTCCTCGGGATAGCGCAAGCCCAATATGCCCGCCTCGGCCGCCTTGCGGTGCAGGTCGCGCGGCAATTCGCCCTCGGCCTCCCAATGATCGATAAACGGCGCGATCTCGCGCGCGACGAAGCGGCGGACCGATTGCGCCAGCGCCTCGTGGCTGTCGTCGTAAAAGGGCGAGCGTGCGCGCCAGCTGTCGAAATCGGTCAAGCCATCCTCCGGTTGTTCTTATGCAAGCGACAATTCCGGGGGCGTTACCGCTTTGTCAATTCCTCGATGTTAATCTCCAGCATCCATGGCCGGGCCGCCAGGGCAGAGGGACCGACGATGCAGCAGGATGACAACTCGCTCGATATAGCGCGCTCGAGCAGCGGGCGCTTCCTCGATCCCGCGCTCGAGGCGCGCTTCGTCACCGGCGAGCGCCAGGCGCGCGTGGTGCACATGCGGCTGTTCGCAGGCTTTCTCGCCGCGATGCTGATCGGTTATGCGCTGGTCAACCCGCTCTATTTCTCGCGCGCCGACGAGATGAAATTCTCGGTGCTGCTGCTGCCGACGCTTGCGATCCTGGCGGGCTTTGCCGGGGCGACCTTCTGGCGCGGCTATGCGACCAAGCCGATCGTCGACTTTTCGTGCCTGCTCGGTGTCGCGTTCCTGATCATGGCGGAAAATGCGCTGCTCTATGAGGAGATGCAGCGCGAGCATGTCCAACTGCATGCCTCGATCGCCATCAACGGCCTGATCGTCATGGCCTTTGCCGCGATCGCCTTTGCCGGGCAGACGCGCTGGTTTGCCGCGTGGCTGGCCTCGCATGCCGCGGTCTATTTCACCGTCGTCGCGCTGACCGCGACCGATCTGGTCCCCGCGATCTACGCGCTGCTCGCCTATGCCACCAGCGCGGCGGTGATGGTGCTGCTCAACTGGTCGGTCGGCCAGGCGCACCGCCAGAGCTTCCTCCTATCCGATGCGCTTTCGGCGGAAAAGGCCAAGACCGAGCAGCTGCTGTTCAACGTCCTGCCGCCTGCGGTGGCCGAGCGATTGAAAGCCGGGCAGGTCGTCGCCGATGCCTATCCCGACGTCTCGGTGGTGTTCATCGACATTTGCGGCTTTTCCGACCTGTCGCGGCGGATCTCGCCGGGGCATCTGGTCGATCTGCTCAACGCCTTCTTCCTGCTCGCGGACAAGTGCGCCGCGGAAACCGGGGTGGAGAAGGTCAAGACCATCGGCGATGCGTATCTTGCGATCAGCGGCGGCAACAACCCCGCGCACAACAGCGCCGATGCCGCGATCCGCTTCGGCGAGGCGGTGATCGCGGGCCTCCCTGCGCTGCGCGCCGCGACCGGCATCGACCTGCACATCCGCTGCGGCATCCATACCGGCCCGGTGGTCGGCGGCGTGATCGGCGAGACGCGCATGGCCTATGACTATTGGGGCGAGACGATGAACATCGCCAGCCGCATCGAAGGCACCGCGCACCCCGATGGCATTGCGGTGTCCGAAACCACCTGGCTGCGCGGGCGCGGCGATCGCCAGTTCGAACTGCCCGAGAAGATCACGCTCAAGGGCGTCGGCGAAGTGCCGGTCTTCCGGCTCGCCAAGGAGCAGCCGGGCGCCGAGATCATCCGGCTGGCGATTTAACGCTTCGCGGACAGGGCGTCCCGAAATCGTCCAGCCTCAATTCAGGGCTTTCATGGCGGGTGCAATTGGCGTTAGTTTAACGCCATGGCAACCATTCTCATCGTGCTGTGCGGCATCATCAACTTTGCGCTTCACCGCGCGACGATGGAATCGGCGCACCCCATGGCGGTGCAGATGCGCGCGCTGTTCCAGGGCTTCATGCGCGGCTATGGCAGCTACCTGCTCGAATATCTGATCCTGCTGTCGGCGCTCAGCTTCGCGGCGCTGGGCTACACGATCGCGCTGCCCGCCTATATCGTCTATACCGGTATGAACGGTCTGGCCGGCTGGGCGATCCTGACTGGCAAGATCTAGGCCGCGACCGCCTGTTCGCTGTCGGGCGAGGCGGCCGCGAGCAGCCGCTTTTCCAGCGTCTTCAGCCGCGACTTGCTGTCGATCTTGTCGCCCAGCAGATCGGTGACATAGAAGGTATCGACCGCGCGCTCGCCATAGGTCGCGACATGCGCCGAATGGACGATGCACTTGAGGTCGAACAATGCGAAGGCGAGCCGGTTGAGCAGCGCCGGCCGGTCGAGCGCGTTCACCTCGATCACGGTGAAGCGGTTCGACGCCTTGTTGTCGACCAGCACATTGGGCGCGATGCTGAACGCTTCCGCGCGGGGTCGGGCGGTCGGGCGCGCGATCAGCCTGGGGGTCAGCGCGACGCGGTTGGCCAGCGCATCGGCGATCGCGGTCTTGAGCCGCGCGATCTGGCTTTCCTCCATGAACGGGCGGCCGAGTGGGTCCTGCACCAGGAAATTGTCGAGCGCCATGCCGTCGCGCCGGGTGTGGATGCGCGCGTCGATGATGTTGCCGCCGGCCAAGTGGATCCCGCCCGCGATGCGATAGAACAGCCCGGGATGGTCGGCCGCGCTCACCGTCACCAGGGTCGCGCCGCGCGCGGGATAGAATTCCGCCGCGACGGTCAGCGGCTCGCTGTCGTGCGCGTCGATCAGCTTCAGGTTCTGCGCGATGATGTCCTCGGGCTCGGCGATCCAATAGGCATCGTCGAGCTTGCGCGCGAGCTGGACGAACCGCCCCTCGTCGATTCCCAGCGCCGCGCGCGCAGCCTCCTGCTTGGCGATCACGCGCTCGCGGCGCCCGTGCTGCTTGTGGCCCAGCCGCAGCACCTCCTCGGTCGATTCAAACAGGGTGCCGAGCAACTGGCGCTTCCAGCTGTTCCAGATGCCCGGCCCCACCGCGCGGATATCGACCACGGTGAGCACCAGCAGCAGTTTGAGCCGTTCGGGGCTCTGCACCATGGCGGCAAAATCGGCGATGGTCTTGTAATCGGTCAGGTCGCGCTTGAACGCGGTCGCCGACATCAGCAGGTGATAGCGCACCAGCCAGGCGACCTGCTCGGTCTCGGCCTCGGTCATGCCGAGCCGCGGGCACAGTTTCATAGCGACTTCGGCGCCGAGCACGCTGTGGTCGCCGCGCCGCCCCTTGGCAATGTCGTGCAGCAGCGTGGCGACGAACAGCACCCGGCGGCTGATCAGCTTCTGCATCACCTCATAGGCAAGCGGGTGATCGTCCTTGAGCTCGCCCGATTCGATCCTGGCGAGCAGCCCGATCGCGCGGATCGAATGTTCGTCCACCGTATAATGATGGTACATGTCGAACTGCATCTGCGCGACGACGCGGCCGAAATCGGGCACGAAACGGCCGAACACGGTCGCCTCGTTCATCCAGCGCAGCACCAGTTCGGGGTCGCGCGGGCTGCACAGCACGTCCATGAACAGCGCATTGGCGCGCGGGTCGGCGCGGACATTGCGGTCGATCAGATGCGCATCGAGGCTCGCCTGGCGCATCGCGCTGGGGTGGATTTCCACCTTGTGCTTGTCGGCCAGATGAAAGATCTCGATCAGCCGCACCGGGTCCTCGCGGAAGAATTCGGGCCGGGGCAGCGCGAGCCTTCCGCGATCGAGGATGAAGCCCGAGAGCTTGCGCGGACGCCGGCGCAGGATCGAGGGGATGAAACGCCGGTCGCGCGCGGCGAACTGGTCGTCGAGCTGCGCCAGGAACACGCCGGTCAGGTCGCCGACGCGTTTGGCGTTGAGGAAGAAATATTGCATGAACCGCTCGACCGCCGACTTGCCCGGCCGATCGGCAAAGCGCATCCGCGTGGCGACCTCGCGCTGCAGGTCGAAGGTCAGCCGGTCCTCGGCGCGCCCGGTAATGTCGTGCAGATGGCAGCGCACCGCCCAGAGGAAATTGGCCGATCGACGAAAGCCGCGATATTCGGTCATGGTCAGCAGGCCCGCATCGACCAGCTCGGCGGCCGATCGCACCTGGTGGATGTACTTGCCGATCCAGTAGAGCGTGTGCAGGTCGCGCAGGCCGCCCTTGCCGTCCTTGACATTGGGCTCGACGACATAGCGGCTGTCGCCCATGCGCTTGTGCCGCGCGTCGCGTTCCTCGAGCTTCTGCGACACGAAATCGCGCGCGGTGCCGGTGACGACATCCTTCCAGAAGCGCGCCGAAGCCTCGCGATAAATGTCCTGGTCGCCCCAGACATACCGCCCTTCGAGCAGCGCGGTGCGGATGGTGAGGTCGCCGCGCGCCTGGCGAACCATCTCGTCGATCGAGCGGCTGGAATGCCCGACCTTCAGGCCGAGATCCCACATCATGTAGAGCATCGCCTCGATCGCCTGCTCGGTCCAGCTGTTCTTGCGCAGCGGGGTGAGGAAGGCGATGTCGACATCGCTGTGCGGCGCCATCTCGCCGCGGCCATAGCCGCCCACCGCCGCGATGCAGAAATGCTCGCCCGTGCTGTGATTGGCGACCGGATACTGAAAGCGCACGACATAATCGTGGATCAGCCGCACGATCTGGTCGATCAGGAACGACTGCGCCGCCGCGCAATCATGCCCCGCCGCCGGATTGGCGTGCAGCCGCGCCGCGATCTCCGCGCGCCCCGCCGCCAGCGCCTCGCGCAATATGGTGACCACGGGCATGCGCGCGCGCTCGCCCAGTTCGGCGGCGAACTCGGCGATGCGCGCATCGAGCGCACGGCGATCGATGATCGCGCGCTGGTTGGCAACGGGGTTCATGGCAAGCAGCGATACAGGCTGGGGGTTAAGGTCAGGTGGCGGCTCCCGCTTCGGCCTTGGCGGCGGCCTGATAGGATTTGCGCAAGCTGACCTTGTCGATCTTCGCGGTGCCCAGACGCGGCAGCGCCTCGGCGCTCTGCCACAGCCGCGCCGGCACCTTGAACGCAGCAAGCTGGCCCGAGAGGAATTCGGTGAGCTGCTCGTCGGTCAGGCTGGCGCCTTCGCGCACGACATAGACCGCGCCGACAATCTCGCCGAAGCGCTCGTCGGGAATGCCGAATACGCTCGCCTCGGCAATGTCGGGATGCGCATAGATCGCCGATTCCACCTCGACACAGCTGATATTCTCGCCGCCGCGGATGATGATGTCCTTCTTGCGGTCGACGATGAACAGATAGCCGTCGGCGTCGAGATAGCCGAGATCCCCGGTGCGGAAATAGCCGTCGGGCATGATCGCGGCCTTCGTTGCCGCCTCGTTGTTCCAATAGCCCAGGAAATTGGCGATAGAGCGGATCGCGACCTCGCCGACCTGGCCCTGGGGCAGCGGGTGGCCGGTATCGTCGAGGATCGCCAGGTCCACCAGCGGGCGCGAGGCCTGGCCGGTGCTGTCGGGCTTGGCCATGTAGTTCTCGTTGAAATTGCCGCAGCCCACGCCGTTGGTCTCGGTGAGGCCATAGCCGAGGATCGGGAAGGCCCAGTCCATCGTCTCCTTGATCCGCTTGACATGCTCGACCGGACGCGGCGCGCCGCCGGCGGCAAAGGTGACGCAGGTCTTGAGGTCGTACTTGTCGCGATTGGGGTGCTGCGCGATCTCGTAGCTCATCAGCGGCACGCCGACGAAATAGCTGATCTTCTCCTTCTCGATCAGCCGCATCGCCTCTTCGGCATCCCATTTGGGCATCAGCACGAGCTTGCGCCCGATGACGAAGCTCTGGAGCAGCACCGGCACCTCGGCGGTGACGTGGAACAGCGGCACGTTGAGCAGCGTCGCGGGCTGGCCCTCGGGCGGCTTGCCCTGCCTCGTGACAATGTTGAGCGCCATGAGCGTCTGCGCGACATAGCTGAACACGCCCTGCACCACGCCGCGATGGTCGGAAAACGCGCCCTTGGACTGGCCCGTGGAGCCCGAGGTGAAGAGGATCGTCGCGATATCGTCGCCGGTAAGCTCGGGCAGCTCGGTACCTGCATCGCCGCCGGCTTCGAGCAGCGGCGCCAGCCCCTTTTCGGGCGGACCGTCATGGCTGATGACGACGACCCGCGCATCGCCGATCGCGCCGCATTCGGCGATCCGCTTTGCGCAGCGATCGTCGGCGAGCACCAGCGTGCAATCGACATCGCTGATCCCGGCACACAATTCGGGGCCCTGCCACCAGCCGTTGAGCAGCGTGGCGACGCCGCCGGCCATGAGGATGCCCATATAGGCGATGATCCAGTTGGCCGAGTTGCGCGCGGCAATGCCCACGCGGTCGCCCTTCTTGATGCCATGGCCCGCGATCAGCGCGGCGGCGACATGGCGTGCGGCGGCATAGCTTTGTCCGAAAGTCAGCCGCGTCTCGCCATCGACCAGGAATTCGGCATCGGCATGCTGCATGCAGAAATAGGCAAAGAAATGCGACAGCGCGGGCGGGGCCGACGCGATCATGGGCAGTTTCTGGCCGTATTTCTCGAAAGTCGTCAAGGGCAGCATCCCGCCTTCGCCGGTCAGCGCCTGGATGGCTTCATCCATCATCTGGTCCAGCTCGGTCGCCATCAATATCTCTCCTCTTTCGCTTGTGCTTATACGCCCTTATGAAGGGGAAAACCCTTGGGGAAAAGCCTTGATCCTGCCCATTTCGGCGCTAGCCGCCAACATTGCCGCCAGCGCGAGCGCTGCCGCCGCCAAGTCCGCGATCCGCTTCGAGGAGCTGGGCCTGTCGCCGGTCGCGCTGCAGATCGGGTCGTTCCAGCTCAAATGGTACAGCCTGGCCTATCTGTTCGGCATCCTGATCGGCTATTGGTACATGGGGCGGATGCTGAAGGCGCCCGGCGCGCCGATGGCGCAGCGGCACGCCGATGACCTGATGCTCTATTGCACGCTCGGCATCATCCTGGGCGGACGGCTGGGCTATGTCACCTTCTACCGCCCCGATCTCTATTCGACCCCGCTCGAGGTGTTCAAGGTCTGGGAGGGCGGAATGTCCTTCCATGGTGGGCTGATCGGCGTGCTGCTGGCCATCGCGTTCCTGACCTGGCGCAACAAGTTGAGCTATCTGCGCGTCGGCGATTATGTCTCGTGCGTGGTGCCGCTGGGGCTGTTTTTCGGGCGGCTGGCGAATTTCGTCAATGCAGAGCTCTGGGGCCGCCCCACCGACGTGCCCTGGGCGATCATCTTCCCGACCGATCCCGATGGCCTGCCGCGCCATCCCAGCCAGCTCTACGAGGCGGGGCTCGAAGGGCTGGTGCTGGGTCTGGTGCTGATGATCCTGTTCTGGAAGACCGATGTGCGCCACCGTCCCGGTTTTCTCGGCGGGGTGTTCCTCGCGGGCTATGGCGCCGCGCGCTTCATCGTCGAATATTTCCGCAACCCCGATGCGCATCTGATCGAATTTGCCGAGCAGACGGGGATGAGCATGGGCCAGTGGCTCACCGTGCCGATGATCCTGATCGGCCTCTACCTGATCGTCAGCTCGCGCGGACGCACGGCCAAGCCGCTGCCCGCCACCGCCTGAACCGATGGACGAGACCGAAGGCGAGGGGGCAGCGCCGCAGGGGCTCGAGGCGGTGTTCCGGCGGCTGATCGGCGCGACCGGGCCGATCAGCGTCGCGCACTATATGGCCGAGGCCAACGCGCATTATTACAACCGCGCCGATCCGCTCGGCACCACTGGCGATTTCATCACCGCGCCCGAGATCAGCCAGATGTTCGGCGAGATGATCGGGCTGTGGCTGGCCGATCAGTGGCAGCAGGTGGGCAAGCCGGCGCTGTGCCATTTCGTCGAGTTCGGCCCCGGCAGGGGGACGCTGGCGGCGGACGCGCTGCGCGCGATGGAGCAGTTCGACTTTCGCCCGAAGGTGCATCTGATCGAGGGCAGCAGCGCGCTGCGCATGGCGCAGAAACTGAGCGTGCCCGGCGCGACCTGGCATGACGGGCTCGACAGCGTCCCGCGCGAGGGGCCGCTGCTGATCGTCGCCAACGAATTTCTCGATGCGCTGCCGGTGCGCCAGATCGTGCGCACCGAAAAGGGCTGGCGCGAGCGGGTGGTGGTGCACAATGGCGAGCGCTTTCTGCCCGTCGCGGGCGCGCGGCCGATGGATACGGCGGTCCCGGCGGAGCTCGCCGACAGTCCCGAAGGCACGATCCTCGAGAGTAGCCCGGCCGCCGCCGGCATGGCGTACGAGATCGCCGCGCGGCTGAAGGCGCAGGGCGGCGCGGCCTTGTTCATCGACTACGGCTATGCCGAGCCCCGGACGGGAAGCACGCTGCAGGCGGTGCGCGCGCACCAGAAGGTCGATCCGTTCGCCGATCCGGGGCTCGCCGATCTCACCGCCCTGGTCGATTTTCCGCAGCTCCAGCGGATCGCGCTGGCGGGCGATGTCGATTGCCACGGCCCGGTGGGGCAGGGCGACTGGCTGATGGCGCTGGGCATCGCGCAGCGCGCGGCGATGCTCGCCAAGGGCCAGCCCGGCCGGGCTCAGGAGATCATGACCGCGCTCGACCGGCTGGTCTCGCCCGAACAGATGGGCACGCTGTTCAAGGTGCTCGCCTATCGCGGCCCGGGATGGCCGGTCGGCGCGGGGTTTGCGGGCGCATCCTGACTTTATCGTCATTCCCGCGAAGGCGGGAATCCCGCTTTTTCAACACGGCACCCCAGTAGCGTCACCCCCGCGTGCGCGGGGGTGACGGGTAAAGATGGCAATTGGCCTAGGCCGCCGCCCTTTTCAGCCGGTCGTTGATCGCGTCGCCCATGCCGCCCGGCGGCACCGGCGCGACCGCGATCCGCGCGCGGGCGCTCGCATCGGCGCGGTGCAGCGCGGCATAGAGGTTCGCCGCCGCCTCAGCGAGATCGCCCGAGGCCGACAGCGTATCATCACCCGCCACATTGCCGAACCCGATCAGCCATTCGTCTGGTTGAGCGGACACTGCCCCGAGCCTCAGCGGCTTGCCCGGCGCATAATGACTCGCCAGCTGGCCGGGCGCCTCGATGCGCTGGTCGGCGAGCGGGAGCGGCGGCTCGCCCAGCAGCGCGGCGATCGCCTCCGGATCGACCGGGCCGGGGCGCAGCAGCTGCCAGCCCGCCGGTTCGCCCCCCAAGTTGCGCAGCGCAACTATCGTCGATTCAAGCCCCGCCCGGGCCGCGCCGCCATCGACGATCAGCTCCAGCCCCTCACCAAGGCTCGCCGCGACATGCTCGGCGCGGGTCGGGCTGATCGCGCCCGAGCGATTGGCCGAGGGCGCGGCAAGCCTCAGCCCGCTCGCCGCTAGCACCGCGCGCATCACCGGGTGCGCGGGGCAGCGCAGCGCGATCGTCGAAAGCCCGGCGGTGACCGCAGGCGCGATTTCCGCTCCCGCTTTCAGCGGCAGAACCAGCGTCAGCGGACCCGGCCAGAAGGCGGCCGCGAGTTTTTTCGCTCGCGTGTCGAACATCGCGATCTTCTCTGCGCCGGCGAGGTCGGGCACGTGCACGATCAGCGGGTTGAAATCGGGTCGCCCCTTGGTGCGATAGATCGCCGCTACGGCATCCGCGCGCGCGGCATCGGCGGCGAGGCCATAGACCGTCTCGGTCGGCAGCGCGACGATCTGCCCGGCGTGCAGCATCGCCGCCGCGCGCGCGATTCCGGCAGCGTCGGCGGGCACGATCCGCGGGTCAGAAGGCTTGGAAGCTTGCATGTTGCTGCCTATACAGCCCTCAAACGCAAGGGACAGCAGGGAATAGAGCATGACCTTCACCGCACCGACCACCGAACAGCTGTTCGTCCTGAAGACGATCACCGGCATCGACGAACTGGCGGGCCATGAGCGCTTTGCCGAGGCGACGCCCGATCTGGTCGAGGCGATCGTCGAGGGCGTCGGCGAATTTGCCGCAGGCGAGTTTGCCCCCCTCTACCGCATCGGCGATACCGTCGGCGCACGGCTGATCGACGGGTCGGTGAAGATGCCCGAAGGCTACGCGCAAGCCTACCAGCATTATGTCGAGGCGGGCTGGAGTGCGCTCAGCGCCCCGGCGGATCATGGCGGACAGGGCCTGCCCTTCAGCCTCGCCACCGTCGCGCTCGATTCGCTCGGTGCGGCGAATATGGCCTTTGCGCTCTGCCCGATCCTGACGGTCGGCGCGATCGAGGCACTGCACCATCATGGCAGCGATCAACAGAAGGCGCTGTACCTGCCGAAGCTCTCGACCGGCGAATGGACCGGCACGATGAACCTCACCGAACCGCAGGCGGGCAGCGATGTCGGCGCGCTGCGTGCGACCGCCACCCCGCGCGGCGACGGCACCTATGCGATCCGCGGGCAGAAGATCTACATCTCGTTCGGCGATCACGATATGGCCGATAACATCATCCACCTCGTGCTCGCGCGCACCCCCGATGCGCCCGCCGGGACCAAGGGCATCTCGCTGTTCCTGGTGCCCAAGTACCGGCTCGGCGCGGATGGAAATCCGGGCGAGGCGAACGGCATCAAGACCGTGTCGATCGAGCACAAGATGGGCATCAACGCCTCGCCCACCTGCGTGCTGCAGTTCGGCGAGGAAGGTGAGAGCATCGGCGAGCTGATCGGCCCCGAATTCGGCGGCATGCGCGCGATGTTCACGATGATGAATAATGCGCGGCTCAATGTCGGGCTGCAGGGCGTGCAGATTGCCGAGGGCGCGACGCAAAAGGCTTTGTGGTTCGCGCGCGAACGTGTCCAGTCGGCGCGCGCAGGCGCGGGGCGCGATCCGGTCGCGATCATCGAGCATCCCGATGTGCGCCGGATGCTGCTGCGCATGAAGGCGGGGACCGAGGCGATCCGCGCATTGCTCTATTACGCCTCTGGCCAGGTCGATCGCGCCAATCTGGGCGTGCCGGGAGCGCGCGAGATGGTCGATCTCTTGACCCCGCTCGCCAAGACCTATGGCACCGATCTGGGCAGCGAGATCGCCTCGCTCGGCGTGCAGGTCCATGGCGGCATGGGCTATGTCGAGGAGACCGGCGCGGCGCAATATTATCGCGATATCCGCATCGCGCAGATCTACGAGGGCACCAACGGCATCCAGGCGGCGGATCTGGTCGGGCGCAAGCTCGGCATGGCGGGTGGCGATGTCGTGCGCGGGCTGATCGCCGAGGTGCAGGCCGATGCCGGCAACCACCCCGCGCTCGCCGCGCTGGCCGGTGATGTCGCGGAGGTCACCGAATATATGGTCGCGGCCAGTGTCGACGACCGGCTGGCGGGCAGCTATCCCTATTGCACGATGATGGCAGTGATGACCGCAGGCTGGTTGATGCTCAAGCAGCAGCGCGCGGCGCAGGCGATGCTCGATTTAGGCGAGGGCAATACCGACTTCCTGAAAGCCAAGCTGGTGACGACGCGCTTCTATCTCGAGCGCATGGTGCCCGAGGCGGGCGGCCTCAAGGCAGCGGCAATGGCGGGCGCGGACCTGCTCTATGCGCTCGATGCCGAGGCGCTGGCGGCTTGAGCGGTTGGTGAGCGCAACCTCCACCGCCGTTTGTCCCGACCGTGTCGAGGGACGTATGTCCGAACGGTACCGATCACGTCCCTCGACTTCGCTCGGGACAAACGGGTAGGGGTAGCCCGGTCATGGATGAAACTGAGCTGTTAGCCCGCATCGCCGAGGCACTCGAGCGCCTCGCGCCGCCGCCGGTGCAGGTCGCGGACTGGACCGCGCACCCGGCCTATGTCTGGACCGCGCGCGGGGCCGAGGCGGTGACGCACCTGCAAGCCGTGCCGCTCGATCGCCTGCGCGGAATCGATGCGCAAAAGGCGAGCTTTACCGAGAACGTCCGCCGCCATGCCGCAGGCGTGCCTGCGCACGACGTGCTGCTCTGGGGATCGCGCGGCATGGGCAAGTCGGCTTTGGTCAAGGCAGCGGTGGCCGATGCGCAAGGATCGGGCGCGCCGCTCGCGCTCGTCCAGACCGGGGGCGAACCCGATGCGCTCGCGCAATTGCCCGCCTTGTTCGCGGCACTGGGCGCAGTCGAGCGCCGTTTCCTGGTGTTCATCGACGATATCGGCTTTGACGGACCCGACGCCGCCAGCGCCGCACGCTCGCTGCGCTCGCTGCTCGAGGGCGGGGCGATGGCGCGACCGGCCAATGTGCGGCTCGCGGTCACCTCGAACCGCCGCGCGATCGTCGAGCGGCACATGAGCGAACAGGACGATCCGATCAATCCGCGCGACGCGGTCGACGACCGGCTGGCGCTGGCCGACCGGTTCGGGCTTAGCCTCGGCTTTCCGGCCTGCGATCAGAATGCCTATCTCGCGATCGTCGGCGGCTATGCCGATGCCCATGGGCTCGATTTCGATCCCGAGGACGCGCTGCTCTGGGCGCGGCAGCGGGGCGCGCGCTCGGGCCGGATCGCCTGGCATTATGTCACCGAGCTGGCGGGCCGCGCGGGCCGCTCGCTCGATTGATCACCGGCGGCATGACGGCGCTGCCGATCCTCTACAGCTTCCGCCGCTGCCCGTTCGCGATGCGCGCGCGCATGGCCTTGCTGGTCAGCGGCCAGACGGTCGAGCTGCGCGAGATCCTGCTGCGCGCCAAGCCGCAGGCGATGCTCGACGCCTCGCCCAAGGGCACGGTGCCGGTGCTGGTGCTGGCCGATGGCGCGGTGATCGACCAGAGCCTCGACATCATGCGCTGGGCGCTGGCGCGGCACGATCCCGAGGGCTGGCTGGGGGGCGACGATGCGGAGCTGATCGAGACGTTCGACGGACGGTTCAAGCACCATCTCGACCGCTACAAATATCCCTCGCGCCATGACGAGGACCCGCTGGTCCACCGCTCGGCGGGGCTGGAGCATCTGCACTCGCTCGAACAGCGTCTTGCCGCCCGCGCGTTCTTGTGCGGACCCGCGTGCACGCTCGCCGATGTCGCGCTCTTCCCCTTCATCCGCCAGTTCGCCGCGACCGATCAGGCGTGGTTCGACGCACAGCCGCTGCCGCATGTTCAATCCTGGCTGGCCGGCCTGATCGCTTCCGACCTGTTCGACCGCGCGATGCTGCGCCTTCCCCCGTGGCAGCCGGGCGATCCGCCGGTGACGTTTGCCACCGGTTAACCGGCCTGTGCTAGCCCGGCCTGCGATGCTCTCCCGCTTCCTGCCCTATCGCCTGCAGACGCGCCTCGACAACTGGCGGCACGATCGCGCGTGCCGCCCGGTGCTCGAAACCGCGCCGATCCGCCCGCAGCACGATGGGCTGGTCATCTTCTCGATGATGGGCACGGCGGTGCTGCTGCCCTATCTGGTCGCGGTCAAATCCTTCTGGGGGCAGCTGCGCCGCGGTCGCGTGGTCATCCTGTCCGACGGCACGCTCACCACCGAGGATCGCGCGGTGCTCGCCTGGCATTGCGGCGATCCAGAGATCATCGACATTGCCGATGTCGACCATGCCGGATTTCCGGTGGGCGGTGCGTGGGAGCGGTTCCTGTCGATCCTCGACCGCCGGGCCGACGATTATGTCATCCAGCTCGACAGCGACACGGTGACCCTGGGGCGTCCCGATGTCGTGGCCGATGCCATTGCCGCCAATCGCAGCTTCACCCTGCTGGGCGGGCCCGAATGGGATATCGGCGTCAAGGCGTGCAGCGCGTTCGTTCCGCCGCCGCCCAACGGCCCTTCCGACGCGCGGCATATCCAGTCTCGGATGGAGCGGGCACTCGGCCAGATCGAGGGGGCCGGGCAGCGCGGCTATATCCGCGGCTGTGCAGGCTTTGCCGGCTTCGCGCGCGGCGGCGACGGGCGCGCGACCGCGCGCTTCTTCCATGACGAGATGGCGCGGCTGCTCGGCCACGATGCCATGGCCGAATGGGGCAGCGAGCAGGTGACCTCGAGCTTCGTCGTCGCCAACGATCCCGACCCGGTGCTGCTGCCCTATCGCCAGTACGGCAATTACTGGGCCGAGCCCTGGGATGCCGATTGCCGCTTCATGCATTTTGTCGGCGCGCACCGCCATGACGGCACCGCCTATCGCGATGCGACGCGCGCCGCGCTGGCGCAGATGGATCGCTGAACGGCCGTCCTTTGCCCGACACCACTGGACAGAGCGGCTGCGCATCCCGATAGCGGCTCCATGGCCACCACACCCGCCCCGTTGACGACTTCGCCGCGCGCGCCGCTGCTCGCCTTCGTGGCCTGCGCCGGCGGGATGATGTTCTTCGGGGCGATGGACAGCGCGATGAAGGCGGTGACGATCGATATTGGCGTGATCGCGGCTTTGTTCTGGCGCTGCGTGATCGGCTCGGTGCTCGCGGGCGCATTGTTCTGGTGGAAGGGCAACCGGCGGCTGCCGCGCGGGGCGGCGCTGCGGCTGCATCTGCTGCGCGGCACGGTGGTCGCAGGCATGGCGGTGCTGTTCTTCTGGGGTCTCGCGCGCACGCCGATGGCAGAGACCGTGGCCATCACCTTCATCGCGCCGATCATTGCGCTGTTTCTCGCCGCGGTGCTGCTCAAGGAGCGGATCGGACGCGGCGCGGTGCTCGCTTCGGTGCTGGGCTTTGGCGGCGTGCTGGTGATCGCAGCCGGCAGGCTCGGCTGGCTGGGCGGCGAGGCGGTCGATGCCCAGGGCGAGGCCGGGTGGCAGGGAATCGCCGCGATCATGGCGTCCGCGGTGCTCTATGCCTGGAACCTGATCCTGCAGCGGCAGCAGGCGCAGATCGCCAGCCCGCAGGAGATCGTGCTGGTGCAGAATGTCATCATGGGCTTCTGGATCGGGCTCGCCATGCCCTTTGCCGGCGCGATGCCGGGCGATGCCGCCATGGCCGCGCCGATCGGCTGGGGCCTGCTGACCCTGGCGGCGCTGCTCGCGATCCTGTCGCTCTCGCTCCTGTCCTGGGCCTATGCGCGCGCCGAGGCGCAGGCGCTGGTGCCGCTCGAATATTCGATGTTCATCTGGGGCGCGCTGTTCGGCTGGCTGATCTTCAACGAGACGATCGGATGGACGACGCTGGCGGGTGCGGCGCTGATCGTCACCGGCTGCTGGCAGGTCGCGCGGCGGCAGGCCGGCTGACGCCCCGCCGCAACCACGCGCAGTTCGCGCTTTCCCCGCCGCGTCCATCAGGCTAGGCAGAAGCGGGGACGATCTTCCATAATTGCAGACAGGGTACGGGCGCAGGGCATGACACGGATTTTGCTGGGGGTGGCAGGCATTGCGCTGATCCTGTCGATCGCATTGCTGCTCTCGAACAATCGCCGCGCCATCCGGCTGCGCGTGGTCGGCGCGGCCTTCGCGCTGCAGGCCGGCATCGCGGTGCTGGTGCTCTATGTTCCCGCCGGACGCACCGCCATCCAGGCGATGTCGCGCGGCGTTTCCAACCTGCTCGGCTATGCGCAGGCGGGCACCAATTTCATCTTCGGACCGCTCGCCAGCCCCGATGTCGGCGGCAACAGCTTTGCCATCGCGGCGCTGCCGGTGATCATCTTCTTTTCGGCGCTGGTGTCGATCCTCTATTATCTCGGCATCATGCAGCGCGTGATCCAGTGGGTCGGCGGCGGCATCGAGAAGCTGATCGGCATCTCCAAGGTCGAAAGCCTGTGCGCCGCGGCGAACATCTTCGTCGGGCAGAGCGAATCGCCGCTGGTGATCCGCCCCTATCTCGCCGCGTTGAAGCCCGCGCAGCTGTTCACGGTGATGAGCGTGGGCATGGCGGGTGTCGCGGGCACGATCCTCGCCGCCTATGCCGCGATGGGCATCCGCATCGACTATCTGCTCGCCGCCGCGTTCATGTCCGCGCCCGGCGGCATCCTGATGGCGAAGATCATCATGCCCGACGATCCCGCCGATATCAGCCATGAAGCGGTAATGCCGCTCGATGTCGAATATGAGGACGAACGCCCCGCCAATGTCATCATGGCCGCCGCCATGGGCGCGCAGACCGGCGTCAAGCTCGCGGTTGCGGTCGGCGCGATGGTGCTGGCCTTTGTCGCGCTGGTCGCGCTCGCCAATGGCATTCTCGGCGGCATCGGCGGCTGGTTCGGCCAGGGCGACCTGTCGTTCCAGCAGGTGGTGGGCTATGTCTTCGCGCCAGTCATGTACCTGATCGGCGTGCCCTGGGACGAGGCGCTGCGCGCAGGCGGGCTGTTCGGCACCAAGATCGTGCTCAACGAATTCGTCGCGTTCATCGAGCTCAGCCAGCCAGACTCCGGCCTGTCCCCGCGCACCATCGCGATCATTACCTTTGCGCTATGCGGTTTCGCCAATTTCTCGTCGATCGCCATCCAGATGGCGGTCACCGGCGGCCTAGCGCCCAGTCAGCGCCCGATGATCGCGCGGCTGGGGCTCAAGGCGCTTGCCGCCGGCAGCCTCGCCAACCTGATGAGCGCCGCGCTGGCCGGGCTGCTGATCACTGTGTGACGGGGTGCGCGGCCCGGCGATCCGCGCGGGGCTGCGATACGGGGCGGAAGCCTTTGCGCTCGGATTTTTCCTCGGCACGCTGCGGATTACGGTGATCGCCCCGGCAACGGGCACGTTGATGGCGGTGCTGATAGAAATCCCGGTGATGCTGTCAGCGATGGGATGGCGCGCGCGGCGGATCATAACCGCGCGAGCAGCAATGGCATCGATCGGTGCCCGCGCCGCCATGGGGGCCACCGGGTTCACGCTGCTGATGACTTGTGAGTTTGTACTGGGGTTGGCGCTCGGAACATCGCCACGGCATTGGCTGGCGGACCTGACCAGCCCCCCGGGGGCTGCGGGGCTGGCAGGTCAGATCGTGTTCGGGTGTTTGCCGCTTCTGGTCGGCGGCCGAACGGTCAGGGCTGGGTGAAGGACGGCGGGTCCGAGGCGTCCATCGATTCCTCGATCGCTTCGTCCAGATCGTCTTCGGTGATGTCGTCCTTGTCGACATCGGGCTCGGTCGGCTTGTCGGACTCGCTGTCGTCCTGATCGTTCAGGCTCGATGTCTTGGCACCGGCGCGCTGCGCGGTTTCTTCGGTGCAATCGACGGGATCGGTCGGCTGGGGGGGCTGGGTCTCGGTCATGGGGGAACTCTCCTTGTGCCGGGACTACGCCGGGGCGCGCAAGCCGGTTCCGCGAGACGGGACCAGCCGATCAGGCGATTCCGGCGCGCTTGAGCTCGGGCCCCAGCCGCCCGGTCAGCCACAGCGCCCACATCCGGAAATCCGCCG
Source organism: Blastomonas sp. CACIA14H2 (assembly GCA_000503195.1). GTDB lineage: Bacteria > Pseudomonadota > Alphaproteobacteria > Sphingomonadales > Sphingomonadaceae > Blastomonas. The sequence goes on from AYSC01000032.1 coordinate 17,479, forward strand.
CGAGGGACCAGAGCGGATAGGTGAAGGTGGCGGGACGGTTGCGCTCGATCCGCCAATGGCTGATCCAGGCGAAGAAATAGCCCGCGACCGGCATCATCGCGAACAGCAACTCGTTGCCGGTGAGCAGCGCCGCGAGTGCGAGCAGCACGACCAGCGACGTGCCGACATAATGCCAGGCACGGGTCAGGGGGCGGCTGTGTTCGCGCAGATAGAAGGGCCAGAATTCGGCGAAGCTGGTGTAACGCTGCATCTCGATTGTCTCCCGCCGCCATGATAGCCACAGATCATGTCCGCGATCCAGACCGACTTGCTCTTCGTTTACGGCACGCTGCGCCGGGGCAGCGCCCATGATAATGCGGCGCGGCTGGCGCGCGAGAGTTCATGGCTTGGCACGGGCACGCTCGCCGGAACGCTCTACCGCGTCAGCTGGCACCCGGCGCTGGTGCTGGACGGCGAGGACACCGTCACCGGTGACCTGCTGCGCCTCACTGATCCTGCTGCGTCGCTGCCCTGGCTCGACGCGTTCGAAAGCTGCGGCCCCGACGACCCGCCCCCGCACGACTATCGCCGCGAGATCGCGACCGTCCTGACGGCAGGCGGCGCGGTGAAGGCGATGGTCTATGTCTGGAACCTGCCGACAGGCGGGCTGGAACGGATCGCATCGGGTGACTGGCTGGAGGCGCATGCATGATCGAGGTCCGGATGTTGCAGGTCGACGAGGCGCGGGTGCTCGCCCAGGTGGCGGACGACGTGTTCGACAATCCGGTCGATCCCCAGCAAGCCGCAGCCTTTCTCGCCGATCCGCGCCACCATCTCGCGGTAGCGATCGACGCCGGGCAGGTGGTCGGCTTTGCCTCGGGTGTCGACTATCTCCACCCCGACAAGCCGCCCGAACTGTGGATCAACGAGGTCGGCGTGGCGCCGAGCCATCAGGGGCGGGGCCTGGGCAAGAGGCTGATGGCCTGCCTGCTCGCGCATGGCGAAACGCTCGGCTGCGCCAGCGCCTGGGTGCTGACCGAGCAGGGCAATCGCCCGGCGCGCGCGCTGTACGAGGCAGCGGGCGGCGTGCGCGAGCCCGACGAAAGCGATGCCGACGGGCAGGTGGTGCTTTACGCCTTTGGCAGCGTTTCCGATGCCGACAGTGCCGGATCAGCCTGACGCATCGGGCTTGCTCGCCGGGGGAGCGATCGCACCATCGTTGGCGATGCCCGCCACCATGCCGTCGAGCGTGCTGCCGTTGAGGCCGAGTTCCTTCATCAGCCCGTCGATGATCGGGGCCTGCGCGCGATAGCTGAGCGCGGCGGCGACGGCGTCATTGGCGAGATTGCCGCTGCTGCCGACATTCGCGGCTCCGCCCGACCCGCCCGACTGGCCGAGCCCGTCCACCTTGACGATCTTGATCGAATCGATCGCTTCGAGCGGCTTGGACGCCTCGCGGATCACCTCGGGCAGTACTTTCAGCAGCGCGAGCTTGGTCTGCAGCGAGATCTGGTCGGACGAGAGCAGGTTCGCCGCCTCGTTGACCGCGCGCTGGCCTGCCGCCTCGACCTCGAAGCGGACGCGCGCGGCTTCGGCGCGCAGCTTTTCGGCTTCGGATTCGCCCTCGGCCTCGAGCCGCACCGCCTCGGCGCGGTTGGCCGCGGCGGCCTTTTCGGCCTCGGCCTCGACCTTGACGCGGATCGCGTCGCGCTCGGCCTGCTTGGCCGCCTCGATCAGCTCGATGCGCTTCGAACGGTCGGCGATCTCGGTCTCGCGCGCGGTGGCCACCTGTTCCTCGGCAGCGACCGCCGTGGCGCGCGCGGCATCGGCCTCGGCCTTGGCCTGGCTTTCCTCGCGGCTCTTGTTCTGGATGGCGATCTGCTGTTCCTGCCGGGCGATCTCGATCGCCTGCTGCTGCGCGATCCGCGCCTGCTGCACCGCGCGGTCGGCCTCGATCTGCTGGCTGTCGACCAGCTTCTTCGCCTCGATCCGTGCCGCTTCGGCCTCCTGGTTGCGCAGCGCCTGTTCGCGCGCGACCTCGGCCGCCTGTTCGGCGCGGCGCATCTCGATCTCGCGCTCCTGCTCGAGCCGCGCGAACTCATTGTCGCGCGAGATCTCGAGCGAGCGCTTGTCGGCCTCGAGATTCTTGGTCTCGATCTGGACGCGGGTATCCTGCTCGATGTCGTTGCGCGCCTTCTTGCGCAGCTCGATCTGCTCGGTCAGCTTGGTCAGACCCTCGGCGTCGAAGGCGTTGTTGGCGTTGAAATGCTCGATGCTGGTCTGGTCGAGCCCGGTGAGCGACACCGATTCGAGCTCGAGCCCGTTCATCGCCAGATCGGCGGAGGAGACCTGCTGGACCTTCTGCACGAAGTCGCTGCGCTGCTCGTGCAGCTGGTTCATCGTCATGCCGGCGGCGACCGAGCGCAGCGCATCGACGAACTTGCCCTCGACCAGATCCTTGAGCGCCTCGGGCTGCATCGTGCGCAGGCCGAGCGTCTGCGCCGCCATGGCGAGCGCGCCGGCATCGGGCCGCACGCGAACGTAGAACTCGGCCTTCACGTCGATCCGCAACCGGTCGAGCGTGATCAGCGCATCGGTATTCTTGCGCTCCACCGCCAGCCGCACGGTGTTCATGTTCACTGGCATCGTCTCGTGCAGCACCGGCAGCACCAGCGCGCCGCCGTTCATCACCACCTTCTCGCCGCCAAAGCCGGTGCGGACGAAGGCGATCTCCTTGGTCGCGCGCTTGTACAGCCGGGTGATGATGAGGCCGACAATGAGCAGAAACGCGAACACCGTGCCCGCGAGCATGGCGATGGTAACGACCCCGCTGGGGATGATGTCGGTCATGGGGGCTCCTTGCAGGTGCAGAATCGAACGATGGACGCGAGGCTAATCGCTGGCTCGGAAGGTTGCGAGGACAATCGGAACAATTCTGACGCTGATTTGGGTGTCTGCATCCCCCGTCCGCTCAGCCTGAGCTTGTCGAAGGCCTCGCGCCCCAGCATCCCGGATCATGCCGTTTTCAGGCGAAAGCCGGATCCCAGAAGCCGCATGGCTTCATCTCCGCTCGGGATTCCGGCGTTCGCCGGAAAGCGCTGGAATCCTGGGGACCGGCAGCGCGGGTCCTTCGACAGGCTCAGGACGAGCGGAGGTGGTCAGGGAACCGGCCTTCTGCCGCTGCGTCTCACAACCCCGGCAGAAAATGCCCGCCGCGGCTGATTGCGCGGAAGACCTCGCCCTCGCGGCGCACCAGCAGGATTTCCTCGCTCTCGTGCAGTATCTGATCGGCGTTGTCCGGTTCGACCATCACGAAATGCGGGTGGCCGTGCACGTCGGTGACGCGCGCGCGGGCGGGGGAGCCGGGGCGGGCGGTGCCGGTCTGGATGGTGGCGAAGCGGCCGATCAGCGAATCGACGCTCACTGCCGTGGTCTCGTCCTGCGGCATGACGCGCGCGAGCAGCCGCGCGCCCGCGCCGGTGAACGGCAGCGCGACGGCGGCGGCGACGGGCCCGGCGAGCCAGGCGCTGGCGAGGCTTCCAGTCAGCGCCTGCCAGAATTGCTGACCGGCATAGCCGATCACGCCGAAGATCATCAGGAACAGCGCGAGCCACATCAGCAGCGGCAATCGCCCCAGGCCGAGCAGCGACAGCAGCCCATCGCTCGCTCCGTCGCCCAGGTCATGGTCCGCATCGAAATCGCCCAGCCCTGCGACCTGCGCGCCGCCGATCAGCAGCATCAGCAGCAGCGCGGCGGCGAAGGGCGTGTTCTGGCTGGCGAGCAGGAAGTCGAGCATCGCGCCAGACTAGAGCGTTTTCCCATTGAGCGAAAACGTTCTTGTTCTTTGATGCCGCATTTTCCGAGCCGTTGACCGTAGACGGTCAACTTGAAAATGCTTTGGTCACTGGCTCTCGGCAACACCATCATATTTGAGTTCGAGATAGCGGCCGCGGATCGCGAGCTTGTCGGCATCGCCCTCGGCAATCGTGCGGGTGGCGCTGGCGATTTCGCGTTCGATAACCCCTAGGCCATGGATCAGCTGCTCGTCGGGGGTGCGCTCGCCGCGCTTCTCCTGGCGCATGCTCGCCGGGATCTTGCGATAGCCTGTGATCAGCTCGGGCAGATGCTCGCCCACCAGCTTGCGGATCTCGCGCGCGGGCTCGCTGTTTTCCTCGAGCGTCTGGAGCTGCGGCGCGAGCATGTCGAGCTGCACGCCGATCTGGTCGATCAGCGTCACCGCCGGCGCGGGCAGCGCGGGACGCTGAGATTCCAGCCAGATCTCGGTCTTGCCGGCGAGGACCTTCAAGGGCTCCTTGGCGAGCCGTTCGGGCGTCGGCACTTTCAGCTTCATGCCGCTGCCGAGCACCACGGTGGCGACCACCGCCGCCAGCACGGTAAGCAGCACGCCATAAAAGCCGATGCCGTCGATGATCGCACCGACAATGCCCGCCGCCACCAGGATGACGCCGATGCTGATCGCGATCGCCGCGATCTTCTTCCACATATGCTCGCGCTTGAGCGCGCGCGACTTGCTGCCGATCGACGGCCCCATCTGGACGCGACGCTTGACCGCGGCGGCATCGGCGAGGATCTGGTCGGACTGGCTGGTCAGCGATTTGGACATGGGCAAGCCTGGTTCAAGCCTCCAGCGAGCTCAGCAGCGACGGGCCCGACGATGCGCCGCCGCCGCCCTGCGAGGCGCCCTCGGCGCGCGCGATATAGCCCTTGGACTTTTCGACTTCCTTGCTCAGCGTGTCGACCGTGGTCTTCATGCTGTCGAGCGCCTTGACCTTGAACGTGTCGATATTGTCCATCGTGTCGTAGATGTTCTGGAACGCGCGCTGCAGCGTTTCGACCGGGATGGTCGCCGATGCCGCCTGTTCGTGGATCTTGGCGGTCTGGTCCTTGAGCATCGTGCCGGTCGAATCGATGATGTTCGCGGTGGTGGTGTTCAAGGCCGTGATCTGGTCGAGCACCAGCTTCTGCCCGACCAGCGCCTGCGCGACGGTGACCGCGGTGCGCAGCGCGGCGACCGTGGTGGTGCTGGCGCGGTCGACGCCCTTGACCAGCTCGACATTGTTCTTCTTGACCAGATCGAGCGCGAGATAGCCCTGCACCGTCACCGCCATCTGCGTCAGCAGGTCCTGCGTGCGCTGGCGGACATAGAAGAGCGCGGTCTCCTTGATCGCCTTGGCCTTGGCCGGATCGGTCATCTCGAGCTCGGCGGCCTTGGCCTCGAGCCGCGCGTCGAGCGTCTTCGACACATGGATCATCTGCTCGAGCTTGCCCATCGCGGCCCACAGATTCTGCCGTTCGACATCGATCGCGGCATTGTCCATCAGCAGCTCGTCCTTGCCGCTCTGCAAGCTGGCGAGGATCGACTGGATGTGCCCCTGGCTCGACTTGTAGCTGTCGAAATAGTCGCGCATCTTGTTGCCGAAGGGGATGATGCCGAAGATCTTCTTGCGGGTGAACAGGTCGCCCTTCTTGCCGGGATCGAGATCCTCGACCGTGCGGCGCAGCTGCGCGAGGTTCGCGCCGACCGAATTGTCATTGTCCATCGCGCGCACGGGGCGATCGAGAAAGCGGTTCGACTGGCCCGCCGCGTCGGTGATCTCCTTGCGGCCCATATTGGTAATCTGGTCGACGCGCTTGCCGAACTCGGGCGAGTTGACGTCCTGCGCGACGAGATCGCTGATGAAGCCGTCGACCTTCTCGTCGAGCTTCGAGCGCACCTCTTCGGACACCGGGACCAGCCCGGTCGCCTCGGCCGCCGTGACCACGGGAACCGGATCGGGCGCCTCCAGCGTCAGTTTCTTGTCCGCAATCGCAGTCTGCGTCGCCATGGCCTGTCCAGCTCCCATTCCCGCCTGAACTCCAAAATGAGGGGAGTCCGGGCATCAGGCAAGTGATAAGTGTTACTGTGTTAAGATAACAATACAGCCGCAAAGCGCAAGGGCTTTGGCGCGCGACACGATCGGCGTTGGTGCCGCGCGCGCCCTGGCGGCGAAGCTAGACCCCGATGTCCCATAATGCGACACATGCTGCGGTCACCAGCGCGAAGACGAGCAGCAGCACGGCGATCTCGACGGGCCGGATGGCAAGCTTGCGGGCATGTTCCTGCTCGAACGCCGCGATGCGGTAGCGGATGGTCTCGTCGCTCTTGAGCAGGCCGATGTCGAGCACCGGCGCGGTGCGCAGATAGCGGACGATCTCCTCGCGTTCGGTGCTTCCGATATCGGGATAGCGCGCCAGCAGCTGCTTCATGCGCTTGCGCCGGGCTTCGGGATCGGGATGGGCGGCCGCCTCGGGCGACCGGATTTCGGTATCGTTCATGGGATGATTTTCCTGAGATCTTGATGCGCGCTCAGCCCTGGCCGAGCAGTTCGACCATGCGGCGGGCGGTTTCCTGTTCGGCGCGGACGATATGGCTGACGCCCAGCTGCTTCAGATGCTGGTACTCGTCTTCCGAATGCGCGCGCGCGACGACGGTGAGCGCCGGGTTGAGCGTACGCGCCCGCTGGTGGATCGCGCCCGCCTCATAGCCTTCGGGGATCGCGAGGATCAGCGCGGTGGCGCGCTCTATCCCTGCGCGTTCGAGCAATCCGGGCTCGATGGCATCGCCGCGCAGCGTCGTCATGCCCTCGGCCTGGGCGCTGACCAGCTTGTCCGGATTGTCCTCGATCACCACCAGGCTGCCGGGCCGCTGCTTCAGCGCGGCGGCGACATGGCGTCCCACCCGGCCATGGCCGATGACGATGATATGTCCCTGATCGGCTGGCGGGCCCGAGGCGGGCTCGTCGTCGGAAAAGCGTTCGTGCATCCGCGTCACCCAGCCGAACAGGAAGGGGTTGAGGAAGATCGAGAGGATCGCGCCGGCGAGGATCAGGTCGCGCGCGTCCGCGGGCAGCACGCCCAGGCTGGTGCCCAGGCTCGCCAGGATGAACGAGAATTCGCCGATCTGCGCCAGGCTGCACGCGATGGTGAGGCTGGTCCGGTTCGATTTGCGGAACAGCCGCGCGATGGCATAGGCCGCGATCGACTTGCCGATGACGACGATGCCCAGCGTGGCGAGCAGCGGCAGCGGCTGTTCGACCAGCACGTAGGGGTTGAACAGCATGCCGACCGAGACGAAGAACAGCACCGCAAACGCATCGCGCAGCGGCAGCGTCTCCTCCGCCGCGCGCCTGCTGAGCGAGGTTTCGCCCAGGATCATGCCCGCGAAGAACGCGCCCAGCGCAAAGCTTACTTCGAACACGAAGGCCGCGCCAAAGGCGACGCCGAGCGCGATCGCGAGCACCGCGAGGCGGAAAAGCTCGCGCGATCCGGTATGCACCACCCAGTGCAGCACATGCGGGATGACCCTGCGGCCGATCACCAGCATGAACACCACGAAGCCTGCGACCTTGAACAAGGTTGCGGCCATCGGCTGGGCGATGGCCATCAGGTCCGCGCCTTCGGGATTGCTGGCGATGCGCGCCAGCGGGGGTAGCATCACCAGCGCCAGCACCATCACGATGTCCTCGACGATGAGCCAGCCGATCGCGATCTGCCCGCGTTCGGTCTCGACCAGACCCCGCACCTGAAGCGCACGCAGCAGCACCACGGTGCTCGCGACCGATAGCGCGAGCCCGAAGATGAAGCCCGCGATCGGCGTCCAGCCCATCGCCCAGGACAGGCCCATGCCGAGCAAGGTGGCGGTGGCGATCTGGACCAGCGCGCCGGGAATGGCGATGTGCTTCACCGCCATCAGGTCGCGCAGCGAAAAGTGCAGGCCGACGCCGAACATCAGCAGGATGACGCCGATTTCGGCGAGTTCGTTGGCGAGCTTGCCATCGGCGACGAAGCCGGGGGTGAACGGGCCCACCAGGACACCGGCGAGCAGATAGCCGGCAATGGGAGATATCTTGAGCCGCTGGGCCAGCGCGCCCATCAGGAACGCGACGACCAGACCGGCAACGATGGTGCCGATCAGGGGAGTGGCATGATGCATGATCAGTCTCTCTTTGCGAGAGGGAGGGTCTCGGGCTGCGCCGCGGCCGGTGCCAGAGACACGGCGCGAAAGCTGCCCGGCGATCAGGCGCGACGAACGGATAAGGAGCAGGACGCCGATCCCCGCAGGATCAGCGCGCTGCTACCGTCAGACCGGTCGTCGCGGGATCAGGCGGTCAGCGGCGGGGCGCGGGGGGGCGTGCCGGGGCGCGCGGACGCGGGATGGTCCGCCCAGGCGGGCGCGCGAACGGCAAGGGAAAGGCCGGTATCGGCCAACGCAGCGGCGGCGATCGCGGCCGGGCTGGCCCAGGAATAGGCCGCAGCGGCATCGCCATCCCCGCCCGAGCCCAGCCGCAACCTGTCATGCGCGGGTTCGGCGACCGCGATCGCGTCGCCTTGCTGACGGCTGAGCGCGACCTGCGTGGTGGCGGGGTTGAACGCGGAGCCGACCTGCTGGCTGGCGGGCGTGGAGCCGGGCAGCAAGGCGCTGGCGAGCGCGATGAACAGCGCGATGATGATACCGCTGACCCAGGCAGGACGCACGGCTGCGGCCACGGAGGCAGCGGCGGCATCGGGGCCTGTGGGGCGTGGCAGAGCGGTCATGCCCGGCCGATATAGGGAGCGGGTGCCGGGCGGTAAACCCGGCAAGGCCAGCATTGTCGGCTCAAGCCGCCAGCTGGTACGGCTGGATCTCGCCTGACAGGTACAGGTTGCGCGCCTTGGCGCGGCTCAGCTTGCCCGACGAGGTGCGCGGCAGCGTGCGCGGCGGCACCAGTTCGATCACGCAGTTCATGCCGGTGATCGAGCGCACCTTCTCGCGGATTTCGTCGCGCAGGCGGCGGCGTTCGGCCTCGTCGGTGGTGCGGCACTGCACCAGCACCGCGGGGGCCTCTTCCCCGGCAGGCGTGGTGATCGAGAAGGCGGCAATGTCGCCGGACTTGAAGCCGGGCAGCTGCTCCACCGCCCATTCGATATCCTGCGGCCAGTGATTCTTGCCGTTGATGATGATCATGTCCTTGGCGCGGCCGACGATATAGAGATAGCCGTCGACCATATAGCCCATGTCGCCGGTATCGAGCCAGCCATCGACCAGGCACGCATCGGTCGCCTCGGGATCGCGGAAATAGCTGTGCATGATCGATGGGCCCGCGGTCCAGACCTTGCCGATCTCGCGGTCGGGGAGCACCTTGCCATCGGCGTCGCGGATTTCGATGCTCATGTCGCGGCACGCCTTGCCGCAATTGACGATCGAGCGATAGCGCTTGGGCTTGGCGGGATCGACCGGCGCGCCCGACAAGCGCTGTTCCTCGACCAGATCGACGACAATCCCCTCGCCTGGCGGCATCAGCGTGACGGCGAGCGTCGCTTCGGCGAGGCCATAGCTCGGCAGGAAGGCGCTCGCCTTGAAGCCGGCGGGCGCGAACGCGTTGACGAACGCCTGCATGACATCGGGGCGGATCATGTCCGCGCCATTGCCCGCGAGCCGCCAGCGCGACAGGTCGAAACGCTCCTCGACGCGCGACTGGCTGCCGATGCGGCGCGCGCAGATGTCATAGCCGAAGGTCGGCGAATAGCTGCACGAGGTGCCGGGATTTCGGCTGATCAGGTCGAGCCACGCGAGGGGACGCCGCGCGAAATCCTCGGTCTTGAGATAATCGGTCGAGACCTGATTGGCGACCATCGAGAGCATGCAGCCGACCAGGCCCATGTCGTGATACCAGGGCAGCCACGAGATGCAGCGATCGGTTTCGCACACGTGCATGCCGTGCGAATGTGCGGCGAGGTTGCTCAGCAGCGCAGCATGCGTGACCGCGACGCCATGCGGGAAGCGCGTCGATCCGCTCGAATATTGCAGATAGCAGATATCGTCCGGGCTGGCGCTCGGCAAATCGGTTTCGGGCGCGGCTTCGGTCGCGAAGCTCTCCCAGTCGATCCCTTCGACGCCGCAGCGCTTCGCCGCCTCGCCGCCCATTTCGGCGAGCTCGGCGGGATAGAACAGGAATTTGGGGTCGCTGCTGCGCAGCTGGACGCTCAGCTGCTCGACATAGCTTTCCTTGCCGCCAAAGCTGGTGGGCAGCGGCAGTGGAACGGGCCAGGCGCCGGCATAGACCGCGCCGAAGAACAGCGAGGCGAATTCCGCGCCGGTCTCGGCGACGATCGCGATACGGTCCTCGGGCTTCACGCCGCGCGCGATCAGCCGCCGGGCATGGGCGAGCGCATCGCTGCGCAGCTCGCTAAAGGGATAGGGCCGCACCAGGGTGCCGCGCGGATCGTGGAAGTTGAACCCGCGCACGCCTTTCGCGGCATAATCGAGCGCGTCGCCCAACGTCGCGAAATCGGCGAACCGGCGCGGCAGCGCATCGGCGGTGGGAGTAGGCTGCAATTGCGTCATGCGTATAAACCCGTTGCTTTCCTCTGCGCGCGCCGGTGACCCGGTCTGTCGCGCCCGCATGGACCAGACCCGCTAGCGCCTGCCCATGCCGTGTTGGCCTGCACGGAAACGCCGTTCGGCATCCCCGCAAATTGCCCCATCTCGCCTCTAGCCGATGACAAGCGTTCTAAATTCGACCCGACTGTGGCACAAAAATGGCGCATGACCGCTCCCGATGATCGACGCAAGCGCGAAAAGCGCCCGCCAAAGCCGCTCGACGAGCGGGCATTGAAGGATCTGGCGCTGCATTATCTCGGGCGTTTCGCGACGACGCGCGCGCGGCTGATCCAGTATATGCAGCGCAAGGTGCGCGAGCGCGGATGGGCAGACGAGCGCGCGCCCGATTACGACCAGCTGGCCGATCGCTGCGTGGAGCTGGGCTATGTCGACGATGCCGCGTTCGCCGCGATGAAGGGCGGCGCGCTGCTGCGCCGGGGCTTTGGCGCGCGCCGGGTCGAGCAGGCGCTGGTCGCCGCCGGGGTCGGCGAGGCCGAGCGCGGCGAGGTGCGCGAGACCGCGAGCGATCAGGCGCTGAGCGCCGCGATGGCCTTTGCCCGGCGCAAGCGGATCGGCCCGTTCGCATCCGACCCCGCCGATCCCGACCGCAGGCGCAAGCAACTCCAGGCCTTTATCCGCGCGGGCCATGATTTTGCACTCGCCCGCACGCTTGTTTTCGCCGATAGCATGGAGGAGATAGCGGGGCTGGACGAGCAATTCGGGAGAGACACATGGTGACGAGATTCTGCGGGGCGATGCTGGCGACGCTGGCGCTGGTGGCGTGCAACGCCTCTGCCCCCAGCGATGCGGTGGCGCAGCGTCCGGCTGCAGACACTGCCGCGCTGTCGCCCGCCGGGCTCGATCTCGTGCCGCTGACGATCAGGAGCGGCGCCAAGACGCACAAGTTCACCGTCGAGATGGCGCGCAGTTCGCAGGAACAGGCGCAGGGGCTGATGTTCCGCACCGAGCTTGCCCCCGATGCGGGCATGCTCTTTCCCTTCCCGACGCCGAAACCAGCCAGCTTCTGGATGAAGAACACGGTGATCTCGCTCGACCTGCTGTTCATTCGCGCCGATGGCACCGTCGAGAGCATCGCCGCCAACGCCGTACCCTATTCGCTCGACCCGATCAGCTCGGGTGAGCCGGTCGCTGCGGTGCTGGAGATTGCTGCGGGCCGCGCCGCCGAGCTCGGCATCAAGCCGGGCGATACCGTGACCTGGCGCGACAAGCGTTGAGGCACCGGTGGCAGCCGCGCGCAAACGGGGCATGATCGCTCGCCTGATCGCACTGGTTTTCAAGCTGGTCTTCGGCTTTGTGGCGCTGTCGCTGCTGATGGTCGTGATCTATCGCTTCGTGCCGCCACCGACGACGATCACGATGCTGACCGACGCCAATGGCGCGACGCGCGACTGGACGCCGCTCGACCGGATCGACCGCAACATGGTCTCCGCCGCCATCGCCGCAGAGGACGGCAAGTTCTGCACGCATAACGGCTTCGATACCGAGGCGATCGAGGATGCGATGCGGCGCAACATGCAGGGCGGGCGCATCCGCGGCGGATCGACGATCAGCCAGCAGACCGCCAAGAACGTGTTCCTCTGGCAGAATGGCGGCTTCTTCCGCAAGGGGCTGGAGGCGTGGTTCACCGTGCTGATAGAGGCCGTGTGGGGCAAGCGCCGGATCATGGAGGTCTATCTCAACGTCGCCGAAACCGGCATCGGCACCTATGGCGTCGAGGCGGGGGCGGAGCGCTATTTCGGCAAGGGCGCAGCCTCGCTCACCCGCGATCAGGCCGCGCGCATGGCCGCCGCGCTGCCCTTGCCCAAGAAGCGGTCGGTGAAGAATCCCAGCGGCTTCGTGCGCCGCTATGGCAACAACATCGCGCGCCGCATCCGCATCGTCCAGCGCGACGGACTGGATAGCTGCGCACGGCCTTGATGCCGGGATTCTGCGCCCACATCATCGTCATTCCCGCGAAAGCGGGAATCCCGCTTTACCCCAGTCGTTCGAAAGAAGCGGGACCCCCCCTGCGCGGGGGTGACGTGAAGGGACAGGGCCGGGAAGTGCGGGGCCTTGAGGCTGTGGGCGGAGTTGGTTGCCGAGGTGTAGCGAAGTTCGTTTGCGCGATCATCCTCGTCATCCTGAACTTGTTTCAGGATCCATCGCGCCCCAGTTGCCGAAGCCGCGTGGGGAGAAATGGACCCTGAAACAAGTTCAGGGTGACGGGTGAAAAATGCTCAGCGCAGCACGAATCCCTCACCGCACCTGCCGCTTCTCCAGCTTGCGCGCCAGGGTGCGGCGGTGCATCCCCAGTCTGCGCGCGGTTTCCGACACGTTGAAGCCGGTATCGACCAGGGTCTGGTGGATATGCTCCCATTCCACGGTCTTGATCGAGGACTGGCGCGTGTCGAGCGCGGTGTCGGCATCGCCTTCGGTCCGGGCGAAGGCGGCTTCGATATCGTCGGTGTTCGACGGCTTGGCGAGATAATGGTCAGCGCCCAGCTTGATCGCCTCGACCGCCGTCGCGATGCTGGCAAAGCCGGTGAGCACCACGATCCGCGCTTCGGGCGCAGCGGCGCGCACGGCCTGGACGCAGGTCAGCCCCGAGACCGAGCCGGCGAGCTTCAGGTCGATCACCGCGTGCGTCGGGACAAGGCCGTCCTCGAGCAGCGCCGCCAGCCCGTCATGGCCCGAGGCGGAGCTGACCGCATAGCCGCGCCGCTCGAACGATCGCCTCAGGGTGCGCGCGAAGGTTTCGTCATCCTCGACGATCAGCAACTGACGGGTGTCGGTCATGTCCGCGCTCCTGTCGGATAGGCGATGGCATCCAGCGGCAACCATATGGTGACTTCGGCGCCGCCTTGCTCGCGATTGCCCGCACGCACCTCTCCGCCCAGCTTGCGCATCACGTTGACGAGCAGGAACAGCCCCAGGCCGCCGCCGGGCTTGCCCTTGGTCGAGCGATAGGGCTTGCCCAGGCCATCGAGAATGTCCTGCGCAAATCCGGGGCCCTTGTCGGTCACGGTCAGCTCGAGCGCCTCGCCCTGGCGCGCGGCGCGGATGCCGACCCATTGCGGCGAGACCTCGACCGCATTGTCGATCACATTGCCGATCACCTGACGCAGCGCGGGGTCGGAGACGATCGCGACATCCTGGCCGAACCGGTCGTGATATTCGAGCGCATCGAGCCCGCGCGTCACCTGCCATTCGTCGACGATGTCGCGCAGGAACGCGCGCATCGTGGTGCGCTCGGTCGCCTCGCCGCGCGCCTCGCCGGCGGACATCAGGATGCCGCTGACGATCGTCTTGCAGCGCTGCACCGCGTTTTCCATGTCGTCGAGATCGGCGGACAGGTCCGCCGCCTTCAGCTCGGGCATCGCGCGGAAGTCGTTGACGAGCACCGAAAGCGTGGCGAGCGGGGTGCCGAGCTCATGCGCCGCGCCCGAGGCGAGCAGGCCCATGCGCACGATATGGTCCTCTTCCGCTGCGCGCTGGCGGATCGCGGCGAGCGCGGCGTCGCGTTCGCGCAGGTTGCGCGCGATGCGGGTGACGAAGGCGACCAGCAGCACCGCGATCAGCCCGAAGCAGACGAAGCTGCCCTGCAGGTACAGGCTGAACTCCTCGTCCTGCAGCTCGGGCGGCAAGGCGAGCGGGACGGGATCGATGGCGAGCACCGCCAGTGCCCCCAGCGACGCGGCGACCATCGCCCAGGACGCTGCCGGGCGCAGCACCATCGCGCCGATCACCACCTGCAGCAGGAACAAAGCCGCGAATGGATTGGCGAGCCCGCCGGTGAAATGCAGCTGCCAGGTGAGCGCCGCGATGTCGAACATCAGCGCAGTGAACAGCGCATATTCGAGCCCCGCCTCGAACCGGTGCAGCATGTACAGCGTGACGATGTTGATGAACACGAGCAGGCTGATCGCCGCGAGCAGCGGCGCGAGCGGCAGCGCGATGCCCATCGGCCCGTGCACGAGCAGGATCGTGAACATCTGCCCGCCGACCGCGAGCCAGCGCAGCTGGATGAGCAGCGCCATGTTGCGTCGCACGGCATCGGTGATCTGGGGGGCGGGGGTCGCGATCATCGCCGCTGCCATACCAGCTTTGCGCCGAACAGGCACCCGAGCGCGAGCGCCAGCCAGGTGAAGGCGTACACGGCATGGTTGTCGCTGAAGCGGATGACGGTGAGCCCGCCCACCGGATAGCCGCCGGCATTAGGCGCGGCATCGGCGTCGATGAAATAGGGGGCAGTGCGCTCGAGGCCGCGCGCGGCGGCGATGGCGGCGACATCGCGCGAATGCCAGCGATCCGCGCCGGGATCGTTGGAGCGCAGGAAGCCGCCGCCCGGCTCGGTGATGCGCAGCAGGCCGGTGACGCGCACCACGCCTGCCGGATTGCCCGCCGCGCGCGTCGCCGGATCGCGCCGGTCGGGGGGCACGAAGCCGCGATTGACCAGCACGGTGAAGCGCCCACCCACCAGCGGCGTCAGCACCCAGTAGCCGCCGCCGCGTGCGGTGACGGCCTGGACCAGCGTCTCGCGATCATGCGCAAAGCGCCCCGCAAAGGTGACCCGGCGATAGGCGTCGCGCTCCTGGGTGATGCGCGGCCATCGGTCGGGGCCGGGCGCGGCGACCGGCGCGGCGGTGCTGCGGCTGTCCACCGCCTCGATCAGCGCATGTTTCCACGCGCGGCGCTGCACCTGCCAGGCGGCAAGGCCGAAGCCCGCCATCGCCAGCGCGAGCAGCGAGACGACCAGCACGACCCGCGCGGCTGGCCGGGCCCGGGTCACGGGATCTGGCTCATCTCTTCATGCGCCTGGGGCATCATGTTGGTGTTGAGATGGCTCATCACCCAGAGCGATCCCGAGAGCATGATGCCGACGACGATGATCGTGAAGATCAGCGAGGTGATCGACCAGCCGCCTTCGGCCTTGGGGCTCATGTGGAGGAAATAGACCATGTGGACGACGATCTGCACCACCGCGAGGCCCAGGATCGTCACGCCGGTGACCGCTGGCGAAAGCGCGCCGGTCATCACCAGGGCGAACGGGATCGCGGTCAGGATGACCGAGAGGACGAAGCCTATCGTATAGTCGCGATACGAGGCGTGCGGGATCTCGATGCCGTGGCTGTCATGCTCGGCCTGTTCGGCATGGGTGGTGGCAGCGCTCATCACAGCATTCCCATCAGATAGACAAAGGTGAACACGCCGATCCAGATCACGTCGAGAAAGTGCCAGAACAGGCTGAGGCACGCAACGCGGCGCTGGTTGGCAGGATTGAGGCCATGGCGGCCGAGCTGGACGATCAGTGTCACCAGCCACACCAGCCCGAAGGTGACGTGCAGCCCGTGCGTGCCGACCAGCGTGAAAAAGGCCGAGAGGAACGCGCTGCGCTGCGGCGTCGCGCCGATATGGATCAGGTGCGAGAATTCATAGAGCTCGATGGCGAGGAACGCCGCGCCGAACAGGCCGGTGACCGCGAGCCACATCTGGACATGGCGCAGGTTCCTGTTCTGCATCGCGATCATCGCGAGGCCATAGGTCAGCGACGAGAACAGCAGCATCGCAGTGTTGAGCGCGATCAGGTTGAGGTCGAACAGGTCCTTCGGGCCGGGACCGGCGGCGAAGTTGCCGCCGAGCACCGCATAGCAGGCAAACAGGATCGCGAAGATGAGGCAGTCGCTCATCAGATAGATCCAGAAGCCCAGCAAGGTGCTGTGGCCCTCGGGATGCGGATGCTCGTCGATCTCGTAATAGACCGGCTTGTCGTTGCCGGCGGGCAGGGTGGTGCTGCTCATGGGCTCAGGCTCCTGCCGCTTGCAACTGACGCAGCCGCGCCGCTTCGGTCGCGGCGACCTGCGAGGCCGGGATATGGAAGTCGCGCTTGTAGTTGAACGTGTGCGCAATTGCCGCGCCGATCAGCCCGACCATGCTGAGTCCTGCCAGCCACCAGATATGCCAGACCAGCGCAAAGCCCGCGACGGTGCTGATCCCCGCCAGGATGACGCCGGCGCCGGTGTTCGACGGCATGTGGATGTCCTTATAGCCCTCGGCCGGATGCTCGACGCCCGCCGCCTTCATGTCGTACCAGGCATCGAGCGCGTGGATGCGCGGGGTGAAGGCGAAATTGTAATCGGGCGGGGGCGAGCTGGTCGCCCATTCGAGCGTGCGGCCGTTCCACGGATCGCCCGTCGTCTCGGCCAGCGCCTCGCGCTTCCAGATGCTGACCGCAAACTGGATGAGCATCGCGGCGATGCCGGCGGCGATCATCAGCGCGCCCACAGCGGCGATGGCGAACCAGATCTGTAGGCTCGGATCGTCGAACACCCGCATCCGGCGCGTCACGCCCATCAGGCCGAGCACGTAGAGCGGCATGAACGCGACCCAGAAGCCGGGGACCCAGCACCAGAAGCTGACCTTGCCCCAGAACGGGTCGAGCTTGAAGCCGAACGCCTTGGGCCACCAGTAGTTGATCGCCGCAAAGATGCCGAACAGCACGCCGCCGATGATCACGTTGTGGAAATGCGCGATCAGGAACAGCGAGTTGTGCAGCACGAAATCGGCAGGCGGCACCGCGAGCAGCACGCCGGTCATCCCGCCGATGGTGAAGGTGAGCATGAACGCCACCGTCCACATCATCGGCAACTCGTAGCGGATGCGGCCGCGATACATGGTGAACAGCCAGTTGAACAGCTTGGCCCCGGTGGGGATCGAGATCACCATCGTGGTGATGCCGAAGAAGCTGTTGACGCTCGCACCCGAGCCCATGGTGAAGAAATGGTGCAGCCAGACGACATAGCTCAGGATGGTGATGACCACCGTCGCATAGACCATCGAGGTATAGCCGAAGAGCTTCTTGCCCGAGAAGGTCGAGGTGACCTCGCTGAACACGCCGAACAGCGGCAGGATCAGGATGTACACCTCCGGATGGCCCCAGATCCAGATGAGGTTGACGTACATCATCGACGACCCGCCAAAGTCGTTGGTGAAGAAATTGGTGCCGACATAGCGGTCGAGCGTCAGCAGCGCGAGCACGGCGGTGAGCACAGGGAAGCTGGCGACGATCAGGATATTGGCGCACAGCGAGGTCCAGGTGAACACCGGCATCTTCATCAGGCCCATGCCGGGCGCGCGCATCTTGAGGATCGTGACGATCAGGTTGATGCCCGACAATGTCGTGCCGACGCCCGCGATCTGGAGCGCCCAGATATAGTAATCCACCCCGACACTGGGGCTGTAGGCAATACCCGAAAGCGGCGGATAGGCGAGCCATCCGGTCGCGGCAAACTCGCCGACGAACAGCGAGGCCATGGTCAGCACCGCGCCCGAGGTGGTCATCCAGAAGCTGAAATTGTTGAGGAACGGGAAGGACACGTCGCGCGCGCCGATCTGCAGCGGAACGACATAGTTCATCAGCCCGGTGATGAACGGCATCGCGACGAAGAAGATCATGATCACGCCATGTGCGGTGAAGATCTGGTCGTAATGATGCGAATTGAGATAGCCCTCGGACCCGCCGAACGCCATCACCTGCTGCAGCCGCATCATGATCGCATCGGCAAAGCCGCGCAGGAACATGACGAGGCCGAGGATCATGTACATGATCCCGATCTTCTTGTGGTCGACCGTGGTGAACCACTCCTTCCACAGATAGCCCCACAGCTTGTAGCGGGTCACCAAGGCGAGCAGCCCGATGCCGCCGATGATCACGACGACCATGGTGCTGAGCACGATCGGATCGTGCGGCAGCGAGTTCCAGCCGAGCTTGCCGAACAGAAAGGTCGGCTCGGCGGCAGAGGTGGAGGGAACGGCGTCGGTGCTCATGATACGGGGTCCGTGGTTCCGGCCTGGCTCAGCTCGGAAGGCTTGCGTGAAGGCTGGGGGGAAGTCTTGCGCGCGACGAAGCGCGGGCCGCCAGGCCGGGGCAGACCTGCACCGGTCAGGCTTGAAAGATCGATCACGCGATCCTCGATCCGCTTGAGGCTTTCGCCGAGCAGTTCGGGATTGGTGCAGTTCTCGGCGATATAGCGGTCGCTGGCGGTGTCGCCGGTGCCGCGGGCGGCGTGCTTGTCATAGGAGAGCTGGCGGACATTGTGCAGGCCGGCGAGCCCCATGCCGCCGCGCGCGTCGATCGCCATCATGTCGTGCATGCACATCTTGCCCGGCTCGGCGCATAGGTTGACGATGCGGTCGAACAGATCGGGCTCGACACGCGCATAATGGCGCACCGGCTCCTTCTCGCTCGGGCGTTCGAGCTTCAGATACGTCGCCCGGTTGAGCGTCTGGCCCTGGCTACGCGCCCTGGCGGTCCATTGCGCGAAATCCTGCGGGCTCAGGCTGCGCACGCCGAAACGCATGTTCGAAAAGCCCGCGCCCGAATAGTTCGCGGAAAAGCCGGTGAAGCGCCCGGTCTCGTTGAATACCGCGTGCAGCTTGGTCTCCATGCCCGGCATCGCATAGATCTGCCCGGCCATGGCGGGGACATAGAAGCTGTTCATGACCGAGGAGGAGGAAATGCGGAACTTCAGCGGGCGGCCTTCGGGCACGGCAAGCTCGTTCACCGTGGCGATGCCCTGTTCGGGATAGATGAACAGCCATTTCCAGTTGAGCGCCACCGCCTGCACCTCGAGCGGCTTGTCCTTTTCGGTCACGGCCTGTCCGGGCGCGGTGCGCGCGAGCGGGCGATAGGGGTCGAGCAGATGCGTGCCGACCCAGGTCACCGCGCCCAGGCAGATGATGATCAGCAGCGGGATTGCCCAGATGGCGAGTTCGAGCTGGGTCGAATGGTCCCAGTCGGGCTTGTAGGTCGCGGTCTCGTTGGCCGCCCGATATTTCCAGGCGAAATATCCGGTCAGCGCCATGACGGGGACGATGATGATCAGCATCAGCAGCGTCGAGATGACGACCAGATCGCCCTGCTGCTGCGCGACATCGCCTGCGGGGTCGAGCACGACCATGTTGCAACCGCCGAGCAGCGGCAACAGGCAGGCGGCGGCAATGGCCGGCGGCAGGCGAAGGCGAGTCATGGAGCGCGACATGACCGCCCAATTAGACCTGCATGCTGCAAGCGCACATAGGACATTTTGTCCAAGTGCATTGATCTGGATCAAAGTTGCATAAGGCGCGTGTAGAAATTTACCCGCCCCAAGCTCGAGGAAATGCCCATGGTGGCCGACACCGTCCCCACGACCGAGGCCGAACGCGATGCTCGCGCGGTCAATGACGATGGCCATTCGGTCGGGCCGGGCGAGATCGCGATCGGCGTGGTCATCGGGCGTACGTCCGAATTCTTCGACTTCTTCGTCTATGCCATCGCCTCGGTGCTGGTCTTTCCCAAGCTGGTCTTCCCCTATCTCGATCCGCTCGAAGGCACGCTCTGGTCGTTCGCGATCTTCGCGCTCGCCTTTGTCGCGCGGCCGGCGGGCACGCTGATCTTCACCGCGGTCGACCGCGCCTATGGTCGCGGCGCCAAGCTCACCATCGCGCTGTTCCTGCTCGGCGGATCGACGGCGGCGATCGCGTTCCTTCCCGGCCATGCGAGTATCGGCATCGGCTCGGCGCTGCTGCTCGCCCTGTTCCGCATGGGCCAGGGCGTGGCGCTGGGCGGCTCGTGGGATGGTCTCGCCTCGCTGCTCGCGCTCAATGCGCCCAAGGAGAGACGCGGCTGGTACGCCATGATCCCGCAGCTGGGCGCGCCGTTCGGCCTGATCGTCGCCAGTTTGCTCTTCGCCTTCCTGATCTCGGCACTGCCGGCAGAGGATTTCCTCGCCTGGGGCTGGCGCTATCCGTTCTTCGTCGCCTTCGCGATCAACGTCGTCGCGCTGTTCGCGCGCCTGCGCATCGTGGTGACGCCCGAATATACCGAGCTGTTCGAGAGCCAGACGCTCCAGCCCGAGCCGGTGCTCGCGACCGTGCGCAGCGAGTGGCGAATCATCGTGCTGGGCGCGTTCGCCCCGCTCGCCAGCTTTGCCATGTTCCACATGGTGACGGTCTATCCCTTGAGCTGGGTGTTCCTGTTCACCGAGGAATCGCCGGTGCGCTTCCTGCTGATCGAGGCGGTGGCGGCAGCGCTCGGCGTGCTCGCGATCCTCGCCTCGGGCAGGCTCGCCGACGCCTATGGCCGCCGCAACCTGCTCGCCGCGACGGCGGTCGCGATCGCGGCGTTCAGCGGCTTCGCGCCGCAGCTGCTCGATGCCGGCGGCGCGGGCGAGGCGGCGTTCATGTTCGGCGGGTTCATCCTGCTTGGGCTCGCCTTTGGCCAGTCCTCGGGGGCCTTGTCCTCATCCTTCCCGCTCAAGCACCGCTATACCGGCTCGGCGCTGACCTCCGATCTCGCCTGGCTGTTCGGTGCCGGCTTTGCGCCGATGGTCGCCTTGTGGCTGTCCGCCAATTACGGGTTGCTGGCGGCGGGGGCCTATCTGCTCTCGGGCGCGCTGGCGACGCTGATCGCGCTCTGGTTCAACCGCGAACTCGGCCAGCAGCAATAAGGGGTTGGCGAGGCCAGCGATGTTCGTTCCGTTCGACCCAGACTGGCCGCCCTTCGATCCGCCGCGCGCCCGGCCGCCAAGGCCGCCCCGCCGCATCAGCCCCGCGCAGGAAAAGCGGCTGATGCAGGCGATAGGCCTCAACCTGCTGCTTGCGATCGTGGCGCCGATCGGTGGCGCAACGGTGATCGCGGCGCTGCTCGGCTGGTGGGGCTAGCGGGTACGAAAGCCTGACCCGGGCACGAAAAAGGGGAGCATCGCTGCTCCCCTTCGTGTTTCCAAGCCCGTCTGGCCAGGGTTCAGAAGCGCGTACCGACCTCGACGCCGAAGACGCGCGGCTCGTTCACATAGGCGGTCAGGTTGTTGAAATCGATGCCGCCGGTGGCAGAGACATTGTTGGTGATGTTGCGCGCAAAGGCCGCGACATCGAGCCGGCCATTGCTGGTGCGGTAACCGAAGCGCAGGCCGCCCTCGATCAGGCTGTCGTCGCTGAACTCGACCGAATTGTAGAGGAAGAACTGGATGCGCGAGCGATAATACCAGTCGGTGAAGACATAGAGCTCGCCATCTCCCACCGGATGGGCATAGCCCGCGGTCCAGTTGACCGACCATTTGGGCGATTGCGGCAGGCGGTTGCCGTCGATCGAGAAGATGCCCGGACGGCCCGCGACCGGTGCGTCGAGCACGGTGCACGGCGCGCCGCATCCGGCCACGCCCAGGCCCGGCGACTTGATCTCGTTCTCGTTGAAGCCGATGCCGATGCTGAGGTCGAGCCCGTCGGTCGGCCGCGCGGCCAGCTCGGCCTCGAAGCCATAGCCTTCGACATCATCGGCATTGAGCAGCGCGGTGACATTGCCGCCGCCGCCGACCGCGGTCAGCTGCAGGTCCTCGGTGTTGAAATAATAGCCGGTCAGGTTGAACCGCGCCGCGCCATCGAACAGCACGGTCTTGATGCCGGTCTCGTACGACATGGTGCGTTCGGCATCGGCGACCGACAGCGCGCGACCGAAGGCGAGGCGGCCCTGGATCGAGGGCGCGCGATAGCCGCGCGCGGCGCGGGCGAAGATGTTCACCGCATCGCTCACCGGATAGACCGCGCTCAGGTCCCAGGTCAGCAGGTTCGCCTTGGCCTCGGTGCGTAGCGTGGGCACCGGTCCGCCAAAGCCCAGGAATCCGGGACGCGTGTCGATCGGGCGCGCGGCGGCAAAATCGCGGTCGTCGTCATTGTAGCGCGCGCCGGCCTGGAGGATCAGGCCGTTGTCGAACGTGTAGCTCAAGGTCCCGAACAGGCCGAAGGCATTGGTCACCTGGCGCTGCACCGCGACCGCAGCGGCCACGGTATCGGCCGGCGCGCCATAATCGAGCGTGGTGATGTCGAGCCGCTCGTTGAAGAAGAAGCCGCCGATCTGATAGCCGAGGCCGGTCTGGTTGTTCGAGGCGAGGCGCACTTCCTGCGTGTACTGGTCGAGGCTGGGCACGTCGTCGCGGGTCTGGGCCGAGAACGGGATCACGCCGGGCCCCTGGCTGGGCGCGAAGGCATTGCCGAAGCCGCCGTCGATATCGCCGCGGCTCTTGAGATTGCCGTTCCAGTAGGACGTGACCGAGGTTAGCGTCGCCGGACCGAAATCATAATCGACCGTCAGGCCGACATTATAGGTGTTGAGCTCCTGGAAGTTGATCCCGTCCGAACGGATCCGGTCGCGCCGGAATTCGGTGCCGGGGCCGCCCAGGCCGATCAGTTCGTTGCTGCCGCGCTGGAACACGTTGGCGCGGAACAGGATCGCCGATCCGTCGAGCACGCGGACCTGGCCGGTCAGCCGCGCGGTGAGCGGGCCGTCCTCGTACTGCAGCTGCAGCCGTCCGGCAAAATCGTCATAGCCGCCCAGGTCATCGCCCGCGCCATTGTCGATATTGTCGACCCAGTGGTCGCGGTGTTGGTAGAAGCCCGAGGCGCGGAACGAGAAGCCGTTGCCGAGGTTCGCGCCGACCGCGCCTTCGAGCTGGATGGTGTTGAACCGCGCCCAGCTCGCCTTGGCATAGCCGCCATCGGCGCCGGGCTTGACCGTATCGAACTTGACGATGCCGGCGGGCGTGTTGCGGCCGAACAGCGTGCCCTGCGGGCCGCGCAGCACCTCGATCCGGTCGAGATCGAAGATCGGGAAGCCCTTGAGGATCGGGTTTTCCAGCACGACATCGTCATAGACCAGGCTGACGGGCTGCGAGGCGTTGAGGTCGAAATCGGTATTGCCGAGACCGCGAATATAGAAGCGCGGGAAGCTGCGGCCGAACGAGCTTTCGATATTCAAATTGGGCACGCGTCCGGCGAGGCCGCGAATGTCGCCGCCGCCCGCCTGCACCGCTGCCAGCGCATCGTTGCTCAGCGTCGAGATCGACAGCGGCACGTCGCGCTGGTCCTGCTCGCGCTTCTGCGCCGTGACGACGATGACACCGACGCCGCGCTCGGCTTCATCGGCCTGCTCGCCAGCCGTCTGCGCCGCTGCGGGCGAGGCCAGGGCGCAGCCGAAGGCCGCGGCGGACAGCGCGATCGACGAAACCAGGCGATGGGACAAGGCACGCATCGGTAAAAACCCCCAATATGACGAATGTTGCGGAAATGTGACAAGCCATTGGCCTGTCATCACGTGTCCCAGCCATCGCCGAAATGCGGCATTGCCGTCAATTCGTCTCTCGCTGCGCCGCAACATTCTTCAAACATGTGGCGTTTTTGATACAGGACTGTGTCACCTGCGCCAAGGCCTGCAGCCTTGTCGATCCTTATCAATGGCTTGGCTTCCAGATCGGAGCGCACCGCACGCGCCGCGAACGGGCGTGATCAGTCTTCGACGATGGCGCTTGTGGTCCGGGTATCGCGCATGCGGATATAGACGATGAGCGAAAGCGCGATCATGCCGGTGACATACCAGTAGAAGCCGCGCTCCCATCCGGCATCCTTGAAGCTGAGCGCGACATATTCCGCGGTGCCGCCGAAGATGGTGTTGGCCAGCGCATAGGGCAGCGCGACGCCCAGCGCGCGGATATGCGCGGGGAACAGCTCGGCCTTCACCACCGCGTTGATCGAGGTATAGCCGGTGACGATCACCAGCCCGGCGAGCACAAGCGCAAAGGCCGTCATTGGGTCGCGCGTCGTCTCCAGCGCGGCGAACAGCGGGTAGGTGCACAGCACCCCCAGAACACCGAAGCCGACGAGCAAAGGCTTGCGCCCCACCCGGTCGCTGAGCGCGCCCGCCGCCGGCTGCAGCAGCATGAACACGACCAGGCTCGCGCCGTTGATCCGCGAGGCGGTCTCGCGGTCGAAGCCCGAGGTGTTGACCAGGAACTTCTGCATGTAGATCGAGAAGGCATAGAAGGCGAGCGTGCCGCCTGCGGTCATCAGCATCACCATCAGCGCCTCGCGCGGGTGATGGCGGAACAAGGCGAGCATGCCCGATTTCTGCGCATCGCTGGCTTGTGCGTTGGCAAAGCTCTCGGTCTCGGCCAGGCCGCGCCGGATCCAGAACACGACGACTGCGAGCGCCGCGCCGATGGCAAAGGGAATGCGCCAGCCCCAGGCGTCGAGCGCGGCTTCGCTCAGCACCGCCTGCAGCACCAGCAGCACGCCGATCGCCAGCAGCTGCCCGCCGATCAGCGTGACATATTGAAAGGACGAGAAAAAGCCGCGGCGTCCCTTGCCTGCCATTTCGGACAGATAGGTCGCGCTCGCGCCATATTCGCCGCCGACCGAAAGCCCCTGCATCAGCCGCGCGAGCACCAGCAAAGCCGGCGCGAGCAGGCCTGCGGTCTCATAGGTCGGCGCGACCGCGATCAGCAGCGATCCGGCGCACATCAGCGAGACCGACAGTGCCAGCCCGCTCTTGCGCCCCTTGCGATCGGCATAGATGCCCATCGCCCAGGCCCCGATCGGTCGCATGAAGAAGCCGACCGCAAACACCGCCGCCGCGCCGAGCAGCTGCGCGGTGCTGTCGCCCGAGGGGAAGAAATGCGGCGCGAAATAGAGCGTGAACGCCGCATAGGCATACCAGTCGTACCATTCGACCAGATTGCCCGTGGACCCTCCGATAATGGCCTTGGCGCGCGCGCGCGTGGTCGGGCGATGGCTGGAAGGCGAAGCGGCGGTCATCGGCGCGCTGGCTTCCGGCAGGGGCCGGCCATGGTGCGCGATTTGCGAAGCTGTTCCATATTCGTCCCATGCGAAGCGAGCGAGGCGGCGCGCGATCGCGCCGAGCCCTGGGCAAGCTGGGTAATCGCCACCGTCCCAAAGCGCAATGCAAGCCGCATCGCCATCCCGCGCGCACCGCGGGTGTCCCCATCCGCCCGTCCATCCCGCACGACGGCTGCCCGATCACCGGCTAGCTCGACAGGATGTCCCGGATCTTGCGCGCCAGCATGTCCAGATGGAAGGGCTTGGTCATGATCGACATCCCGTGGTCGAGATGCCCGTGGCCGATCGTCGAGTTCTCGGCATAGCCGGTGATGAACAGCACCTTGAGGTCGGGCCGGACCATCCGCGCCGCGTCCGCCACCTGGCGGCCGTTCAACCCGCCGGGCAGACCGACATCGGTGATCAGAAGGTCGATCCGGACATCGGAGTTGAGAATGCTCAGCCCCGAAGGTCCATCGGACGCCTCGATGGCACGATAGCCGTTCTCGGTGAGCACTTCGCCGACCAGCATCCGCACGGTCGGCTCATCGTCGATCACCAGCACCACCTCGCCGTTGCTCGACGCCGATTCGGCTCGCTCGTCGGTAACGACCGGTTCGGATGCCTGCGCGCCCGTATGCCGCGGCAGGTACAGGCACATCGTCGTCCCCTGGCCGACCTCCGAATAGATCCGCACCTGCCCCCCCGACTGGCGGGTGAAGCCATAGATCATCGACAGTCCAAGACCTGTTCCCTGACCTAGCGGCTTGGTGGTGAAAAAGGGATCGAACGCCTGGGCGATGACATCGGGCGCCATCCCGGTTCCGGTATCGGTGACCGAGAGCGACACATATTGCCCGGGCTGCAGCGCCTGTTCGGCCGCCGATCGGTCGTCGAACCACTTGTTGGCGGTCTCGATCGTCAGCCGCCCGCCTTCGGGCATCGCGTCGCGGGCGTTGATGCACAGGTTGAGCAGCGCGTTCTCGAGCTGATGGGCATCGACGAACGTCGTCCACAGCCCGCTTGCCCCGACGATCTCGAGATGGACCTGCGGACCGATCGTCCGGCGCACCAATTCTTCCATGTCCGCTATCAGCCGGTTCACATTGACCGGGCGGGGGTCGAGCGTCTGTCGGCGCGAGAAGGCGAGCAGCCGGTGGGTCAGCGATGCGGCGCGCTTGACCGCGCCCTGCGCTGCGGCACAATATCGCTCGAGCGTATCGAGCCTGCCCTGGCTGAGCCGGGCCTGCATCATTTCCAGGCTTCCGCCGATCGCCGCGAGCAGGTTGTTGAAGTCATGCGCCAGGCCGCCGGTCAGCTGGCCCACGGCCTCCATCTTCTGCGACTGTCGCAGCGCGTCCTCGGTCCTGACCAACTGGCCGGTCCGTTCCTCGACCCGCGCTTCGAGCGTGGCGTTGAGATCGCGCAGCTCGCCTTCCGCCCGCGCGCGCTCGATATGCGCCCAGGACCGGTCGGCAACGTCGCGGATCAGCGTGAGCTCGTCGGGCCGCCACTCGCGCGGGGCCTTGTCATGGATTGCCATCATCGCGATCAGCCGTCCCTCCTTGATCAGCGGCATGCAGATCGTCGCGCTGATGCCGATATTCTGGAAGGTGGCGGCTTCGTCCGGCGCAAGTTCCGCCGGGATGTCATGAAGGATCAGCGGCCGGCCCGCGCGCAGATCGGTCACCGCACGCCTGCCGAACAGGGCAAGGCTGTAATGCCCGGCAATCGACGGCGATCCAGGCGCGGCCCAGTCGCCGCGGATGGTGAAGCTGTCCTGATCCTCGTCGACATCGGCATAGGCACAGTTCGATACCGCCATCTGCTCACCCACCATCCGGGTGGTGATCTTCATGACCGCATCGGCATCCCCCGCTGCGGTCGTGGCGCGTCCGACCGAATCGAGGAACGTGAGCCGCTCGTTGGCCAGCCGCAGCGCGAGCTCGGCACGGCGGCGTTCGACCGCGGTGCGGGTGCGGTCGGCGATTTCGCGCAGGAAATCGATTTCATCCTCACGCCAGACGCGCGCCCGGCCGTGGTTGAGGTAGAACAGCGCGACCGTTTCGCCCTGTTCGGAGACGGGCATGTTGACCACCGCCTGTGCGGTGATGGCCTTGAGCGCGTCTGCGGTATCGCGTGTCCTGGGATCGATGTCGGCGTCCTCGAACACCACCGTCTCGCCGCGCACCAAATCTTCGATATAGCTGCCATAGTCGCGGAAATTGAGCGTGCCGGCGAGGCTTTCGACACCCGGCGCGTTCCAGTCGCGCTCGATGGTGATCGTCTCCGCGACGGGATCGACCGTGCCATAGCCGGCGCGATCGACATCGAGCGTCTCACCCAGGATGCGCCCTGCGGTGAACGAGATATCGGCCGCGTTGTCCAGATCGCGAAAGGCATCGGACAGCGCGACCAGGCCCTTTCGCATGCGTTCGGCGCGCACGCGTTCGGTAATGTCGAGCGAAATGCCGGTGATCTTGTAGGGCGCGCCGTTGGTCAGATAGCTCGATCGCCCGCGCATCGTCACGAACCGCACATCGGCATCGGGCATCACCACCCGGAAATCGATGTCGCAATCGGTGCGCTGTTCGACGCTCGAGCTGAGCTCGCGTTGCACCTGCTCCCGGTCGTCCGGATGGATGGCAGCGAGCAGATCGGCATAGGTAAAGGGGCGGTCGCCGGTCCAGCCGAAGTTCAGGCGGCACGTCGCGGACGTGGTCAGCTCGTGGCCGGGCAGCGTCAGGCTCCACGCGCCAAAGCGGCCCGCATCGAGCGTGAAACGCAGTTCGTCCTCGCTGGCCTTCTGCTCGCGCAGCCGCCCCGCCAGTTCGGCCACCAGCGCGGCGTTGCTGTTCTCGAGATTCTCCAGCCGCTCGCGCTCGAGCGTGACGTCGAGCTGGCTGGCAAAGAAATAGGCCAGCTGGCCCGTGGCATCATGGACGGGCGCGAGCAGCAGGCGGTTCCAGAAGGTCTCGCCATCCTTGCGGTAGTTGAGCAGATCGATTTCGATCGAGCGCACCTCCTGCAGCGCTTGACGCACCTTCGCCACCGAATCGCGATCGGTGCGCGGGCCTTGCAGAAACCGGCAGTTGCGCCCGACGATCTCCGCCCGCTCGTATCCCGACAGGCGGCAGAAGGCGTCGTTGACGAACACGATGGGATTGTCGGGCTGGCGCGGATCGGTGATCACCATCGGCATGCGCGTTGCGCGGACGGCCGCGACGAAAGGGTCGGTGCCCTTGTCGCGCCCGCCGATTTCCGCTCCGATGCGCTTTGCATCCTGCCGCGCCTGCTCGATATCGGATATCTCGGGAGTCTTCATTACTGGCTTTCGTTCATGGCCGCGCGCGGGCAGTCTGGGTCTGGGCTGACAGGGGGACAGACGGGGGCGTGGCGCGGGCCCGACGAGCCGCGTCTCATGCTGCCGAGCAGATCGGTGTGGCTCGTCATCACCCGCTTCAGGCCTCCCGTCGCCTGGTTGAAGGCGCGTTTCGGATAGCCCTCCAATGCCCGCAAATGCGGCCCAAATTGCTTGCGCATCGGTTTGAAAACGCCTGAAACAGTGCGTCTTCGGGTGTTCTTGAACGCCATTGAGCAAACTCGGCAAATGGGATTGGGTTCCGCGCCCCAGGCTCAAGTCGGTGCACCGGTGTCAGCAATCGCGCCAATATCGGCCTGAAGGGACACGCGGCGCGCCATAGCGGCGACCAGGCAGGTTGCGCAGAAGCGCCGGGCGCGGGCGTGGCGTCGTCGAACGGTGTTGCGCGATCGGGAGCGAGCGGCGGGTGCTCGCTCAAGCGGTGGCAGCCGCCGTGCGCGGATTGACCACGGGGTCCTCGCGCAATCGTGCTGCCGCATAATCGATAAAGGCGCGCACCTTGGCCGAGGCGCGCCTGCCTTCCAGATGCACCAGATGCACCGGCAGCGGCTTGCGCTCGAAGCTTTCCAGCACCAGCCTGATGCGGCCGGCGGTTACCGATGGTCCGACCTGGTAGGAGAGCAGCCTGCTCACTCCCCAGCCCTGCTCCACCGCCTGCACCACCGCCGCATTCGAATTGCAGGTGAGCGAGGGATGGATCCGCACCGCCAGCCGGTCGTCATCGCCAAAGCGCCATTCCTGGCTGCCGAGCGAGCTGGTCGCCACGATCAGCCGATGCCGGGCGAGATCGGCCGGGTGCTGCGGGACGCCATGACGCCTGAGATAATCGGGCGAAGCACAAACGACCGAGCGGACCGAACCGACCCGGATCGCGGCCATGCTCGAATCGCCCAGGTGCCCGATCCTCAGCGCCAGATCCATGCCCTCCTCGAGCAGATTGGTCACCCGGTCGAGCAACAGCAACCGGCCGGTGACGTCGGGATGCTGGTCCAGGAAATCGAGCAATATGGGGGCGATATAGAGCCGCCCGAACATCACGGGCGCGGTGATGGTCAGCAGGCCGCGCGGCGAGGCGTGCTGGCCCTGGGCCGCGGCTTCGGCATCCTCCATCTCCTGCAGGATGCGCTCGACATCGACGAGATAGCGGTGTCCGGCCTCGGTCAGCGCGACGTTGCGCGTCGTCCGGCTGAGCAGGCGCGTGCCGATATGCTCCTCGAGCGCCGCCACCGCGCGGGTCACCGCGGGCGGGCTCATGCCCAGCTGCCGCGCCGCCGCCGCGAACCCGCCGCCGCGCGCGACCGCGGCAAAGACCTGCATGGCGTGCAACCGATCCATGAACCGAGTCTAACATCATTCCATTTTGCGGAACAGAACCTTTCTTTCGTCGGCTATTCTTCCGGCAGGCTCGACGGCGTAATTCCTGGTCATCCGGTTTGACCGGCCCTTCCAACCCAAGGATCATGCCATGAAACTCTATACCCACCCGCTTTCCGGCCATGCCCACCGGGCCAGCCTGTTCCTTTCGCTGATCGGCGCAGACGTCGAGGAGATCGTCGTCGATCTGGCGGCCGGTGAGCACAAGACGCCCGCGTTCCTCCAGCTCAACCGCTTCGGCCAGGTTCCCGTCCTTGTCGATGGTGACACGGTGATCGCCGATTCCAATGCGATCCTGGTCTATGCCGCGCGCAAGCATGGCCGCACCGACTGGCTGCCCGAAACGCCGCAGGGCGCCGCCGCCGTCCAGCGCTGGCTTTCGGTTGCCGCCGGACAGATTGCCTTCGGCCCCGCTGCCGCGCGGCTGATCACCGTGTTCGGTGCCAGGTTCGATGCCGACGAGGTGATCGCGCGCGCCCATGCCATCCTGTCGCAGATCGATGGTGAACTGGTCGGCCGCAACTGGATCATCGGCGGTGCCCAGCCGACGGTCGCGGATATCGCGCTGTACAGCTACATCGCCAACGCTCCCGAGGGCAATGTCGACCTCGCGCCCTATCCGCAGATCCTTACCTGGCTGCGCCGGGTCGAGGGCCTTGATGGCTTCGTGCCGTTCCAGCGCACCGTCGCAGGCCTGCGCATCGCCGCCTGATCGCCTCATGCGGGCTGGCAACTCGGCCGCCAGCCCGCCGCTTTTGCCGAAGGAGTTCGTCGAGATGACCACCGAGACCAAGGCGCCCTGGCACGCGGGCGAAGTCGCGATGCAGCAGACCGTGGGCGTCGCCGACCGGATGGCGGCGGTGGGCGGCAAGGTGGTGCGCGATTTCATGCCGGACCAGCACCGCGACTTCTACGAGCAGCTTCCCTTCATCGTGATGGGTGCGGTCGATCCGCAGGGCGACGCCTGGGCGACGCTCGCCGTCGGCAACCCGGGCTTCCTGTCATCGCCCGATCCGCATACGCTCGAATTTGCGCTGGAGCGCGATCCGCTCGATCCGGCCGATGCCGGACTGGACGATGGCGAGGCGGTGGGGCTGCTCGGGATCGAGCTCCACACCCGCCGCCGCAATCGCATGAACGGTACGCTGCGCCGCAGCCATGCCAGCGGTCACCGGGTCGAGGTCCGCCAGAGTTTCGGCAATTGCCCGCAATATATCCAGCTGCGCGATTACAGCTTCGTGCGCAATCCGGCGCAGCCATCCTCCGCGCCGCGCGAGGAGATGGAGACCCTGCAGGGTCGCGCCCGCGACATGGTGGAGGGCGCCGATACCTTTTTCGTCGCATCCTATGTCGATACCGAACAGGGCCGCCAGGTCGATGTCTCGCACCGCGGCGGCAAGGCCGGGTTCGTGCGCGTCGATGCGGAAGGGACGCTCACCATTCCCGATTTTGCCGGCAACCTGTTCTTCAACACGCTGGGCAACATCCTGGTCAATCCGCGCGCCGGGCTGATCTTCACCGATTTTGCCACTGGCGACGTGCTGCAGATGACGGGCCGCGCGGAAGTGATCATCGACTCGCCCGAGATCGCCGCCTTTCAGGGTGCCGAGCGTCTCTGGACGTTTCACCCCAGCCGGATCGTGCTGCGCCGCGGCGCGCTCGCGCTGCGCTGGGCGATGCGCGAACAGGGCTGGTCGCCCAATTCGCTGATGACCGGCGACTGGGATGCGGCCAGCCAGCGGATCGAGGCCGAGGCGCTGGCCAAAAGCTGGCGCCCGTTCGTGGTCACCGACATTGTCGACGAAAGCGCGACCATCCGCTCCTTCCATCTCCAGCCGCGGGACGGCAAGGGAGCGATCGCGCACAAGGCGGGCCAGCATCTGCCGATCCGGGTGACGCTGCCGGGCGATGCCGATCCGACCTTGCGCACCTATACCCTGTCCTGCGCGCCGTCCGATGGCGGCTATCGCATCAGCGTCAAGCGCGACGGCAGGGTGTCGCAGTTCCTGCACGATCAGGTTGCGAAGGGCAGCATCATCGAGGCAAGGGGCCCGGCCGGCGCGTTCACCATCGATGCCGCACAGCGCCGGCCCGCGGTGCTGGTCGCTGCCGGTGTCGGGATCACGCCGATGCTGGCGATGCTGCGCCATGTCGTGTTCGAGGGCCTGCGCACGCGGACCACGCGCCAGACATGGCTGGTCCACAGCGCGCGCAACCGGGCAGAGCGCGCCTTCGATGCCGAGATCGACGCTCTGGTCGAGGCGGCGCAGGGCGCGGTCAAGGTCATCCGCATCGTCAGCCAGCCGGGACCCGACGAGCGCACGGGCCGCGACCATCAGGGAGTCGGCCGGCTCACCGCCGATACCTTCCGCCAGATCCTGCCCTTCGGCGATTACGACTTCTATCTGTGCGGCCCCGGCGGCTTCATGCAGGACCTGTACGACGGACTGCGCGATCTCGATGTCGCCGACAAACGCATCCATGCCGAGGCCTTCGGTCCGTCGGCGCTGGTCCGCCGAGCGGACCCCGGCGCACAGACCGTGCCTGTGGCGCAGCCGTCGGCAGACAGCGTGGGCGTGATGTTTACCGCGTCGGCCAAGGAGGCGCGCTGGCAGCCGGACGGGGGATCGCTGCTCGACCTGGCCGAATCGCGCGGCCTGAAGCCCGAGCATAGTTGCCGGTCCGGATCGTGCGGATCGTGCGCGGTGCGCCTGCTCAAGGGCAGCATCGCCTATCCCGTCGCTCCGACCGCGCCGGTGGGGCCGGGCGAAATCCTGATCTGCTCTGCCGTGCCCGCCAGGGGCAGCAAAACCCTGGAGATCGAACTGTGACCCCGCATCCGCATGCCATTCTGCACCTTGGCCTGTCGGCAGAAGCGATGCTGCTGATCGACCCGCAGCTGGAGGATCGCCCGATGCGCTTCGGGCCGGTGCAAGCCTGGCTCTTGCGCATGCTGCTGGGGCTCGGGCTGCTCCTGCTGCTTCCGGGCGCGCCCATCATTCGCGAAAGCGGCCTCGGCCAGCTGGCGAAGGCGGCCGAATGCGCAAGCCGCTGCAGCGGGCCGCCTCTGGCCATCGATCGGCCCAGCCCGCTCGCGCCCCGATAACCCCACTGAGAAGGAATGCCGTCATGCCCCGTCCGCCGCTTCCCCCGTTCACCGAAGACACCGCGCGCGAAAAGGTGCGCCTGGCCGAAGATGGCTGGAACAGCCGCGATCCCGCCAGGGTCACCCAGGCCTATACGCCCGACAGCCAGTGGCGGAACCGCGCCGAATTTCCGCGCGGCCATGCCGAGATCGAGGCGTTCCTGACGCGCAAGTGGAATCGCGAACTCGACTATCGGCTGATCAAGGAACTCTGGGCCTTTGGCGGCAACCGCATCGCGGTGCGCTATGCCTATGAATATCGTGACGACAGCGGCCAGTGGTTTCGGGCCTATGGCAACGAGAACTGGGAGTTCGACGCAGACGGGCTGATGGCACGCCGCTATGCCAGCATCAACGAACACCCGATCCAGGAGGCCGAACGCAAGTTCCGCTGGCCGCTCGGCCGGCGGCCCGATGGTCATCCCGGCCTTGGCGATCTGGGCCTTTAGCCTGGCGCAAGGCGCTCCCGGCGTGCGGACCGCGGCGTCCTATTGGGGGGCCGGGGCGCAGCGGGTCGTGTCGCCCGCCTGACAGGCGGCAACATCGGCTTCCCATTTCCGGCGCGCTTCGGCGGCGGCCTTGACCTCGGCCTGGTATTTCGCCTCGGCAGCGGCAAAGGCGCGCTGGCGCTCCTCGTAGACGCGTTGCTTCTCCTCGAAGATGCGCTGCTCTTCGGCATTCTTGCGCAACTGCGCCTCGGCCATCTGGGCCTGCTGTGCGTTGACGGCGCGCAATTCCTCATCGGCCTTGGCGATCGCAAGGCGGCGTTCGGCTTCCGCCTGCGCGGCCGCGGCCGCCCGCTCGGCCTGTTCGCGCTGGCGCAGTTCGGC
>AYSC01000033.1 GCA_000503195.1 Blastomonas sp. CACIA14H2
CAAATGTCAAATCAATCCACTAGCGGAAATCCGCAAAGGCGATGACGCGGCGGAAGCCGGCGCGGCATTGCGGCTGGCCGCCGATCACCTGCGCCTCGTGCCAGATATCGCCCGAATGATAGCCCCAGCGCGCGAGCCGCTCGGTAGGCCGATCGGTCATCCGGCCACCGAGCCAGCGGGCGAGCACGGGCTTGAGCGCAGCGCGGGCGCGGGCCGGGGCGTGGCAATCGCGCGCGCCCTGCCAGCTTTCGACATGGCGCGCGAGGTCGGACTGGACGCGGCGCACGCGGCCCTGGGACGCCGCATCCATGGGAGAAGCAAAGGCCAGCATCTGCGCGCGCGCCGTTTGGCGCGGCAGCACCAGCACGAGCGCTGCCACCGCCAGAATCAGCAGCAGGACAGGCCAGGTTCGCGCCATGGATTGCTCCGCAGGGGATTCGTCGCCGGTGGCCTGATCGCCGGCGCCCGGGCACGAAGGTTGGCCAGCAGCCGTTTTGGGTCGACGAATTACCCCGGACGCCGTCGATCAGACCTGGGCCAGTCTAGGGGCGACCGCCCGCAATCGCGCTGTGGCAAATTGTCGCAAATGCCGGAAAATGACGGGGTAACGGGTGCGACCCGGCGCTTCGATCAGCTCAGGTCGACCTTGGGCGTGGCGATCACCACCTTGCGCAGCAGCCGCTGCACCTCGGCATCGCCGCGCCACTTTTCGGCGATGCGCTTGTTGAGCGTGGCCGAATACCAGCGTTCGCCCAGCGCCGACGCCTGTTTGAGCAAGGTCACCAGCGTCGCACGATCGCCCATGCACGAGGCGTGAAAGGCCGGCGTCATGCGCGTCTTGCGCTCGCCCTCGGCAAATTCGCGCCGCGCTTCGGCGACCAGCACCAGATGCGCGCTCGCGGGATCGCGCGCAATCGCCGCGTCGAGCGCCGCGGACAGTTTCTGCATCTCGGGCACGCCGCGCAGGGTCGCGAGCGCGCGATATTCGCGGGCATAGGCCTTGATGTCGCCGCGCGAGATATGCGCCCAGGCAAGGCAGTTGCGGATCGTGGCGTCGGACGGATATTGCGACTTGAGCTGTTCCAGCTCCATCACCGCGCGCCGGTCCCGTCCGGCCTGCCAGTGCGCACAGGCACGCTCGACCGCAATGGCGGGCGTGCCGGGGAGCAGCAACTGCGCCGTATCATATTCGCGCTGGGCGGCGGCATCCTGGCCGAGATCGGACAGCACATTGGCGTACCAGAAATGCGTGAGGCCATCGCGCGGATCGAGATCGAGCGCGCGGCGGAACGAATCGACCGATCGCTGCGCGTCATAGCTCCACCAGTACTGGATGAACCCGTTGGCGCGATGTGCGGCGGCCAGCTGGTTGTCGAGCGCCAGAGCCTGTTCGACCGCGGACTTGGCCGCGCTGTACGCCCGGCTTTCGGTCGCGGCCCCATATTCGCGATAGATCAGCCACGCTTCGGCGAGGCCCGCATAGGCTGGCGCGAAATCCTTGTCGGCGGCAATGACCTTTTCGTACAGCGCGATCGCCTTGCGCAGATCCTCCGGGGTGCGCCGCGCCCACAGATCGCGCGCGGCGACATAATCGTCCGCGACGCTCTTGTCATGCGGCAGCGCCGCCGCCCGCTCGATGGGCGAAGGGGCAGGCGCGATCATCTCGGTCAGCACGATGGTCGCGACGACGAGCGCAGCCAGCGCAATGACGACGCCTGCGCTCACGAGCAGCCGCTTGCCGCGCCGGGGCGGCAAGGCTGCAGCGACGGGTGAAGATGCATTCATCGGAGATGGAGGGTGCGCTGCAGCCGTTCCTGCCGCTGGTTTTGGCTGGGACAGGCCTCCTTCCTCGAGATCGCGCTGTTCTGCCCGTCCCGCCCAGGCGGCCAATTCATGCTCATAGGCGAACACCGACCCCTGCTTGCCGCCGGGGAGACGGTGAACGGGAAGCTCCCGTTCGCGTGCCCAGCGCATCACGGTCGTACGGTCTCGGCGGAAATACCCCGCGATCGCCTTCCAGCCGTCCAGCCTGCGATCAGAGTCTGCCGGCTGGTTCAAGGAATGTACCTGTCAATTGCAATGACACCCGAATGACAGCGCGGCCAAAACCCCATGCAATCCGCGCCCTATCCGCTGCCTATCGGCAGGTGGCGTCAGCTGTCCAGACATTATGTTATAAATCAGGCATATCGCACCGTGAATTTGTATCGCGTAGGCTGCGGAAAGCTATCGCAATCGATGCACGGGCTATGTGCGAACGCGCTCAGTATATCCGGAAACTCCCGCAAGGCTGGGGCCGGCCGGGTCGGCATGTCCCGCCCGCGTGCTAGTCGTCGTCATCATCGTCATCATCGTCATCATCGTCATCGTCATCGTCGTCGCCCTTGCCATTGCCCTTATCCTTACCCTTGACGCCCTTCGGGCAATTCCAATGATAGTGATCCTTGTGGACGCGCTTGGTGCACTTGTTCTCGTCGCCCGGCTTGGGTTCAGGGCTTTGCGGCAGCATGTCGTCAAACTTGTCGCAGGTTGAGGTGCGGGTATCGCTGGTATCGGAGAGCGGCTTCTGGCCGATCTGGCGTTGATCGCGGACGATATAGGCGGCTTCGTTATGCAGCGTCCTCGCGTCCATGAACATCTCGCCGAACAACGGGTCATATTCGTAGAAGGTCTCGACAAACATCACGGCGGTGCCGGGCAGCGCGGCGATCCGCTTGGCGGCCGATCCCATTCCCATGAACCCCTTGTCGTTCTTGCCGATGTCCTCCTCGCCATAGATCGAATCCTCGCCCAGCTGACCCTTGCATCGC
The DNA here is from genome assembly GCA_000503195.1 of Blastomonas sp. CACIA14H2. Classification (GTDB taxonomy): domain Bacteria; phylum Pseudomonadota; class Alphaproteobacteria; order Sphingomonadales; family Sphingomonadaceae; genus Blastomonas. The sequence continues at coordinate 2,811 of AYSC01000033.1, forward strand.
TGCCACATGATCGTCTGTCCGCCTTCTCCGTTCATTTCGAGGCTGGAGACGACCGTTCGGCCCTGGCCGTAGAGATTGAACCTGCCTGCCTGAAGATCGGCAGCCTGGAAGATGTCGTTGATCTGCGTTTCGAGGACCTGCTTGGAACCGAGCTGGGAGTTCATCGTGCCGATCCGAGACGCGTTGTCGGCAAGGGTGAGGGTGATGTGGCTGACCTTCAGCTGCGTGACGGCCAGATTGGCAACCTCGACCCCGTAAAAGCCGAGCCCGATGAAAATCGGCAGGCTGAAGGCAAACTCGATTAACGCCAGACCAGCCTTGTTGCGAAGGACGTGAACTCGACGGAACAAGGCTAGGGCGCGCGGCATCGACGGCCACCTCTTCAAAAAATAATTTAATTTCAGCTAGATAAATTGGATCGGCCGGTAAAGATTGGGTTAACCCTGATGCTCGGCTCGTCGCAAAGTGAAATTGGCTGCGCCTGCGCATCGATCCGGCGACCAGGCTTTCGGTATGGAATGCTATGGCTTTCCGCGCATTGCGGGCGTGCGGGGGAATGGCGCCATCGCAGGCCGTAACCCATGCCCCGGTCGGCTGCGGGCGATGCTGATTTCGTCGTATCGGATGGTAGCGGAGGAGCGAATTGGTCGTAAACGTAGTCTGCGGCGCGTTCGGCTCTAAAGCCCGGTGGCATCGGGCTTTCACGATTGACGGTGTGAGAACAAGGTGAGAACACTGCGGCCATGCCCCGCCGTAGATTCGCCATCGTCACCTATGATCCTGATCGCATTGAGCAACTGAGCTACCAGGCCGAAGGGTCTTCGGTTGCCTGGATCATCATCCGAGCGCTGCAGGGATACGACTATCCCAAGGAGCGCGGCATCATCAACATCACGCTGATGGACCAGCTGCCCAAGCGCAAGCGCTAGCTCGGCCGACCTGGCGAGCGTCCCCACCTGCATAGAACTGCATAACGATCTCCGCGATCGATGATCCCGGCGCGCCGCTGGCACGCTGGCGAAAATTTCGCAGTTTCCCGTCACGCTGCCGAGGTTGCCGCCTATGCGTGGGAAACACCCTACATTCCCTACATCCAAGGATTTCTTGGGTTTGCGACCCTATATTTTCCCTACATCTTCCCTACCAGATAGGATTGATAGAACCCTATATATTGAATGAAAAAAACATATATTAATCAATGACATAGGATTTTCGGGTCTAAAATGTAGGACGATGTAGGGTTCGCAACCCTATATTTTTCTCGCATAAAATCAGTGCTTTAGGTCCTGTTTTCGATCGATGTAGGGAATGTAGGGTTTTTCCCAGGTGGGTACCCCTCCCAAGGATTTCCGGCCACCGCCCGATCTGCACAAAAACCCGACCAAGAAGCCGAAAGTGGAGCGTGGGGGCGAGCGCGGCGCGCGGGGTATGGACTCAGAGCCTGAAATAAGGAACAGGATGGCTCGGGCCAAATTTGCAGTGATGTGGTAGAGCAATGCTTGAAAGTGGTCAGACCAAGAGAACCGCACATTTAGCGATTTGGGCCGGCACTGGATGGCTAACGTTGTGCCTGCTCGTAGGAGCAGTCTTTTACTCAGAAGGGGCAAAAACTGAACACTATCTCAATCAGCCTTATGAATACGCCGCCTCCGCTAAGGAAAAATCCAGAACCGCCTGTGTTAGTGTTGATCCGATTGCTGTTTTTGATTGTGTTTTTAATGAGGTAGAACGCTCGCGTGAAAATGCCCGCGCCGAGGAAGACATAGATGCGCAGCAGGATATGGCGCTATGGACTATGTTGATGTTTTTCGCGACGATTCCATCGATTGGCATAACCGCAATTGGTGTGTGGTATGTGCGCCAAACATTGGATGCAACTCTTGTAGCAGTTGGTAGCACAGTACAGGCGACTGAAGCCATAATTCGTCAAAACGATCTCGCCGAGCAAGCTCAGCGGCCTTGGCTTACCATACAGCCAAAAACATGGGGGCCATTTGTTGTTGACGATGAACGGCTTACCGGAATTGTAAACTTTGAAATCAAGAATGTCGGTCAAAGTCCAGCTTGCTATGTGCAGGTGTTGGAGAATGTTCTCCCGACAATACCAGAGTCGCAAACTGCAAGGGCATTTTATAACGAGCGGTGCGCGTTGGCGGAGGAGAAAAAGTGGGGCGAAATCATTCCGCCCAACGGGACAACCTACATTAAAGCCCGCGTAAATGTCAGTTGGGATGAAACCAACCAGCTCACCATAGGCGATGGTCAGCGGGTGATCGCGCCGGCCATCTGTGTTGCCGCATCATATTTTTCTGTTGGCGGTCAGACCTGTCTTCAAACCGGGATGTGCTTCATCATCGGAAGAGTGGCTGACGGCAGCTTTCGCGTCATTTTTCATGAGCCCCGGCTGTACAGCTTCGATGATACTGACATTGTAGTGCATCCGGGCGCATGCGTCATCACATGAGGCAGAATTTAGCGAACGAACGGGGCCGGGACACCTTATGAGGCCCGGCCCAGTGACAGCCATCTAACATCCCTTTGGGCTAGGACTTCGGCGTGATGATCAGCTCGCCGAACTTGGCCTGCTTGTTGCCGCCGCCGATGCTGTAACCCACCTGCACCGGCTCGAGGTGGAAGCGCGCAAAGGTCGCGCGGATCTCCGGGTGGTCGTTGATCGATAGGATGAACCGGCCTTTCAGCCCCGCCAACAGCTCGGCCATCTGCGCGAACTCGGCCCGATCGAACATTCCGTCGCCATAGTCGGCTTCGCAGCGATAATAGGGCGGGTCGATATAGAACAGCGTGCCAGGCCGATCATATCTGCGCATGAAGTCGGCCCAGCGCATCCGCTCGATCACGACTGCCGACAGGCGCTCATGCACCGCCTCGAGCAGCGGCTGCAGCTTGGTCACATCGAAATGGCCCCCTCGGCCAAGTGAGACGCCAAAGTTCTGTCCCACCACCTTGCCTCCGAAGCTAGTGCGCTGGAGGTACAGAAACCGCGCCGCGCGCTGCATGTCGGTGAGTGTCTCGGGCTTCTCCAGCGACAGCCGCTCGAACTCGGCCCGCGACGTGATCTGGAATCGCATCATCTCGAGGAACGCCAGGTAATGCACCTGCAGCACTCGAAAGAAATTGTGCACCTCGCGCGACCAGTCGTTGATGGCTTCACATGGCGGGCGATGCGCCCGCCTGAAAAACACGCCGCCCATTCCCACGAAAGGCTCGGCATAGGTCTGGTGGTCGACCTGGTCGATCATGGCGCACAGGCGTTTTGCGAGCTTGCGCTTGCCGCCGATATAGGGGGCAACCGGTGACACCGGCTGCACGGAAGAGAGACTCGACTCCATCGCGTTTGTTCCATATTCGTTCCCGTGCCGAGTCGGCAGGCGGGATGATCCGGTCCCCTGTTCCATGGGCAGGATCGGTTGGATTGTGGCGGGTCTGGTCCGTCGGTTCGAGGCGTTGGCGCGCCTCTGCCCCCGCCGCTTTCGCGGCAGGGTTAGCAGGTCATCCTGGCCGCGCGCCCTGCGCCGGCGCGGGACGCGGCGCGAAGACCAGCGCCTCGACGCCCAGCCATTCGTTGAGCTGCCGCATGCGCTGCTGGATCGGCTCGATCTCGTTCTCGAAGAACGTGTCGCTGGCCTTGGCCACGTCGCCAAAGCCCCCATTGTTTTGGGGGATGATCCCGATGAGCTGCGGCGGCACGCGGTGCGCCGCGAGCAGGTCATCGCGCGTCACGTTCTTGATGTTCATGAACTCATCCTTCGCCGCCACATCGGCGATCGGGATCACCTGGATTCCGTCCTTCTTCCCGTTGGGGATGTGCAGGAACATGTTCTTGAAATTGCCGATGCCCTTGGCCGATCCCAGGCGCTCCTCGATCGCTTCTGCAGTCTCCGGGTCGGCCAGCGCGTCGGAGAGGTACAGGATGAACCCGGCGTGCGCCCCGTTGAGGTAATAGCGGCGGCGGAAAAGCGTGGCATTCTCGTTGAGCAGCCCCGCCTGCAGCGCGGACAGCCATTCGGGCACCCCATAGACCTCCTGCAGCACGTCAGGCTGCAGCAGGTGAAAGACGCTGTTCGGTCGGAATTCGTGATCGTGGGCGAGCGACCCTTTGATGAAGAACATCGTGCCCGGCTCGCTGCCGACGCGCGTGAAGATCGCCGGGCTGTGGCGCAGCGTCATCACCCGCCCGCCCAGATTGTCGATGCGCTCCAGATAGGCATTGCCCATCTGCAGGAAGTCGATCGCCCAGCGCTCGAAATTGGCGCGATCCAGCCAGCGGGTCGGCGTGAAATACTTGAGCAGCAGGTTGACCTTGAGCGCGATCGCGCTGCGGTGGTGCGGCGACATGTTGAACGACTTGGCCAGCTTGGTCATCGGCATCGGCGGTTCGTACCAGCGCCCGTTCTTCCACATCTCGAAGTAAGACCAGAGCTCGCGGCCATCCATCACGCTTTCCGGATCCCCGAAGGTGAAGACGCGTCCGCCGCCGCCGCTGCCAGGCGCGTGCACCTGGGCGGGCGCGGCGGGGATGATGTCAGTGCTCTCGCTCATGGCCTGTCCTCTTGTGATCAATCGAAAAACTTGACCTTGGCCGCGCGCGAGACCGGCTCGCTGGCGTCCATCGGTTCATTGGAAAGTGCGTGCAGGATCGCCCAGGCGATATCGGCATGGCCGACCTCGCCATTGCGCTTGGCGGTATAGGTGACCTGCTTGCCCGAGCCGGTCAGGGTGGGGCGGATAGCCATGAACGCGGCCTGGACGTCGCTCCAACCGGCGTCGAACTCGATGCGGCGGTTGCGAAAGACATTCTGGCCCTTCATCACCAGCGCGCCCTTGACCGCGACCGAATAGTTGATCCGGCGTGCGGTCGGAAACCATTTGAGCACCAGCTGCAGCACTGCCTCACCGCTGCCAGTGGTATCGATCGCGATGTCTTCGACATTGTACCGCTGGGCGACCTTGCGGATTTCGTCGGCCTGGCCCTGGAAGTCGATGCCGTTGAAGCGCATCTTCTCGAGCACGCGGAACTTGCCGCCCGGCTTTTCCGGTGGCGCGATCACGGCGAGCGCTGCATCGTCCCGACCCTGCTTGTTCGGGTCATAGCCCAGCCATACGCGCTTTTCGCCAAAGGGGCGCAGGCCAGGCATGCCGATCAGCTCGGGCTTGAAATCGCGCCACTGGTGGAAACTGTCGACCCGCGCCGGGCCGATCAGCGCGAACGGGAAGCTCGACTGCGCATCGTCGATTTCCTCGCATTCGAACAGGTTGCGGAACGAGTCTTCCGAATATTCCTTCCGCAGCTGCTCGATATCGACCAGGTCGCCCAGGCCGCGCTTCACCGCGTCATGGATGGTGAGGATCTGCTGCCAGCTGCCATCGGGCATGATCGCGCCATCGCGCAGGTTCTTGAGCGACAGGTCGAACGGTCGCTGATCGCCCTTCGTGCGGCCCCGGTTCCAATCCTCGCCCGACCAGAAGGCATAGCTCTCATGGGTCTTGGTCGATGCGGATGAGAAATAGGTCTTGGTATAGATGCTGTGCGTCGCCATGGCGCTGGCGACCTTGTTGAGCTCGGCAAAACCGCCGACCCATGAGAACTCGTCGAAATAGAAATCGCCGCTCTCGCCCTGGGCAGTCGCGCTGTTGGTCGAAAGCGGATAGAGGCCGACCGAGTCCAGCGATGGCCCGTCATCACCGTGCAAGCCGGTGAAGTCGAGCATGATGATCTTGCCCTTGAGCTCGATGCCGGTGACGCGCCGAACCCAGTTGGTGATCTCGCGCCGGAACTTGAGCGCCTGGCGCTCCGAGGCCGACAGGAAAATCTGGTTGCGGGGCTGTTCGCCCGCGATCACCTTTTCCGCGATCTTGGCCAATGCCTCTCGCGCGAAATACCAGGTCGCGCCGACTTGGCGGCTTTTCCGGATCTTGCGGGTGCGCTGGTGCCGCTGTTCCCACCAGGCTTCCTGATACTCGAAATTGCGATCGTGAAAGTCGTCGAGCAGGGCCTGCCACTGCTCCAGGGTCAGGCAGTTCTTGCGCTTCTCGGCGCGCTTCGCCTTCGCCTTGTCGTCGTTTCGCCGTTCGATATTGGGGTTGAGGTCGGTCTCGCGGCCGTCATCGCCGCCGAACTTGCGGACCCGCGCCATGCGCTCGATCTGCCGCCCCAGCAGGTCGATTTCCTTGAAATCCTTCCCCGATTTGTTCTCCTTTGCGATCAGGGTGAGGTAGCGTTCCTGGAGCCCATCCTCCATGCGCACCACAACCGGCGCATCGTCCCATTTGTCGCGGGTTTTCCAGCTGGCGATGGTGGCGTATTTGACCGCCAGCTCGTTGGAAATCTGCTGCATCGACCAGCCACGCCAATAGAGCGAGCGCGCGGCGCGGCGCGCGTCGAACGGGGTGGTGGGAAGGGCAGCAAGGATCGCCATGACGGCCTTTCCATGCCCTGCAAGCGCCATACCGCGCGCGCCCGCCTGATTGTTATCACGCCGGTAACAACGGCTGCCCGTTGCATGATGTGGCCATTTTCAGCCCCAAGGGTGGCAATTCCGCCGGGCATCTCACGACACCTGGCAACACCGCGAAACGGAGCCGTCCCGATGTCGACCATGAAGTTCAAGCGCACCAAAGCCTATTGCCTGGCAACCGCCGGCAGCACCGTCGATGGCCGCGTGATCGATGACAAGATGCTCGACGAAATGGCGAAGAGCTATGATCCGAAGACCTATGCGGCGCGCCTCAACATCGAGCATATTCGCGGCGTCACCGGTGACGCCCCCTTCCGCAGCTATGGCGATGTGGTGTCGCTTTCGGTCGGCCAGGTCCAGGTCAACCTCAACGGCCAGATCGAGACGCGCAAGGCCCTGTTCGGCGACTTCGACGTGCTCGAAGATGCCATCAAGCTGAATTCGCAGGGCCAGAAGCTCTATCCCTCGGTCGAGATCGAACCCAATTTCGGCGGCAAGGGCTTCGCGTACCTGATGGGCGTTGCGCTCACCGACAGCCCCGCCGCCATCGCGACCGAGCGACTGCAGTTCAACCGCGCCGCGCCCGGCTCGATCGTCCTCAACGGCGAAACCCCGCTTGCGCTGGAGCTCGCCGACGAAAAGGGCACCACCACCGAGGCGGGGCAGGGCTTCCTCTCTGGCCTGCAGGGCATTCTCGACGGCTTCGCCGCGAAGTTCACCAGCAAGCCCACCGATCCCAAGCCCGCCGAGCCTGCGCAGCAGCAGGTTGCCCAGGGCTTCGACATGCAGGCTTTCTCGGCACTGTTCACCGGTTTCGCCAAGACGGTGGAAGGTGCGCTGCAGTCCCAGGCGGCGGCCCAGCGCGAGGAAATGGACCAGCTCGCCCTCAAGTTCGCGGCGCTCGACAAGCGCGTCGAGAGCACCCCCGCGCCTGGTCAGCAGCAGCGCCCGCAGGCCAATGGCAGCAACTTCGCTCGCACCGATTGCTGATCGGATAGCACTCCCTACCCCCGCGCCGACAACCGCCCCCAGGGCAAATCAAGGATCGAAATGATGCGCAACGAAACCCGCCTCCTCTTCAACGCCTATGTATCGCAGATCGCGCTGATCAACGGCGTCAGCGAAGACGCGGTCAGCAAGAACTTCACCGTCGCGCCGGTGGTCGAGCAGCGCCTCGAAGAGGTGATGAAGGAGACCAGCGAATTCCTTCAGCTTATCCAGATCGTGCCGGTTACCCAGCAGAAGGGGCAGAAGGTCGGCGTCGGCGTCACGCGCCCGCTCGCTGGCCGTGTTAACACCGCCGGCGGCAGCCGCCGCAATCCCACCGACCCGACCGATACCGCCGACAAGGGCCAGTATATCTGCGAGCAGACCAACTTCGATCACGCGATCTCCTATGCGAAGATCGACGCCTGGCGTCATCGCCCGGAGTTCCAGACCCTGATCCGCGATTCCATCCTGCGCCAGCAGGGCCGTGATCACATCATGATTGGTTGGAATGGCAACTCGGCCGAGGTCGAGACCGATCTGGTCGATAACCCCAAGCTGCAGGACGTCAACGAAGGCTGGCTGCACAAGATCCGCACCAATGCCCCGGCGCGAGTTCTCAGCGATGGCGCGCTGACCGTGAACCCTCTCAAGGCTATCTATGTCGATGCCGATGGCGAGGTGGGCACCGATGTCGATTACAAATCGCTCGATGCCCTGGTCTATGACGCGGTCGAGCTGATCGACGAATGGCACCGCGACGATACCGAGCTGGTGGTCATCGTCGGGCGCGATCTTGTCCATGACAAGTATTTCTCGATCATCAACAATGCTGGCAGCACTGCCACCGAGGTTGAGGCGATGGATCGCATCATCCGCTCGCAAAAGCAGATGGGCGGCCTGCCGGCGGTGCGCGTGCCGTTCTTCCCGGCCAACTCGCTGCTCATCACCCGGCTCGATAATCTTTCGATCTACATCCAGGAGGGCACCCGCCGCCGCACGGTGAAGGAAGAGCCCGAGTACGATCGGATCGCCAACTACGAGAGCGTCAACGAAGCCTATGTCGTCGAGGACTATGGCATGTGCGCTTTTGTCGAGAACATCGTGATCGGCAAGAAGCCCGACTGATCCCAGCAGGGTCGCCGGAGCCTGACGGACAGGTCGAGCGGGGTGAAAGGCCCCCACCAATTTCTCCCCCATACCAGGATGAGCCATGACAAGCCTTGCCCGCCGCCATCGTGAACGCGCTCTCGCTGCCCAAGCTGGGAAATCGGTCGCTGGTACTGTCGAAGCTGGCCAGGCCGTCGCCATGCCGGAAACCGGCGAGGTCGCCAGCGAATATCGCGCACTCTACGCAGTGCTGCAGGACAATCTCCGCTCGCTCTCCGACATCCAGTCGATCGAGGGTCGCAATCCGATCAAGCGCGAGATGGCCGAAACCTTCCGGGCATGGGTCGATGGCGCGCTCGCCGCCGGTGCCGATGGCAACGCCGCCCAGGATGAGATCGTCGCGCAGATGATGGTCTGGGCAATCGACTATCGCGATTTCGAACGCGCGCTGGATATCGGCGAGCACGTGCTGCGCTTCGGCATCAAGCTGCCCGAGCGCTATCTCCGCACGCCCGCCTGCCTGCTCGCCGAAGACATCGCCACCGCCGTGCTGGCCGAGCCGGAACTCGCCACGCTCGAGCAGATCGTGCGCCTGGCGCGGCTGACCGGCAGCTATGACATGCCCGATCAGGCTCGCGCCAAGCTGCTCAAGGCCATGGGCCGCGCCTTCGCCAAGGCAGCCGAGGAATTCGATCCCGAGGCAGACAGCGCGCCCGCTGGCGGCAAGCCAGCGCTGCTGCACGCCGCGCTCGATGCCTACAAGCGCGCGCTGCAGCTCAACAACTCCATCGGGGTGAAGAAGGATATCGAGCGCCTCGAGCGCCTGGTCGCGCCACCCGCTGGCGAAACCGGACAGGATTGAAGGATCGGCCCACGCCGCTCGGGGGGCGGATCATCTCTGGCCAGGGTCCGCCCATAAGCCAAAGGCGATCCTCACCCCCCGTAAAGCGGCGCACGGCATCAGAGCAGAAAGGCCAGCGCAGTGTCAGGTTTCATCACCACGCCGCCCGCACCGGCCTCTCCCGCTGACAGCTCGGTCAGCGTCGATGACTGGTTTCCCGCGATCGACGTGAACGATGTGCGCGACAAGCTGCGCATCGGCGAGGGCGTGGTCACCCATGAACGCCTGGTCGGGGCGATCGAGGGCGCGATCATCACGGCGCTGCGGCATCTGCATGACTGGCGCAGCGCCTGGGCTGCGAGCGGCGCGGATGATCTGGCGGCGATCGATGATGTCAGCATCGGCGGTCGCAAGCGCTCGGTGGTCATTTGGGAGCGCATCATCCGCTATTACGCCGCTGCCGAGATCGCTGACACGCATCGCGATCTGGTCGCGACCGATCAGGCGAACATCCGCGGCGAGAACGAACGCCTCACCGCCGACGATTACCGCCGCATGGCGCACAACGCGGTCAGCGATCTGCTCTCGATCGGCGCCGACAAGCCGGTACCCCGCAACCGGGTGTCGCTGCTGTGACCGTCGCTACGGCCCTGGCAGGGGAAACCCTCGACGCCATCTGCTGGCGCGTGCTGGGCCGCACCCAGGGCGTCACCGAGCAAACTTATGCGCTTAACCCCGGCCTTGCCGCCGCCGGTCCCCAGCTTGCCGAAGGCACTCAGGTGCTGCTGCCCGACATCACCAAGACCGCGCCCGCGATGCGCGAGACCGTCAAGCTATGGGACTGACTATGGTACATGCCCCCGCCCTGATTTCGGCAATCGTCACGCTGATGGCGACGCTGGGTGTCGGCCTCAAGTTCGCCTGGAACAAGTATGATGCCTGGCGCATCGAGCGCCAGCAGGCGGCCTTGCGCGAGGCCGAAAAGCTCGAGGAGCGTTTCCGCCGGATCGAGAATGCTCTCAAGGAATGCGAGGAGCGCGAAGAGAGGGGCGACAAGCGCCGCGCCAAGATGTGGACCATCATCCAGCTGCTGCTCGACGCCATGGAAGGCCTCGATCCGGGGCATCGCACGCTCCAGCGGGCAAAGCATCTGCTCGAGGAAATGCGCTTGGAGGAGGCCACGTCATGACCACCACCGCCGACCAGATCGTTGCCCTGTTGCGGCCCGCCGCGCCCGCCAACCAGTTTGCGCAGGCCGAGGTCGACCTGATCGACCAGCTCGCCGCCAGCTGGGACCGCCGCCGCGCGCCTGCTGCGCCCGCGCCGATCGCCAAGATCGGCCTGTCACCGCAGGATTACGCTGCCGCTGCTGCTGTGCTGGGCTGCACCGTCGCACAGATCCGCGCCGTCGACGAAGTCGAAAGCAAGGGCGGCGGGTTCCTGCCCGATGGTCGCCCGAAAATCCTGTTTGAAGCGCACTGGTTCGATGAATTCACCGATGGGCGGTTCCGGGCCAGCCACCCTAATCTTTCCAGCGTTCGGTGGAACAGATCACTTTATGTCGGCGGGGCAGGGGAGTGGGACCGACTCAACCGGGCGATTGCGCTTGATGCCACTGCCGCCCTCAAGTCCGCCTCGGCAGGCCGCTACCAGATCATGGGATTCAACCATGCCGCTGCAGGCTATGCGACCGTCGAGAAATTCTGGGATGCCATGCGCCGCAGCGAGCGTGATCATCTCGACGCCTTTGTGGCGTTCATCCAGAGCAAGAAGCTGGTGGACGAGGTCCGGCAGATCAGCAACCGTCATGCTGACAACATCCCCTTTTCAGAAGCCTATAACGGATCCGGATTTCGCAAGAACGGGCACCACATCAAGATCGCCAAGGCGCACGCAAAATGGAGCGCACGATGACCACCATCATCGATCGCGAGGGGGACCGACGCGTTGTCACCTTCATCGCCGCTGGCTGCTTTCTGGTGCTGCTCGCCATCATCGCCGCCATGACGTTCGGCAAGCTGCCTGAATGGGCGGAATCGATCTTCTCGGCCATCGCCGGGGGCTTGGTGGTCAAGATTGCCGACTGCCTCTCCGCCCTGATCGCCCTCTCGTCGGGCCGCTCGGTCGAGCGCCTGGGCGACCAGCTCGGTCATTCGATCCCGCCGCCGCGCCGCGAAGGCGACATGGCGCAGCTGCCGGATAGCGAGCCCGCATGATCAAGCCTCAATCCCTGCGCGCCGCCCTTGTCGCGCTCCAGCCCAGTCTGGCGCGCGACCCGGACAAGCTGGTCATGTGGGTCGATCAGGGGACCATTCACTCTAACTCCACACCCGAGCTCGGCTTCGCCTATCGCTATCGCCTCAACGTGCTGCTGGTCGATTTTGCCGATGAGCCGAGCATCATCATGCTGGCGGTCACCAACTGGCTGCGCCAAAACCAGCCCGAGCGCGTGGTGCCTGGGCAGGCTGCCTTTGCGATCGAGGTCGACATGATCGACAGCAATACCGTCGATCTCCAGCTGCAGATCCAACTCGATGAGAATGTGCTGGTGACTGCGCGTGAGAATGGCGGGTTCGATCTTCAGCATCTGTCCGAACCGGTGCCTCTGTTCGACGATGACCTGCCCCTGATCGGCAGCGATGGAGAACCGGCCCCCGGTACCCCGCCGCTCGCCGAGATCGCCGACGAAGACGGGTCGCTGCCGCCCTGGCATTGATCATGGCCGATACCGATCTCACCCGCGTCGAAGACTGGCTGGATGGCTTCATGCTGCACCTGGAGCCGGGCGCTCGGCGCAAGCTGACCATGAAGATCGGCCAGTCGCTCCGCCGCTCCAACGCCCAGCGCATCGCCGCCAACAAGGAACCCGATGGCAAGGCCATGGCCCCGCGCCGCCCGCGCGTCGGCCCCGATGGCAAGCCGGTGCGCCGCAAGCGTATGTTCCGCCGCCTGCGCCTGGCGCGCAACATGCGGATCAAGGCGAAGCCCGACAGCGTCGAGCTCGATTTCGGCGGCGGCAACGCGCAGCGCATCGCCGAGGTTCACCATGATGGCCGCACCGATCGGGTCGGGCGCACCCGCGCAGGGCGCACCATCCGCGCCCGCTATGAGGCACGCCGCCTGCTCGGTTTCGGCGGCGACGACATGGATGTGGTCCTGGAGGCGGTGACCGGGGCGCTCGCTTCGGACTGACGCGAGCGTTGTAATCGGCCCGGTAACAATCGCGCCCGCTGGCCTTTGGCCAAGCCATCATGCTGCTGGCGTTCATGCCGATTTCGTCCATCGCCACTTCGCCAGCCATCGACCTGTCGCGACTGCCGCCGCCCTCGGTGGTGCCGCAGACGGACTTCGAAACGCGCTATGAGGCCAAGCGTGCCCAGCTGCTGGCGCTGTTCCCGCCTTTCAGCGCGCTGGTGGAATCCGATCCGGCGATCAAACTGCTCCAGGCCGACAGCTATGACGAACAGGTACTGGCCCAGGCATTCGACGACGCGGCGCGCCAGCTGCTCATCGCTTTCGCGCGCGGCTCCAATCTCGATCACCTGGCCGCGCTCTATGCGGTCGAGCGACTGGAGATCAACCCCGCCAATCCGGTCACGGGCGCTGCGGCCGTCACGGAAAGCGACGATGAGCTGCGCCGCCGCGTGCTGCTTGCCCCGCACAGCTTTTCGGTCGCCGGGCCTGAAATGGCCTATGTCTATCACGCCATCTCCGCGTCGGGCGATGTGCTAGATGCATCCGCGACCTCGCCCGAGCCGGGCCATGTCGTGGTATCGGTTCTCTCGCGCACCGCCGATGGCACCGCACCGCCGGAAACGCTGGCAGCGGTCGAAGCCGTGCTGCTCGATGACCAGGTCCGCCCGCTGACCGATCTGGTCACCGTCCAGTCGGCAGACATCCTGCCCTTCGATGTGGTCGCCTCGCTCTGGCTCTATTCCGGGCCTGATCCGGACCTGATCCGCACCACCGCACTCGCCAGCCTGAACACGTATCTCGCCAGCGCCCGCCGCCTGGGCCGCGATATTCCGCGATCGGCGCTGATCGCCGCTCTGCATGTCGCCGGCGTCCAGCGGGTCGAGCTGGCCGAGCCTGCCGCCGATCAGGTCTACACCATGCTGCAGGCAGGGCATTGCGCCGACATCGATGTCACCGTCGGCGGCACCTGGGATTGATCGCGGCCATGGCTCTTCCCGATCAGGTCCTGGCCAGCAGCCTGCTGCCCCCGAACGCGCAAAGCTCCGAAATGGCGCTCGAGGCGGCGATGCGCGCCGATATCGACATCGCCCAGGTCGGCAATCTGTGGAACCCTGACAGCTGCCCGGCAGAGCTGCTGCCATTCCTCGCCTGGGGCCTCGCCATCGCGCGCTGGGACCCGCAATGGACCGAAGCAGAGCGGCGCACCGCGATCTGGGATGCGATTCCGTTCCACCGGCGCAAGGGCACGCGGGCAATCGTGCGCGAGGTGCTCGATCGCTTCAACCCGCTGCTCGAGATCGTTGAGTGGTTCGAGGCGAACCCCCGCCAGCCCGTGCACACCTTCGAAGTGCGCATGCCCGCGAACCTCATCCCGCCGAGCTTTCTCAGCGCGGAGACGGCGGCGGCGATCATCCGCGACGTGGCATCGGTCAAGCCCGCGCGCTCGCACTTCACCTTCGTTCAGTATCTCGAGGCTCAGGCCATGGGCTATCTCTCCGGGGCGGCCATGACGGCCACCTCGATCCGGCTCGATCTGGCGGCTGACCATGACGACGACGATCGCTGGGACAACTATCTCCAGACCGAGCAGGGCGAACCGATAGTCCGCGAGGATCAAGCATTTATGGAGGTGCTTTGATGACTGCTCTGGCCATGATGATCACAAATGCAGGCTTCGATGCGATCGTGGCAGCCGAGAGTGGCGGCACCGACGAAATCCGGATCACCGAGATCGGCCTCAGCGACGCTCCCTTCATCGCCGCGCCGACGATCGAGGCTCTGCCGGGCGAGTTCAAGCGCATCGATGCGGTCTCTGGCCAGGCGGTCAGCGAGAACGTCATCCATGTCACTGCCTACGATCCGTCGCCGGACATTTACGATGTGACCGGCATCGGCATCTACACCAGCGAGGGTATATTGCTCGCGGTCTACAGCGCGGCAGAAAACCCGGTGCTCAGTAAGGCACAGCTCGCGACGGGGCTGGTGATGTTCGACATTGCTTTTGCCAACAACATGGCGGCCCTGATCGAGTTCGGCGATGCGCTCTTCCTGAATCCGCCCGCCAGCGAAGACGTGAAGGGCGTGGCAGAAATCGCCACGAATGCTGAGGCGGATGCTGGCGTCGATGACACCCGGATCATGTCGCCCAAGAAGACGAAGCGGGTGCTTGATGCGCTGGCTACAGCCATGAACATCGCTTTCACGGCGCTGCAGAATTCGGTCAATGGCGCGATCGCGGAGATCCGCGGGCTCACGATCACCGGGGGTGAGCTGGCCACCGGTGGGGGCGATCTCTACGGCAACCGCATCATCTGGGTTTATCGTGCATCGGCAGCGGAATTGCAGGCTCAAGCGATCAACAACAAGGCCTTGACCCCTGCAAGCTTCGGCGGGCTGCCTCGCTCGCTCGGCGGCAGCGGCTATGCCTTCAATGTCGCCACGGGTCAGTGGGAAATGTGGGGCGTGGCCAGCCTTTCCGGTTCTGGCAGCTCCAACAGCACCAGCGTCACTTTCCCGACCGCGTTCCCCGTGGCCTGCGACAGGGTGATGATATCCCTCGAAGGCAATACCGATGGCGGCGACGAAGCGGACGAGAACGTCTGGGCCGCGCCAGGCGGCACGGGTGGCTTTACGATCAACCGGCAGGGGGATGGCCCAAACATCAACGTTGCATGGAGGGCATGGGGCCGATGAGCGAGAGAGCGAAGATCTTCTATTCGGCTTCGGCAAATGCCGGGGCGGGCGCGTTTTTCGATCTGGCGATCGGCTATGCGCCCGAGGCTCTGCCCGATGACTGCGTGCCCGTATCAGCCAAGCGCCACGCAGCGCTGATGGCCGGACAGTCAGCGGGGCACCGCATTGTTGCCGACAATCGCGGGCGTCCGCAGCTTCAGGCCTTGTTTCCCGTCACGCTCGACGAATGCCGTGCGGCCAAGGCGAATGACATCCGGCGCGAGGCGGCGCGCCGGATCAAGGTCGAGATGCCCATCTGGCGCCAGCTCAATGCGCTGCGCGAAAACAGCGATCCGGGCTTCTGGAAGATCGATGCCATTCGCAACGCGAGCAACCTGATCCAGGCGCAGATGATGGAACTGCCATCTGCGGAGGCGGTGAGGGCGTACCCTGTGCCCGCCAATCCGCTCTGGCCCTCTTTCGATGAACCGGAGTCCGTCTGATGCCAAAGATTAGCGCTCTACCGGCTGTTGCCGAGCTAGATGGTAACGAGCAGGTCGTTCTGGTGCAGGGCGGGGCCACCCGCCGCGGCCAGATTGGCGGGTTGGTAGGCGCGACAGTCGGCCCCTATCTGGTCGAGGCAGCGGCCAGTGCGGATGCCGCCGCTCTCGCCCGCGATCAGGCGGCAGACCTCGTCATCCCCGCCAATATCTTTGTGGATGTGCCCTTGGCCACGGCTGAGGCAGCTGTTGCCAATGGCACTGTCTTCAAGCTGGTCGATCCTGCCTCCGGCCTGGCCGACGTGCGACGTCGCACGGTCGGTGGTTCCACCCTGCTTTACCGGGAGGCGACCGCTGCTGCGTTGGGCGGTGTCAACGGCGAGACGCTGATCGGGGCGGACGATGGTGATGGCGGCGCGCGCTGGAGCACCCTCAGGGGTTTTATCACCTATCTGCGCTCCACCGCCGGCGCGACCGTGCTCAGCTTTCTCCAGGCCGGTGTGGGGGCTGTGCCTCGGTCTCTTGCGGCCAAGCTGGGTGATTCGGTCAGCGTCAAGGATTTCGGCGCGGTCGGTGACGGCGCGGCGAATGATACCGTGGCGATCCAGAAGGCGCTCGATAGCGGCCTTGGAACCATCAATCTCACCAAGGGCACCTACAAGACCGATGCGCTGGTTGTGCCCGATGGCGTCGAGCTTATCGGACGTGGCAAGCTGTCCTTCACGTCGGGCGGTCTGACGCTGATGGGCAACAACACGCTTCAGGGAATCACGATCGATGGCCGTAACAAGGCGCACGGCGCGCACGCCATCGTCGTCTGGGATGCCGATAATGTCCTGATCGACAACGTGCATTTCCGTCAGATCGCGCGCAGCGCCATCGACGCGATCCGGGCCAACAATGTCACCGTCATCAACTGCACCGCCTACGAGATCGGCGACAAGGCCCTGATCAACCAGACGATCGAGGGATGCTTCTTCCACTCTACCCTCTGCTCCAGGATCACCATCAACGGCAATTATCGCATCGAGCGGACCTATGGCCATGCCGCCATCTTCATCCGCGAGAACAACACCGATTGCTCGATCTCCGATAATGCGATCTACGACACGTTTTTCCGTGGCGTTCAGGTCTACAGCCTCGGCCATGCCCGCGTGGTCATCTCCGACAACCGCATCTATCGGATGGGCGAGATTAATGACACTGGCTCGGGCGTGACCTGCAACGGTATCTATGTCGTTACCGGTTCGACCGATCCTTCTCTGGTCATGATTTCCGACAATCATATCGAGAAATGCGCAGAGAACGGCATCGAGGTTCTGGGGGCTGCCACGGTCGACAGCAACGTCGTCAAGATCACCGGCTATCGCAATCTGGAAACCCCCTCGAAGGAAGGCATTTTTGTCGAGGGCGGCGCGATCATCCGCAACAACACGGTCATTGGTGCAGCGGACAAGGGCATTCGCCACTTCAGCGGTGGTGTGGTCACGATGATCGTCATCGACAGCAACGTGATCATCGATAGCGCCTCTGACGGCATCAACATGCAGGTCGATGGTGAAGACTCGGGCTATGTCAACTGCCGGATCAGCAACAACCAGATCATGTCGCATGGCGGGGCCTGGGCGCTGGCCATCAATGGCACGAACGGAGCAACTGTCGACGATACTAATGCCGTCTGTGGCAACGTCATCCCGATCGCCAGCGCTGCCTTCGTGCCCGCCGGGTGCCGATCCTTTGCCAACAGCTGGCAACTCGCGGCCTGACCGGATCAGCCATGGAAGACATCCCCCTCGATCCTGCCACCCTCATCCGCTTGGGCGTGATCGCCACTGTCGACCTGCAGTCAGCGCGCTGCACGGTGCGCTGCGGGGATCCTGAAGAGGGCGAGATGGAAACCCCGGCAATCCGCTGGATCATGCCCCGCTGCGGCGATACGCGCATCTGGTCGCCGCCGACCGTGGGCGAGCAGGTGGTGCTGCTCTGCCCCGACGGCGAGATCGGCGCAGCGGTCGCGCTCACCGGCATCACCCGCGACAGCTTCCCCCCGCTCGGCTCGACGCTCGAGGAGCGCATCGACTTCGCCGATGGCGCGCAGCTGCGCTATGATCCAGAGGCGCATCATCTGGAGGCGCTGCTACCCGATAGCGCGACCGCGACGATCATCGCTCCCGGTGGGCTGACCATCAACGCCGAGGCCGGGGTCACCATCAACGGCGATGTCACACTCAACGGCACGCTCACCGCCAGCGAAGACGTGGTTGCCAGCGGCATCAGCCTGAAATCCCACAAGCACGGCGGCGTGCAACCGGGCGGCGGGCAGACCGGCACGCCGGTATAAAGGGACTGCAGATGCTGGGAATCGACAAGACCACGGGGCAGCAGCTCGACGGCAATGCGCACCTGGCGCAGTCGATCGGCGATATCCTCTCGACCCCGCTGGGCACCCGCGTCATGCGCCGCGATTACGGCTCGATGCTGTTCGACCTGATCGATCAGCCCATCAACGGCGCGACCCGGCTGCTGCTCTATGGCGCGACCGCGCTGGCGCTGCAACGCTGGGAACCTCGCCTGCGCCTGAAGCGCATCGCGATCGGCCTGGGCGAGCAGCCCGGAGAGCTGGTGATCGCGCTGGAAGGCGAGCGGACGGACATTGGCCAGGCGAACAGCCGCGTCCAGCTCTCGATCCCTATCCGACGCGGCGGGGCCAGCCCCAGCAACACCTGACATCGTTGTAATCGGCCCGGTAACAATCGCGCCCGCTGGCCTTTGGCCAGCCTTTCCCTCTTGTCTCTGCTGCAAACGGCACAGCCCGAACTCCAGCTAGAGGCGAGATCATCATGCACGGCATCAAGGTCAACGAGCTTACCACCGGCGCGCGTCCCATCGTGCCCATTGCCAGCGCGGTCATCGGCCTGGTCGCCACCGCCACCGCCGCCGCAGGTGCGCCCGCCGCCGCGCTTGATGCGGCCTTTCCGCTCAATACCCCGGTGCTGGTCACCGACATTCGTTCGGCGATCGGCGATGCGGGAACAGGCGGCACGCTTCTGCCCGCGCTCGAGGCGATTGCCGATCAGACCAGCCCCATCCTGGTGGTGGTACGCGTGGCCCCCGGCGAGGATGATGCAGAGACCACCGCCAACGTGATCGGCGGCAATACCGGCGGCGTCGCCACCGGCATGCAGTGCCTGCTCGATGCCCAGGCGCAGCTCGGCATTCGACCGCGCATCCTCGGCTGTCCGGGTCTCGACGTGCAGGAAGTGACGGCCGAGATGGTGATCGTCGCCAAGCGCCTGCGCGGCATGGTCTATGCCCGCGCGATCGGCGACGAGATCGCCGACGTGCTGACCTATCGCGAGGAATTCTCCGCGCGCGAGCTGATGCTGGTCTGGCCCAATTTCACCAACCAGTTCGCGGGCGATGCCGTTGCCCGCGCCCTGGGCCTGCGCGCCCGCATCGACGAAGAGCAGGGCTGGCACAAGACGCTATCCAACGTCGCGGTCGATGGTGTCAGCGGCATCGACAAATCGGTCTATTTCGACCTGCAGGATGCCACCACCCCCGCCGGCGTGCTCAACGATGGCCAGGTCACCACCATCATCCGCATGAACGGCTATCGCTTCTGGGGCAACCGCACCTGCAGCGACCTGCCCGAGTTCGCGTTCGAGAGCGCGGTGCGCACCGCCCAGGTGCTTCAGGATACCATCGCCGAGGGCCTTGCCTGGGCGGTGGACAAGCCGATGACGCGCGGCCTGATCAAGGACATCATCGAGACGATCAACGCCGAATTCCGCAGCCTCAAGGCGCAGGGCCGCATCATCGACGGCAAGGCGTGGTTTGATCCCGCGCTCAACAGCCAGACCGATCTGGCGAGCGGCAAGCTGACCATCGACTATGATTTCACGCCCGCTGCACCGGCGGAAAACATCATCCTGAATCAGCGGATTACCGACCGCTATTACGCCGGTTTCGCAGACCAGCTCAACTGATCGCCGCTGCTGACACCCTCGATCGACAAAGGACACCGCCATGGGCCTTCCCCGCAAGCTGAAGAACTTCAACCTCTACAACGATGGCAACAGCTATCTCGGTGTCGTCGCCGAGGTCACCCAGCCCAAGATCGCCGCCCAGATGGAAGAGTGGCGCGGCGGCGGCATGCTCGGTCCGATCAAGATCGACATGGGACTGCAGCTGATGGAGGCCGAATTCACGGTCGGCGGTCTGGTCACCCAGATGCTCCGTCAGTTCGGCATCCCGCGCGTCGATGGCGTGCTGCTGCGCCTGGTCGGGGCCTATCAGCGCGACGATGGCAGCGCCCCCCAGTCCGTCGAGATGGTCATGCGCGGTCGTTATGAAGAGATCGACATGGGCAACGCCAAGGCCGGTGAGGATACCGAGCACAAGGCCAAGATGCCGATCGCCTATTACAAGCTGGTGGTCGATGGCCGCGTCGAGATGGAGATCGACATGATCAACGCGATCTTCCTGGTCGATGGCATCGATCGCTACGCCGAAATCCGCGCCGCTATCGGCCTGTAAACCCCTTTCGATTCCGCGCGCGCTGCCATTGGGGGACGGCGCGAGCGGGGCAGGGCCGGGGGTATGTTAGGTGCCCCCGGCCCGATCCATCCTCCCCCTTGGAATAAAGGCTCCCCCAGATGACCGCCGAAACCCAGTCCCCCGCCACCAGCACCGGCACGTCGCGCTTCTCCGACCCCATCGAACTGGTCGAGCCGATCGTGCGCGGCGAGACGCAGATCACCAGCCTGATCCTTCGCAAGCCCAAGGCGGGCGAGCTGCGCGGCCTGACCCTGCAAGACCTGCTCACCACCGATGTCAGCACCATCATCACGCTGGTGCCCCGGATTTCCGACCCGATCCTCACCGATGTCGAGGCGCGCGATCTCGACCCGGCAGACCTGGCCCAGATCGGAGGCGCAATCCGGGGTTTTTTTCTGACGCCGGCGGAACGGGCGCTGATCGAGAGGATGACATCGGGGGAACCGGTATCGGTGAACTGATCGCCGACATTGCCGCGATCTTCCATTGGCCGCTGTCGGAGCTGGAGGCGCTGGACTTCGAAGAGCTGATCTACTGGCGCAGCAAGGCGGTCGATCGATGGAACCGGATGCATGGCGGCAAGGATTGATGAGCGGATGGAGCGAGAGACGTGAGCAACAAGCTGTCGCTGCTGGTCAGCTTCATCGGGGCTGACAAGCTCTCCGGATCGATCCGCAACATCACCGGTGCCAGCAAGAAGGGCTCGATCGCGCTCAAGGCGATGGGCGATGAATCGCGCCGCCTCAAGCGCGAACTCAAGGATGTGCAGCGCGAGATCGCATCCGGCGGGCTGATCGGTCACCGGTCGATTGGCAAGCTGGTCGAACGCCAGCGCGATCTCGCCCGCCAGCTCGAATTCTCCAACCGCCAGATCGAGCAGCAAAAGGCGAAGTTGTCTCAGCTCGCCGCGATCGAGCGCAGGACCGCCGACCGCAAGGCCATGGCATCGGGCCTGATATCGTCTGGCCAGTCTGACCTCGCCCAAGGCGCATCGCTGCTCGCCCCGTTGATCCTCGCCACCAAGGCGGCGGCAGACTTCACCACCGGCATGGTCGATATCCAGCAAAAGGCAGACCTGTCCGACGCGGCGACCGCTCGATTGCAGAACACGATCGTGCAAGCGGCACAGGCGTCCAAGCAACTGCCCGAGAACATGCGCCAGGCGGTCGATGTGCTGGCTGGCAAGGGTCTCGACCCGCGTCAGGCCGTGCTTCTCGCTCCGGCCATCGGCAGGCTCGGCACCGCATTCCGCGTCGATCTCGGCGACGGCGCTGCTGCGGCCTATGCCAATCTCAACAATCTCAAGGTGCCGATCAGCCAAACCAGCGCCGCGCTCGATGTCATGGCGGCCAGCGGCAACATGGGCGCGTTCGAGATCCGCGACATGGCCCGCCATTTCCCGGCGCTGACCGCGCAGATGCAGGCGCTGGGGGCCAAGGGCGTGCCGGCGGTCGGGCAGCTCTCCGCCGCCCTCCAGATCGCGGAGAAGGGCACCGGCAATGCCGACCAGGCGGCGAACAACATCCAGAACCTGCTGACCAAGATCAACGCGCCTGCCACGGTGAAGGCCTTCGAGAAGAATTTCGGTATCGACCTGCCCGCCGCGATGAAGAAGCTCGAGGCGCAGGGCTATGACACGGTCGAGAGCATCGCCATGATCACCAAGCAGGCCACCGGCGGGGACCTGAAGAAGCTGGGCTATGCGTTCGAGGACATGCAGGCCCAGGGCGCGCTGCGCAGCCTGATCCAGAACCTCGACGAATATCGCAACATCCGCGACAAGTCCCTGAAATCCAGCGGTGTCATCGACAAGGCGTTCGATCAGCGCGTGCTTAAGGATGCCAATGTCAGCTGGGAAGCTTTCAAGGGCACCGCCTCGACCCTGGCGATCACGCTCGGCACCACCCTGCTGCCCGTCATGACCGAGGCGCTGTCTCAGGTCGGCGGTATCGCGATGGCTGTATCAAACTGGGCACAGGCGAACCCCGAGGCGGCCGCGACGATCATCAAGCTGGTCGCGGGCCTGGCCGTCTTCAAGCTGGGGCTGGGGGCGGCGAAAATCGCCTTGGGCGGTATCATCGGCCCGTTCGCCACGGCATGGGGCTGGTTTCAGAAGCTGCGCGCGCTGGGCGTGCTCAGCAAGGGGCTATGGCTGTTGCGCTCGGGGGCTTGGGTGGCGGGCCAGGCGATCATGTTCCTTGGCCGTGCGATGCTCGCCAACCCGATGATCGCACTGGTCGCCGGCATCGCCTTCGCCGCCTATATGATCTATTCCCATTGGGACACGATCAAGAAGACCTTCAACGGCGCGCTCGCCCATATCCGGAGTTTCGTGAGCAACATGGGGCCGATCGGCAAGGCGATCGTGCAGGGGCTGATCTCGGGCATCCTCGGCAACCCCATGGGCGTCTTCAATGCCCTCAAGCGCATCGTCGGTATCGGCATCGACAAGATCAAGGCGTTCCTCGGCATCAAGTCGCCTAGCCGTCTGTTCATGGCACTGGGCGGGCATGTCAGCGCCGGCATGGCTATGGGGATCGATGGGGGAAGGGGGCGCGCAATCCAGTCGGCCCAGCGGCTTGCCGAGGGTGTGGCAAGGGGCGGCATGCCTCGCCTCGCTGCAGCTGGCGCACCGATCCGCTCGGCAGCATCCGCCTCAGCGGGTGCCGGGCCAGCCATGGGCGGCGCGTCGGTCACCATCCACATCCACCAACTGCCCGGCGAAGATGCGAAGGCGCTCGCCAAGCGGGTTATGAGTGAGATCGAGAGCGCGCAGGGCGTGCGACGCCGCTCCAGCTATGAGGATGATTGATCGATGCGCTTTCCGCCCTCGCTGAATCTGCCCTTCGACAAGGCCCGCGGGCGCATCGACCAGGTGCGCTCCGAGGCCCGCCGGCTCGATGATCTGTTCGGCGCGCTCACCGCCACGCCCACGCTCGACACATCCGCCCTGCGCACTGCAGGCCTGCCCCAGGGCACCGAGTTGATGGTTCTCGGCATGTTTGTTTTCGGGATGGGCACCTTGCCCTATCAGGAATTCCAGCGCCGGATGAGCTGGCGGCACGCGACCAGCGAGCGGCACACCGAGCGCCCCGCAGCGCAATATGTCGGCCTGGGCGAAGACACGGTCAGCTTTGTCGGGGTGCTGGTGCCCGAGGTCGCGGGCAGCTTCAGCGCGATCGATAACCTGGTGGACATGGCCAGCACCGGCGACAACTGGCCGCTGCTCGACGGCGCGGGCCAGATCTGGGGCAGCTATCGCATCGTCAATATCGACCTCAAGGGCACGTCGATCATTGGTGGCGGTATCGCCCGGCGCACCGAGTTCGCCATCGACCTCGATCGGCAGGATTGACCGCCATGGTGGCCAACAAGGCAGCCTGCCGCCTGGTCCTAGACAATGGCGTGGATCTGTCGAGCCGCGTCAACCCGCGCATTATCGACCTGACCTTGACCGAAAAGCGCGGTGATGAGGCGGACACGCTCGATCTCACCATTCACAATCACGATGGCCAGCTCGCGCCGCCCAAGGTCGGCAAGGTGCTCACGCTCGCGCTGGGCTGGGAAAGCGGAGATGACGTGCTGCCCGGCATGGTGGACAAGGGCAGCTTCCGGATCGATGAGGTTGAGCGCAGCGGCCCGCCCGACATCATCACCATCCGCGCCCGCTCTGCCGATCTCACCGGCGACTATCGCACCCGCCGCACCAAAAGCTGGGTCGATACCACTCTAGGCACCATCATTCAGACGATTGCCGGGGAGAACGGCTTTTCCTCGCGCATCACCGGCGAGCTGGCCGCGATTCCCATCAAGGCGATCGAACAGGCGGGCAAGAGCGACATGGCCTTCGTTCGCGATCTCGGCCGTCGCTACGATGCCGTCGCCACGGTCAAGGCGGGCACGCTCATCTTCATGCCGCTCGGCTCCAGCACCACACCCAGCGGCAAGGCGCTGCCCACCCTGCGCCTGACCAAGGTCGATGGTTGGAACTGGACCTTCCGGCATGAAGAGCGCACCGGGGCGGATAGTGCCAGCGCCGAATATCACGATCAGGATGCGGGCCAGCGCAAGACCGTCACCACCGGCGGCAGCAAGCCGAAAAAGCTTAAGAAGGTCTATGCCAGCAAGGCCGATGCCGAAAAGGCCGCGAAATCCGCCGCCGACAAGGCCAAGCGCACCGCCTACAGCTTCACCTATGATCTCGCCTTCGGGGATCCGGCGATCACCCCCAACATGCCCGTGCAGCTGCAGGGCTGGGACAGCGAGATTGACGGCATGAAATGGCTGGTCGGCGAGGTGACGACGCGGTTTGGGGCAGGGGGGCTGGTGACGGCCATCAAGCTGGAGAGTGGAACATAACGAAACGTTACCGAGCCACTCGCTTTGTTGCTAAATCTTCACGCAAACCAATCCCGCGACGCAAATCCCCTTGTTGTTGCCTTTGCCAGCATTGCCATCGAGTACGCCATCCTTGAGATCATTCTGCTTCGCTGCTTCCGCAGCAGCCTGACCAGCTGCAATGTCTGCGTCACTCGTTTGCGGCAAAATGGCGTCATATTTGTTGCAGGTCGACCTGCGGGCCTCCGGTACATTGTTCGTTGGTGCCTTACCGATTTCTCTTGCGTCGCGCACGGTATAGGCAGCTTCCTGATGAAGCTCCTTGTCTTCCATGAACATGTTGCCGAACAGCGGTTCGTAGACATAGGTCAGTTCGACATACATCACCGCCGTGCCCGTGCTCGCCGCGATCTTCTCGCCCGGCGGGCCCATTCCGGTAAAGCTCGTGCCGGTCTTGCCGGTGCCCTCGGGGCCATAGTCGGAATCGTCGAACAATATGCCCTTGCAGCGCTGCCACATGATCGTCTGGCCGCCATTGGCATTGACCTCGAGGCTCGACAGCACCGTGCGGCCATCCTGATAGATGCCCGCAGCCCCTGCCTGGATCGCCGCCGCCTGGAACACGTCGTTGATCTGGTCCTCGCTGATCACCTTGGCACCCAGGGTGGAATTGAGCGTGCCGATACGCGAGGCGTTGTCGGCCATGTTGAGCGCGATCTGGCTCATCTTCATCTGCGTGATGGCAAGGTTCGCGACCTCGACGCCGTAGAAGCCGAGGCCCATGAAGATCGGCAGCGAAAAGGCAAACTCGATCAGTGCGAGGCCGGAACGATCTCGGCGCAGCTTGTTAACTAGCTTCGACAATCGACCGTTCGGATGATCCCAGCGATTGCTGAAGCGACACGCCCGCAACGCGTTGTTGGTGATGCTACTTGAGAGATAGGAATTAAAGCTCCGCATGCCGCAATGAGATACCAGCAAAATTTCTGAAAAAGCGTTAAAATGCGCGATGAGGTATGCAACGGTTCATCTTCTGCAGAGCAGGTCTTCACCCGCACCGGTGCGCCCGCCAGTATTTCGGCCAGCGCGCTGCCAGCCCCGCCTTCAACATCGCGCAACTGATATCGCCATGAACCGGCGAGCTGCACCAGGCCGCAGTGCGCTTGCCGCCTGCCCCGCCCTCGGAGACGCATTGCAGACGGGGCCCCTTGACCAGCAAGTGCCCGGTCGGCGCGGTTCCGGTGACCTTGCCCAGCAGCTTCGCCAGGCCATCGCGCGCCGCCGTCGCGGTGGCGTCGGGGCAGGGGTGACCGGGATTGCACGATCCGTCTATTTCTCGCGCCGCGATGCCCGCCAGGCGCACCTTGGGACCTTCGGCGCACCAGATCGGGCCGTCGCCATCCCAGACATGCGTTGGGGTGCAGGTGAAGGCTTGGCCGCTGGCGACTGTCGCAAATGCCGAGAACAGCACAATCATGTCGTAATGCTCCGCGTAGCGAACCCGGCGGGGGAGATAACTGGCATCGCATCGTCTCTAACTAATCCGTCAGTGACGGGACGGAAGAGGCTACCAAGAACGATGGCGCGATCCTCATTGTCAGCTGCGCCCTGTTTTATCAACGCGAGGTAGGTGTGTGCCATCGAAGACCGAGCCTTGGCGTCTATAGCCAGGTGATTCTCGGCCATCATCGTTCTGATAATCAGTCGCAGCGTCCAAAGGTAAATCGTCGAATAAATTAGTGTGCTGGCAGCGATCATTGTGGCTTCATAGGGCCATGAAAGACGTAGGCCGGTTGCTCCTGTCGCTGATGTCATGGTTCCGAACAGCCAACCGGCAAAAAGCGTTGAAAGTAGTACCCAGACCGCAAGCCCGGCTAACCCTCCGATGCCTACCCCGATTGCCCAATTGCGAAGCTTTTCATATTTTACATCGTGGGCTTTCGACTCGTCTGACCATAGCTTCACTGCGGCATCTAGTTTGATTTTCTCGTTGTACGATTGGTTCAAAGCATCCCATTCCGCCGTTCTCTCCCCATCGATCCGGCGCACTCTCGTGAGAAAAATCCGGGTTGCTCTATCGATAACTTTGATCCGTCTTCTCACGATCTGAGCTTCGTCATCCATCTGTTTTTGCGAGTGGCTACGAAATTTTTGAACTTCGCTTAATGCCTTTTCATAATTTTCTTCAAAGCGGGAGTTGGCAGCCTTTAATGATCTCTGGAAACCGCCGATGGAGGCCTTGGAGAGACTGTGCTCGGTTGCCCAGGCAAGCATTGCACCAGAGAAATATCGCTTGTCGGCACCCCCTGGCGCGAAATCTTGGACTTGGTTCCCAAACAAATAGCCAACGAACCCTTGGATTCCGGGCGCACCGAGCCTGTTGTAGGCATCAAGCGCGGATTGGCCAGCAGGGCTATCAACCGGCACGAGCCGTTCATAAGGGAAATGATCGTGGCCCTGCGAAGCGATGCGCTCCTTAGTCCAATGATCCGGATTACTCCTAAACATGGCTATTGCCTCCAGGAGGCGCTCCCACGGGCCGCTGAGGGGACTTAATGCTCCCGGATGGGATTGGGATCTCAAATTCCATGCGGCCATTTGTTCGTTGGCGTAAGCGAACAGCTGGTCGAGGTCCCTAAAGTGGCGTGGTGATGTTTGGTGCGGCCCCAGCTGGATCGATATCATGGTGGTATCCCGTCAAAAAACCGCCTTATTGAGTTCATCAATATCCAGCTTGTGGATTGTGGCGATCTCCGCAAGGTAGGCAGCGCAAACGAGTATACCGCCTTTCGCCCGCTCTGCTTTTTCAGTCGCCTCCGCGACCTTCGAGGGGCGAGCATCCCCGTCGAGTACTTCCTTGATGGTGGCAAAGCCGGTCTGCCGGGCAATCATGGCATTCTGGCACGCCTCCAGGGTTTCCTCCGCCTTTTTTTGGTTCGCCGCAGACAGCCCAGCTGGAATCGTGACGTCACCTACTTCGGACCAGCTTTTCCGACACGTACTTTCAGCCTGATCGGCAGCGTTATATGCGTCATAGACCGATGCCCCTTTGGCCAGGTTCGACATCAGATCGCCAGCTTTGCCTGCCATACGATCACATGGCCGCATCGCCGACATTGCATTGATGTAGAATATTCTGGCCGCGCTTTTGGGGTCGGAGATCGCTTTGGCAGGTTCGCCATTGTCAGCTACCGCAGGCTTGTTTGCGACATTGTCTTCATCTGGAGCGGGGCCAAATATTATCCCCAAAATGACGAGACCAACAAAGGCCCAGCCCAATATCAGGCAGCCTTTCTTTGCTTTCCCGGCTGCCATCACTGCCCCCTATATCTTTCGCATTACTCCAACGACCCTGCCTATTATCGACAGTTCGCCGTCATAGGCAACCTCATCGCGCAGGGATGGGTTGTCGCTCATCAGCTTCACGCCGCCATCGGGCTGCGGTCGCAGGCGCTTGATCATGCCGGCACCGCCGAACGCTACGGCCCAGATGCGATCGGCCATGTTGAGCGTCTGCTGGGTGGTGTCGATCAGTACGATGTCCCGATCCATGATAGTCGGCATCATCGAATCGCCCGCGCCATGCGCGAAGAACAGATATTGCGGATGTGCACGGGTGAACTGTACCAGCCAGTCGGCGGGGAAGACCCGCTCGACCTCGGTCACCGGCACTCCGTCGATCCAGCTGGCACCCATGCCATAGTCGAGATCGATTTCCTTGATTCGCACCCCGCCTACCTGGTCGGCGATATCGTCGGCTGTCGGGGCGGGGAGCGCACCTTCCGAAGGATCGTCGGTTTCGCCAGAGAGATATTGAGGCGTCGTCATCAACTCGCGAGCGATTCGCGCGATGAACTTCGAGCCCGAGGATTGGCCGTTGATGATCTTGCCGATTGCCTGCTGACTTACGCCAACTCCGCGCGCGACGGCCGCTTGGGTTTTCCCCAATTCAGCCATGCGCTTAGCGACTCGGGAGCCATCGATTTGCATCAGCAAACCTGATGACAACCAAGGTTGGTGCGCGACAGGGAATAAATTTTGTTGACAGCATCACAACCGAGGTTGTATTCGGTTGTCATGGAACAGCCACTCACCCCCCACGAGGCGCTCCGCCTCTGTCTCCGCAAAGCAGGATCGCAGGAAAAGCTTGGCCTTGAGCTGGGCTGTTCACAGACCGCCGTCTGGAAGATGCTGCATTCATCGCGCCGCATGTCGCACCAGTTCGTGCTGATCGCCGAGCGCGCGTTCGACGTGCCGCGCCATGTCCTGCGGCCCGACATCTACCCGCACCCGGCCATTCACCCGGAGGCGGTCGAAGACTCGCTCGACGCGCCGCTGCCCGACCGCTTCTGCGCGATCGACCTGGGCACGCCCCAGCGCATGACGGCGGGTGCCCGCCGGTGAACACGATGTCCCCCAATCAGTTTGACCGCTCGCAGGCCGGTCGCGCTGGGCAGCTGCCGTCACGGCTGCCTGGTGCAGCGCTCCTCTCTCAATGGAACGTCTGCGAACCTGTGGCCGTGCAGGACGATCTGATCCCCCCGATTGTCGCGTCGTGCACGGCCACTTTTGTCGCCAGCGCCTTTGCGCTGGGTCAGGCCCTTGCTGCCCGCACATCTGTCGCCCCCCGGCAGCGCCTCTCGATGGTCACCCCTGCCCACCGTTCCGGCAAGACCTGGTCTGCCACCATCGCGGCTGCAGCGTCAGCCGGTAAATCGCACGATTGCACCGGAGAGGCCGCATGACCGATCGCCGCGACATCGTGCTGCCCCCAGATCAGCAGGAATTGAAGACCGCCTGCCGTGCGCTGGTGCGCGCCTTTGGCGGCCAGGAAGCCGCTGCCTCGCGTCTCGGCACCCGCCAGCAGCGCATCAGCGACTGCATCAACCCGCACACCGAGAGCTTCCTCCGCGTCGATGAGGTTGCCGCGCTGGAGCATGAGACCGTGGGCCTGCCCGGGCATCCCCATGTGCTCGCCACCCGGGCGCGGCAGCTGGGCTATGAGCTTGTCCGCACCCCCACCATCACGGCCACCGGCAAGGATTTGCTGGTGCTATTCGCGCAGCAGAGCAAGGAAAACAGCGATCTTGCCCAGGCGATCGTCGAGACCACCGCCGATGGCATCATCTGCCGCAAGGATGCCGAGCGGATCGTGAGCGAGTGCGACGACATCATCGCCAACGCCATCGCCATGCGCGCCGAGGCGCGGCTTATCATCAGGGAGGCCATCCGGTGAGAGATCGCGAGGGGGAAGGGCTGACCACGCGGATGCGCAAGGGCTTCGTGCAGTGCCCGCACTGCAATGCGCCTGCCACGATCCGCACGTCGGAATGGGTCAACGAGACGGTGAAGGACCTGTACCTGATCTGCCTCAACACCGACTGCGGCCATACCTGGAAAGCGCAGCTGGCGGCGGTTTTCACGCTGTCGCCCAGCGCCATCCCCAACCCGGAAATCAACCTGCCGATGGCCCCGACCGATTACGTTCGTCGGCGCTATCCCGAAAGCGCGCGCGAGCCGGGCAATGACCCCGGCCATGACCCGCGCCAGATTACCATGTTCGGCTGACCGCGCGTCGGCAGCCGACTGACCTTCCCGATCATCCCCCAGCCCAGCCCGTCACCCGCAATTCCGGGGCCGATGCCCCGCGCCACAAAGGCCCGAGATGAACCTTTCCGATCAGATTATCGCCGACCTGAAACAGATGTTCCGGTTCAAGTCGGCCAAGGGCGCATGGCTGCAACAGGGCCAGTGCCCGCAGTGCGACAAATCGGAGGTATTCTGCGCCGCCGAAGATCCGAAGATCGTCAAGTGCGGCAGGGTCGAAAAGTGCGGATGGGAAGACAGCGTCCGCAACCTGCTGCCCGAGCTGTTCGAGGATTGGACCCGCCGCGCACCGCCGACCGAGGTTCACCCCACTGCCACCGCCGACGCCTATCTCTCGGTCGAGCGGGGTCTGGATATCAGCCAGCTTGAAGGCCTCTACACGCAAGAGACCTATTTCGATCGCGAGACTGGGCAGGTCAGCGCCACGGTCCGCTTCCCGCTCGAGAACAACAGCTGGTGGGAGCGGCTGATCGATCGCCCCGGCAGGTTCAAGCGCAAGGCCAATTTCAAGCCCGGCAGCAACTGGAGCGGATGGTGGTGGGCACCGCCGGCGGCGACCTATCAGCAGCTCGCGCTGGCCGACGACATCTGGTTTGCCGAAGGCATTTTCGACGCCCAGGCGCTCCGCCAGGCGGGCCTTGATGCCGTCAGCCTGATGAGCATCAATAACTATCCCGAGCATGCCCTTGCCGAGCTGCGCAGGGCCGTTGCCGACAGCCCTGCGCGCAAGAACCCGCCCCGCCTGGTCTTCGCCTTCGATGTCGGCGCAGCGGGCGTCTCTGCCACCCGCAAGTTCGTCAAGCGGGCGCGCGAGGAAGGCTGGAATGCGACCGCTGCCCAGGTCCGCCCCGATGGCGAGGGGACCAAGCTCGACTGGAACGATCTCTGGCTGCGCCACTCCAAGTTCAACGGCGAGCCCGATCGTGCACCGTTCAGCGAGAGCGCGATCGCGGGCTATATCTGGAATGGCGAGGTCACCATCGCCGCCACGCCGCGCGAGAAGGCCAAGCTGATCCTCGAGCGCAAGGCGCTCTCCAGCTTCGAGTTCCGTCATGGCAACCGGCTGTTCTGGGCCAAGACCACCTATGACGAAGACCAGAAGCTGCAGCTGCAGGTCAACGAGATCGCCAACTGCGCCTTTCGCATCCTCTACCGCGAGCGCGACGATATCGCGGATGAAACCAACTATTTCATCCAGATAGATTTTCCCGATGGGGCCAAGACCGAAAAGGCCCGCTTCAGCAACGCCGCCTGCGCCGCATCATCCGAGTTCAAGAAGCGCCTGCTCGCCTTCGCGGGCATGTGGTCGGGCACCGGCGAGCAGTTGGACAACATCATGCGGCGGCAGATGCGGCAGCTCAAGACCGTCGAGCCCATCGCCTTCACCGGATACTCACCGCCGCACCGCGCATGGGTGCTGGGCGATCTGGCCGTGCGCGATGGCCGGGTGATCGAGGTCAATCGCGAGAACTATTTCGACCTGGGCAAATCGGCAGTGAAGCTGCGCAGCGCCGAGCGCATCCTCGATATCGACTGGCAGCCCGATGCGCTCAGGTTCGATTGGGTGCCGCTGGTCTGGAAGGCCTGGGGGCCGCGCGGCATGGTCGCGCTTGCGTTCTTCACCATGTCCCTGTTCGCGGTTCAGATCCGCGAAAGGCACAAATCGCTCGGCTTCCTCGAGATCACCGGCCAGCCCGGATCGGGTAAGACCACGCTGGTCGAGCTGATGTGGAAGATGCTTGGCCGATCCGGGTACGAAGGCTTCGACCCCAACAAGGGCACCAACGCCGGTGTGACCCGCAACTTCCTCAAGGTCTCCAACCTTCCTGTCGGCCTGATCGAGGGCAATCGCGAAGAGGGGAAGGGGCACCAGCGCCGCTTCGACTGGCAGGAACTGCTGACCCTCTACAACGGGCGCAGCCCGCGCGTGCTCGGCATGAAATCCTCCGGCACCGAGACTTTCGAGCCGCCCTTCTGGGGCACGATCTATCTGATGCAGAATGAGCGCATCGACGCCCAGCCCGCCGTGCTCGAGCGCCTGATGTCGATGAAGATCGACAAGGCCGAATGGAACGATGAGACCCGCGATGCCGCCATCCAGCTCGAAAGCTGGCCGATGGAATCTATGTCGGGCACGATCGTCCATGTCGTCCGCAAGGAAGCCGACTATCTGGAGTTCTTCTTCCGGCGCTACATCCATCATGAAAGCGGCATGCGCCAGCGCGTGCGCGGTCTCCACAACTCGCGCTGCATCAAGACGCACAGCCAGCTCGCCGCCGCTGTCGATTGCCTGAAATACCTGTTCGAGATTCCCGAAGCCTGGCTCGCGAAGACCGTCGATTTCGTCGACCGCATGGCGCTCGATCGCCAGGACAGCTGCGGCGGTGATCACCCGCTGGTCGCCGATTTCTGGGAGAAGGTCGATTACCTGATCTCGCGCGAAGATCCGGGCGACCACGGCAACGGCAACAGCATCAACCAGCACCGCCATGCCGACAAGTACATGGCGGTCAGCCTGAGCTATTTCGAGATGCGCTGCCGGAACGCAGGCCTTTCGCCCATCAACATGATGGAGCTGAAGCGCATTCTTCAAGGCTCCAAATCCCGAAAATTCATCGCCCAGAAGGGCGTGAACAACCCGGCGGGCAAGTACGCCCACTGCTGGATTTTCGAACAGCCTGAGCTGCCAGCAGCCTCCAATCGCTCACCCCAGAAGGAGATGGCATGATGCCGCACGTCAATTCGATCCACGATCATCACTGCCGCTGCCGCGACTGCAAACCGCCGCGTCTGCCCGATGGCCAGCTCTACGATGCGATCGGCCAGCAGGTCTCGCCGATCGACAAGCGGGCAGAGATCGCCCGCGATCGCTTGGCCATGGGCGCAGCGGGCTTGGTCGCAGTGCTGGCGCTCGGTCTGCACTGGGCGGGATGGGCATGATCATGGGACGCCCGATCAGCCGCCCTGAACTCGCCGACGAAAGGCTCCGCATGCGGGTGCGCAACCTGCCAACGCAGCTCGAGCGTGCCCGTGCTCGCGTTCGCCAGCTCGAGCAGCAGGCGAGAGACTGGAAGCTGCACGATCTCATCCAGGATCAGGCCCAATGAGCCGCCGCCAGCACATCTGTGACGTGCCCGGCTGCACGCACACCCGCCAGCGCTGGCAGCGCCTCTGCCTGGTTTGCTACGGCGAGCTGCCGCGCGAGGTCCGCAACAACCTGATCCGCGCCCATGCCGAAAAGCGCATGGCCGACTGGCGCAGCTGGAAGCGCAAGGCGGGCGAGATCATCGCCGCCCGCCGCGCCGCGCGCGCACCCTCAACCCGATGGACCCCCCAAAACGCCTTCGACCTGCACGCGCGCATGCTCGGTGAAAGGACCGATTGATGCAAACCGACTTATCGAACGGTGCGTATAAACAGACAAGCAATGCGCCCCTGGTCGTAGACCGGCTGAACGACCAAGGACAGCTTTCCCATGCCGTGTCCGCGTACGTAATTGTACGCCGAGTTGCTCGTCATGGTTTCGGCAGCATCAAATCGTCTGCCAGCCTCGTCGATAACAGTCATCCGTCTGCCAGCACCGACCGAGACGTACGCGACCATTTCCCTGTGCACTCCAATCCGAGCATTTTCGGAAACGTAGATGTCGTTACTCGCAAGTATCTTTCTAACTTCATCGGGCAGGGGGTAGGTTTGGAATGCCTGAGATTCCGCGAGGCGTTTTGGATTGATTGTGACGGGGGGGCAGCCCGACCCGGATACAGTCACGGTTGCACCACTTTCGACGACAATGCTGCACAAAGTGGCAACGCTTGGATCGAGGGGTGGTTGATTCGATATGAGACTGGCGATTGCGGCAGCCAAGTTCAGGGCAAAGTCGCCGATCGCGGCCACGCTGGCATAGCGGACAAGCCTGTTCTCAGGCAGCGCAATCAAACCTGCCATTTCCGCAGCGCTTTTGCGGAAATCTTCCCATTCGCGTTTCGCAGCAGCCTTGAACCGGACAATGTACGAGCCGGCATCAACCGAGTCGATCAGAGCTACCCAGTCGTCGTCCTCGAGGCGTGCTGTCCTGTTCAGATCAGTCTCGAGGACAGTAGCAAAAGCGGTCACAAGCCCCGCAAAATCGCCAGCAGATATACTAGCCGGCGGATCGACCCGGAATTGCACAATGCCGACGTCTGCCGGCATTTCCATTCCTGCACCTACTCGCGTCGCCATCTCATCCTCCTATTATCGCTTGAAGCTGCCGAATGTGCCGAGGCTTGGCAAGCCAGCCATATTGGTCACAGGGAGTTGGGACTTGATGGCCAGCAAGCCTGACCGCCGCTTCATCTCGCGGGAGCTCGACCGCCGAATCGCCAGCGCCGAAACGGCAATCGCTGCCGGCAGGATCGATCCGGAGACCGCCGAAGCGAACCTTGCCCCCTGGGCAGCGGCTGAGGCCTGGCTGGCAGGGCACCCGGTGCCGGGCACCAGTCCGCGCAACGGCGACACCCGCGCCGCGGATATCTGCCCCATCGATCGCACGCTCGAGGCGGTCACCCGCGCGCGCGAGGCGATCGAGACGGAGATCCAGCGCAAGGGCAGGGAAGAGCTGCTCGAGCACTGGAGCCAGCTGTCCAAGGCTGTGCGCCAGCTCGAACGGCAGCGCGATGGCATGGCCGCATGGCAGGCGATGGCGCACGGTCAACCCGGAAAGCCGCCGATCGGCAAGCCTGCCTTGCCGCCGATGGCCCCCAGCAAGCTCGCCGACATGTTCGACGACAAGGGCGATCCGATTCCCCTCACGTCACAGCAGGCTGCCTGACGATGAGTGCTGTCCCAGACATCGTGACGATCGGCCCGCACCGCCTCTACCTGGGCGACGCCTATGCCATCCGCCCCACCCTGGGCTGGATGGATGCCGATGTCACGGATCCGCCGTACGAGTTTCGCGCCGAAGGTGGCGGTGAGTATCGCAAGGCTCGCAACGGGAATATGGATCAGATTGTGCGAGAGCAGCTCCACAAGGGCTTCGATCACCGCATCATCAATCCGTTGCTCTGCGGCGCGGCCGTCGTGTTCTGCCACAACGATCAGCTCTCTAAACTGCTGCCCTATCTCGATGGGCTGTTCGAGCGCTTCGCGCTGTGCATGTGGCGGAAGAGGAACCCTCAGCCGTTCGCCAACAAGCACTATCGGCCCGATGTCGAATTCTATGTGCATTGCTGGTCGCGCGGCTATCATCCCCAAGGCGATATCGACCAGAAAGATCGCGTGATCGAGGCGTATTCTGTCCGGCGCGAAGCCAAGTTTGGTCATCCGACCGTGAAGCCCGACAGCGTGATGGACAAGATCATCACCAACATCGCAGGGCGCACGGTCTGCGACCCCTTCATGGGCACGGGATCGACGGGCGTGGCAGCGATCAAGGCCGGGCTGATCTTCACCGGGATCGAGCACAACCCCGACCATTTCGCGACGGCAGTGGCTCGCGTCACCCAAGTCTACGAGGCCGCGCTCGCGAAAGCCTGATGCGCCGGTCACCCCCAATCGAGATCCGCGATATCACCATTGCGCTTGCCGAGGCACTGGCACAGCGCGACCATGCGCGCGAAACGGAGGAAGCGATTCGTGCGGACAGCTATCTATGCGCGCTACAGCAGCCAGCTTCAGAATGCCCGGTCGATCGAGGATCAGGTCAGGGTCTGCCAAGAGCACGCCGAGCGTGAAGGCTGGACGATAACGGCGGTCTTCACCGATTTCGCCATTTCCGGGGCCGTGCGCGACCGTCCAGGCCTCAACGGACTAGTCGAGCATATCAAGGCGGGCAAGGCCGACCAGGTGCTCACAGAGGCGCTGGATCGCCTCTCACGCCACCAGGGCGATATGAGCTGGCTGCACGATCACATCATCCATGCCGGCGCGCGCATCTTCAGCCTTTCCGAGGGCGAGATCAACGAGCTCCAGATCGGCTTCAAGGGCACCATGGCCGCGCTGTTCCGCAAGGACATGGCAGACAAGATCAGGCGCGGGCAGAGCGGGCGCGTCGCGGCGGGGCGCATCCCCGGCAATCTCGCCTATGGCTATCGCAAGTTGCACCGCCTCGATACGCGCGGCGAGCCCGAGCTTGGCCTGCGGGAGATCGACCCCGATCAGGCCGAGATCATACGGCGAATCGTCAGCGAATATCTCGAAGGCGATTCGGCGCGCACGATCGCGCGCCGGTTGAATGCCGAGGGCGTGCCATCGCCGACAGGTCGCAAATGGTCGGTATCCATGATCAACGGCGATACCCGGCGGCAGAACGGCATCCTGCGGAACGAAATCTATGGCGGCACCCTGGTGTACAATCGCACCCATATGGTGCGTGACCCGGACACCCGCCGCCGCGTGTCGCGGCCCAACCCGCCGGAGAAATGGCAGCGCACGCCGGTGCCCGAGCTCCAGATCATTCCGACCGAGCAATGGCAGCGACTGCAGCTGGCGCTTGGCGCGCGCGCGCAGGTTGCGAAGGAAGTCAATCGCAGGCCCAAGCGATTGCTCTCGGGGATGATCCGCTGCGGCGTCTGCAACGGCTCGGTGGTCATTGTCGCCAACGGCCATTGGGGCTGCGCCAATACGCGCAGCACCGGCACCTGCACCAACCGTCGCCAGATCAGCAACGCGGTGCTCGAGCGCAAGGTGCTCGGTGGTCTGGAGGAGCATCTGCTCCACCCCGATGAGATCGCCGCTGCCGTGAAGCATTATCACCGCCGCCGGTCAGAGCTGCAGAAGCGCGACCGCCAGGCGGAGAGCGCCCAGCGCAAGAAGGTCGATCAGCTGACCGCCAAGATCGATCGCCTGGTGACGGTGATTGCCGATGATGGCGGGAAAATCCCCGAGCTGCTCGCCGCGCTCCACGCCGCCCGCGCCGAGCGCGAGCAGCTGCTCGCCCAGATCGGCGAACGCAAGGCAGAGAACACCATCATCCTGCACCCGGCGATCGTCGACAGCTATCGCGAAGCGGTGAAGAACATCACAGCGACCCTCGCACATGACGCCGCCGCTGAGCGCACAGGTCGCAACATCCTGCGCAGCCTGATCGATTATGTCGTGCTCACCCCTGCGCCTGGCCGCACGGGTCTGGAGGTCGAAATGGTGGGCCGACTGCAGAACATAATGGCGTTGGCAGAAGGGGTGCCCCCAAAAGGGGGAGATTATACGTTAACGGTGGTAGCGGAGGAGGGACTTGAACCCCCGACCTACGGATTATGATTCCGCCGCTCTAACCAGCTGAGCTACTCCGCCATCCCGGCAGGCACGGGCCGTTGGCCGGTGCAGGTCGCGCCCTATAATTGGCCGATGCGCTGCGGTCAAACCAAATTGCACTTTGTTCGTGCCAAGAATTCCCTGCGGCGCTTGCGGACTTGTTTTCCGGGTCTGCAACCGGCAGATGGCTGGCGATGCCGTAACGGCCATGGGCTGGATCTAGGGAGGGAGTGCCGTGCAGGACAGCTATGACATCGCCATTGTGGGGGCAGGCCATGCCGGCGCCCAGGCTGCGATCTGCCTGCGCCAGATGGGCTTTGAAGGCACGATCGGGCTGATCGGCGACGAATCCTTCCCGCCCTACGAGCGCCCGCCGCTCTCCAAGGAGTATCTCGCCGGCGACAAGCCGTTCGAGCGGATCCTGCTGCGGCCCGAAGCCTTCTGGGCGGAGCGGGGGATCGACCTGCAGTTGGGCAAGCGGGTCACCGCGGTCGATCCGGCATCGCACAGCCTCACTCTGAGCGGCGGTGCGAGCGTGAGCTATGGCAAGCTGATCTGGGCGACGG
This sequence comes from Blastomonas sp. CACIA14H2, assembly GCA_000503195.1. Lineage (GTDB taxonomy): Bacteria > Pseudomonadota > Alphaproteobacteria > Sphingomonadales > Sphingomonadaceae > Blastomonas. Next base: position 40,897 of record AYSC01000033.1, read on the forward strand.
GCGGCACCCCGCGGATGCTCGATTGCCAGGGCAGCAACGCGCGCAACGTGTTCGCGGTGCGCACCCGGGCCGATGTCGACAGGATCATGGCGCGGATGGACGCGACGAGCAGCGTCGCGATCATCGGCGGCGGCTATATCGGGCTCGAGGCCGCAGCGGTGATGCGCAAGCTTGGCAAGCAGGTGACGCTGATCGAGGCGCTCGACCGCGTGCTGTCGCGCGTCGCAGGGCCCGCGCTGTCGGCCTTCTTCGAGGAAGAGCATCGGGCGCACGGCGTCGATCTGCGCACCGGTTATACCGTCGACCATATCGAGACCGACGAGTCGGGTCATGCTGTCGCGGTGCAGTGCGGCAATGGCGAGCGGATCGTGGCGGACATGATCATCGTCGGCATCGGCATCATCGCGCAGACCGGGCCGCTGATCAGCGCGGGAGCGGCTGGCGGCAACGGCGTCGATGTCGACGAATTCTGCCGCACCAGCCTGCCCGATATCTATGCGATCGGCGATTGCGCCGCGCATGCCAATGCGTTTGCGAATGATCGCGTCATCCGGCTGGAATCGGTGCAGAATGCCAACGATCAGGCCAAGGTCGCTGCGGCGCACATTCTCGATCAGGCGCAGGCGTATAATGCCATTCCGTGGTTCTGGTCGAACCAGTATGACCTCAGGCTTCAGACCGTGGGCCTTTCGGTCGATTACGATCAGGAACTGGTGCGCGGCGACCCGGCAAGCCGCAGCTTTTCGGTCGTGTATCTGCGCGGGGGCAAGGTGATCGCGCTCGACTGCGTCAACGCCACCAAGGATTATGTGCAGGGGCGCAAGGGCATTCTCGATGCGATCCCGCTCGATCTTGAACAACTCGCCGATGCCAGCGTGCCGATCAAGGAGGTTGGCCACGCCTGAGCCGGAATTTTTAGCGAAATCCGGCAAAAAATTTGCGAACAAGGAAACAATCTTGCCCTATCATGGGTTAACCCGCTAGATACGAACATACCATCGTATACGGTGTCCCCCAGATTTCTGCGAGTTAGCCATTCCGCTTTCCGTTCGCCTCACACGAACGTTCCTTGCGCGCTATGCCCTTGCTGGCCTGGCGGCATTGGCGCTCGCCGGCTGTTCGGGCGGAGACGAGGATCAGGATCGGCAGCGCCCCACGCCGGAGGTCGGCTTCGTCGTGGCGAGCGCCAGTTCGGTGCCGGTCGCGGTCGAGCTCGCAGGCCGGGTTGCCGCGTTCGAGATGTCCGAGGTTCGCCCGCAGGTCACGGGGCTGATACGGCGGCGTTTCTTCACCGAGGGCGCGTATGTCCGCGCCGGGCAGACGTTGTACGAAATCGACCAGCGGCTCTATCGCGCCGCGACCGCAGAGGCGAGCGCCAATCTCAACAGCGCCATTGCCAATGCCGAGGCCACGCGCATCCGCGCCGAACGGCTGAAGCCGCTGGCCGAAGCGCAGGCTGTGGCGATGCAGGATTATACCGATGCGCTGGCCGCCGCGCGCCAGGCCGCCGCCGCCGTGCAGCAGGGCCGGGCGCAGGTGCAGACTGCCAATGTCAACCTGCAGTTCACCCGTGTGCCCGCGCCGATCAGCGGGCGGATCGGGCGGTCGCTGTTCACGGTGGGCGCGCTGGTCACCGGCAACCAGGCGGAGCCGCTCGCGGTCATCCAGGGCGTCGATCCGGTGTTCGTCGATATCCAGCAATCGAGCGCCGATCTGCTCGCGCTGCGGCGTTCGCTGGCGCAGGGCGGCGCGGCACCCGCGAGTGCCGAGGTGTCCTTGATCCTCGAGGACGGCAGCGAATACGGGCCGCGCGGGACGGTGCAGTTTTCCGAGGTGATGGTCAATGCGGCGACTGGAACGGTGACGCTGCGGGCGCGCTTCGCCAATCCGCAAGGGCTGCTGCTGCCGGGCATGTTCGTGCGCGCGCGCTTCGACCAGGCGATCAACACCCGTGCGATCCTGGTGCCGCAGGCCGCCGTCACCCACAATGCGCGCGGCGAAGCCAGCGTGTTTGTGGTCGGTACCGGCAACACGGCGGCCGAGCGCAAGGTCCGGGCCGAGCGCGCCGTCGGCAACGACTGGGTCGTCACGAGCGGCCTCAGGCCCGGCGACAAGGTGATCGTGCAGGGCCTCGCCAAAATCAGACCCGGCGCGCCGATCCGTCCCGTTCCCGCCAGCAAGCCGCAGGTGATCGCGGCGCCCCGACCCGACAAGCAGAGCTGAGGCGCGGCGATGTCGCGCATCTTCATCGAACGGCCCATCTTCGCCTGGGTGCTGGCGATCATCACGATGCTGGCTGGGGTCGGTGCGATCTACCTGCTGCCGATCGAGCAATATCCCGATGTCGCGCCGCCCCAGGTCAACATCCGCGCGACCTTTCCCGGCGCTTCGGCCGAGACGCTGGAAAACAGCGTCACCCAGATCATCGAGCAGCAACTCACCGGCATTGACGGCCTCTTGTATTTCAACTCGAGCTCGACCTCGCGCGGACAGGTGACGATCAGCGCGACATTCGAGAAGGGCACCGACCCCGATATCGCGCAGGTCCAGGTGCAGAACCAGGTGCAGCAGGCGCTCGCCCGGTTGCCGCAGCAGGTGCAGCAGCAGGGGCTGCGCGTCACCAAGTCCAACCCCGATTTCCTGTTCATCGTCGGCGTCTATGACGAGACCGACCGCAGCACCAATATCGACGTTTCCGATTTTCTGGTCTCCAACCTGCAGGATACGCTCTCGCGCATCGAGGGCGTCGGCGAAACCAATGTGTTCGGCTCGCAATATGCGATGCGCATCTGGCTCGATCCGGACCGGCTGGCCTCGGTCGGGCTGATGCCGGGCGATATCATCACCGCGATCCGCAACCAGAATACCGAGGTCGCCGCAGGCGAGGTCGGCGGTCTGCCGCAGCCAGAAACCAACCGGCTGAACGCCACCGTGACCTCGCAGTCGCGGCTGCGCACCGTGGACGAGTTCAAGGCAATCATCCTCAAGTCCGAGCGGACCGGCGCGATCGTCACGCTGGGCGACGTCGCGCGGGTGGAGCTGGGCGCGGAAAACTATTCTGCATCGAGCCGGATCAACGGCCATCCGGGCGCGGGGCTTGCCATCTCGCTCGCGCCGGGCGCCGACGCGCTGGCCACCGCCGATCTGGTGAAACAGGCGGTTGCCGATGCCAAGGCGAGCTTCCCGCCGGGTTACAACGTCGCCTATGCCAATGATTCGACGGCCTTTATCCGGCTTTCGATCGACGAGGTGGTGCAGACGCTGATCGAGGCAGTGATCCTGGTGGTCATCGTCATGTTCGTGTTCCTGCAGAGCTGGCGAGCGACACTGATCCCGACCATCGCGGTGCCGGTGGTGCTGCTGGGCACGTTCGCGATCTTCTATCTCGCCGATTTCTCGATCAACACGCTGACGCTGTTCGGGCTGGTGCTGGCGATCGGGCTGCTCGTCGACGATGCGATCGTCGTGGTCGAGAATGTCGAGCGTCTGCTCGAGGAAAATCCCGAGATGACGCCCAAGGAAGCGACGATCCAGTCGATGGGCGAGATCCAGGTCGCGCTGGTCGCGATCGCCGTGGTGCTCTCCGCCGTGTTTCTGCCGATGGCGTTCTTTGGCGGGTCGACGGGGGTGATCTATCGCCAGTTCTCGATCACCATCGTCTCGGCGATGGTGCTCTCCGCGCTCGTCGCACTGATCCTCAGCCCGGCACTGACCGCAACGCTGCTCAAGCAGAAACGGCATGACGGCACCGATGCCGAGAGCGGCCTGCATCGCCGCTGGCCTTGGGGCGCGGACAGGCTGGAGCGCGCGCAGCGCTGGTTCAACCATGGCTTTGCGCGCGGGACCGATCGCTATGTCGCCGCGGTCGAGAAGGTGGTCGATCGCAAATGGATTTTCCTCGCGATCTATGCGGTGGTGCTGGTGCTGCTGGTTGCCTTGTTCGTCCGGCTGCCGACCGGCTTCCTGCCGACCGAGGACCAGGGCGCGGCGCGCCTGCAATTCCGATTGCCCGCCGGTGCCACGCAAGGGCGTACCCGGGAGGTGCAGCTGGCGATCGAGAAATACATGCTGAACGACGAGCGCCGAAACATCGCGGTGATGTTCAGCGTCGCCGGCGGCGGGCAGGGCGCGGCGGGGCAGAATACCGGCCAGGGCTTCGTTAATTTCGTCGACTGGTCGCAGCGCACCGCGGCGGAAGATTCGGCCGACGCGATCAGCGAGCGCGCGACCGAGGCGTTTTCGGCCTTCCGCGATGCGCAGGTCAACGTGCTGGTTCCGGCCGCCATCCGCGGGCTGGGGCAGACCAACGGCTTCAGCCTGCAGTTGCAGAATACCAGCGGCATGAGCCGCGAGGAGTTCGCAGAAGCGCGCGACAAGTTGCTGGAATTGGCCGAGAACGACCCCCTTCTGGCAGGGGTGCGGCTCGGCGAGCTTCCCGATGTGCAGACGCTGCAGGTCGATATCGACCAGCCCAAGCTCGCCGCGCTCGGCCTCAACCAGAATGACGTGAATACCACGCTCTCTGCCGCCTGGGGCGGGCAATATGTCAACGATTTCATCGATCGCGGACGGGTCAAGCGCGTGTTCGTCCAGGCCGATGCGCCTTATCGCGCGACGCCCGACGATATCGGCCGCTGGTTCGTGCGCGGCAATGACGGGCAGATGGCCCCGTTCAGCGCCTTTGCCCGCACCCGCTGGTCGACCACGCCGACGACACTGTCGCGTTTCCAGGGCTATCCCAGCTTCCAGTATGAAGGGCAGGCGGCGCCGGGCCAGAGTTCGGGCGAAGCGATGGACAGGATCGAGGAACTGGCGAAGCAGATTCCGGGTGTCAGCGTCGCCTGGTCGGGGCTGTCGTTCCAGGAGCGGCTGTCCTCAGGCCAGGCCCCCTTGCTCTATTCGCTGTCGCTGCTCGTCGTCTTTCTTTGCCTCGCCGCGCTCTATGAGAGCTGGACGATCCCTGTCGCGGTGATGCTGGTGATCCCGCTCGGCCTGGTCGGGGCGATATTCGCGGTGACGCTGCGCGGGCTCGAGAACGACGTGTATCTCCAGATCGGACTGCTCACGACGATGGGACTCGCGGCGAAGAACGCCATTCTGGTGATCGAGTTCGCCGAACAGGCCGAAAAGCGCGGCGCGCGGGTGATCGATGCGGCGCTCGAAGCGGCGCGGCTGCGTCTTCGCCCGATCCTGATGACCAGCCTTGCCTTCATCTTCGGCGTGCTGCCGCTGGCCTTGTCGAGCGGGGCAGGCGCGAACAGCCGCATCGCCATCGGCACCTCGGTGATCGGCGGCATGCTGACCGCAACGGTGCTGGCGATCTTCTTCATCCCGCTGTTCTTCGTGCTCGTCCGCCGGACGACGCGCGACACGCTGAAGAAGCTGCACATCGGCGAGCCCAGACCGGGGCAGGGTGCCGCATGAGGCGCGCGGCTCCGCTGATCGCGCTGGCGCTGCTGTCGGGCTGCTCGATGGCGCCCAAATATGTCCAGCCGGACCTGCCGGTGCCCGCCTCCTGGCCGGTGGGCGATGCCTATCTCGCGCAGAACGAGGCGGCGCTGCCGGTGATGAGCTATCGCGAGGTCTTCGCCGATCCGCGGCTGGTGCAGGTAATCGAACAGGCGCTCGCCAACAACCGCAACCTGCGCGTGGCGGCCGCGAATATCGAGGCCGCACGCGCGCAGTTCCGCATCCAGCGCGCCGCGCAGCTGCCGCAGATCAGCGCGCAGGCCAACCGCACGCAGTTCGACAACGGCACCGCCAATCAGAACCGCAATCAGGATGTCGATATCGGCAACAGCCCGACGGCGAGCCGGTCGACCGCGGGTACGCGCTATACCGCCGATATCAGCACCACCGCGTTCGAGCTCGATCTGTTCGGGCGGTTGCAGTCGCTGTCGGACGCCTCGCTCAACCGCTATTTCGGCACCGAGGCCGCGGCGCGCGCGACGCGCCTCACGCTGATCGGCGATGTCGCCGATGCCTGGCTTACCTATGCTGCCGAACGGTCGCTGCTCGCGCTCGCCGAGGACACCGCCGCAAACGCGCGTGAGCGAGTGAAGCTGACCCGGCTGAGACTTGATGGCGGCATCGCTCCGCGCACCGATCTGCGCCAGGCCGAACAGATCCTCGCCACGGCCGAAGCCGATATCGCGCAGCAGCGCACGGCGCTGGCGCAGGACATCAATGCGC
>AYSC01000034.1 GCA_000503195.1 Blastomonas sp. CACIA14H2
GCAGCGGGATCGTGCACCGATGAATCATCATGCCATATCGCTTCCCCTCCACCACCGACCTTCGGTCGGCGGTCCCCCTCCCCGAGACAAGCTCGGGGAGGATTTGAATGCTCTCGCGATCATCCCTATCCACCGCATCCGTCCCACCTGCCCCCTTGCCCCCGGCCTCCACGTTCCCTAAACGTTCGACGGTGAACGATCTCGCCCCCGCCTCCGAATTTCCGCCGCCCTCGGCCAGCGACCCCGCCTATCTGCAGGGGCTGAACACGCCGCAGCGCGAGGCGGTGCTGTCTTCGGACGGCCCGGTGCTGGTGCTGGCGGGCGCAGGCACGGGCAAGACCGCGGCGCTGACCGCGCGGCTGGCGCATCTGATCGCGACGCGGCGCGCCTGGCCGTCGGAGATCCTCGCGGTCACCTTCACCAACAAGGCCGCGCGCGAGATGCGCGAGCGCGTCGGGCGGATCATCGGCGAGGCGGTCGAGGGCATGCCCTGGCTGGGCACCTTCCATTCGATCGGCGCGAAGATGCTGCGCCGTCATGCCGAACTGGTCGGGCTGCAATCGAACTTCACCATCATCGATACCGACGACCAGCTGCGCCTGCTCAAGCAGCTGATCCAGGCGGCGGATATCGACGACAAGCGCTGGCCCGCGCGCCAGCTCGCCGGGTGCATCGACCGCTGGAAGAACAAGGGGCTGAACCCGCACGAGCTCGATGCCGCCGAGAGCGAGCTCTACGCCAACGGGCGCGGGCAGGAGCTGTACACCGCCTATCAGGACCGGCTGAAGGCGCTCAACGCCTGCGATTTCGGCGATCTGCTGCTGCACATGCTGACGCTGCTGCGCACCGACCGCGCGGTGCTCGAGCAATATCAGCAGAAATTCAAATATATCCTGGTCGACGAATATCAGGACACCAATTCCAGCCAGTATCTCTGGCTGCGGCTGCTCGCCCAGGCGCGCAAGAACATCTGCTGCGTCGGCGATGACGACCAGTCGATCTATTCGTGGCGCGGCGCGGAGGTCGCCAATATCCTGCGCTTCGAGAAGGATTTTCCCGGCGCGCGGATCATCCGGCTCGAGCAGAATTACCGCTCCACCCCGCATATCCTGGGCGCGGCCTCGGGGCTGATCGCGTCGAACAGCGACCGGCTGGGCAAGACCTTGTGGACCGAGGTCGATGCGGGTGAGAAGGTGCGCGTGCTCGGCGTCTGGGACGGGCCCGAAGAGGCGCGGCGGATCGGCGAGGAGCTCGAAAGCCTGTCGCGGCGCGGGATCAGCCTGGACCGGACCGCGATCCTGGTGCGCGCGCAGTTCCAGACGCGCGAGTTCGAGGACCGGTTCATCGCGATCGGCATGCCCTATCGCATCATCGGGGGTTTTCGCTTCTACGAGCGCGCCGAAATCCGCGATGCGCTCGCCTATCTGCGCGTCGTCAACCAGCCGGCCGATGACCTGGCGTTCGAGCGGATCTTCAACACCCCCAAGCGCGGCCTGGGCGACAAGGCGCTGGAAAAGGTGCACCGGCTGGCGCGCGCGACCGGGCTGCCGCTCTCGGCCGCCGCGTTCCAGATCCTCGACAGCGATGAACTGCCCGCCCGCGCGCGCACCGCGCTGACCGCGCTGATGCGCGGCATCGCGCGCTGGCGCGACCTGCTCGCCACGATGAACCCGGCGGACCTCGCGCGGCAGATTCTCGACGAATCGGGCTACACTCAGGTGCTCCAGGCCGAACGCTCGGTCGAGGCCTCGGGCAGGCTCGAGAACCTCTCCGAACTCGCGCGTGCGATGGAGGAATATGAGAGCCTCGGCGATTTCCTCGAGCATGTGAGCCTCGTGATGGACAACGAGGCCGCGGCGGACGAGGCCAAGGTCACGATGATGACCATCCACGGCGCCAAGGGGCTCGAGTTCGAGCATGTCTTCCTGGCCGGATGGGAGGAAGGCGTCTTCCCCTCGCAGCGCGCGCTCGACGAGGGCGGCATGGCGAGCCTCGAGGAGGAACGCCGCCTCGCCTATGTTGCGATCACGCGCGCGCGGGCGAGCTGCACCATCCTGCACGCGGCCAACCGGCGCATCTATGGCCAGTGGACCAGCTCGATCCCGTCGCGTTTCATCGGCGAGCTGCCAGCTGAGCATGTCGAGGAGGAAAGCTCGCTCACCGGTGGCGCGTCGCTGTGGCGCGCAGGCCTTTCCGAACGCGACGATCCGTTCGCGCATCTGGCGCGCGATCCCGAGCGGGCGGCGCGGCGCGGCCCCGGCTGGCAGCGCGCGGCGCAGGTGCCCGGCGGCTTCAACGCCACCCCGCAACGCGTCGCCGAAGCGCGGTCGAGCGCCATCAGCTTAGGAAACGCGGGGCGCAGCGATGTCGAGATCGGCACCCGCGTTTTCCATCAGAAATTCGGTTACGGGCTTGTCGCCGAGAAGGAAGGCAACAAGCTGGAGATCGACTTCGAGAATTCGGGGCGCAAGCGCGTGATCGACAGCTTCGTCAGCCTCGCCTGAGGCCGGTTTCGCGGGTCAGATACGCTCGGCCCGCGCCACCGATTCCGACGCGCGCAGCGCCATGATGATCTGCATCAGGTGGCCGACATCGTGCACTTCCAGGTCCGATTCATAGGTGTGGAACGGCTGGTCGCGGTTGGTCAGCTTCAGGTTGACGATGTTCGCCTTGTGATGGCTGAAAATGCCCGCCATGTCGGCGAGCGTGCCCGGCCGGTTGTACAGGATCGCGCGGATGCGCGCGGTCGCGCCATCAGAATCGCCGCCCCATGACAGGTCGATCCAGTCGGCATCGACCCCACTGACCAGATTGAGGCAATCGATGGTGTGCACCTCGATATGCTGGCCCTGGCGGCGCAGCCCGACGATCCGGTCGCCGGGCACCGGGTGGCAGCATTCGGCGAGCTGAAAGGCGACGCCGGGGGTCAGCCCCTGGATCGAGATCGCGCGGTCCTGGCGCGGGAATTCGCGCAGCGCGGCCTGCTCGCTGCTGCTGCCGGGGACGAGCGCATCCATCAGCGCGACATCCTTGATCTGGTTCTTGCCGATGGCGAGCATCAGATCGTTCTCGTCGTCCATCCCCAATCGCTCGAGCGCCTGTTTCAGCGCCTTCTTGCCGATCTTGACCGGCAGGCGATCGGCGATCTCGTCGAAGATCACCCGGCCCATCGCGATGGTCTCGTCGCGCTCCTTGTCGCGGACATAGCGGCGGATCGCGGCGCGCGCCTTGCCGGTGGTGACGAAGCCGAGCCAGCTGGTCTGCGGCTCCTGGCCTTCGGATTTCAGGATCTCGACGATATCGCCATTGGCGAGCGGGGTGCGCAATGGAACGTTGCGCCCGTTGATCAGCACGCCCACCGCCTTGTTGCCCAGATTGGTGTGCACCGCATAGGCAAAGTCGATCGCGGTCGCGCCCTTGGGCAACTGATGCAGCGCGCCCTTGGGGGTGAAGGCGAAGATCCGGTCCTGGTACATCGCCATGCGGGTGTGCTCGAGCAGCTCGTCGGCATCCTGCGCGGTGTCGAGAATCTCGATCAGATCGCGGATCCAGCCCGCCTGGCCGTCGGGTCGCGTGCCGCCCTGCTTGTACGCCCAGTGCGCGGCCAGGCCGAATTCGCTCTGCCGGTGCATCTCGTGCGTGCGGATCTGGATCTCGACGCGCATCGACTGGCCATGGATGATCGCGGTGTGCAACGAGCGATAGCCGTTGCGCTTGGGCGTCGAGATATAGTCCTTGAACCGGCCGGGGATCATCTTCCACTTGCGGTGAATATGACCCAATGCGGCATAGCAGTCGTCGATGCTGTCGACGATGACGCGAAAGGCAATGATGTCGGTCATCTGCTCGAACGACACGTGCCGTTCGGCCATTTTCCGCCAGATCGAATAGGGGTGCTTTTCGCGGCCGCTGATCTCGGCGGCCAGGCCATGCGCGGCGAGTTCCGCCTGCAGCGATTGCGCGATGGTCTCGACCTGGTTCTCGCCGCTCGCCTTGATCTGGTCGAGCCGGCCGCAGATCGTGTCATAGGCTTCGGGCTCGAGCTCGCGGAACGCCAGCATCTGCATCTCGCGCATATATTCGTACATGCCGACGCGCTCGGCGAGCGGGGCGAAGATGTCCATCGTTTCGCGCGCGATGCGCTTGCGCTTGTCGGCGCTGGCGATGAACTTGAGCGTGCGCATGTTGTGCAGCCGGTCGGCCAGCTTGACCAGCAGCACGCGCAGGTCGTTCGACATCGCGAGCAGGAACTTGCGCAGATTCTCCGCCGCGCGCTCGTTTTCGGTCTGCGCCTCGATCTTGGAGAGCTTGGTGACGCCGTCGACCATCTCGGCGACCTTGGGGCCGAACAGACGCTCGACCTCCTCGATCGTGGTCAACGTGTCCTCGACCGTGTCGTGCAGCAGCGCGGTGATGATGGTCTCGACGTCCATTTTCAGGTCGGTCATCAGACCGGCCACCTCGATCGGGTGGCTGAAATAGGGGTCGCCGCTGGCGCGCTTCTGGCTGCCATGCTTCTGCACGGAAAACACATAGGCGCGATTGATCAGCGCCTCATCGGCATCGGGGTCGTAATCCTTGACCCGCTCGACCAGTTCATATTGTCTCAGCACCCATTGAATGTCGGTGCTTTGCAAGCAATTGCAACAGAAAAACGCGCCTGTGCAGCGGGTCCTGGTCGGGGTCGCTCGGGGCAAGGGACCAGGGCATCAGGGGGTCTGCACAGGCGCGGGAGGTTTGCCAGGGACGAGGGAGTGCGATGTGGGAGTATCGCACGCCCTGGTCACCCGGCCGGAAGGGGCAGGGCCGATCAGCCCTTGGCGTTGCAGCTGGCGAGCTCTTCGCCGCCCATCGCCTCGTTGCGGGTTGTAAACGCGGTCACGTCACCCATCTTGCGCGAGAGGCGCGTGCAGGCGTTGATCGGACGCGAGGTCGCCTTCGATCCAGTGCAGACGGTGCCTTCGCACTGCCACACCACGCCCTGGATGATCTTGGTGGTCTTTTCGACCGGTGCGGCGAGTTCCGCCGTGAAATAGCTGCTGCCCGGGGCCTGGGCGCTCGCGGTGCTCGCCTGCATCATCACCATGCTCGAAAGCGAGGCGGCGGCGACAAAGGCGATCTGGGTGAGGGTCTTGGAAAAGCGGGGCATGGCGTGTCCTTTCTAACGGTTTTCCCGGGGAGGAAATCAGGGGGTGCAATTTCGGTTGCGAATCACTACCTATACGAATAGGTTTCGAGTTGCAACTAGAAACTGAATTTTCATTGGCAAGGCCGCATTTTTCGATAAGATGGCGGTTTGAAACTGGATTTGATGATCATGACCCACGGCAACCCCAACAAACTGCGCGAACCGCTGGCCGAGATTGCCGCCTGTTGCAGTCTGCCCCAGGCGCTGGAGACGATGGGCGAGCGCTGGTCGTTCATGATCCTACGCGCCTCGTTCAACGGGCTGCACCATTTCGAGGAATTTCTCGAGGAACTGGGCATTGCCCGCAACATCCTCTCCAACCGGCTCACCCGGCTGGTCGAAAGCGGCATCCTCAAGCGCGCGCCCTGCGTCGATGACCGGCGCAAGATCGAATATCGGCTGACCGACAAGGGGCTGGACCTGCTTCCGACGATGATCGCGCTGCGCCAATGGGGCGAAAAATGGGAAAGCGGGGTGCCGTCGAACCCGGTGCTGGTCGACGAGCGCGATCGCCGTCCGATCCAGCCGATCTCGATCCGCGCGCACGATGGCCGCGTGCTGACGCATCACGACCTGTGCTGGATCGACATGGCCGACATGAACGCCGTCGATGGCGACGACAATGATCACGACGGCGTCGTGAAGCGCATCGCCAGCATCTGACGGCGCCGGTTCGCCTGCGGACGTCCCTCAGCTGGTCGCGCGGACGATCAGCTCGGGCTCCAGCTGCACCGGTTCGCAGATCTCGCCATCGATCTGGCGGAACACCATGTCGACCAGCATCCTTGCACCAGCCTGAAGGTCCTGACGGATGGTGGTGAGCGGCGGGGTGGTGTGCGCGGCGAGCATGATGTCGTCATAGCCGACCACCGCGACATCGCCCGGCACCGACAGGCCATGTTCGGCCAGCGCCCGCAGCGCGCTCATCGCGACCACGTCGGACGAGGCGAAGATGCCGTCGATGCCGGGATTGTCGTCGAGGAACGCGCTGGCCGCGCTATAGGCGGCCTCGGAGGTGAGATGGATCGGCAGCGTGTGCACGCTGTGCGAAAGGCCGGCCTCGGCACAGGCCTGCAGAAAGCCCTGCTGGCGCTGGCCGAATTCGGGCGGGCTGGGGTTGCCCAGGAACAGGAGGTTGCGCTTGCCGCGCTCGATCAGGTGGCGTCCGGCGATGAGCCCGCCGCGGACATTGTCCGACCCCACGGTGACATGCCGCTGCCCCTCGATCCGCGCACCCCAGACCATCAGCGCGCGATGGCGCTCGGCGGCCGCCTCGAGCACCGCCATCTGGTCCGACTGGCCGATGACGATCGCGCCATCGACGCGCCCGGAATCGAGCAGATCGTCGAGCCAGTGATCGGTGGACGGGATGACCCGCGAGAGCAGCAGGTCGAAATTGCGCTCGGTCAGCGCATCGGCGAGATAGCCGAGCATGGTCATGAAGAACGGGTCGGAGGGGTGCTGATCGACCTCATGGCCCATCGGCATGACGACGCCAATGGCCTGTGCGCGACGCAGGCGGAGGTTCTGGGCGACCTGATTCGGCTTGAAACCGTGCAGTCGTGCCAGTTCCACCACGCGTTCGCGCGTCTTGGCGTTGATGATCGTCTTGCCTGCCAGTGCCCGCGATACCGTGGACACCGACACTCCAGCGAGCTCTGCGAGCTCCTGCATCCCGATCTTGCTGATGGTACGCGCCTTTCCCCAAAGATGCTGCGCCGCCCCCCGGTAATGGTTCTAGACACTTAGCGATGAACCGTCGAGCGTCTTGTCAGCTTCAGCTTGCGTTTTCGCTACTCCCTCTGTATTAATACAGCAACACACGCAAGGAGTATTGTCATGGCCGTCACTTGGAAACACGCTCTGGTCGCTGCTGCTGCCGCGATCGCGGTCGCAGGCTGCAATATGGTCGACGGTGCCGAGGTGCTGATCGAGGACGAATCGGGCGGTTCGGATGAAGGCTGGTCGTCGACATGGTCGGGCGAGCCGTTCGACCGGATCACGCTGGCCGGGCCGGACAACATCACCTTCACCACCGAGGGCGAGCATGCGGTCAGCGCCTCTGGCGATGACAAGGCGCTGGAAAAGCTGCAATTCCGTGTCCGCGATGGCGAACTGCGCATCCGCCGCAAGAAATCGACCTTCAGCTTCGGCGATTCGGGCGAGGCCAATATCAAGGTCAGCGCGCCCGCGCTGCGCGCGCTGGTGCTGGCCGGATCGGGTTCGGCGAAGATCGACCGGATGGAAGGCGACGAGATCAAGCTGAGCGTCGCCGGATCGGGCACTGCCGATATCGCGCAGCTGACCGCCAAGAAACTCGACGGCGCGATCGCGGGCAGCGGCTCGCTCAAGCTCGCGGGCAGCGCCGACAATGCCGATATCTCGATCGCGGGATCGGGCAGCGTGCTCGGCGAGCGCTTCACCAGCCCCACCGTCGATATCTCGATTGCCGGATCGGGCGATGTGACCATGGCCTCGGACGGCACGGTCGATGCCAGCCTGATGGGGTCGGGCGATGTCACCATCAAAGGCAAGGCCAAGTGCAAGAGCAGCTCGATGGGATCGGGCACGATCACCTGCGGCTGATCCCCGCAGGCGCACACCGGACGCAAAAGCGGTTGCATGGCGGCAAGCCATGCTAGACACTCTCCCCCGCTCCCGGGACCCCCGGGGCGGGGGAGAGCGCATTGACAAGCAACGACAATCCCGACGGCGCGGCGGACGAACCCGGTTTCTGGGACCGCCACGTGATGCCGCGGCTGATCACCTTCTGCTGCGGCCAGCCTGCGATCGCCAGGGCGCGCAGCCGAATCGTGCCGCGCGCCACGGGCCGGGTGCTCGAACTGGGCTGCGGCGGCGGAATCAACCTTGATCATTACGACCGCGCGCGGGTCACCGCGCTCGCCGGGGTCGATCCCTCGCCCCAGCTGCTCGATACCGCGTGCGGCAAGGCGAAGGCGCGTGGCTTCGATGCCGATTTCCGCGCGGGCTTCGCCGAAAGCCTGCCCTTTGCAGATAGCAGCTTCGATACCGTGCTCACCACCTTCACCCTGTGCTCGGTCCGCGATCCCGACGCCGTGCTGCGCGAGATGCGCCGCGTGCTGGCGCCCGGCGGCTCGATCCTGTTTCTCGAACATGGCGCCGCGCCCGATCCGGGTCCCGCACGCTGGCAGCGCAGGATCGAGCCGGCGTGGAAGCGCATCGCAGGCGGCTGCCATCTGACGCGCCCGGTGAGCGCCGCCTTTGCCGGCCAGGGCTTCCGGCTGAGCGGCTGCGACAGCCGCTACATGCCGAAGACGCCGCGCTTCCTCGGCTGGATCGAAATGGGCGAGGCACGCGCATGATCGGGCGGTTGTTCGCGCTGACGCTGACGCTGCTGCTGCCCGAAGCCGCCCAGGCGGCGGACAAGCGCTTCACCCTTTCGGCTTTCGACAAGGTGCGGATCGAGGGCGATGTCGCGGTCGAGATCCGGTCGGGCGCGTCCCCGTTCGCCGTCGCCAGCGGCGATCCGCGCGCGCTCGAGGCGCTGTCGCTCAGGGTCCAGGGCGGCACGCTGTATATCCGTCGCGCGCGCACCAGCGCGCCGACCGAGCGGCGCTATCGCCCGACTGCGCCCGAGGCGCTGCCGATGGTGCGGCTCGATGCGCGCGCGGTCCAGTCGCTCACCGTGCTGGGCCATGGCAGCGCGAAGATCGACGCGCTGAGCGGCGCTCGGCCCAGCGCGACGATGGACGGCAATGGCTCGGTCGAGATCGGCGCGGTCGCGGCCGAGGCGCTGGCGCTCAATGTCCATGGCAGCGGCAGCCTCAAGGTCAGCGGTACGGCGGGCAGTGCCCGCGCCGTGATGCTCGGCGACGGGCTGATCGAAGGAACGGGCCTGGCGCTGGGCTCGCTCGACCTGATCGGCGAAGGCCCGGTGCGCGCGAATATCACCGTCAACGGTCCGGCCCGGGTCGCGGTGAAGGGCGGGGCCGACATCGCGATCGGCGGCACGCCACAATGCACGGTGCGTCAGACCGGCACCAACGCCATTGCCTGCGGTGTGGCCCCGGCGGCGACCGCCGTCCGCTGAGGGGCGGCAATCAGCCCTTGCGGCGGTCCATGTACCAGATCACCCCATGCAGCGCCGCGCCGCCGCCAAGCCCTGCCAGAAAGCCGATCGAGGGTTGGCCCATGAACCCGCCGATCACGGTGCCCGCCAGCGTGCCCAGCGCCATGAATACGCCGCCTGCGCGGGCCGGGGGGCGGGGGCTGTTGGTTGTATCGTTGACCATGGCCGCGCCCTTGCCATGCGCGCGCGGCTTTTGCCACTGCCAATCGCCCCCCCGCTGCCAATCGCCCCGACGGTCGCAAAGCCTAACGACCGGTTTACCATGCCGGTTGAACCTTCCTGCACGGCCAGCCTGTATCCCGATGCGAACGCGTGGCCGACAGCTTTGCCGGCACGAGGAAAGAGGACCCGAACGCGCCCATGAACCTGCCCTATATCGGAAGCCGCGAAGCCTATGAGGACGCCTGCAAGCTGCTCTCGCATTATGGCGAGACGGCGGGGATCGAGGCCTCCGACCGGGCCGAGGCAGCGCGGGCGCGCGGCAATCACATCCATTTCTGTCACTGGCGGCAGATCGAGCGGCTGCTGGTGATCCTGTCGATCGACCAGAGCATCGGGACGATTCACTGAGGGGGGTGCTCAGTCAGTCGACTGTTGTCTGACGGAAGACCAAACCAACACAGCCACCCCGGCCGCAATCAGGCTCACTGAAATCCAGCCAAGCACCGCTGCTTCGCCTGTGAGCCCGTAAGAGCAATCAAATGCGCAAGCAGGCGGTCCATTCGGGTTGGCCGACTGGTGAATGTTGCGCAACACCCAAATGTGCGCTTCCAACGAATGAGCATGGTCGCGGAGTAAGACACCAACCGCAATGGCCAAGGTGCCAAGCCCAGACTGCCAGTATCTTGTCATTCTTGAATTTTAGCCGACGCTGGGCATTGCACAATGCTAACGACGCGCGGTGTTTCATCAAAACCCCGCTCAGCCTGAGCTTGTCGAAGGCCTCGCACTGCCACTGATCCAATTGCGTCACCGATCTCCTACGAAGGTTGGAACCAATGTGTGAGGTTGTCAATTGGCCCCTGTGGATTTCTTAGGTCGCCGTAAGGCAGGGAGGGGCAATGCGAATATGGACGCGGGGCCTTCGACAGGCTCAGGCCGAACGGAGGTTGTATGGCGTCGCAATTAGATCCGGACCTGAACGCTGCAGCTCATTTTTTTCTATCGTCCGCCGTCACCACCCCGCCGCTGACGCTCCAATCGGCGCGGCCCGTTAGCGGGACCGCATCGAACAGCGCGGCGTCGGTGCCGGTCATCCAGACCTGGCCCGAGCGGTCGGCGAGCTGTTCATAGAGCGCCGCGCGGCGAGCCGGGTCGAGATGCGCGGCAACCTCGTCGAGCAGCAGGATCAGCCGGCTGCCGCGCCGCTCGGCGACCAGATCGGCATGCGCCAGGATGATCGCGATCAGCATCGCCTTCTGCTCGCCGGTCGAACATAGCGCGGCGGGTTGTCCCTTTTGCCGCATGGTGACGATCAGGTCGTCGCGGTGCGGCCCGGCGAGCGCGCGGCCCGCCGCCGCATCGCGCGACCGGCCCGAGCGGAGCGCCGCCGCCAGCGCATCGGCTTCCACCGGCCCCTTGCGTTCGAGCGCCAGCGCGGGTTGCGCGAACGGGCCGGTTTCGATCGCGCCGATCTGGAACTCCAGCGCGTCCAGCGTGTCGGCGCGGGCGAAGGCCATCGCTGCGCCATGCTCCGCCATGCGCGCCTCGAGCGCATCGATCCAGCCCGGGTCGGCCGGGCGATCGCCACCAAGCAGCCGGTTGCGCTCGCGCATCGCCGCCTCGTAGCGCGCCGCGTGCCGGGCATGCGCGGGATGCAGCGCCAGCACCAGCCGGTCGAGAAACCGTCGCCTGCCGCCTGCGCTCTCCAGGAACAGCCGGTCCATCGCCGGGGTCAGCCAGACCACCGCCAGCCAGTCGGCCAGGCTGTTCGCTGCCGCCGACGCGCCATTGACGCGCACCTGCCGCCGCGACGGGCTGTCCGCGCTGGTGCCGGTGCCGATGCGCACCTCGTCGTCCATCAGCGCGGCGGCGACCGAGAACCCGCCCGGTCCCTGCTGCCGCGCCATCTGCTGGATGTCGGCGCGGCGCATGCCCCGGCCCGGTGCGAGCAGCGAGATCGCCTCGAGAATGTTGGTCTTGCCCGCGCCATTGTCGCCCCAGATCACGTTGAACCGCGCGCCCGCCTGAAGCCGGGTCGCCTCGTGGTTGCGGAACTGGGTCAGCGAGAGGGAAGAAAGCGCCATCTGCGGCCCGCTATAGCGGCTCGCGCGGACCCATGCGCGCAAAATCGGCAGGGCCCTTCTCTACGCACCCCAGCCGATGCCAAAACATCGTGAATATTCCCAAAATTTCGCATTCAGCTGCCTGCAAGATTTGCGTGATCTTGTATAATCCCCTGAATTTGCGCGCTTTTTCAGTTTGGCACGCCCTGTGCAGAGTATCAGGCATCTCCCGACGGACAGACCGAAGGGACACACAGACACTCTGAAAGGACCCACATCATGTTCTCGCTCTCGCAGTTCAACACCAACCTCGTCGCCGCCATCTGCGCGCTCGCCACCTCGGCACTTTTCATCGGCCTCAGCGTAGGTCCGGCGGAAATCGGCACGATGTCGGCGATGATCGTCTGATCCGCCGACACGCCAACGTCACTCTTCTCGGTTTAAAGGGGAACCATCATGAACAACCGCTCTTTCCACCTCGACAAGTCGAACGGCAAGCTGATGGGCGTGTGCTCGGGCATCGCCAACTATTTCGACTGGGACGTCAACCTGATCCGCATCGCCTTCGTGCTCGCCGCACTGTTCGGCGTCGGCGCGCCGGTACTTATCTATCTGGTCATCGGCCTCATCGCTTCGGATCGCTGAGCGGGGAGCAGCCGATGCCGCGTCAGACTTTCGTGCTGAACGGCGTGAAATCGGTGGCGGTATCGAAAACTTCGACCCCTTCGCGCCGCTTCAGCCAGCCGACCACGGCATAGGTCACCGGCGTCAGCACCACCTCCCAGCTCACCTTGAGCAGCCAGTTGGTGATCATCACGGTGACGACCTGGCTCGTCTCCCATTCGCCGTAAAAGGCGAGCGGATAGAAGATCAGGCTGTCGACGCCCTGGCCGACCACCGTTGAACCGATGGTCCGCGTCCAGAGCAGCTTGCCCGCCGTCCAGATCTTCATCCGCGCCATGACGTAACTGTTGACGAACTCGCCCGCCCAGAAGGCGATGATCGAGGCGAGCACGATCCGCGGCACCTGGCCGAACACCGATTCATAGGCCGCCTGCCCGTCCCAGCCCTCGGCCGGCGGCAGGCTCACCACCACCCAGCTCATGAACGCCATGAACAAGAGCGCGCCAAAGCCCGCCCAGATGACGCGGCGCGCGCGGGCATAGCCATAGATCTCGGTGAGCACGTCACCGATGACATAGCCCAGCGGGAAGAACAGGATGCCCGCGCCATAGACCCATTGCTGGCCGGCGATGGTGATGAAGGTGGGCTTGGCCGCGCCGATGACGTTCGACAGGAGCAGCACCGTGACGAACGCCGCCATCACGAAATCGTAATAGCGGAAGCGGTGCGTGGCGGGATCGAAGCCGACGCCAGGTTCCAGGCTGTGGCTGATGGCGGCGGTTTCGGCAGACGGGCTTTGCATCGCGCCTGCCATATCGCGGTTTGCACCCACCTGCAAAGCCCGCTATTGCGCGCGAACACGGCGCGCGCCCTTAGCTCAGCTGGATAGAGCACGAGACTTCTAATCTTGAGGCCGCAGGTTCGACTCCTGCAGGGCGCGCCAATTTTTCCCCGCGGGTCGGTTCGCGCGCGTTTCAAACAGGTTGCGCCACCGGGCGCAGGCGCTGTCCGGCAGCGAGCACCAGCATCACAGTCGCCGACATGACGGCATAGGCGGTGATGCCGGAAAGGCTGACCGCAGGGATCGCGGCGAGCAGCAGACTGTCATTGCCGCCCGGGATCAGCGTTCCGCCAAGCGCCATGATGGCGCCGCCCGCCAGTGATCTCGCCAGCGTGACGGTCGTGGGCGCGCGGAACACGAAGGCGCGGGTGAGCAGGCCGGAGGCCAGCGCCCCCGCGAGCAGCGCGATCGCCGGTGCGAAGGCACGGGTGTCGGTCTGCATCTGCATCCCGCCGCGCCGCACGATCGCATGGATCGCATCGGAATAGGTCCATTGCGGTGCGAAGGAGAAAAGCAGCGCTCCGCACAGACCCATGGCCAGCATCATCGCCCGGGGCCAACGGCTCGCGGCGGGTTGTGCGCGAGACTTGAGGCCTCTGCGCCGCCATGCCCAGATCAGCATCACCGCAAAAAGGAAAACAATCAGCGCGCCCTCGATCGAGGGCAGCACGAGCGGATTGGGGAGCGCCACCCCGGCGGCCAGCCCCGACGGGCGGTCTGCGACCGCAAAGCCCAGCGCCAGGCCGAGAGGGAGCGCCAGAAAGCGGACTTCGCCCTGACCGATCCGCGCCAATGTGCCGAGCAGACAGGCATCGTTGACCACCGCGCCCAGCCCGATCAGCACCGCACCCAGCACAAGCGATGCTGACACGGGCACCACCGATGATACATGCGCCGCCGGACCGACCAGCCAATGCAGCGGCAGGGTCACCAGACCCGCCACGCCCATGGCGATGACGAAGCCGAGCAGCATGTCGGGCCGCCGCTCGAACAGGATCTCGCGCGACGCAGCCACCGCGCAGGTGCTGCTGGCGCTGATCGCCATGCCCACCAGAAAGGCGCACAGCAGGATGAACCCCAACCAGATCATGCGGCGCAGGCCGGGGTCACGGACTGGTGAGCAAAGTGCCTTGCTGCGTATCGGCGACTGCCCGAACCTGCCATGCCCCCATCCCCGATCCGGTTTCCTGCCTCAGGTTCGCTGGCAGGCCCGCTTCGGTTTCAGCCCCGGCGCGAATTTGCTGCCGGAAGCCTGGCCGTTCTCACGTCACGGCTGGCATTGCTCCAATGCCTGGAGCACCGTGTCAAAGGACGGGGCGGTCCAGCTGAAGCTCTTGCCGTCGAAACTGATTGTCGCCGTGCCCTGTCCGGCGCGCACCGTGTTGAAGGCGTTCCGCGGCCTGGTGAAGCTGACATAGCCCTCTGCCTTGCCCCTCAGGTCGACCGGGCCGGACACGCTGCTGTTGCCGATGGCCAGCGTCAGCTCGGGTCTGGCGGCGCCCCAGGGGCTGGGAATCTGGAGCTCGACCTGGCCATTGCCATTGGCGGCGCGATAATAGGTGACGGTCAGCTTGGGCGCGGCACCGCCGGAACTGTTCGCCAGCGTGACGGCGGTAGAGCATTGCACCGCCCCCGGCGTGGTCGGGGAGGGCGACCGCCAGACCGTCAGGCCGTTGACAACCGATTTGGTCACGCTGGGCTTCGCCGCTGCCTGGGCCAGCGATGGCGCGGGGCTTGCCATCATCGCGCCGATCAGGGCCAGCGCCAGCGTGGTTTTTCCGGTCATCGATGTTCCTTTCTTCGGTGGGGCCCGGCGCTATCGTCGGCCGGGCTACGCGAACCTTGGCCATAAGGCTGCGCCGGGCTCTGCCCAGCCCGTGCGACATTCGTACAGGTGCCGCCCGCTCCACCTTCCCAAGCCAGATTTTTCCGCTGGAAAATTATCCTTCCTCACACTAGCGCGCAGATGCTGCTAGTCGGCGCGCTTTGATCCTCCAGATTCATCGGACCCGTTATGGCTTTCACCCCCGCCAAGGTTTTGACCACGCACCATTGGAACGAAGGGCTGTTCTCCTTCACCGTCGAGCGGCCGTCGTCGTTCCGGTTCGTCAGCGGTCAGTTCGTGATGCTGGGGCTGATGGTCGATGGCAAGCCGCTGCTGCGCGCCTATTCGGTCGCCTCGCCGATGTGGGACGAATCGCTCGAGTTCCTCAGCATCATCGTGCCCGACGGCCCGCTGACCAGCCGCCTCTACAAGATCCAGCCGGGCGACGAGATCCTGCTCGGCGGCAAGCCGACCGGCACGCTGACGCTCGATGCGCTGCTGCCCGGCAAGCGGCTGCACCTGATCGGCACCGGTACGGGCCTGGCCCCCTGGATGTCGATCATCCGCGATCCCGAAGCCTATGAGCGGTTCGAGCAGATTACCGTGCAGCACACCGTGCGCCAGATCCAGGACCTGGCCTATCGCGACATGCTCGAAAGCAAGCTCAAGGACGATCCGCTGGTCGCCGAGGAAGCGGCGAAGCAGCTGGTCTATGACTGCTCGGTCACCAAATGCCCGACCTGGGTCGACGAGAACCGCCGCATCACCACGCGGATCGAGGCGGGCGACTATCCGCTCGACCCGGAAACCGACCGCGTGATGCTGTGCGGCAGCATGGCGATGATCAAGGAGACGGGCGCGCTGCTCGAATCGCTTGGCTTTGTCGAAGGGGCCCAGTCCAAGCCAGGCACCTATGTGCTCGAGCGCGCGTTCGTCGGCTGAGAATTACGTCCGGATCGCCTCGAGCGCGGTGCGCAAGGCATCGGGCAGGGGCACCGGACGGCGCGTCTCGCGGTCGACATAGACATGAGTGAAATGCCCTGCGGCGGCGGCGGCATCCTCGTCGCTGGCGAACAGCCCCACCGCATAGCGCACCGAGCTGGTGCCGATATGATCGACCCGGACCCCGGCATGGATCAGGTCGGGAAAGGCGGTGGGGGCGAAATAGGCGCAGCCGGTCTCGACCACAAGGCCGATCACCGCTCCACCGTGAATGTCGAGCGCGCCAGCCTTGATCAGATATTCGTTCACCGCCGTGTCGAACCAGAAATAATAGACCGAATTGTTGGTATGGCCGTAAATGTCATTGTCCGACCAGCGCGTGCTGATCTGCGTGAAGGCGCGGAACTGCGCGCGCCCGGGGCGGGCGGGGCGGCTCATGCCGCCACCGTGAAGCCGTTGACGCCGTCCGTGTGCTGGATGGTGACCGTGCGCCCGATCGGGTCGCGCGCCGGATCGGCCAGCGCGGCGAGCTGGCCCGGCTTGTCGGCATCATCTGGGCGCGCGACAATGCGGCCCTTGTCGGTGCGTGCGATCACCACGGCACGCGCGGGCACGCCCTTGGCATAGCCGATGGTATAGCTCTCGATCGTGCCGGTCGCGTCTTCCTCCAGCCGTGCGGGCGAGGGCTGGGCGTCGACCTCGGCCTGCATCGGACCGTGGTCGACCGGCGACCAGCTTTTGGGTGCGGTCGTGCTGTAGATACCCACCGCTTCCTTGGACAGGAAGCCGCCATTGGCGAGCACCAGCCCGAAGCTGCCCGGATCGGCGCGCAGCGTCTCGACCATCGCCGCGATGCCATGCATCGAGTAGTTGTTGCCCGCGCCGCCCGAGAAGGGCAGCCCGCCGGTGAGCGTCAGCGGCGTGCTGCGCCAATCGACGCCGAGCGCTTCGGCGGCGAGCAGCACCGCGACCGGGAAGCAGCTGTAGATGTCGTAATGCGCGATATCGGCAGGGGTCTTGCCTGCGCTCTTCAGAGCGCCCTTGAGCGACACCTCAATGGCGCGCGAACGCGACAGGTGGGTGCGCAGGCTGACCGGCTTGTCCATCGCCTCGCCGCTGCCGTGCAGGAACACCCACCGCGCGCGCGGCACGCCCATCGCCTCGGCCTGGCCGGCGCTGGCCAGGATCACCGCAGCGCCCTGGTTCACCGCGTCCTGCGCGACATGCCATTTGAGATAGGGATCGGCGACCGGATAATTGCCGTCCGAAGGCGTCGCGAGATAGTCGGCGCTCATCGCCTTGGGGAACTGCGCATAGGGGTTCTTCGCGGCGACCGCGCTGAACCCGGCCCAGAGCGCGGACATCTCGGCCATATGCTCGGCCTTGCTGCGGCCGAGCCGCGCGCGCAGCGCGTTCTCGAACAGAGGATAGGTGAGGATCGGTGCGCCGATGCCGTTCTTGATCTCGTGCCGGTCGAGCAGCATCGGCCCGAGCCCGCGATCCTCCATCTCGCCGTCGATCGCCTCGTTCCAGTCGAGCGCCACGCCCTTGCGTGCGGCGGTCTTGGCGGCGGCGATCGCTTCGGAGCCCGAGAGCAGCACGCAACGCGCCTCGCCCGCATGGATCGCGGCGGCAAATTCGTTGACCAGCGATTGCGGGCTCTGGCCGCCGACGATCGAATAGATCGCGCGGGCGGGCTTTATGCCGAGGCGCTTGGCAAGGCCGAGCGGCGGCTTGTCGCAGCCGCCGGTGCCTTCGGGCACCATGCCCGGCGCGCTGTCGGCGAAATGGCGCACGACGGTGACCACATCGATCGCGGCGCGCACCGCATCGGCGGCGCCCGTATCGGCCAGCGCCGCGTCGGCCGCGCGCTGCATCAGCGATTGCGGGCTGGGCGCGGCGGCGACATCGCTGCCATCCCAATGATCGACCGCCTGGCCGACACCGATGAGGACGGGGGTGCTGGGGTCAAGGGTCATTTCGGGCTCTCCTGTGGTGTTCTTGTTATGAGGCTATGTGTCTCCCCTCCCGCTTGCGGGAGGGGCAGGCCGGGCGAAGCCGGGCCGGGGTGGGATGGGAGCACGACGGCTGCTGGCTTGCCTGCGGCTCGCGCCCACCCCGCCCTGCGGGCACCCCTCCCGCGAGCCGGAGGGGAGATGTCGAGCCTGGTCCTGCGACCTCACTCATCGTTCAGAACCGCCCGTTGATCCGGATCGCCATCGCATCGCCCTGCTGCCGGAAACCCAGCGCGGACAGCGCGGGCCCGGCGCTCGCCGCGAGACCGCCCAGGCGGAAATCGGCGGAATAGCGGCCAGTGCCCCGGATGCGAATGTCGAGCTGCTCGAGCCCCGACTGGCCCTTCAGCGGCACCAGCAGGTCCGCGCCGTGGCAGCGCAGATTGCCGCTGAGGCCGCGCTGCAGCGTCAATCCGAACAGGCTCTGTTCGATATTCACCCGCACCGCGCCCGAGGCGGCGGCGCATCTGCGTCCGGCAAAGGCGATGTCCGCTCCGTCCAGGCTGACGCTGCGCAGCGGCAGCGGCGCAAAGAGGTCTGCGGTCGCGATCTCGCCCACGGCGTCGCGCATCGCGATGCTCTCGCCGCTCTTGGCAAGTGTGAAGGCGAGCGGCGGCTGGCCAGGCGCATCGTCCGCACGGGTCATGGCGAGCACCAGCTCGCCCCCGAACAGGCCCGCAGGCGAAAGCCCCGCATCGAGATCGCCGAGGCTCAGCCTGCCGATCTTCAGGTCGCGCACCGTGCCCGACCAGATCGTCCCTTCGACCGCGCGCGCGCTCACCCCGCGAGCGCCGAGGTTCGCCATGTCGAAGACGATGCGCAGCGGCAGCAGCGCGATCAGCGCGAGGGTCAGCGCCAGCGCGATCAGCACCGCCCGCTTGGCGCTGCGGCTCATGCGCCGATCTTCACCAACCGCGCCGAGACCGAGACGGTGCCATTGTCCATCCGCCGGATCACCAGCGTCTCGGGAACCACGCCGCGCCGTTCCAGATCGGCGAGCCAGGCGAGGAACGCGGTCGAGCGCGCCGAGCCGATCGCGATTTCGGCGCGGTCATTGCCCTGCGGTGTGTTGGCATCGAGCGTGAAGCCGCGCTCGCCAGCCTCGCTGGCGAGCAGCAGGTGGAGTGCGGCGATCGCCTCGGCGGGGCGCTTGTCAGCGGGCAGCGAGAGCGCCTGCGCCTTGGCCTCGATCCGCCCGGCCTGCATCGTCGCCTCGTAGAAGCTGCGCTTGGCATCGGTCGCGATGCCGTAGAGCGGGGTGTAGATGCCGAAAAAGCCGATCACGCCCGCTGCCAGCAGCGCGGCGATGCCGACCAGGATCTGCTCGCGGCGCGACAGCGCGATGAACCAGTTCTTCGCCGCTTCGGTCATGGCGCCAGCACCGTGATATCGGCCACCGCCTGGCCGGTCGCATCGCTGCGGTTGGCGGCAGTGACCTTGTAGCCGTTGTTCTGCAGCGCGATCAGCACCGCATTGAGGTCCTCGACGCGCGGCGCCGCGATCATCGCGCCGACAATGCCGCCGGGGCGGTAGTCGGCCTGGCGGATGACGACGCCGGGAACCGGCTGCATCGCGGAGAGCAGCCCGGACATCGGCACGCTGACGATGCTGTTGCCCGTACCGCGCGCGGCGAGCTTCGCATCGAGCTGCGCCTCGGCCTGGCTGACATCGGTCGCGCCGGGAACGTGCCGCTGCGCGCTGGCGAGCGCGCGGCGTTCGGCGAGATCTGCGCCGAGATAATTCTTGCCGATCTCGAGAAGCGGGATGGCGAGGCTGACCAGCAGCAGCGCGCCGAACAGCCAGGCGAGCGTCCGCCCCTGGCCCGGCGCGAGCGCGAACAGCGGCGTGCGGCGCGCGAATTCGCCCTGGCGCAGGTTCAGCGGCGGATCGGCCAGCGCGGCGACCATCGCGGCATCGCGCGCATCGGCGTCGAGCGATACCGGGGCGGCCGTCCCGAGCAGCAGCGCGCCCAGCGCCTCGTCGGGCGGCAAAACCAGATCGCCCAGCCGCTCCGCGCCCAGATCGCCGAAGGTCGCGCTGACCGGCTGGTCGGCAGCGGGCAGCAGCAGCCCGACTGGCAGGATGACGTCCGGATCGAGCCCGCGCAGCGCCAGTTCAGCGAGATGATCGGCCAGCGTCGCGCGCGCGATCGTCGCGCACAGCACGCGCATCCCACCATCGCCTTCCCCCCGGCCCAGCGCACGCACTGCGACGAACACATCGCCGCCAATGCTGAGATCGGCAGCGCGATAGCGCGCGGCAGCCTCGGCCTGGGGGGCGCTCATGTCGCCCATGTCGAGCGTGCGGATCACGGTATCGGCGGCGGGGACGAGCGCGACAACCGGCGCGTCGCCATCGCGCGCGGTCTGCGAGGGCGGGGTGAAATCCTGGCCGCGGGCCACGATATGGCCGTTGTCGGCGCGCCACCAGTGCAGCGCGGCATCGGGACCGGGGGGGCAGGTGACGATCAGGCCGTTTTCAGCCATGGTCGGGCCAGCCATGATGGGGGTGCATCAGCCGGGATACGGGCGACGAGAGACAGGCCAAGATCGCGAAACCCCCGGTCAGCGACAGAATCAACTGACCTCCCGTTAGCCAATCGGGCGAGCCAAGTCACCGTCCCTTTGCGGATCGAGCGGGTCGGCCGCGAAATTTTCGTCCGCAGGCAAGGGTGCCGGCTGCGGCGCGAGGCGACGCGGGTTCAGGATCGCGAACGAGGCGACGAGCAGCACCACCGAAATCGCCTCGACGATCATCGACTGCGCGATATTCGCGGTGAGCGGATCGCTGGTCAGGCCGATCACGCGCCCGGTCAGGGCGAGCGCTACCATCGCCGCTGCGCCGAGCAGCCATTCGCGCTTGCCGGGCATCAGCCCGACCAGAGCGGCGAGCCCGGTGCCGATGAAGAACGCGCCCATGTCCGCGCGGATGGCCGAAAGGCCGGTCGCATTCTGCCGGCCCAATTCGAACTGCGCGATGATCGTCTGCGGATCGAGCAGCGCGCGCGCGCCGATGATGACGAAGAGCAGCGCAAATCCGGCGACGAGCAGACGGATGACCCAGACCATGGCGATCGCTCCCTTTCCCAAAGGCTTCGAATGGCTTGTTATGGACATGCGACAGGCGTGTCCAGCTTGGCAAGGGAACGGATGGGCGGTGCATTCGATCCGGCGGATGGATGTAAACTGGTGCAAGCGCCGGGCGCACGTTCAAGCTGTCACTTTTGCTGGTTACCCGCGCAGGTGCTTTCCGATAGCCTCCCCGCAATAGGACATAACCGGCGAGGAGAGCGGCGATGGATCTGGGGCTGACCGGCAAGAAGGTCATCATGAATGGCGGCGGGCACGGCCTGGGTCTTGCCGCGCTGCGCCATTTCGCCGCCGAGGGCGCGGATGTCGCGTTCCTGTCGCGCGATCCGGCCAAGGTCGAGGCTGCGGTCAGCGAAATCGACGCCGCAGGCCCGGGCAAGGTGCACGGCACCGCGATCGACATCACCGGCGATGCGGAAGGCTATAAGGGCTGGCTGAACGATTGCCTGGACAAGCTGGGCGGCTGCGACATCTTCGTCCACACCGCCAGCGCCTCGGGCCAGGGTGCGACCGGCGACTGGCAGCGCTGCCTCGACATGGACATCCTGAACGCGGTGCACGGTGTCGAGGTGCTCACCCCCGCGCTGACCGAATCGGGCAGCGGATCGATCGTCTTCATGTCCTCGACCGCCGCGCTCGAGACCTTCGTTGCGCCCCAGGCGTTCAACGCGCTCAAGGCCGCGCTGATCACCTATGGATCGCAGCTCAGCCAGGCGCTCGCCGCGCAGAGCATCCGCGTCAACTGCATCTCGCCCGGCGCGATCTATTATCCCGGCGGCAACTGGGAGATGATCAAGGGCGTGGTGCCCGCGCTCTACGAGGGCACGCTCGCGAAGATGCCGATGGGCCGGTTCGGCGAGCCCGAAGAGGTGGCCAAGGCGATCGTCTTCGTCGCCAGCCCCGCCTGCCCGTACATGACCGGCGCGAACATCGTCATCGATGGCGGCTTCACCCAGCGCGTCCAGTTCTGATTTGCAGCGAGAGGCTCTTTCATGAAGCTCTATCAATCGATCGGCCCCAACCCAAGGGTCGTGCTGATGTTCCTGGAAGAGAAAGGGGCGGTCATCGACCGCGCCTTTGTCGACATCATGAAGGGCGAGAACCGCCAGCCCGAATTCGTCGCCAAGAACCCGTTCGGCCAGCTGCCGCTGCTCGAGATGGACGATGGCACCTATCTGTCGGAAAGCACCGCGATCTGCGGTTATATCGAGGAAAAGTTCCCCACCCCTGCACTGATCGGCAGCACGGCCGAAGAGCGCGCGGTGACCAGCATGCTGATCCGCCGGCTCGATTATGACGTGGTCGGCCCGATGACCACGGCGTTTCGCGGGTCCGAGGGTCTGCCGATGTTCCAGAGCCGGATGCGCTGCCTGCCCGAGGCCGCCGATGGCCTTAAGGCCTGCGCGCGCGATGGCCTGGCCGCGTTCGATGCGCTGCTCGCGGGCAAGACCTGGCTGGCGGGGGATCGCTTCACGCTCGCCGACATCCTGCTCTATTGCCTCACCGAATTCGGCAAACAGGTGGGCCAGCCGCTGCCCGAGGGCCTCGCCCATCTCGCTGCGTGGTCGGAACGGGTCGCCGCACGGCCGAGCGCCGCGGCCAGCCTCGATGCCAAGAAGGGGATCGCGTGATGAGCCTCGACCGAGACACGCTGCTCGACATCTATACCCGCACGATGAAGGTCGCGCGCTTCGACGAGAAGATGCGCTCGCTGCTGATGAGCGGCAAGCTCGCCACCATCTATTACACGATGCGCGGGCAGGAGCTGGTCACCTCGGCGATGATGGCGGCGCTGAACCAGGACGATTATCTCGTCACCACCTATCGCGGCCAGCATGACCAGATTGCCAAGGGCGTTCCGCTCGACCTGCTGATCGCGGAGATCGCAGGCCGCGCCACCGGGACCTGCAAGGGCAAGGGCGGGTCGATGCATATCACCCATCCCGCGACCGGGGTGATGGTGACGACCGGCGTGGTTGGCTCGGGCCTGCCGATCGCCAACGGCCTCGCGCTTTCCAGCCAGAACCGCAAGGACGGCAAGGTCACTGTCACCTGTTTCGGCGACGGCGCGACCAATATCGGCGCGTTTCACGAGGCGATGAACATGGCGCAGCTCTACAAGCTGCCGGTCATCTTCCTGTGCCAGAACAACCGCTATGGCGAGCACACCGCCTTTGCCGACCATACCAAGGTGGACTCGATCGTCACCCGCGCTGCCGCCTATGGGATGAAGGGCGTGAAGGTCGACGGCAATGACGCGCTTGCGATGTACGCGGCGGCGAGGGAGGCGGTCGATCGCGCCCGCGCGGGCGAGGGGCCGACGCTGATCGAGGCGATGTGCTACCGGATGATGGGCCATTTCTTCGGCGCGGATTTCTCGTACATGCCTCCCGACCATATCGAGGAAATGAAGGCCGAGGACCCGCTCCCCAAGCTTAACGCGCTGATGCTCGAGCACCAGTTCACGCAAGCCGAACTCGACGCGATCGTCGCGAAACTGGAAGCCGAGATTGAGGCGGCGGTCGAGTTTGCGTTCAACAGCCCGTTCCCCGATGCGGACGAAATCCTGAAGGATGTTTTCGAAGAGGAGATCGC
This sequence comes from Blastomonas sp. CACIA14H2, assembly GCA_000503195.1. Lineage (GTDB taxonomy): Bacteria > Pseudomonadota > Alphaproteobacteria > Sphingomonadales > Sphingomonadaceae > Blastomonas. The sequence goes on from AYSC01000034.1 coordinate 23,456, forward strand.
GGCATGAGCGAGGCCGAAGCACTCGAGGCCGCGGCGCCCAGGGCGAAAAAGCCGAAGCAGATCACCATGGTCCAGGCGCTCAACGCCGCGATCGACGAGGCGATGGCGGCGGACGAGGGGGTCATCCTGCTCGGCGAGGATGTCGCGGCCAAGCAGGGCGGCGGCGTGTTCAAGGTCTCGTCGGGGCTCACCGAGAAATATGGCGAGCACCGCATCCGTGCGACGCCGATTTCGGAGCAAGCGATCATGGGCGCGTGCGTCGGCGCGGCGCTCACCGGCATGCGGCCGATTGCCGAGATCATGCTGATGAACTTCGTCACCGTGGCGATGGACCAGATCGTCAACCACGCCGCCAAGCTGCGCTTCATGTCCGGCGGGCAGACCAACGTGCCGTTGGTCATTCGCACCACCACCGGCGTCGGCGTCGGCTTTGGCGGCCAGCATTCGGACATGCTGGAAGCCTGGTTCGCGCATGTGCCCGGCCTCAAGATCGTTACGCCGTCGAACGCCGCCGATGCCAAGGGGCTGATGCGCAGCGCGATCGAGTGCAACGATCCGGTGATCTTCATCGAGAACATCCTGTGCTACGGCCTTAAGTCCGACGATCCCGGCACCGATTACCGCGTGCCGCTGGGCCAGGCGGCGATCGCGCGCGAAGGCAGCGATGTCTCGCTGATCACCTATGGTCGCACCGTGCTCGATGCGCTGGAGGTCGCCGAAACGCTGGCGGGCGAGGGCATATCGGTCGAGGTGATCGACCTGCGCACCATCGCGCCCTATGACGAGGCGACCGTCACCGCATCGGTGCGCAAGACCGGCCGCGCGGTGGTGCTGCACGAGGCGGTGCGCGCCTATGGCACCGGCGCGGAGATCGCCTCGCGGCTGCACGAGCGTCTGTTCAATGAGCTCAAGGCCCCGGTCCAGCGCATCGGCGGCGCGTTCTCTGCCGTGCCGATGGCGAGCGTGCTCGAACAGGCCTGGATCCCCAAGAAGGACGAGATTGCAGACGCAATCCGCACGACGATGGAATGGAAGCGCTGATGCCGGCAGAAATCCGCATCCCCAAGCTCGGCATGAGCGTCACCGAGGTCACCCTGGTCGAATGGATGTTCGGCGATGGCGAGACGGTGGAAAAGGGCGACGTGCTCTACACCGTCGAGACCGACAAGAGCACCACCGAGATCGAGGCGCAGGACAGCGGCGTCCTACGCGTCACCGGTGAAGAGGGCGAGAGCTACAGGATCGGCGATGTGATCGGGACGATCGGCTAGCTAGTCCCTGACCGCCTGTCGCCGTTCGAGCCACGGGCGCAGTGGGAAGAGCCACTGTTCGCGAATGGAGAGCCGCTTGCGGTCATCCTGCCCCACGATCGCGCTCTCGCCTTCCTTGTAGGTGCCGAACAGCCGGTCCCAGAAGATGACCGAATTGCCATAGTTGCAGCGCGTGTCCTCATAGCTTGTCGCGGTGTGGTGCAGCGAATGGTTGCGGATGGTGGTGAAGAAGAAGCCGTACCAGATCGGCGGGTCGGCGCGGACATTGGCATGCGCATAGATCGCGATTGCACTGCCCACGGTGATGCTGGCGAACAGCGCGTCGAGGTCGATATCGAGCAGCGCGATTACCCCGATGCTGATCAGGAACAGCTCGATCGGGTTGCCGATATAGCCCTTCATCGCATTGAGCTGCGTGAGGTGATGGTGCGGCGCATGCGTCAGCCACAGGGGCGTCCAGTTGTGCATCGCGCGGTGCATCCAGTACTGGCCGAGCTCGAACACGAACAACGCGATCAGCGCCTGCACCAGAAACGGCAACTCGGCCAGCCAGGGCGTGCCGATGCCCCAGGCCTCTTTCAGCTCGCGCAGCGGCGAGTTGATCAGCGCGTCCGAAAGCCAGCCGATCACGAAGAAGAAGAAGCCGAAATAGAACAGATCGGTGGCAAACTCGCGCCAGCTCATCCGCCAGCCGGCGTGCCGCTCGAACACGAATTCGAGGCATTGCACGAACACCACCGTGCCCACCGCGACCGCAGGCAGCGACCATGGCGCTTCCACCCATGCGGCGGGGGCAAGCCCCCAAAAGGCGAGAATCGCCGCCAGCGTGGCGGGCGGCAGCAGGTTGACGAGCGACTGTTTCACCGGATCCCTCCCCAGGCGGTGAGGACGCCGCCGCGAGACGCCGCGCTCCCACCGTCGTTATTCTTGACCGACCCGTTGTTCATGCTCTTGGCGGCATTCGAGTGCGGAGAATATGCCATTGGCGGCGATGCGTCGAGGGGTGGAAGCGCTGCGGGAAATGCGCTCAGGTCAAGCGGCGCATGCCTGCGCAGGCATGCGGGATGAGTTACGCTTTCGGGTGGCCCTTGGCGCGGGGCCTGCGACTTCGCCCAGGCTGAGCGGAGGTGGGCAGGCCTGCGCTCGATGGCGCACCCGCCTAGCTGAACAGCCCGCGGATCGCGCGCCAGATCGGCACGGGGGGGCGGCCGGCGAGCACGCGCATCTTGTCCATCATCGTCGACTTGCCGGCATAGAAGCGCGCGATCAGTGCATCGGGCAGCGTGTAGAAGCGTTCGAGCACGCGGTAGCGTTCGTCGGGTCCGGCGGCCTTGAACAGCATCTTGGTCAGCATCCGGTAGAAGCCATCGGCCTGCCAGTGGTCGAGGCTTGTCTTGCGGCTCATCTCGGCGAGCGCGGCGCCCGACAGGTCGGGCATGTCGGCGATATGCGCGGCGAGGCGCACCGCATCGGGCAGCGAATAGCCGGTCAGGCCATGGAACAAGGCCGCGCGCGTCCCTGCCTTGGCGACATCGCCGCCCGTCGACTGCCAGTATCCGCCGAAATCGCCGCCATAGACCACGGGCAGCGCGCCGGTCTCGGTGCGGCTGACGCGCTCGACCTGCCAGCCCTTGGCATCGGCATAGGCGCTGATCCGCGCCGCCAGCGCCTGGGTGTCGAGGTCGGAGGTGTCGCTGTAATAGGTGTCCTCGACGAAGATCTCCATCGGGCTGACCGGCAGGCAATAGACGAAGCGGTATCCGTCCATCTGCTCGACCGTCGCGTCCATCACGATCGGGCGGGTCAGCCCGTGCGGTTCGGACAGGTGCAGCATCTGCCCCATGAACTTCTGCCAGCCGCAGCGCAGATGGCGCACATTGCCGCCGCCGCGCGCGTCGATGACGCCGCCCGCCTCGACCCGCGCGCCGTTTTCCAGCACGACATTGGTCTGGCTGGCGGCGAGCGCGCGCACCCCGGTGACGATATTGTGCGCCGGGATCGCCTCGCGCAGATAGGCGTCGAACCGGTCCGAGAGGATCGAATAATAGCTCTCTTCCAGCCCGCGCTCGTGCCCCGGGAACTTCACGTCATAGCCGCGCCAGCCATGGCAGACGAGCGGCGCGACGAGCCAGCGATGCTCGCCCGCGACATCCGGGCCGAAGAACGACCAGATATGGTTTCCGCCCAGTGTGGCGCTTTCCTCGATCAGCAGCACGTCGAGCTCGGGCCGCTTGCGGCGCAGCGCGAGCGCGATCAGCCCGCCGGCCAGGCCGCCGCCGAGAATCGCGACATCGCATTTGAGTGTCTTGCTGGAGATATTGCGCGGGGATTTCATGTCCTCCCCGCCCTAGCGCAGGGCATCGCGCGATGGAAGGGCGGAAGGGGCGCTTTGCAGCGCAGCCGAAGCACGCTATGCCACGCGCATGCTGGGTTCCTCGCATATCGTGCTGTCCGCGCTGGCGATGACGCTAATCGTCGGGGTGCGCTACCTGCTGACCAGCGGGATGTTCGCCTGGCTGACCGAGCGTGTGCGCCCGGGCCTGTATGCCGGGCTGAAGCCGCAGATCGGGCGGGAAATCCGCTGGTCGCTCTACAGCGCGGCGATCTATGGCATCCCCACCGGCGTCGTCGCCTGGGGCTGGCAGAACCGGGGCTGGACCGAAATCTATACCGACTGGAATGCGTTTGGGCTCTGGTATCTGCCGGTCTCGGTGCTGCTCTATCTGTTCGCGCACGACACCTGGTTCTACTGGACGCACCGCTGGATGCACGTGCCCAAATGGTTTCGCATCGCGCATGCCGTGCACCATGACAGCCGCCCCCCGACCGCCTGGGCGGCGATGAGCTTCCATCCGATCGAGGCGCTGACCGGCGCGGTCGTCATCCCCGCGCTCGTCTTCCTGATCCCCATTCACGCCGCGATGCTGGGCCTTGTCCTGTTCATCATGACGCTGATGGGTGTGACCAATCATATGGGCTGGGAGCTGTTTCCGCGCTGGCTGGTTCAGGGGCGGTTAGGCAAGGGGCTGATAACCGCGAGCCATCATCAACTGCACCACGCCCGCTATACTTGCAATTATGGACTTTATTTCCGCTTCTGGGACCGGCTATGCGGGACCGACAAAGGGCTGGGGGCCTTTCAGGATAGACAATCGCGTCCGCGCGAGGGTGCATCGCTGGGCGATGCCACCCGCTCGGCCTGATCCGGAGAAAGACATGGGTAAGCTGTTCGCAACCTGCGCAATCGGTTTCATGGCTCTGGCCACGCTTCCTGGCGCCGCACCGCTGAGCACGGTGGAGATCACGGTGGACCAGTTGCGTTCGGCCAAGGGCCTGTTGCAGCTGTGCCTGACCGCCAACGAGCAGAGCTTTCCCGATTGCGACAAGGACAAGAACGCGCATCGCCTGACTGCACGCGCCAGGGATGGCGTCGCGCGGTTCGAGAACCTGCCCGCGGGCCAATATGCGCTTGCCATCGTGCACGACGAGAACGGCAACAACAAGCTCGACACCTTTGCCGGCATCCCCAAGGAAGGGATCGGCTTTTCGCGCAACCCCAGCTTCAGCTTCGGTCCACCGCGCTTTTCGCAGGTGGTGTTCGTAGCGCAGGGCAGCGGCACCAGTCAGCGGGTGAAGATCAAATATTATCTGTGAGCGTTGGCTCCGCTCCGTTGCCGTACCGCACGGAAACCGAGCGTTAACCAAATCTCAGGCCTGCAGCGCCATGGTTGCGCGAGCGATCCAGCGGGGACCGAGCGATGCGCCAGACCGAACCGGGCCGTCTACCCATGCACCACGGCCCCGCACCCAGCCTTGCCACGCGCCCATGGCTGCTCAAGATCGTGCTGACCCTGGCGGCCATGCTGCTGGCCTTTGCGGCCGTCACCTACCAGCGAACGGCCGCGCCGGGTGCAGAACGCCCGGTGGTCGATTTTCACGCCTTCCATGTCGCAGGCACGCTGAGTCTGCAGGGACGCGCGGCAGACAGCTATGACGCCGAAAGGATGGAGCGTGCCCAGAAGGCCGCGACCGGGGTCAAGGTGTTCATGCCCTGGACCTATCCGCCCCCGTTCACCCTGTTCGTCGCCGCTTTGGCGGCCTTGCCGCTCGGACTCGCCTATGCGCTGTTCACCGGGCTGACGCTGGCATTCTATGTCGCGGTTCTGCACCGGATGGCCGGCGCGCACTTGCCTGGTGTCGTCGCGGCCATGGCACCGGTCATCCTGCTGACGGTGCTGACCGGGCAGAACGGATTTCTGACCGGCGCGCTCACTGGCTGGTGCCTGCTCGCGCTGACCGCGCACAGGGCGGGTGCGGGGATCCCGCTGGGGCTGATGATCATCAAGCCGCATCTCGCCGCCGGGCTGGCGCTGCTGACGGTGGCCGAGCGACGCTGGCAGGCCGTGGCGGTTGCTTCCGCCACGGTGACGGCCGCGCTGGCCGTCTCGACGATCGCCTTCGGTCCGGCGATCTGGGCAGCGTTCATCGACAGCGTACGGGATTCGGGCACCTTTCTGGCGCAGGGCCGCTACCCCATTTTCCGCATGACGTCGCCCTATTCCACCGCGCTCAGCCTGGGCGCCGGGCCTGCGCTGGCCTTCGCCCTTCAGGGGGCAAGTGCGCTGCTGGCGCTGGGATTGCTCGGCTTCGCCTGGTATCGCCGCCTGCCGCTACGCCTTCTTGCCGCCTGTGCCTGCGCGGCCACGCTGTTCGTCAGCCCCTATGCCTATGATTATGACTTGACCATCCTGGGCGTCGGGCTGGCGCTGATCCTTCCCGATCTGTTGCAGCGCACCGGCCGGCCGGAGCAACTGGCGATGTGCATGCTGTTCTGGGCCGCGACCGGCTATGGCATCGTGACCGCCTTTCTGCCGGACGAGGGGGCCTATTCGCTGGCCAGCTCGCCGCCGGCGCTGATGGCACCGATGCTGATCGCGGCGATCGGCTGGGCGGTGATCGCGATGCGCCGGACGCCATCTGCCCGGATCGACGCGGCAGCGATTGAAGCGCCGATGCCGAGCTCGAGCCTCAGCGCTTGATCGCTTCGGCGCTGGTGAGGCTGCGCTCGCCCGAAAGGTTGCGATAGACCTGAACGCGCCAGCGGCTGCCGTCCATGAACACCAGATCCATGCGATAGTTCATGCCCGCCACAACCTGCTGGCTGATATTTTCGATCTCCGCCAGCTCCGCGCCGGGTACGTCCATCTGGTTGAACGCCCAGACCGCGATCTGCTCGATCTCGGGAGTCAGTTCCGCCTTGCTCCACCCCCCTGTAATCATCGGCGCATCGGCGCTCGCAGGCGGCGGCGCATCCTGCGCGCAAGCCGCGACAGGCAGGATCAGTATGGCGACAGCGATAAGCACGAAACGATGGAGCAAAGCGGCCTCCTGCACATTGGTATACTATTGCCTATCCTGAGGTGCTGTGGACGGCAAGAGCGCGCGGCGTTGCACGTCACGATCGCCATAGTGCTCCGTCAAAGCGGCAGTGAAATTTGGTACCTCAATTCGTGGCAAATGTGCCAAATAGGTTATATTCTTTGACATGTAGGAGATGTTTCTGAATTGTTCTCAGGATAGAGAAGGAGCAATTCATGAAGAACGGCCTCATTCCGATCGCGCGCAAATCACTGCACGCCCATGCGTTCGAGCACTATCTCAGGACAAGTAGGAGGATCGATCTCCAGCCCCGGCGCGCGGCCATAGAGCGCAAGTTCAATCCCTATCACGACCCTGATAACGGCCAGTTCACCTTTGCGCCGGGAGGTCGAAGGTCAGGCACCTCGCCCCGGTCTTCGCAAAGAGGTTCGGATGCGCCGAAGCCCGGCGTTTCAGCCAATCCGGCCAAGCTCCTTCTCGCGCAATATCGCCCCAACCCGCGCGCGCGAATCGGCGGCAATCGCGGACCAGCGCTGAACGATCCCATGACGCTGGAGCGTGCATTTCCGGGTCTGCGGAACGCTCCGGGTAGCTCGATAATAGCCTTGGCAGACAACGCGCTCGACATCACTGGTCCTTCGCGCCGCCTAACGACCGAGCTGGCGGATGCCGAGGTGACGAAGCTGATCGCGCAGATCAAGCAGGTGGATCCCGATTTCCGCTACCAGAGCCTCGGCCCTTCGACGACGTTGGAGGGGCAGATCAACGAGATCCGGGATCTGAGGATGCACCGCGCGGCGGTACGATATAACAAGCTGGGCGATATGGGGCCGTTGCAGGTCGAAGTGCTGAGAAGAATGCAAATAAGTGTTGACCGGGCTTACGACAATGCCATCAAGCTATATGAGTCTGGGCACTTGCGAGCATCGCTTTCGCGTAGCGAGGCGATTGGCAATTACATTGACCGTTCTGTCAAAGCTGAAATGAAAAGGCTGTTTGCCCGGCATGGCATTGAACACGGGGCCGGCAAGCAGGTGCGAGTTGCTGGTCGCGAATATGATACATCCAGATCGGTTCGAACATATCGTATCCCCGATGTAAGAGTTGGCAACATGGCCTATGATATGACCACCGAGCGCAAACTTCCTTCCAAACCTCAGATTCGAGGCTTCTTCGGTGCTGACTTCGGAGCTGATTCTGCGGTGATTGTGCGCCCTACACGGCTCGGACGAGGCAGTACCTACGCTATTAAGAGGCCAGGAAAATAAGATGCCAGCAATCGGTGATCACAAAAAGAGCCATTATGTCCCTAAAGACTTGGACTCCATTTATGACTTTTTGGGCTGGATGATGCTCTATGCGCCGGAGTTCAGATCAGATACGTTTCCGGCATCTGAACAGGGGATCGACATCACTTTCTTTGGGCTCGATGAGGGTTTGAAGCGAGTTCGCCGCCAGATCGGTGAGAAAACATATCTCCAGCTCATGGCGATGTCGCAGCAGATGCGGGCGCATTTCGAAGCTGACCCTGAAGACAAGAACGGGGAATGCAAAATGGGCCGCACCCTGATCGAGGACATGAGCGACATCATCGAGGCCAGCCTCAGGCGTACGGCTCCGCGCGGTACCAGTTAAGCCAGCTCCGATGGTTTGGGAGGACCATATGTCCAGGCCAGTTCTGCCTAGCGATAAACTCTATATCCCGCAAAGCGTCGGCGATGTCGCGGACCAACTCAGTTCCATGATGCTGTCGGCGCCAAAGTTCAAATCCCGACTGCCTTGGGCGTTCGAGGAGGATATCGACACCAATTTTCAAGAGTTGAACGAGGGGCTGAAGGTCGTCCGCCGGCAGATCGGTGACGAAACCTATGCCCGGCTGGTCGAGATGTCAGACAGGATGCGCGCGCATTTCGAGGCGGACCCGGACGACAAGACCGAGGATGGGATCAAGGGCCGCGAGTTGATCGACGAGATGATAGACATCCTCCACGCCAGCCGCCGCCGCAAATCGCCGCGCAAGATGGGGTGATCGGGCGTTGCCGTCGGCGCTCACCAGATATCGATGCTGATCGTGATCGGCGGCTTGTCCGGCGCGCCGTGGCAGACATAGGTGATCGCCGACAGGACCTTGCTCCTGCCGCGATACTCGGGCTTGACGGTCATGCGATCGACCGCCTTGAGCTCGATCAGCCCGCTGATCCGGTCATAGGCGAAATTGAGCGCCACTTCGGCGCCGGCGGGGACATAGCCGATATTGTACCTGTCGTTCGGCCCGCCGAACCTTTTGGGATAGAGCCAGATCTTCACCAGCTCGCCGCGCTTGACGAGCTCGTCTGCCCTGGCGCGGCTGGTGACATGCGAAAAATCCATCGGCTTGGCCTCGGCTGCGGCGGCTGCGGCAGCGGCCGCAGTCGGCGCCGCAGGGCAGGCCGCAATGGCCCATCCCAGCAGGACGAGCAGCAGGACCGACCTTCCATGCGCCATGGCAAAAGCTCCGCCATCACTTGCAGCGGCTGTGCTGCAGGCTGGAGCATAGCGCGCGCCCGGCCGGGCGGGCAGCCATTGGAGCGCAAACGCATCCGTAATGGATCATTCTGCGCGGGCGCTGGCGTATCGCGGTATGAACGGACCGAGGCCGCAAGGGCATGGCGCCTGCCGCCCCGCAAGGCGATCGGCATCTGGCGCGTCCCGACAATTGCGGTTAGCTAATTGGCCATGGTGCGACCGTTCTTCCGATCCCGTTTGCGCGCGTTCCAGGCGATGCTGGGCGAAGCGCCCGATCCGGGCTTTATCGCGACGCTCGAATATCTGGAAAACCGCGATCTCGACCTTTCGATCCGGATCGGTGGGCTGCTGGCATTCAACGCGCTGATGACCACCATCGGCACGCACCCGATTTCCGCCAGCCCCGGCGCGCCGCTCAGCCTCGATGCGCCGACCCAGCCGGTGCTGACGCTGCTCAGCCTGGTCGGGCTCGCGCCTCTGGTCTGGTCGAGCATCCTGTGCCTGCGTGCGCTGCTGCTCGGCGAGGAGTTCGAGACCGAGGGGCTGGAGGAAGGGCTGGTCGCGAGCCCCGATCCGGATCAGGTGCTCAAGCTGCAGCGCCGCCTGTACGCCGCCTTCATCCACTCGATCGACGCGCAGGCGCATTGCCTGCGCCAGTCGGTGATCGCCACCTTTACCGGCGGCGCGCTGACCATTGCGGTGTGGGGCGCGATCCTGTTCGACAAGATGAGCTGATCCTGCGCGCGGCGCGCACCGGCCTGGTGCCGCTGCGCTGCGGATGTGTCCGCGTCAATTGCCCTTGCGCCGGTGATGGACGAAGGCAAGCACGAGCACCACCGCGATGATGCCCATCGCGCCGCCCGCGGTCTGGGTGATCTGCGTGATCGCGGCACCAGGGTCAGGCGCCTGCATTGCGCCCGACTGCACCTGCGACACCAGCCACCAGGCCCCGACCAGGATGACGAGTTCGAGCACCACCAGCCCGACGAGCGCACGAGTCGATTTCTTCATGAGACCACCCCCTGGGCAGGGATTGTCTCATACTTGCACCCGCGATCAAAGCGCGAGATTCGGTTGGCCGGGGGCCAGTCTGGCGGCCACGCGGCGTCCCCGCCTTGCAGTCGCACAGCCTGATGCGCGGCAGCTATTCTGTTAGGCGCAGCCCTCGACATATTCGAGCGTCGGCATCATGCCGATATGGACGAAACTGACCTTGCCGTCCGCGTCGATCTCGAAGCGGAGCCGCGCGTCGCTGCCGGGCTGGGTCAGGTATTTCGCGGGGGCGTCGACATATTTGTGCGGGCTGGCGCGGAACGTGGGGAAGGCAGCGCGCACCTGCGCTTCGGTCGATCCGGGGCCGATGCCTTCGATCAGCCTTGCGCTCGATTCGTCATCGACAGTGATCCGCCGAACCCGATTCTCCTCGACGATCGCATACGCGCCCGGCCATCCGGGCGATGTGATCGTGAGGCACGCGTCGGAAACCTGCGCACCGCGCGCGGCCCAGTCCGAACCGGCGGGCACGGGCTCGCCGATCTTCAGGCCGCCATAGCCCTCCAGCGTCAGCGTCTTCGCATTGTCGGCAGGAGGCGTTGAGCGTTCCGACCCCTCGTCCGCCCGTGGCTGGGGGGTAGCTGCGGTGTCCGCCGCCCGATCATTCTGGTCGGCGGCGGGCTCCGAACTGCAGCTGGCGAGCGGGATGGCCAGCAGAGCGGTGGCCATCAGCGCGGCGCTGACAGGCTTAATCATGCTCCCTGCCCCCGGCCCCGAGATACAGCTCGCGGCCCATGTCCTCGTACAGCTTGCTCATCTCCGCCATGCCCTTGAGCGCGGCCTCGCGGCTCGCCGCTGCCGTCTCCGCGCCGCTGGGGCCCGTCGCGATGAAGCCTTCCACCCCCTGGTTCTGCTTGGTGGCAAAGTCGCGGACCTCCTGGCTGATCTGCATCGAGCAGAATTTGGGGCCGCACATGCTGCAGAAATGCGCGGTCTTCGCGCCTTCGGCGGGCAGGGTCTGGTCGTGGAATTCCTCGGCGGTGTCGGGATCGAGCGACAGGTTGAACTGGTCGCGCCAGCGGAATTCGAAGCGCGCCTTGCTCAGCGCATCGTCGCGCACCTGCGCCGCCGGATGGCCCTTGGCAAGATCGGCGGCGTGCGCGGCGAGCTTGTAGGTGACCACGCCGACCTTGACGTCGTCGCGATCGGGCAGGCCCAGATGCTCCTTGGGCGTGACATAGCAGAGCATCGCCGTGCCGTACCAGCCGATCTGCGCTGCGCCGATGCCGCTGGTGATGTGGTCATAGCCGGGCGCGATATCGGTGGTGAGCGGGCCAAGCGTGTAGAAGGGCGCTTCGCCGCACACTTCCAGCTGCTTTTCCATATTCTCCTTGATCTTGTGCATCGGCACATGGCCCGGCCCTTCGATCATCACCTGCACGTCGGACTTCCACGCGCGATGGGTCAGCTCGCCCAGCGTGTAGAGCTCGCTGAACTGCGCCTCGTCATTGGCGTCGGCGATCGATCCGGGGCGCAGGCCATCGCCCAGCGAATAGGCGATGTCGTACGCCTTCATGATCTCGGTGATCTCGTCGAAATGCTCGTAGAGGAAGCTTTCCTTGTGATGCGCCAGGCACCATTTGGCCATGATCGACCCGCCGCGCGAGACGATGCCGGTGACGCGTTTCGCCGCCATCGGAATATAGGCGAGGCGCACCCCGGCATGGATGGTGAAATAGTCGACGCCCTGTTCGGCCTGCTCGATCAGCGTGTCGCGGAAGATTTCCCAGGTCAGTTCCTCGGCAATGCCGCCGACCTTCTCGAGCGCCTGATAGATCGGAACGGTACCGATCGGCACGGGGCTGTTGCGCAGGATCCATTCGCGCGTGTCATGGATGTTGCGGCCGGTCGACAGGTCCATCACCGTGTCCGCACCCCAGCGGATCGACCAGACCATCTTGTCGACTTCGGATGCGACGTCGGAAGCGACCGCGCTGTTGCCGATATTGGCGTTGATCTTGACCAGGAAATTGCGGCCGATCGCCATCGGCTCGGTTTCCGGGTGGTTGATGTTGCTGGGGATGATCGCGCGCCCCCGCGCCACTTCATCGCGGACGAATTCGGGCGTCACGTAATCGGGGATCGACGCGCCGAAGCTGTTGCCGTCGCGGCGATATTCCTTGAGCCGCTCGCGCCCCAGATTCTCGCGCTCGGCGACATATTCCATCTCGGGCGTGATGATCCCGCGCCGGGCATAATGCATCTGGCTGACGTTCATGCCGGGCTTGGCGCGCAGCACGGTCTTGCGGACATTGGGGAAGGGAGGCACGCCGCCCGAACGGTCGGGGCCGAGACGACCGTTATCCTCGGGGCGGACCTCACGCTGCGGCACATGCTCGACATCGCCGCGCGCCAGGATCCAGTCGCGGCGCAGCTCGGGCAGGCCCGCAGAAATGTCGATATGCGCATCGGGGTCGGTATAGGGGCCCGAGGTGTCGTAGACACGGACGCTGGGTTCGCCGCCGGCGAGATCGATCTCGCGCATCGCGACGCGGATGCCGCTGCCCGATTTGGTCGCGACATGGATCTTGCGGCTGCCGCGAATGGGCCCGGTGGTCACGCCGATCTCGGTGCGGGCGGGAAAATCTGCCATGGTTCTGCTCTCCTTGTGCGGCGGGAGAGCGGATGCGGGCGCATGGATGAACAACGCCGCTCCCTCCCTCCGCCGGTATCAGCCGGTTCAGGTTCAACGGGTCGTGGGGCGCAAACCCACCTCTCAGCCGCTCGGCTCCCCGGGGATGGGGCGGAGATTAGGACGCCCGGCGCGCCATGGCCAGCGAAATCGGCTTGCGCCATGTGTATTGCTGTTATAACACACCACCATGCTCACGTTAGCCGACATCTCCCGATCCTATGGCCGCAAGCGCGTGCTTGACGGCATTTCCGTCACCTTTCCCACGGGCCTCACGCTGCTCGTCGGGCCGAGCGGGGCGGGGAAGTCGACCTTGCTCCGGCTGCTCGCCACGGCGGAGAAGCCCAATGGGGGGACGATCGCCTGGGACGGGGTCGCGCTGCCGGGGGCGCGCAAAGCTCTGCGGGCGACGCTCGGCTATGCGCCGCAGGCGGTCGATCTGCCCGAGGACCTGACCGCGCGCGAATTCGCGCTGCATATGGCGGCACTGAAGGGGCTCGATGCCCGCGCAGCGGACCTGCAGTTCGGTGCGATTACCGAGCGGATCGGGCTGCATGCCGATATCAACAACCGCATCGCCACCTTTTCCGGCGGCATGCGGCGGCGGCTGGTGTTTGCGCAGGCGATGCTCGGCGCGCCGCGACTGCTCGCGCTCGATGAGCCGACGGCGGAGCTCGATGGCGAGACGGCCGCTTCGGTCAGCGCGCTGATCGTCGAGCGCGCAGCAGAGGCGGTGGTGGTGATGACCACGCACCTTGCCGATGCGCTCGCACCCCAGGCGGTGCAGGTGCTGCGCGTCGACCAGGGCCAGGTCGCACCGCAATGATGCCGGGCGCGCAACCGGCGGTGCAACCCGGCGCGGTGCTGCGCTCCTCGTTCCTCACCAGCCTCACGCGCTATCGGCGCAGCTGGGGGCTTTGGTTGCTGCTGCTGATCGCGCCGGTGGGCGCGCGCTTCATGATCTCGGACGAAAGCGGGCGGGGCGTGGCGATCGCGGTCGCCGACCAGCTGCCGGTGCTGACATCGGCGATGCTCGGCGTGTGGCTGGGCATCGTGGTAACGACGCTGCTGCTGCCGGTCGGCTATATCTATCTGCGCGCCAATACCAACCGCCGCCAGCCCTGGCAGGTGGAAGAGGTGACCGCCGCGCCGCGTATCGCGATGCTGCTGGGGCGCTTCGCCGCCGATGCCGCGGTGCTGCTCGGCACGCTGGGCACGCTGACATGGGCGGGCTGGTTCCTCGGCTGGCTGATGGTGAGCGGGCCGTACAGCCCGTGGCAGATCGCCTATCCGCTGTGGCTGATCGCCGCGCCGCCGCTGATCGCGCTCGCGGCCCTGCGCATCCTGTTCGATGCGCTGCCGTGGCTGCGGGGAGCTTTGGGGGATCTTGCCTATTTTGTCCTGTGGGTGGCGTCGATCGCGATGCCGATCGTGGCCGCAGACCAGCCCTCGTCGTTCACCGCCAATCTGTTCGACCATCCGGGCTTCGTCCGCCCGCTGGCCGGGCCCGAGCCTGCGGGCGAGATGAACGTCCAGATCGGCGGGGTGGACCCGGCCAGCCTCAAGCCGGGGCGGATCGACCTGGACGTTGCCGCCGGGCTGCACGCGCCGGGCTATATCGCGGCGCGGCTGGCCTGGATCGGCATCGCGGTGGCGCTGGTGCTGGTGGCGGGACTGATCTATCGCCCGCACCGTTCGGGACGCAAACGGGCAGGCCAGGGCCGCATCGCGAAGCTGCTCTCCGCCGGTCCGCCGCCGGCCGCGCGCGCCGATGCGCCGCCCGCACCGCCGGCCCGTTCGGCGCTGCTCGGGCTGGGGCTGGCCGAATTCCGGCTGATCGGCGCAGGGCGGCTGTTCCTGCTGCTCGCGGCGGCGGCGGCGCTGGCGGGTCTCTCGGGCGATTACCGGCATTTCGGCAGCCCGGCCGCGTTGCTGCTGCTCGTCTTCGCCTTGTGCGCGCATGCCGGGCGCTGCGAGGCGCGGGGGCTGCTCAAGCTCACGGCAACGACGGCGACCCCGCCGATGCTGCGCCGGGCGGCGTTCGTCGTGACGGGGTTGGCATGGTCGCTGCTGCTCGCCTTGCCCGCCGCCATCGTGCGCGGATCGGGCGAGCCGCTGCTGCTCGCGCTGACCACGGGCGCGGCGGCTTCGGCGGCGGCGATGGCGCTCGCCGCGCTGACCGGATCCTCCTTTGCGCCGCGCGTGGTCCTGCTCATCGCCTGGTATGTCTATTTCTCGAGCTGATCCCATCTCATGGCACCATGGCGCGCGCGATCGACCCTGAACATTCGTCCGGTCTATGACCGGCTGCATTGCTGCTGTCACAGGCGGCGGCTAGATTTGCGGCCATCGAGCATCAACAGGAGACGGACATGCCCGCGCATGAGATAGATTACGAGATCAAGGGCCAGGAACTGCAATTCGTCGAGATCGAGCTCGACCCCGGCGAGAGCGCGGTGGCCGAGGCCGGATCGATGGTCTGGAAGGACCCCTCGATCGAGATGACCACCGTGTTCGGCGATGGCAGCGACGATCAGGGCGGCGGCTTCATGGGCAAGCTGCTCGGCGCAGGCAAGCGGCTGGTTACCGGCGAGAGCCTGTTCACCACCGTGTTCACGCATACCGGATCGGGCAAGGCGCGCGTCGCCTTCGGCGCGCCGGTGCCGGGATCGATCCTGCCCATAGACCTCACGCGCTATGGTGGCCGGCTGATCTGCCAGAAGGACAGCTTCCTCGCTGCGGCCAAGGGCGTGTCGATCGGCATCCATTTCCAGAAGCGCATCCTCACCGGGCTGTTCGGCGGCGAGGGCTTCATCATGCAGAAGCTCGAGGGCGATGGCATGGTGTTCGCGCAGATGGGCGGCACGATCGTCGAGCGCGAATTGCGCGCCGGCGAGGAACTGCATGTCGACACCGGCTGCATCGCGGCGTTCACCGGCAATGTCGATTTCGATCTGGTCTCGGCGGGCGGAATCAAGACCTCGCTGTTCGGCGGCGAGGGCCTGTTCTTCGCGCGGCTGCGCGGGCCGGGCCATGTGTGGATCCAGTCGCTGCCCTTCTCGCGCTTGGCCGGGCGGATGCTCGCGGCGGCGGGAAGCCGGGGCGGTCAGAACCGGGGCGAAGGCTCCGCGCTCGGCAGCTTCGGTGATCTGATCAGCGGCAACTGAGCTGCGTCACGGCGCAGCTGGATCCATCCCCGCCTGTCGCAGCATCGTGTCGATCTGCCGGGCGGGGTCGTCCAGCTTCTGGCCCGTGATCGCGGTGATCGTCGCCAGCGTCGGCGCGCTGAGGCCGGTGCGGCGCGCGGCGTCGAGAAAGCTGCGGCTGTTCCAGGGCGTGCCCGCGCGCACGGTGGCAAAGAAGCGGCGGTTGACGTCGTGCAACCCCCTCAAACCGCCCGATCCGCGCCGGATATCGGCATCGATCGCCAGCGCGATCAGCATGCCGCACTGGTAATGCAGATCGAATTTGCCCGCGCGCGACGCGGCGCTCAGCGCAACCTCGGCGAGCCCCGCAGCACAGAGATTGCGCGCATCGGCGATGCGCCGGGTGACATAGCCGCGTTCGGTCTCTCCGCGGGCGCGCATGACCAGCGCGGCCATCGCGTCGGCGCCACCCTCATGGATCCACGCCTGCGAATCGGGGCCGATCACGTCATTTGTCCCCGCGCGCTGGAAGAAATGCGCGGCTTCGTGCGCGAAGAACCAGTCGAGCCAGACCACGTCGCCCAACCGGAGCGGCTTGCGCCAGCCGTCGCCATAGAGGTGGATGAACACCTGGCCGGGCAGCGTCCCGCCCTGGCTGGAAAGGCTGGTGCCCGATGGCGGCTTGGGATCGAGCGAGACATAAAGCTCGGGCGCGATCGATAGCGGACCATAGATGGCGGCGAAATCGCGCATCGATTGCGGCAGCGATTCCAGCAGATGATCGCGCAGCACGGGTTGCAGTGCCGGATCGACGATGGCGACAAAGCCCGAGGTGGCGACCGGAACGGCGCTGCCGATATAGACGTTGGTCCCTTCCTCGCGGCTGACAAAGGCGGCGGTATTCGCGCTGCGTCTGCCACCGACGCCGATCGTTTCGCCTTCCGCCGCGATGGTCACCGCGAGCGGCTCGGTCCCCTTGCAGGGTAGCGCAGGGCAGGCCTGAAAGTGCCCCGAATAGACGAGCACCCCGCCGTCGCTGAACGGGGAGAAGGGGGCATAGGACTTTTCGAGCGCGCTGTAGCGCACCGGGATGTCGAGGGTCAGCCGTGCGAACGGTTTGCCGTCCGTGCGCTCGACCCGCTCGCCATCGCCCTCGCGCACCCAGCGGAATTCACCGGCCAGGCTCTTCCAGTCCCGAGCACGATAGCCATCGAGCTGGGGCGCGAAATGCAGCGCGCGGGTCGGCCGGACCAGCCGGTATTCGGCCTGGATGCTGTCGCCCGAGGCCCGGGTGATGTGCAGGCTGATCGGCGCCGTCCGCGCTGCGACCGACGAGGCCGGTCCGGCCGGGCCAGGCAGGGCAGAGCCGGACGTGCCGACCAGGGTCAGCGCTGCAACCCCGGTGAGCGCGCGTTGTAATGCCCGGCGCATACAGCTCCTCCCGGTCAGCGTGGTCGGCCTGCAGTTTGGCTGATCAGAACGTGTAGGTCACGCCGACGCCGCCGAAGAACTGGTCGGCATCGCCGCGGATCGCCACGATCGGGCTGTCGGCGAAATCGCCCTGCAGCCGCGAATAGCTGCCCAGCGCGAACACGCCCCAGCCGCCATCGAGCGCATTGCCCGACAGGTCGAGCCCGACCAGCGCGGTGGTGCCGATCGACTTCAATCCGCCATCGGCGCGGAAGCGCGGCAGGCCCGATGCGGCGCTGCCCGCGGCATCGACGCTGAAATAGGTATCGGCATAATCGCCATCGACGAAATCGGCCGAGGCGGAGATGTTGACCACGCCCTGCGTGCCGAGCAGCCGGTTATAGCTGACCTGCGGGGTGATCAGCGCGCCCGAATGCACGCCGGTCACGTCGAACAGCGCATCGGCGGAGAAGGTCACGCTGTCGAAGCGGTTGAAGATGCGGTTGATCTTGACGCCGCCCGATGCGCCGAGCTCGAGCGCTATCGGCTTGTCGCCGAGCCGCTGGACCACCGCATCGCGGATGCGGTTGTTGCGTTCCAGCCGGACGCGGAACATCGGCCCTGCGATATATTCGACCTTGGGCAGCACCGGGTCCTTGACCAGATCGACGAACAGGCCCGGACCGCGCGCAGCAAAGTTATAGCCCTTGTAGCTTCCCTGGATGATCGGCGCGGGGAAGAAGACATACTGGTCCGAGCCTTCATAGCTGGGCACCATGCCGGCCCCCAGGCCCACGGTCATGTAGAAATCCTTGGCGAACACCGATTGCGACATCGCCGCCGCGGTGGCGAGCAGGCGAAGCTGCTCGGGCGTCGGACCGGGCTTGGCGGGAGCGCTGTCATCGGCCTTGGTGCTTTCGGGCGCAGGCGGCTGATCGGCCACGGCCTGGGCAAGCGCAGGGGTGCTGGCGCTGGCAAACAGGGCAAGGCTCGCAAGGGTTCTGGCGATCATCGGGGACGTTCCATGCAGGCTGGGGCTCTGCCCGGGGCAAGAGCGTATTGGGGGGACACCGCGCGGACCGATATAATGCTGCGGTGCAGCAGATCAAGAAGCCCGTCGAATGGTCAGGCCGCGCGGATGGCTTGCGGCTGCGGGCCAGCCTCGCGCGCGGCAAGCGGCGCGCGCGCCAATATGCGCGCACCCAGCGCGATGGTGACGATGAGCAGCGGCGCCATCAGCGACCAGATCCGGTTGCTCGCCTGCAGGCCGCTGATCGAAGACTGCACCGAGTCCGGCCATATGATCGCGAGTGCAAGTCCATAGCCGGTGGCGATCCAGCACAGCGCCACCAGTCCGGCCTGCTCCGGCGGCGTGGTGCGCTGCAGGATCTCGGGCAGCACGAAGGCGACGGCAAGCCCGAACAGGGTGAGATCGTAATCGTAATTATAGGGGCTGATGAAGAGCGATGCGCAGCAGATGGCGGCGGCCAGGCGGTTGGGTGCGGTGCCGAGTATCCAGAGGCGGACGAACGCCGCCAGCGCGGCGAGCGCGACGATGCCGTGAAGGGCCAGCGCCCAGTCCGGTCCCGCTCCCATGCGATAGGCAAAGGCATAGATCGAGGTCATGCGGAACAGCGGATACAGGCCCAGCCGCAAGAAGACCGTGGCTTCGGCGACGCCGTCGGCAAAGCCTTGCCAGACGGACAGGCCGAGCATCCAGGTGGACAGCAGCAGCAGCGCCAGCACGGTCGCTGCGGCGACGATGACGGTCTGCCAGCGCCGCTCCATCAGGGTCACCAGCGCAATGCCCACCGCGATATGCGGCTTGATGAGCATCAGACCCAGCGGCAAGCCGGCCATCGGCTTGCGCTTCAGGAAAGCCAGCAGGAACAGGCCAATCAGCCCTCCGGTCAGGAAGCCGTTCTGACCGGTGCGCATCAGCAGCACCAGCGTCGGCGCGATGACGATCAGCACCCCGGGCAGATAGGGGCCGGCAATCCGTCGCAACACATGCAGATACAGTCCGAGGCTCGCCAGCATGAACAGCAGGAAACCCAGGCCGATCGGCAGCGCGGCCAGGGCGGCGGTCACCAGTCCGAATGGCGGAGGATAGGTCCAGGGCATGAACGATTGCGTTCCGGCATGTTCCCGCTGCGCGGCCAGCATGGTGCGCATGCGATAGGCATCGGCGGGTCGCCCTTCGAGCGCGAGCGTGCCGGCAATATGGAACGCGTCATAATCGGTCAGCTTCTTGGCCATGCCCAGGCTGGCAGGCGTCTGGAACTGCAGCGCCGACACAATGCCGAGCAACACGAGGATGCCGATCATGGCCATGGCCAGCGGCCTGCGGGTGAACAGCCCGATGGAAGGTGGTACCGTAACGGAAGGGAGAGAAGCCGCGCTCGACATTGCTACCTGTTCATGGCCCGCAACACACGGTGCGTGGCCGTGTCGCGTCCGGAGGCTTAACCGGCGGCGCCTTCGATATGGTTAACGCGCCGATGTAAAGAACATTACAAGTTGACATACGTTATGTTCGCATCTGCGGCGAAAACACAAGATATCCGCGCAAAAAATGCCCAGATAGGCCGTGTATCGCGTAAATTGCAGCCATGGGATGTCAATATGTGACACGCCACGATTCGCAATGAGGAAGCTATCCATGTCCTATACCGACCAGATCCGCGCCAACGAACAGCTCGTTGCCAGCAAGGAGGGGCGCTGGACCGGCATCAATCCGGAATCCGTCGCGCGCATGCAGCTGCAGAACCGGTTCAGGACCGGGCTCGACATCGCGCGCTATACCGCCAAGATCATGCGCGAGGACATGGCAGCCTATGATGCCGATCCGTCGCAATACACCCAGTCGCTCGGCTGCTGGCACGGTTTCATCGCGCAGCAGAAGATGATCGCGATCAAGAAGCATTTCGGCACCACCAAGCGCAAGTATCTGTACCTTTCGGGCTGGATGGTCGCCGCGCTGCGCAGCGAATTCGGTCCGCTGCCCGACCAGTCGATGCACGAGAAGACCAGCGTTCCCGCGCTGATCGAGGAGCTGTACACCTTCCTGCGCCAGGCCGACGCGCGCGAGCTCGACCTGCTGTTCAGCGGCATCGACAAGGCGCGCGCCGCCGGCGATAGCGCGAAGGAGAAGGAACTGCTCGATCAGGTCGAGAACTTCCAGACGCATGTCGTGCCGATCATCGCCGATATCGATGCCGGGTTCGGCAATGCGGAAGCCACCTATCTGCTCGCCAAGAAGATGATCGAGGCCGGCGCCTGTGCGCTGCAGATCGAGAACCAGGTGTCCGACGAAAAGCAGTGCGGCCACCAGGACGGCAAGGTCACCGTGCCGCACGAGGACTTCCTCGCCAAGATCCGCGCCTGCCGCTATGCGTTCCTGGAACTCGGCGTCGAGGACGGCATCATCGTCACCCGCACCGATTCGCTGGGCGCGGGCTTGACCAAGCAGATCGCGGTCAGCCATGAGCCGGGCGATATCGGCGACCAGTATAACAGCTTCCTCGATTGCGAGGAGATCGACCCCGCCACTGCGCGCAACGGCGATGTCATCATCAACCGCAACGGCCGCCTGCTGCGCCCGAAGCGCCTGCCCAGCAACCTGTTCCAGTTCCGCGAAGGCACTGGCGCCGATCGCTGCGTGCTCGACAGCATCACCTCGCTGCAGAACGGCGCGGACCTGCTGTGGATCGAGACCGAGAAGCCGCATGTCGAGCAGATCGCGAGCATGATGGACCGCATTCGCGAGGTCGTTCCCAACGCTAAGCTGGTCTACAACAACTCGCCCTCGTTCAACTGGACGCTCAACTTCCGCCAGCAGGTCTATGACGCGATGGTCGCCGAAGGTCTGGACGTGTCCGAATATGACCGCGCCCAGCTGATGGACGCCAAGTATGACGATACAGAACTCGGCATTGCCGCCGACAAGCGCATCCGCACCTTCCAGGCCGATGGCGCGCGCCGCGCGGGCATCTTCCACCATCTGATCACGCTGCCCACCTATCACACCGCCGCGCTGTCGACCGACAACCTCGCGAAGGAATATTTTGGAGAAGCGGGCATGCTGGGTTATGTACTCGGCGTCCAGCGGCAGGAGATCCGTCAGGGAATCGCATGCGTGAAGCACCAGAACATGTCTGGAAGCGACATCGGCGATGCTCACAAGGAATATTTCGCTGGCGAGGCGGCGCTGAAGGCAGGCGGCGTCAACAACACGATGAACCAGTTCTCTTGAGCGAACGGTTCATGGTGATCGGTACTGCGTTATAAGAATGTTTGGCCGATAAAGTTTTCCTGGGGAGGAAAAAGGTTACCCCGCCGGTGGCAACATCGGCGGGTTTCCTTTTGGTCGCCCGCTTTACTTCATGATAGTCTCTGCGGCGACTCGCGCGACGGAGGGGCATATGGGCAAGATCATCGGTCTGGGTGGACTGTTCTTCAAAACACCCGACCCCGAAGGATTGCGCGCCTGGTATGCGCGCGTGCTGGGTCTCAGCTTCGACGAATGGGGCGGGCTCGTCTTCCTGCCCCAGGACGCCGCGAATCACCCCGGCGCAGGCACGGTGTTTTCGCCCTTTGCCGAGAGCAGCGAATATTTCGCGCCGTCGACCAAGGAATTCATGTTCAACCTGATGGTCGACGATCTCGATGCGGTGCTGGTGCGCTGCGCGGCCGAAGGCGTGGAGCCGGTCAAGACCTTCCCCGCCGAGGCCAACGGCCTGTTCGCGCACATCATGGACCCCGAAGGCCGCAAGATCGAATTGTGGCAACCCAAGCCGATGGACTGAGCGGCGCATCCGCGCGGGCGATGGTCGCGTAGCTGGCCCAGTATCACACCACAGGGGGCCATGATGTTCCGATATGCCTTGCTGGCGCTCAGCCTTGTTCCCGTTTCTGCGGCAAGTGCCCAGCCAGCGTCCTCTTCCGCCCCCGATGCCGCCGCCGCCCGCGCCAGCCTCGCAGGGTCGTGGGAAGGCGAGCTGGGCTATCTCGATTATTCGGCCAATCGCTGGTTCGGCATTCCGGTCAAGACGCGCATCATCGATCAGGGCGATGGCGCGACGATGCTGCGCATCTCCGATTTCGACGATGGCCCCAAGGTCGGCAATGTCCGCATCACGACGGGCGAGCTGTTCGATGAAAAGGCCTCGACGGTCGCGGTCGCCACGTTCCGCAAGGGGCGCAGCGTCGAGGTGATGACCTATGCGGTGCGCATCGATCCGGCCTCGCGCGATGCCATGCACTGGACGATGGTCGAGGAGACGAGAGCCACGGACGACAACCGTCCGGCGACACTCCGCCTCACCACCGTGCGCGATGGCGACAAGGTCGAGACGCTGAAGCAGGTCGATTTTCTCGACGACGACAAGAGCGAATGGCTCACCCGCAACCGCACCCGCTTGACGCGCGTTGGCGACTGATCGCATCGTCCGGCAAATCCATCCGCCCGAAAGCCCTGCTCATGCTCCGCTATGCCGCCGCCTATCTGTTCACCGGGCTCGCCTTCGCGCTGATCGACAGCGTCTGGCTGAAGACCATGGCCCCCCGGCTCTACCAGCCGCTGCTCGGCGATCTGCTCGCGCCCTCGTTCCGGCTGGCCCCTGCGGTAACATTCTATGTGCTGTACATCGCCGGCATCCAGATCTTTGCGGTCGTGCCCGCGCTCGCCGATGGCCGCTGGCAGACCGCGCTGGTCAAGGGCGCGCTGCTCGGCTTCTTCTGTTACATGACCTATGATCTCACCAACCAGGCGACACTCGCCACCTGGCATACGAAGATCACCGTGCTCGACATTATCTGGGGCACGTTCCTCACCGGATCGTCGGCGCTGGTCGGCTTTGCGGTGACAAAGGCGGTCTTCAAATAACCGTCGTTCCAGGGAGCGCGGCAATCCCGCTTTTGCGATAGTCGCAAGAGAGGAAGCGGGAGT
>AYSC01000035.1 GCA_000503195.1 Blastomonas sp. CACIA14H2
TTCGCGACGGTGGAGCAACCGAAAGCCCCTCTCAACTTCGGCTAGGCAGCTTTGCTGCCAAGCCTTCGTATCTCTCCCCCAGAGGGGGAGAGAGCAACATTGCTCAGCGCCCCGCCATCTCCTTGACCCGCGCCAGATAGGTCCGCCCCACCCTCAGCTCGCTGCCATCCGCCAGGCACGCGAACCAGACGCCGCCGCCATTGTGGCGCAGGCTGGTGATATAATCGTTGCGCACGATGTGCGAGCGGTGGAGGCGGACGAAGCGCGCCGGGTCGAGCCGTTCCTCGAGCGTCTTGATCGTCTCGTGCATCAGATAGCTGCGCGTGCCGACATGCAGCCGCATGTAATCGCGCTCGGCGTCGATGCGCTCGATCAGGTCGGCGTCGATGCGCTTGAGTTCCGAGCGGTGCGGCACCCAGAATTCGCGCACCCAGTCGCCCTGCGCGGGCGGGGTGACAGGCGGGTTGGCTAGCACCGCGCTGCGCCGTTCGAGCACGCGCGCAACGGCACGCTCGAGCCGGTCGGTGGCGACGGGTTTCAGCAGATAGTCGATCGCGGCAAGATCGAACGCTTCGACCGCGAACGCCTGATAGGCGGTGACGAAGATGATCGCGGGCGACTGCCCGGTCTTGCCGAGCGCGCGGGCGACGCCCATGCCATCGAGGCGCGGCATGTTGATGTCGAGAAACACCAGCTCGGGCTTCAATTGTTCGGCGAGGCGCAGCGCGGATTCGCCGTCGCTCGCGGTGCCGACCAGGCTGATCCGCGGCAGCCGCGCGCACAGCAGCTGCAAGCGTTCGACCGCGAGCGGCTCGTCGTCGACGATCATGGTCCGTAGCGGGGCGGCGTCGCTCTCAACAGTCATGGCGCACCGCCGGCAAGGTCAATTCCACCACAAAGCCTCCTTCAAACGGGACATGCCATTCGATCCGCCCGGCGCTGCCATAGCGTGCGTCGAGCCGGTCGCGAACATTGGCGAGCCCGATGCCGCTGCCCTTGTCCGAATCGGTCGGGATGACATCGCCATCGTCGCTGACCGTCAGGTGCAGCATGCCATCGGCCTCGCGCGCGCCGATGCGGATGGTGACCGGGCGCGTGGCGCGGGCGACACCATATTTGATCGCGTTCTCGACCAGCGGCTGCAGGATCAGCCCGGGCACGCAGCAATCCATCAGCGCGTCGGGCACGTCGATCTCGATCCGCAGGCGATCGGGAAAGCGCACCTCCTCGATCGCGAGATAGAGCTGCTGCAGCTGAACCTCGTCCTCCAGCCGGACATCGTCGAGCGGATCGCCGGTCAGGCTGGTGCGATAGAAGGTCGAGAGGTTCATGATCATCGATTCGGCCTCGTCGGGCCGGTTGCGCAGCACCAGTGTCGAGAGCGAATTCAACGTGTTGAACAGGAAGTGCGGGTTGACCTGATAGCGTAGCGAGCGCAGCTCCGCCTGCTGCGCCGCCTGAGCGAAACGCGCCGCCTTGCGCTCGGCGGTGCGCACCTCGGCGGCATAGCTGAGCGCGAGATAGAGCATCGCCCAGGACATCAGGAAATAATAGCTGGAAATGGCGAATTCGAGCACGTTGGCCAACGGGTCGAGCGTCACGATCTTCTCGGTCAGCTCGTTGTCCTGGAACACGCTCATCGGGTCATAGACGTTGAACGCGAAATAGTTGAACGTCGAGATCGCGAGTGCCGCCGGGACGGCGCCGACCACCGCCGCGACGATCCGGGGGGTGAGCGGCTTGTCCTCGAACCAGCGCAGGGCGAAATACATCGCGACGTTGACCAGCACGCCGAACAACGTGACCGCGACGCGGCGCACCACGAGCTCTTCCTGCGCGGGAAAATCGAGCACCGCCGCGCGCAGCGTGACGATGATCATGTAGAACAGCCAGAATCCCAGGATCGAGAGCAGGGCCACCTGCTGGTCGACACGGGGACGGGCTTGGCGGGTTATGGGCAAGGTCATCGGCGGCATTCTTAACCTGCGATGACCGCTCTGTCTTCCCCGCACCCTTGTGCTGGTCGAAGCCCGCGCCGCCTTGGTCGAAAGCGCCGCCCCGAAAATGGCCCGACAGAACCGGCGCTTACTCGGCGAGCGCGATGCCCGGGCTGCGCGGATCGGCATAGCCGGTCCAGCCCTTGCCGTTGAACTGCGCAGCATTGAGCTTCGATCCGAGCTCGTCGACCACGACGGGTTGACCATAGGCGGCGAGCGCCTCGTTCATGCCGCCCAATGGCGTCTTGCCCTCGACGATCAGCGATCCGTTGCCGAAATAGATATTGGGCAAGGCCAGCGCCTCGCCTGCGGGAAGCTTGAAATCGATCACGCCGATCAATGCCTTGGTGACGTGCATGATGATGCGCTTGCCCCCCGCCGAGCCGACCGCGAGGACGGGACGGTCCTCAGCATCATAGACGATATGCGGCGACATCGAGGACAGCGGGCGCTTGCCCGGCTGCACCCGGTTGGCGACCTTCCTGCCGTTCTTCTCGGGCGCGAAGGTGAAATCGGTCAGTTCGTTGTTGAGGAAATAGCCATTGGCGATCAGCTGGCTGCCGAACGGGCCCTCGACCGTCGAGGTCATGCTGACGATATTGCCCGCGCCATCGACCGCGACGAAATGCGTGGTGCCGGCCACCTCGCTCGACAGCGCGGCGGTGCGCGGCTCGGCGCCCGGCGGGGTGCCCGCCTCGTACCGGTTCAGTGCCTTGTCGGGATCGATCAGCGCCGCGCGCGACTTGACATAGGCGGGGTCGAGCAGGCCGTTGACCGGCACCGAGACGAAATCGGCATCGCCCAGATAGCTCTCGCGATCGGCATAGGCGAGCTGCATCGCCTCGCCGATCAGATGCCAGGTCTTGGCATTGTCCGGTCCCAGCGCGCCGATATCGTGCGGCTCGAGCATGCCCAGGATCTGCTGCACCGTGGTCGCGCCCGACGAGGGCGGGCCCATGCCGCAAATCTTGTAGCCGCGATAGCGCGAGCAGACCGGCGGGCGCTCCTTGGCCTTGTAGGCGGCAAGGTCGGCCATGGTCATCGGCACCGGGTTGACGCTGGCCTTGCTCACCGCATCGGCGAGCGCCTGGCCGTGCTTGCCGGTATAGAAGGTATCGGGGCCACCCTTGGCCACCGCGCGCAGCAGCTCGGCGAGCGCGGGGTTGGTCACCCGGTCGCCGACCTTCTTGGGGCCGGTCGCGTTCCAGTAGATCGCGCGCGCATCGGGGAAGCGCGCCCAGATCGGCGCGAGCCGGGCGAGAGCCCGGGCCAGCGCGTCGTTGACGACAAAGCCTTCGTCCGCCAGCCGGATCGCCGGGCCGAACAGATCGGCCCAGGGCAGCTTGCCCCATTTCTGGTGGGCCAGCGCCATCAGCCGGATATTGCCGGGCACGCCGACGCTGCGCCCACCCTGGAAGGCCTCGATAAAGGGCAGCGGCTTGCCGTCGGCACCGAGCAGCAGCTGCTCGCTCGCAGAGGCCGGGGCCATTTCGCGCCCGTCGATGGTCGCAAGCGTGCCGGTCGCCGCATCATGGTGCAGCATCAGCCCGCCGCCGCCGATTCCGGAGCTTTGCGGTTCAACGACGGTCAGCGCGAGCATCATCGCCATCGCCGCATCCGCAGCAGACCCGCCCTTGCGCAGCATCTCCTGCCCCGCCGCGGTCGCACGCGGATCGGCCGAGGAGACCACGCCCTTGCCCAGCGGCGCGGTGGCCGAGGTCTCGGCCGGCGGCGCGCTCTGCGCGTGACAGGCGATCGAGAGCGAGGACAGGGCCAGCGCTGCGGCGGCCACGAACGTGCGGGGAATGAAGCTCATGCCCGCGTTATAGCGCCGGGTTTGGGGGCGGCAAGGCTTGGGTCAGCCCAGCCACCCGTGCTTTCGCAGGCGTCCCTGGCGTCCAGAGCTTTTCGTGGAAGAAGAACGCGACCGCGTTGATCATCGGCTCGATGATCGCGAGACCGCTCGCGATCTCGATCGATCCGGTGAACGCATAGGCGACCGAAAAGCCCACGGTGAGGTGCACCGCGAGATAGCTCAGGGTCTTGGCAAGATCGCGGCGCATGGCAAAGCTCCTGTCGGGCGGACAAGGTTATTGATAACTATTCGCAATTGATATCGCCAATGAGAGTTTTGCGCGGCGTTGATCGAGAAGGTCGATCAATTCGGCCAGATCGGATAAGTTTCACGCGAAGACGCCAGGACGCGAAGGATTTTCGTCTTCCGGCGAAAGCCGGAATCCAGAAAGCAAGTTGTGATCCGTCGACTCATGGGTGCCGGCTTTTGCCGGAGACCTGACGGGGAAGACCCTTCGCGGCTTCGCGGCTTCGCGTGAACCAACAAAAACGCTCAGCCGGTTCCGACCGCCTCGGCCAGCGTCGCAAAGCCATCGCGCTGGAGCAGCGTCTTCAGCCCGCGATTGATCCGCGCCGCCAGGCCCGGCCCTTCATAGACCAGCGCCGAATAGAGCTGCACCAGCGAGGCACCGGCGCGGATGCGGGCATAGGCATCCTCGGCGCTCGCGATCCCGCCGACCCCGATCAGCGGGATCGCACCGCCGCTGGCCGACCGGAAGTCGCGGAGCCGCTGTTGGGCCAGATCGCGCAACGGCGCACCCGAAAGCCCGCCCGCCTCGCCCGCATGGCGAGAGCGCAACGCGGGGCGCGAGATCGTGGTGTTCGACACGATCAGCGCGTCGAGCCGCTTGTCGATCGCGATGCGGGTGATGTCGTCGATATCCGCTGGCTCCAGATCGGGCGCGAGCTTGAGGAACACCGGGCAGGTGTTCGTCCCGCGCGCCTCGATCACCGCATCGAGCAGCGCGGCAAGCGCACCCGCGTCCTGTAGCGCGCGCAGCCCCGGCGTGTTGGGCGACGAAATGTTGACCGTCAGATAGCGCGCGAGCGGCGCCATGGTCCGCGTCATCACCGCATAATCGGCGATGCGATCGGCCGAATCCTTGTTCGCGCCGATATTGACGCCGATGATACCGCTGCGCCGCTGCCCGGCCTTGAGCCGCGCGACCACGGCGTCCGCGCCATCATTGT
This sequence comes from Blastomonas sp. CACIA14H2, assembly GCA_000503195.1. GTDB lineage: Bacteria > Pseudomonadota > Alphaproteobacteria > Sphingomonadales > Sphingomonadaceae > Blastomonas. The sequence continues at coordinate 5,043 of AYSC01000035.1, forward strand.
TGAACCCCATGCGGTTGATCACCGCCCTGTCCTCGGCAAGGCGGAACAGCCTGGGGCGCGGATTGCCCGCCTGGGGCAGCGGGGTCACCGTGCCGATCTCGACAAAACCGAAGCCGAAGCCGAACATCGCGTGCGGCGCTTCGGCATTCTTGTCGAAGCCGGGCGCGAGCCCCACCGGCGTCGGGAAATCGATCCCGGCGACGCGCATCGCCAGCACCGGGTCGGACCGAGGCGGCGCGGAGGCGGGCATCAGGCGCAGTCCGGCAATGGTCAGCCGATGGGCATCCTCGCCATCGAGCAGGAAAAGGGCGGGCCGGGCGAGGGAGAACAGCATTCCGCCCTATGGCTTTGCGACGGGCCGATGGTCAAGCGGCGGCGAGACGGTTTACGTTTGCGGCAAGGGTCGATAGCTTCGCCATTAACCCTTCACGAAATAACGGAAAACCGCTTCATGACCCTGCGCCCGATCGCCCTTGCCCTTTTTCTTGCGGCCAGTCCGCTTGGCCTGAGCCCTGCCGCCCTTGCCCAGAGCGCCGCCGCCACGGCCGAAGCGCAAAATGCCGAACTCAAGGCGTTCTTCGATCAGGTCGATGCGGAGAATCTGGCGAACTCGCCGCAGGGCAAGGCCTATCGCGGCATTCGCGACGGCGATTACGGCAAGTGGAACGATCCGTCCGACGCCGCCGAAACCGCCGCGTTCGAGCGCGGCCAGAAGGCGCTCACGACGATGAAGACGCGGTTCGACCCGTCGAAGCTCTCGCCCGGCGACCGGCTGAGCTATCGGCTATTCGAATATCAGGCCGAGCGCGCGGCGCGCGCGTATCCCTATCGCAACAACGAGTATATCTTCGACCAGATGAACGGCGCGCAGAGCCAGATGCCCGCATTTCTCATCAACATCCACAGCGTCAAGAGCAAGGCGGACGCCGAGGCCTATGTCGCGCGGCTGCAGGGCATGGGCCCGCAGATGGATGCGCTGATCGCCGAAGCGAGATCGCGCGCGGATGCGGGCGTGATGCCGCCCCAATGGGTTTACCCTTTCGTGCTCGACGATGCGCGCAACGTCATCAAGGGCGCGCCGTTCGATGACGGTGCCCCCTCCACCCTGCTCGCCGACCTCACCAAGAAGGTCGAGGCGCTCGCCATCGCCGCGCCCGAAAAGGCCGCGCTGATCGATGCTGGACGCCAGGCGCTCACCACCAGCGTCCAGCCCGCCTATCGGCGGCTGATCGCCGAAATGGAGCGGCAGCAGGCGATCGCGCCGACCGAGGACGGCATCTGGCGGCTGAAGGACGGTGCGGCCTATTACACCCAATTGCTCGCCAATTACACCACGACCGACCTCAGTGCCGACCAGATCCACCAGATCGGCCTCGACAATGTCGCGCGCATCCATGGCGAGATGCGCAAGATCATGGACAAGGTCGGCTTCAAGGGCAGCCTGCAGGAATTCTTCGCCTTTGTCCGCACCGACGACCGCTTCTATTTCAAGACGCGCGAGGACTATCTCGCCACGGTCGATACCAAGCTGAAGGCGATGCAGGCGAAACTGCCCGACTATTTCGCGACGCTGCCCAAGGCCCCGCTCACGGTGAAGGCGGTCGAGGCCTTCCGTGAGAAATCGGCGGGCAAGGCCTTCTACCAGAGCCCCGCGCCCGATGGCTCGCGCCCCGGCACCTATTATGTGAACCTCTACAATCTCAAGGACATGGCGTCGACCGAGCTCGAGGCGCTGGCCTATCACGAAGGCCTGCCCGGCCATCACCTGCAGCGCGCCGTGCAGACGGAACTCGGCGACTTGCCGCCCTTCCGGCGCTTTGGCGGGGTGACCGCCTATACCGAAGGCTGGGGGCTGTATTCGGAAGAGCTCGGCAAGGACATGGGCTTTTACGAAGACCCCTATTCGGACTTCGGGCGGCTGGGCATGGAATTGTGGCGCGCCTGCCGTCTGGTGGTCGATACCGGCATCCACCACAAGCGCTGGAGCCGCGAGCAGGCGATCCAGTATCTCACCGACAACACCCCGAACCCTCCGGGCGACATCTCCAAGGCGATCGAGCGCTATGTCGTCTATCCCGGCCAGGCGACCGCGTACATGATCGGCAAGCTCAAGATCATGGAATTGCGCGACAAGGCACAAAAGCAGCTGGGCGCGAAATTCAGCTATGCCCGGTTCCACGACGCGGTGCTGAGGAGCGGGCCGGTGCCGCTGACGGTGCTGGAAGAGCAGGTCGATGCCTGGATCAAGGCGGGCGGCTGAAAAACCCCGGCATCGCGGCGTTTCCGGACAGGTGTACGAATTTACACGTTTTTTCAGGATGTCGAATCTGTCCAATCGCCCTGACGCGCCTTCGACTATACCCCGCCTTGCGACCCGAAGGGCTCAAGGCGGCGACGCCGAGAGTTCTTTTCCTAAAGGCGATCCCGTTTTTTGCGGGGTCGCCTTTTTTTGGTCCGGAATGGAGCTATACCCCGGCACGGGTCGACAGAAGATAAAACCGGCGAGAGGAGACGGCGCAAACGCCGCGCCTGTCGAACGGGTCAATGGGGTCGCCAATGCCACATCTCCAATATGCGCTTCCCGGCGAATCGCTGCGCGAGTTCGTTTCGGTCTATTACCGGTTCGATTGTCCCGAGCCGCTCGTGGTGGACGGTGAGCGCGCGGCCATCGCGCAGCTGCGGCTGGCCACCTGTGGCCGAGTGACCCTGCACATGCCCGACGGCAGCTCGACCGTCTGCACCGGCGCAGTGCTCGTCGGCCCCACCACGGCGGCCGTGCGATTCGAGATCGAGGGGCCGTTCCACATGTTCGGCATGGGCATCACCGCTGCCGGATGGGGTGCGCTGACCCAGGCGAGCGCCGCCGATTTCGTCGACAAGGTCGTGCCCGCTGAGACGGTGTTTCCGCGAATCCACGAACGCATGGCCTTGCTGCGCACGCTCGATTCGCTGCCGCAGATGTGCGCCGCCGCCGACGAGATCGTCCAGGGCTTTGTCGACAACGCCTCGCCCGAGATGGTCGCCTTCACCCGCATGGTCGATGCCTGGCTCGCCTCCAGCGTGTCGCCGATGGTGACCGATCTGCACGCGCAGAGCAACCTGTCCGAACGCCAGCTCACCCGCCGGGTGAAGCAGCTCTACGGCATGCCGCCGAAATATCTGTCGCGCAAATATCGCGCGCTGCGCGCGGCGCGCTCGCTGATCGATGCCGAGCCCGACGAGGCCGATTATCTGCGCGACGCGTTCTACGACCAGTCGCACATGATCCGCGAGCTCAAGCTGTTCGCGGGCACCACGCCCACCCGGCTGCGCACCGGCGAGGGCGAGCTGGCGAGGATGATCGACCAGCGCAGCCAGCTCAAGGGCGCGATCAACCCGCTGGTGGCCGAGACCTGAACCCTGCCCCCGGCGCTCAGCCGAGCAGCACCAGCTCGAGCAGGTTGAAGCCGTCCTCGCGGCGGTAATCGGCGATTTCGGCCCAGGCACGGATCATCGCAAGGCCCGCGCCGCCGCCACGGTCCATATTGGGCATGTCGATCTCGTCGACAGCACGCGGATCGAACGGGCGCCCATTGTCGGCGAGCAGGATGCACACCCCTGCGGGGTCGCGCTCGATCGCGAGCCAGCCGGACAGATCGCCCTCCACCACGCCATGCTCGTAAACATTGGTCACGGCCTCCTCGACCAGCACGGCAAGCTTTGCGCTCTCGACCGGGCCCAGGCTATGTTCGGCGGCAAAGTCCTGTGCGAGGATGACGGCGCGATGTACCGATTCGGGACCATTGGCATCCAGATCGCAGCGAAACGGTTTGAAATTGCGCGCAGTCATGCGGCAGGTTATGCCATGCATGCGGGCAAGAGGGGATGCATAATATGAAATGCGCACTGCTTGTTACATTTTCGCTGCTGGCCATGACCGCGCAACCGGCCTGGGCCGATATCGGCCGCGTCAAGAAAAGCGCCGGGACCGCCTCGATCGAGCGCAAGGGCGCGCGGATCAACGCCGCGGTGGGCACCTCGCTGCTGCCCGGCGACGTGCTGGTGACCGGCAAGGGCGGGCAGATCGCGGTCTCCTTTGCCGACAACACCCGCTTTTCGGTCGGACCCAACAGCCGCATCGCGGTCGACAAGTTCGATTTCGATCGCACCAGCCGCTCCGGCGCCTTCGAAACCCGGGTCGAGCGCGGATCGCTGGGCGTCGTTTCGGGCCAGATCGCCAAGTCGCGCCGCGACGCGATGAAGGTGCGCACCCCGACCTCGCTGCTCGGCGTGCGCGGCACCCGCTTCATCATCAACGTGCCCGAATGATGCGCCGGGGGGGCCCGATCATCGCGCTGCTGCCGCTCGCGCTTGCGGGCTGCGCTGGCCCATCGCTGCTGCTGCTCGATAACGAGGACGGTTCGAGCGAAGGCGCGCTCGCGGTGATCGACGAGAACTGCGGCAATCCCGAGGGGTCGACCATCGCCGGATCGTTCACCCGCACCAAGCTGGCCGGCTGCGCGCCGCGCCCCAGGGGTGTCGGCGAGAATGGCCTCAAGCCCGACGAGCGCAGCCTGATCAACGACCTGCCGCCGCCGCCGGCGCGCTTCATCATGTATTTCGTGCCCGACACCACCGACCTCGCGCCGGGGTCCGAGGGCATGATCGACGCGCTCGACCGGCATTTCAAGGCACGGCCCGGCGCGGAGATCGAGATCATCGGCTATACCGATACCGTCGGCAAGGCCGAGTACAACCTCACCCTGTCGCAGAAGCGCGCCGACGAGATCAAGGGGCGGCTGGTTCAGCTGGGCTTTCCGCCCGATGTCATCACCACGACGGGCCGCGGCGAGACCGAACTGCGTTTCCCCACCCCCGACGAGACCGAGAATGGCGGCAACCGCCGGGTGGAAATCATCGTCCGCTGATCATCGGCGCTTGCCTGAACGGGCGTGACCGCTACCACCACCGGCTAACGCTCGTTTCCAGAGGCCCGATGCTCACCGATATCCAGATTTCGCGCGCCGCCAGCTTGCAGCGCATTTCCGCCATTGCCGCAAAGCTCGGGCTCGCCGAAACGGCGGTCGAGCCTTATGGCCATTACAAGGCCAAGATCGATCTCAGGGCGGCGGGGCTCGATGGGGCGGAACCCAAGGGCCGGCTCATTCTGGTCACCGCGATCAATCCCACGCCCGCAGGCGAGGGCAAGACCACGACCTCGGTGGGGCTGGCCGATGCATTGAACCGGATCGGCCACAAGGCGGTGCTCGCGCTGCGCGAACCCTCGCTCGGCCCCTGTTTCGGCACCAAGGGCGGCGCGACCGGCGGCGGCTATGCGCAGGTCGGGCCGATGGAAGATATCAACCTGCACTTCACGGGCGATTTCCACGCGATCACCTCGGCGCACAATCTGCTCGCGGCAATGATCGACAATCATATCCACTGGGGCAATGCGCTCGACATCGACGTGCGCCGCGTCGTCTGGCGGCGGGTGCTCGACATCAACGATCGCGCGCTGCGCGCCATCGTCCAGTCGGTCGGCGGGGTCGGCAACGGCTTCCCGCGCGAAAGCGGCTTCGACATCACCGTCGCCTCGGAAGTGATGGCGATCCTGTGCCTCGCGCGCGATCTCGACGATCTGGAAGAGCGGCTCGGACGCATCGTCATCGGCTATACCCGGCAGCGACAGCCGGTCACCGCGAGCGACCTCAAGGCGGCGGGGGCGATGGCGGTGCTGCTCGCCCAGGCGATCAAGCCCAATCTGGTGCAGACGCTCGAGGGCAGCCCGGCGCTGCTGCACGGCGGTCCGTTCGCCAATATCGCGCATGGCTGCAATTCGGTGATCGCGACGCGCGCCGCGCTGGCGCTGGGCGATTTCGTGGTGACCGAGGCGGGCTTCGGCGCGGACCTGGGCGCAGAGAAATTCTTCGACATCAAGTGCCGCCAGGCGGGGCTCGACCCGGCCGCCGCGGTGATCGTGGCGACGGTGCGCGCGCTCAAGATGAACGGTGGCGTCGCCAAGGCCGAGCTTGGCCGGGAGGATGTCGAGGCGGTGCGGCGCGGCAGCGTCAACCTCATTCGCCATATCGAGAATGTGCGCCAGTTCGGCGTGCCCGTGGTCGTGGCGATCAACCATTTCCACAGCGACAGCGAGGCCGAGATCGCGGTTCTGCGCGAGATCGCCGAGGCGCAGGGCTGCGAAGCGCATCTGTGCCGCCACTGGGCCCATGGCGGCGCGGGCGCGGAAAGCCTGGCGCAGGCGGTTGCGCGGATCGCGGCGAGCGGCGAGGCGCGGTTCCGGCCGCTCTATGACAATGCGCTGCCGCTGATCGCCAAGATCGAGACGGTGGCAAACCGCATCTACCGCGCCGAGGGCGTGTCCGCCACACCCGCCGTGCTGTCGCAGCTGGCACGATGGGAAGAGGCGGGATACGGCCATCTGCCGGTCTGCATGGCCAAGACGCAGTACAGCTTCTCCGCCGACCCCACGCTGCTCGGCGCGCCGACCGGCCATATCCTGCCGGTGCGCGAGGTACGGCTGAGCGCGGGCGCGGGCTTTGTCGTCGCGATCTGCGGCGAGATCATGACCATGCCCGGCCTGCCGCGCGTGCCCGCCGCCGAGGCGATCCGGCTCGACGACCGGGGCGAGATCGAGGGGTTGTTCTGACGCCGGTTCCGCTGTGCGCCGGCGCGCGATGAACCGAAGGATATGCGCGCCCCATTGACAGCCGCACGGCTTGTCGCCAAGCCCGCCGCCCATGGCGAGCGCATCTGCCCCCCTTTCCGACGAACGTTTCGGCCTTGACCGGCGGATCACGCTGCTGGGGCCGCTGCCGCTCGATTGCGGCGCCTCCCTCGCCCCGGTGCAGATCGCGTACGAGACCTATGGCACGCTCAATGCCGACAAGAGCAATGCGATCCTGATCTGCCACGCGCTCACCGGCGACCAGTATGTCGCCTCGACGCATCCGATCACCGGCAAGCCCGGCTGGTGGCAGCGGCTGGTGGGGCCAGGCAAGCCGGTCGATCCATCGCGCGATTTCATCATCTGCGCCAATGTCATCGGCAGCTGCATGGGGTCGTCGGGCCCCGCCACGGTCAATCCCGCCACTGGCGAGCCCTGGGGCATGGACTTTCCCGTCCTGTCGATCGCCGACATGGTGCGCGCGCAGGCGCTGCTGCTCGATTATCTCGGCATTCCGGTGCTCTCCGCCGTCATCGGCGGCTCGATGGGCGGCATGCAGGCGATCAGCTGGCCGGTGCTCTATCCCGATCGCGTCCGCGCCGCGCTCGTCATTGCCTCGACCGCGCGGCATTCGGCGCAGAACATTGCGTTTCACGAGGTCGGCCGCCAGGCGATCATGGCCGATCCGCGCTGGCGCAAGGGCGCCTATTATGCCGATGGCGACGTGCCCGCATCGGGCCTGGCGGTGGCGCGCATGGCCGCGCACATCACCTATCTGTCCGAAGCCGGGCTGACCGAGAAATTTGGTCGCCGGTTGCAGGACAAGAGCGGCCGGGATTGCAGCGGCAGCAGCTTCGGCTTCGATGCCGATTTCCAGATCCAGAGTTATCTGCGCCATCAGGGCATCAGTTTCGTCGACCGGTTCGATGCCAACAGCTATCTCTACATCACGCGCGCGATGGACTATTTCGACCTCGCCGAGCCCTTTGATGGGGTGCTGGCCAAGGCGTTCATGGGCACGAAGACGCGCTTCTGCCTGATCAGCTTCGACACCGACTGGCTCTATCCCACCGCGGAATCGCGCCGCATCGTGCACGCGCTCAATGCCGCAGGGGCCGAGGTGAGCTTTGTCGAGCTGTCCTCGCCCTTCGGCCATGATGCGTTCCTGCTCGAATGCCCCGAGATGAACCGGATCGTCGATGGCTTCCTGCGCGCCGGGGCGAACGCGTGACCGGATTGCGTCCCGACCTCCAGATCATCGCCGAGAACGTGACGCCCGGCGCGCGCGTGCTCGATATCGGCTGCGGCGACGGCGCATTGATGGCGGCGCTGCGCGACAAGGCGCAGGTGCGCGCGCGCGGGCTCGAGCTCGACCCCGCCAATGTGAGCGCGGCGGTGGCGCGCGGGCTATCGGTGATCCAGGGCGATGCCGATACCGACCTGGCCGACTATCCGTCCGACAGCGTCGATTACGCGATCCTCAGCCAGACGCTGCAGACCACGCGCGCGCCGCATCTGGTGCTCGAGGAGCTGCTGCGGATCGGCCGGCAGGCGTTCGTCAGCTTCCCCAATTTCGCGCACTGGCGCATCCGCCTCTCGCTGGCGACGCGGGGGAGGATGCCGGTCACCCGGCTGCTGCCCGAAAGCTGGTACGACACGCCCAATATCCACCATGTCACCATCGAGGATTTCCGCGACCTGATCGCGGCGCGCGGCTGGACCTGCGACGGGCAATGGTTCCTTTCGGGCGGCAAGCCCACATCGCGCGGCATGGCCAATCTGCTCGCCGAACATGCGGTGTTCCTGCTGAGGCGCTGACATATGAGGATCGGGATCATCGGCGCCGGGCTGGCCGGGCTGACCGCGGCGCGCGGGCTGGCAGAGGCGGGGCACGCGGTCGTAGTGTTCGACAAGGCGCGCGGCCCGGGTGGGCGCATGTCGACCCGGCGTACCGAAACCGCGCTGGGCATGGCGTTTTTCGACCATGGCGCGCAATATTTCACCGTGCGCGACGCCGGTTTTGCCGAGACGGTCGCGCGCTGGGAGGGCGAAGGCATCGCGGCGCGCTGGCCCGCCGCGGGTGACGAGGCCTGGGTCGGCGCGCCCGGAATGAACGCGATCATCAAGGCCGAGGCAGCGGGGCACGATGTCCGCTGGAACTGCCGGATCGAGGTGATCGGGCGCGAGGGCGCGCTATGGCGGTTCGAGCACGAATCGGGCAGCGAAAGCTTCGATGCGGCGGTCGTCGCGGTCCCGGCGGAGCAGGTCGCACCGTTGCTGGAGCCCCACGCCCCCGATTGGGCCGCGCTGGCCGAGGCCACGATCTCACTGCCGTGCTGGACGGTGATGGCAGCTTTTGCCGATCGGGTCGATTTCGCCGCCGATTGTCTGCGCGACATGGGCGCGATCGGCTGGGCCGCGCGCAACAGTGCCAAGCCGGGGCGGGCGGGGCCCGAAAGCTGGGTGGTGCAGGGATCGCCTGCCTGGTCGGCGGCGCATCTCGAGGACGAGCCCGAGCGCGTGATCGCGGCGCTGCTGACCGAACTCGCCAGCGCGACCGGGGCGGCGCTGCCCGAAGCGCTGGTCGTGCAGGCACATCGCTGGCGCTACGCGCTGTCGGGCGCGGCGGGTCGGACGATGCTGTGGGATGGGGCTTCGAGGCTGGGGGTCAGCGGCGACTGGCTGATCGGACCCCGGATCGAAAGCGCCTGGGCCTCGGGCCGGGCGCTCGCGGCCGCGATGACCGCCTGATCGGATCGCCTGAGGATCAGATGATCGCGCCGGGGCCGATGCTCGCGGCGAGGAACAGCGCTGAGGTCAGGGTCGCGAGCGCTGCGGCACCGATCTGGCTGGAAAGCTGGAGCGACATGTTGGCGTTTCCTTGAGGAGGGAGTGTGCAGGCGATCAGACGATGACGCCGGGCAGGACGCTGGCGGCGACCAGGACGACCGACGAGATGGCGGCGAGAGCGGTAGCGATGACGTTCATTGTGGTGGTTTCCTGTTGAAGGCGGTGGGGATCAGACGATCATGCCGGGGCCGACGCTGGTGGCGATGAGGATGACCGAGCAGATGGTGGCGAGAGCGGTGGCGAGAATGTTCATGGGGAAGGTCCTTTCGATTTCGGTTTGAGGTGCAGGCTGCCGATCAGGCGACGACGCCGGGGGCGACGCTGGCGGCGATGAACAGGCTGGAGGTCAGGATCGCGAGGGCGACGGCGGCGATCTGGCTCTGGGCGTTCGCGAAGAGGGGCATGATGGTGTCCTTTCGTTTGTATCTGGTGGTTCCGAACCGTTCGTCCGGAGATGCCAGGTACACTGCACAGGCCGTGCCAAACCGAAAAAGGGCAGCAATTACAGCGTGATAGCTTATTTGACAGGCTCGCTCGACATGAACGGATGCTGACTGTTGGGAAAATTTCCCATTAATCAGGATCGGCAGTGTGGCGATGGCGAGGCGGTCAGCCCGCCTTGGTGACCAGTCCGGTCGCTTCGGCCTCGACCTGCATGCGGCGCGCGAAGAACGGCGAGATCGTGAACCGCGCCAGCACGTCGGAGGCGGCAGCGCCTGCAGGCGCCCCCACGAGCTTCTCGAGCGCGCGCCAGTCGGCCTGCCCTTCTGCGACACGACCATTGGCGGCCAGCGCCAGCGCACGCGCGAGCAGGAAATTGGGCTGCGCCTCGAGCTCGGGCCGTTCGGCGCTGAGCGCGAGTTGCAGCGCCTCGGCGCGCTTGCCGTTGATCACCCGCGTGATCACCAGCGATCCGATCTGATAGCCGCCCGGCTGCTCGTTCATCGCGCTCGCGCGTTCGAGCACCGGCTCGGCTCCGGCATAGTCGCCGCACGACATCAGGAAGCTGCCTGCCAGACCCAAGGTGTCGGGCTCGAGCGGATTGGTCTCGATCGCGCGCCGCGAAAAGGCGATCGCGCGCGGACAATTGCCCCGCGCCCAGGCCGACCGCGCCACCGCAATCTGCGCCAGCGCCGACGTACCGTTGTTGCGCAATGCTGCTTCAGCCAGGTCGCGACCCCGCGGGGTCGGGGTCAGCGGCACGAGGCTCTTGCCGTGCGGCCGCGACAGCTCGAGGAACGATTGCGCCTGCAGCACCAGCGATTCGTTGGGATAGAGCTTCGCCGACGCTTCGAGGCATTTGCTCACCGCCGGTCGCTCGGCGGGATTTCGGCTCTGGCGGAAGCTGTCATAGGCGATCAGGCAGGGATAACCGGGGGACATGTCGCCGCCGAGCAGCTTGCGCTGGTGCTGGATGACGACCCCGCCCGACCGGGCTACTTCGGAAATGCCCGCTCCGATGGCCTGCTCGACATCGGGCGCGGCGATGTGGGTACCATCATGGTTCACCTCGTACGACCACAGGGTCGTGCCGCTGGCCTTGTGGCGCAGCGTGAGAAAGATCGGGGCGTTCGTGCTTTCAGGACCGGTGCCGCTGCCGCGCACGATCAGCAGATAGGCGCGCGCGAGATCGGTCTCGCTGACATCCTGGTGCGTCGCGCTGGTCACCGCGAGCATCTCGAAGCGCTGCAGGTGCATTTCGGCGATCTGCGCGGCGGTGTTGAGCTCGTCATTGCCCTGGGCCGGCTCGGTCAGAATCGTGACATGCGCGATCTGGCCGCGCATGTCGCGCCGCGCAGCCTCTTCGCTGGCGGTTTCGGGCCGCGCGAACAGCCAGATCAGATAGAGACCGCCAAGCAGCAGCAGCACCAGCGCGGCTCGCAGTATCCAGCCCCGATCCGGACCTTCGGGCGCCAGCGAATGCGGCGCGGCAGAATCCGATGCCGCGATATCGGCGGCTGTCGCGGGCGCGGATGCTCCGGCCTCGGGCGTCACCGGCGGCGCAGCGCCGGCTCCCGCCAGCGGCGCGGCCATCGGAGCCAGCTCGACATTGTAGCGCCCGACCGGAATCACGATGCGATGCCGCCCCGCAGCCTCCTGCGCGGACAGGCCGGCATAATGCAGTTCGAGCATCTTGCGCAGCCGCCCGACCTGCACACGCGGATAGCTGTCGCTCTGCGGATCGAAACTGTCGTCGCGGCCGAGCCCGTCGACCGCGATCTGATAGGCCTTCAGCCTTTCGCCATTGCCCGCCAGCGTCTGCTCGACGAGATACTCGAGCAGCCGGCGCAACACGGGCGAGCGGACGAACTCCGGCGAGCGCATCACCAGGGCGAGTTCGTTCTGCAATGCGCTGCGTTCGGGTTGCGCACTCACCTGCGTATCATCCCTTCGGGGCTGGTCTGTATTCGATAGCTACGGATGAAGCGCCCGGAACCCTTATCTTGTCCGTCCCTGCTCGCATGAGGATATAGTCCGAAATGTAACATTGCAATCGGACGTGACATGAAAATAGCTGGAAGTACTGAAAAACTTGCATTTTACGGGTAACACGGGGCCGCATCGCCGCGGATGCTTTTTCTCGGCAAGGGCTTGGAACCGCACCCCATCGCCCCTATCGATGGCAGAGCATGCCGCCGCAAACCCCATCCCCCGCGCCCCGAACGCCCCCACCCGCCATGCGCGAGACGCTGGGACGCTTCCTGCCCTATCTGTGGCCCGACGATCGGCCCGAGCTGAAGCTGCGCATCTGCGGCGCGATGCTGATGGTGCTGCTCGGCAAGGCGGCGGTGCTGTCGATGCCCTTTGCGTACAAGGCGGCGGTCGACCGGATGACGATCGACGGCACGAGCATGGCGATGGCGGCGATCGTCGCGGTGATCGCCTATGGCGCGGCGCGGCTGGGATCGGTGCTGTTCGATAACCTGCGCAACGTGGTGTTCGAACGCGTCGGCCAGGAGGCGACGCGGACGCTGGCCGAGAATGTCTTCGTCCAGCTGCACCGGCTGTCGCTCCGCTTCCACCTCGCGCGCCGCACCGGCGAGGTCACCAAGGTGATCGAGCGCGGCACCAAGAGCATCGACGTGATGCTCTATTTCCTGCTGTTCAACATTGCACCGACGGTTCTCGAACTGGTCGCGGTGCTGGTGATCTTCTGGATCAATTTCGGCGTCGGACTGGTGCTGGCGACGGTGGCGATGGTCGCGATCTATATCGTCTTCACCCGCAAGATCACCGACTGGCGCAACCATCTGCGCGAGGCGATGAACACGCTGGACGGCAAGCAGCTCGCGCGCGCGGTCGATTCGCTGCTCAATTACGAGACGGTCAAATATTTCACCGCCGAGGCGCGCGAGGCGAAGCGCTATGGCGATGCCGCGCGCACCTATGCCAATGCGGCGGTGAAGTCCGAAAACTCGCTGGCGCTGCTCAATATCGGCCAGTCGCTGATCACCAACCTGATGATGGCAGGCGCTATGGTCTATACCATCTGGGGGTGGAGCCGGGGCCAGTTCACCGTCGGCGATCTGGTGCTGGTCAACACCCTGCTGATGCAGCTGTTCCGCCCGCTCGATCTGCTCGGCATGGTCTATCGCACGATCCGCCAGGGTCTGGTCGACATGGCCGCGATGTTCGACCTGATCGACACGCCCGCCGAGATCGTCGATGTGCCGGGTGCCCCTGCGCTCGACATCCGCCAGCCCTCGGTCGAGTTCCGCGAAGTCGATTTCGGATACGACCCCGACCGGCAGATTTTGCACAAATTGAGCTTCCGGGTCGAACCGGGGCAGACACTGGCTTTGGTCGGCCCCTCGGGCGCGGGCAAGTCGACGATCGCGCGGCTGCTGTTCCGCTTCTACGATCCTCAAGCCGGGCAGATCCTGATCGGCGGGCAGGACATATCGAAGGTAACGCAAGCCTCGCTGCGCGCGGTGCTGGGCATCGTGCCGCAGGATACGGTGCTGTTCAACGACACCATCGGCTATAATATCGGCTATGGCCGCGAGGGCGCCACGCAGGAGCAGATCGAGCGCGCGGCGCATGGCGCGGCGATCGGCCATTTCATCGAATCGCTCCCCAAAGGCTATGACACCGAGGTCGGCGAGCGCGGGCTGAAGCTTTCGGGCGGCGAGAAGCAGCGCGTCGCGATCGCGCGCACCCTGCTCAAGAATCCGCCACTGACGATCTTCGACGAGGCGACCAGCGCGCTCGACAGCGCCACCGAGGCCGAGATCCTCGACACTCTGCGCTCGCTCGCCGAAGGACGCACCACGCTGATCATCGCGCATCGCCTGTCGACGGTCACGCATGCCGACAGCATCCTCGTGCTCGACAAGGGCCGGGTGGCCGAGCAGGGATCGCATCGCGAGCTGCTGCAGAAAGGCGGGCTCTATGCCGCGATGTGGGAGCGCCAGGCACAGGAACGCGCGAAGGAAGAGGTGGCGGCATGACGATGATGGCGGCTGTTCTGGCAGCGCTGGCGCTGCAGGGCGTGGCGCTCGATCCTCCGGTAGAGGCAGAGGCGGCCGAGGTCGAGCAGCCGACGCGAACGGGGCCGTGGACCGACATGTACGGTGAACCGCAGCACCCGGGCGCGACCTATCGCGTGCGGCTGTTCGTGCATGCCGCGCAGGCCTGTCTTCATTTTGCCGGCGAAGAGCCTTATGATGCCGAGCGCGCCGAATTTCTCAACGCGATGATGGATGAAAGCTGCGCCGGCCTGAAAGAACGCTATACGGCGATCCTGGCCGATCCGATGACCGATGCGCCATCGCGCGCCCTGGTCGAGAAAGCATGGGAGCCATTTCGTGAGTGACAAGCTTTCCAGGATTCCCGCCGTCGCGCTGGCCGCCGCGCTGCTGACGCTGCCCGCGTGCAAGGACCGCAACCAGTCCGACCGTTCCCCGGTGCAGATGCCGCCGATCCTGGCGTCCGCCACCGCCGCCCCCATTGCCATGAAAGAGACAAGCATGTTCACGCCGCTTACCGATGATGTTCAGGTTTCGCCGCAGATCAGCCTCGACCAGGTCGCGGCGGCCAAGGCCGAAGGCGTGACGATGATCATCAACAACCGCCCCGATGGCGAGGACCCGAGCGCGCCGCAAGGCGCCGAGATCGCGGCGGCGGCAAAGGCGGCCGGGATCGACTATGTCTCCATCCCCGTCACCCATGCCGGTTTCTCCGCTCCGCAGGTCGATGCGATGATCGCAGCTTTGGACAAGGCCGAGGCCAGCGGCGGCAAGGTGCTCGCCTATTGCCGCTCGGGCACGCGCTCGACGCTGCTGTGGTCGCTGGCCCAGGCCAAACAAGGGCAGAAACCCTCGGAACTCGCCCGCATCGCGGCGCAGGCGGGCTATGACCTGACCCCGGTCCGCCCGATGCTCGACGCGCTGTCGGGCCAGGCGGACTGACCAGATCCTCCCCGAGCTCATCTCGGAGAGGGGGACCGCCGACCGCAGGTCTGTGGTGGAGGGGAAGCGGTGTTGCGCAGTTCTTCCATGCACGCTCCATCGCGCTGCCCCTCCACCACCCGCTGCGCGGGCGGTCCCCCTCCCCCAGCAAGCTGTGGGAGGATTTTCTAGTCCCACTCATGGTTAACCCGATAATAACCATCTTATGACCATTCTTCCTCGTTCCACTGCGGCAGCTCTGCGGTGGCGATGCAAGGAGAATGGGGCATGGCCAGCCATCCCGGCGCGGCATCCGGCAATTCCGCAGCGGCACTCACGCTTGCCGAGCTGCGCGAGTTCGCGAGCTTCTCGCCCGGCGCGCAGCGCTATATCAAGCGCGCGCTCGATATCGGCCTCGCCCGCGAGGACGCGTTCAAGCGCTGGGCACGCAATGCCGAGGAAACCGCCTCGATCCGCATGCATTATCTCGTCTATCAGGACCTCAAGCTGCTGCGCGGCAATGTGCCCGATGCGCCACACGAGGACGGTTTCGAGCATTTCATGGCGCTGCTGGTGCGGCTGGCGGCGTTCGATCTGGCGCAGGGCCGGATCGAGAGCTTCTCCGCCTTCCGCTTCCTCTACGAGCGGCTGCTCGGCGCCGATGTGCGGCCCTGGCTGCCCTCGGCCTATTGCGCCGCCGCCGCGCTGCCGCAGATTCAGCCCGAGCGGCGCAAGATGCTGCTCCAGTCGATCAGCGAGGCGGCAGCCACGGCCCCCGGCTGGTCGCTGCGCGCACCGGTCTTCTTCCCCGAATGGGTCGAATGGGTGAGCGGCGACGCCGCACATTGAGGGCTCTGTTCTGAGACCACATCACCGTCACCCCCGCGAAAGCGGGGGTCCCGCTTGTGCGCCACGGGATGAAAGATGGCGGGATTCCCGCGTTCGCGGGAATGACGGGCTTCCTAGCTCGTCCCCACCAGAGCCGCCAGTGCCACACGGCGGTAGATGCGCGCCAGCACCTCCAAATCCGCCACCGCCACCGCCTCGTCGAGCTTGTGCATCGTCGCGTTGCACAGGCCGAATTCCACCACCGGGCAGATGCGCGAGAGGAAGCGCGCATCGGAGGTGCCCCCGGTGGTCGACAGCTCCGTCTCCACTTCCGTCTCCGCGCGGATCGCCTCGGCGATGATGCCCGAAAGCTCGCCCGGCGGAGTGAGGAACGCCTCGCCCGAAATCTTCGCCTCGACCGTCCCGCCCAGCGGCTCGGCGATCGCGCGAATGCGCTGGATCAGCGATTCGCCGCTGTGCAGATCGTTGAATCGGATCGAGATCCGCGCCTCGGCCGCGGCAGGGATGACATTGTGCGCGGGGTTGCCGACATGCAGGTCGGTCACCTCGATATTGCTCGGCTGGAACCAGTCGGTGCCCTCGTCCAGCACCACCGCCTCGATGGCGGACAGGATCGCGACCAGCTTCGGGATCGGATTGTCGGCCAGATGCGGATAAGCGACATGGCCCTGCTGGCCCGCCACGCGGATCCACATGTTGACCGATCCGCGCCGCCCGATCTTCACCATGTCGCCCAGCCGGTGGACCGAGGTCGGTTCGCCCACCAGGCACAGATCGGGAATGGTGCCCCCCGCCTGCATCAGGTCGATCAGCGCGCGCGTGCCGTAGATCGCCGGGCCTTCCTCGTCGCCGGTGATGATCAGGCTCAGCGTCCCCGCCTCGCGCGGGATGTCGGCGGCGGCAGCGACGAAGCTCGCGATCGATCCCTTCATGTCGACCGCGCCGCGCCCATGCAGCAGATCCCCGCGCACCTCCGGCACGAACGGATCGCTCGCCCAGCCCCTGCCCGGCGGTACCACGTCGAGATGCCCGGCAAAGGCGAAATGCCGCCCCGGATCGCCCAGCGGACGGCGGATCGCGAACAGATTCTCGACCGGGCCATCGGGAGCCTCACCGCAGACGAAGCGGGTGACCGCGAAACCCAAAGGCTCCAGCATCGCCTCGAGGCACGCGAACACCGCGCCGGTCGCGGGCGTGACGCTTTCACAGGCGATAAGCCGGCTGGCAAGGTCGAGCGGGGATGCGGCAAGCGTGGCGGTGTCGGTCATCAGGGCTTTCTCGTTACGCCAAGGCGCATTAGCATCGCGCCATGCCCAAAGTCGACCTGCAAGCGGTTCCGCAAAGCAACGCCACCGGATATCCCGACCATCTCGCGGATGTCGTGCAGGGCCGCTGGTATCGGCGGCTTTCGCCAGCGCTCGGGCTTGCCGATTTCGGCGCGAGTCACGTCGTGCTGAAACCGGGCGCATGGTCGGCCCAGAGGCACTGGCACGAGCAGGAGGACGAACTGCTCGTGGTCCTGTCCGGGACCGCAATGCTGGTCGATGATTCGGGCCGCACGCCGCTGCATCCCGGCGACATCGCGGCCTTCCCCAAGGGCGAGCCCAATGCACATTGCCTGGTCAATGAAGGCGATACCGACTGCGTGTTCCTCGTCATCGGCCAGAGCGTCAACGGCCCGTGCCATTATCCCGATGTCGACATGCACGAGAACGGCGCGGGCGACAAACGCCGCAAGGACGGCACGCGCTTCTGACGCGGGACGGCTGCCGCCCTTCCTCCCCTGACGCCAGACCCCGCGATAAAGCTGTCGCGCCGCTGTCGGCCTGCATTCGGGTTGCAGCGGGCCTTTTGATGCCCGGTTGACCCGCCCCCGAAAACCTCTCATAAGCTAATGCGAATCGCTTGCATTAGCATTGGGGGATATTCATGAACCGCTGGTTGAACTCCGTGGCCCTGGCCGGGCTGGCTGCTGCGCCGATCTCCGTGGCCGCTGCCCAGGCGCCGCGCGCCGAGACCGACGCTGTTGCCGATGCCGAAGCGGCCGATGGTCCCACCATCGTCGTGTCCGTGACCCGCACGCCGATCACCATCGCCGAGGCTCCGGCGACCATTTCGGCCAAGACCGACGAAGACATTGCCGACGAGCTGGCGACCGACATCAAGGATCTGGTGCGCTTCGAACCGGGCGTCAGCGTCCGCCGCCAGCCCGCGCGGTTCGGTGCGGCGCTCGGCAGCACGGGCCGCGCGGGCAACGAGGATTTCACCATTCGCGGCATCGGCGGCAACCGCGTGCTGATCCAGGTCGATGGCGTGCGCGTACCGATGGGCTTCAGCTTCGGCGCGCAGAGCGTCGGCCGGGGCGATTCGGTCGATATCGGGCTGGTCAAGTCGGTCGAGATCCTGCGCGGACCGGCCTCGGCGCTCTACGGCAGCGACGGCCTGGCCGGCGCGGTGAGCTTCACGCTGAGCGATCCCGAGGACATATTGAAGGGCCAGTCGGTCGCCGGGCTGGTGCGCGGTCAATATGCCAGCGCCGACAACGAATTTGCCGAAACCGCAATCCTGGCCGGACGCAGCGGCGATCTGTCGGCGATGGTCGCCTATACGCGGCGCGATTTTCAGGAGCTGGAAAATCGCGGCGCCAACGATGTGCTGGGAGCCAGTCGGACCACGCCCAATCCGCAGGACGGCCAGAGCAATGCCGCGTCCGCACGGCTGGTCTGGGACCCCGCCGGTGGCCACAAGGTCCGCCTCACCGGCGAATATCTCGACAACCGCATGGTCACCGATCTGCTCTCGGGCCGCTCGGCGAGCGTCGACAATCTGGTCGCGCGGGACACCGGCAAGCGCTGGCGCGTTGCGGGCGACTGGATCTGGGAAGGCACCGGCACGATCGAGATGGCGCGGGCGAGCGTCTACTGGCAATCGGCCAAGGACCGGCAGTTCACGCAGGAGGATCGCACGCCGCTGGCCGATCGTACCCGGCTCAACACCTTCGACAACCGCGTCTATGGCCTGTCCGCCGAAGCGCGCGCGGGCTTCGTCACCGGCCCCTTGAGCCACAAGCTGGTCTTTGGCGGCGATGCGAGCTCCACCCGGCAGCAGGGGCTGCGCGACGGTACCGTGCCGCCCGCGGGCGAGCGCTTCCCGTCCTCCGCCTTTCCCGTCACCGATTACACGCTCGCCGGGCTCTTCATCGGCGACGAGATCAGCGTCGGGCCGCTCACGCTGTTCCCCGCGCTGCGTTTCGACCACTACAAGCTGTCCCCCAAGCCCGATGCGCTGCTTCCGGCGTCCTTCGTCACCACGGGCCAGTCGGGCAGCCGGCTGAGCCCCAAAATGGGCGCGGTACTGAAGCTGAACAGCGAGGTGCGGCTGTTCGCCAATTATGCCCAGGGCTTCCGCGCCCCCGAGCCCTCTCAGGTCAACCAGTTCTTCGAGAATCTCGCCCAAGGCTACACCTCGCGCCCCAATGCCGATCTGGGGCCCGAGCGCAGCGAGAGCATCGAGGGCGGCGTCCGCTTTACCAGCGAGGCGGTGAGCCTCAGCGCCACCGCTTTCAGCGCGCGCTACAAGGATTTCATCAGCCAGGAGGTCGTGGGCGGCGGCTTCACGCCGAACAATCCCGCGATCTTCCAGTTCATCAATCTCGACCGGGTAAAGGTCGAGGGCGCCGAGGCGCGGCTCGAGCTGCGCGACAGGAACGGCCTCAACGGGCAGCTGGCCCTGTCCTACGCCAGGGGCGACATCATCGACCCCCAGGCGAACACCCGCGCGCCGCTCGCCACGGTCGATCCCTTGAAGCTGGTCGCGGGGATCGGCTGGCGCGACCCGCAAGGCCGGTTCGGCGGGCAGTTGATCGCCACGCACAGCGCACGCAAGTCCGAGGCGCGCAGCACAGGCGTGTGCACGCCTTCCTGCTTCCGGCCCGATGCGTTCACCATTCTCGATGCCACGGCATTCGTCGCGCTGGGTCCGGTGACGCTGCGCGCGGGCCTGTTCAACCTCACCAACGCCAAATACGCCTGGTGGTCCGACGTGCGCGGTCTCGCCAGCACCACCACCATCGCCGATGCCTTTACCCAGCCGGGGCGCAACGGCAGTGTGTCATTGACTTATCGCTTTTGATTCGCAACAACGTTAGCATTGCAAACAGGGACCACGATCATGACGACCAGGATCATCGCCTTTGCCGCCGCCAGTCTTATAGCGCTGGCGTCCACGCCCGCGCTTGCCCACCCGCCGATTGCCGAACGCCCCGCGCAGGAAGAGGCCGCCGCGTTCGAGGCCGATCGCGCCGACATTCTGGCGATGGCGGGCAATTTCAAGGTGCGCTTCGACATGCAGGAAGCGACGCCCTGGCAGAGCGGCTATGCCCCGCTCGAGCGCAAGATTTCCGGGGGGCACGAGGTGGTGCGCGTGATCGAGGACACCGGCCGCCGCATCGTGCTGCAGCATATCCTGGTCAGCGAGATCGAGGGCAAGCCGCACATCACCAAGCACTGGCGGCAGGACTGGGAATACGAACCCGCCAGGGTGCTGGTCTATTCCGACCGCAACGCCTGGACCTGGGAGGACGTGCCCGAGAAGATGCGCCGCGGCCGCTGGTCGCAGACCGTGTGGCAAGTCGACGACAGCCCGCGCTATGCCGGCTGGGGCCAGTTCGAGCAGCAGGGCGGCCTTCGCCGCTGGCGTTCCAACTGGACCTGGCGGCCGCTCGCCCGGCGCGATGCGGTGCGTAACCCTGTCTACGACCGCTATTACGCGATCAACCGCCATCAATCGACGCCCGATGGCTGGGTCCACTGGCAGGACAATATCAAGATGGGCGTGAAGGACGGCAGCCTGCAGCCGATCGTGCAGGAATATGTGCTCAACACCTATACCCGGTTCGACGGCTATAACGTCAAGGCGGCGGACGATTACTGGGCCGCCACCAAGGGCTATTGGGCCGCTGTTCGCGCCGAGTGGGACAAGGTGGCGGCGACCAAGGGCGGCATCGCCATCCAGGAGGAAGCGCAGGCCGGCACCATCATCAGCGCGCGGCTGCTGACCATCGCCGACGAGATCGCCGAGGGCAAGCTGACCGAGGCCAAGGGCACAGCCGAAGCGCTCAAGCTGATCGACGACAATACCCGGATGACCGGCGCGCAACGCGTCGCGAGCACCGGTCGCTAAGGGTCGGCGCCCCGTCCCCGTTGGGGTGCCGATATTCCCCTGCCCTGCCGACTGGACACGGCGGGGCAGGGGATACCGGGTTCAGTGGTCGTGCTGCGCCAGCGCCTCGAGCACGTCCTCGAGCCGCGCCGGGTCGCCCATCGCGACCACGCGCCCGTCGCTTCCCTTGTGCAGCGGATCGCCGTTCCAGTCGCACATATGCCCGCCCGCGCCCTCGACCACGGGGACCAGTGCGGCAAAGTCGTGCAGCTTCAGCCCGCTCTCGCACACCAGATCGACCGAGCCTTGCGCAACCAGAGCGTAATTGTAGCAATCGCCGCCCCAGATCAGCCGGCGCGTGTCGCATTGCTTGGCCAGCGCCATGAAATGCATCGCGTCATGATCGCTGAACAGGTGCGGGCTGGTGGTGGCGAGCACCGCGTCGCCGATCTCGGGGCAGAGCCGCGCCTTGACCGGCTTGCCGTTGAAGGTGGTGCCGCGTCCGGTCGCGCCGACCCAGCGCTCGCGCCCGATCGGCTGGTCGATCACGCCGAGCACCGGCCATTCCTCGGCGATCAGCGCGATCAGCGTGCCGAAGATCGGGCGGCCGGCGATGAAGCTTGTCGTCCCGTCGATCGGATCGAGCACCCAGACCCGGCCGGTGCTGCCCGGCTTCTCGCCATATTCCTCGCCGATCACGCCATCGCGCGGCGCTTCGGCATCGAGAATCGCGCGCATCGCCGCTTCGGCGGCGCGGTCGGCCTCGGTCACCGGCGAGGCATCAGCCTTGCGATCGGTGGTGAAATCGGCGCGATAATAGGGGCGGATCGCCTCACCCGCGGCATCGGCGAGCCGCTGCGCGAGCTCGATGTCCTTGCTGTGTATCATGATGGTCTAGCTAGGGCCTCGTACCGGATATTGCCAGTACCTGCCCGAATTCAGGGCACCGCCACGCGTAGCGGCTGGCCGTCGGGCACCACCCAGCTGGACACGGCACGCAGGCCTTCGGGCCCCGCCTTGCCCCAGTGCACCGTCCCCGGCGCGATGCGGATCGCCTGGCCGGGGCGCAGCTCCTGCTCGCCCGAGCCTTCGCGCACGATCACCGTGCTGCCGCCCAGGATGTAGAGAAATTCCTCGCCATGATGGTAGTGGCGCGGGATCGGGGCATGGGCGGGAATATTGAGGTCGCCGGTTACCAGATGATGCCCCGGCGCGGCCTGAATCGGCCCGGACAGGACCTCGCTGATCCCGGGCGCGGGCTGATAGACCGCGACACCCTGAGGACCGGGTGAAGCGCAAGCGCCGGGCACCGCTGCCAGCGCGATCAGCACGGGCAGGCCAGGGCGCATGGTCCGATCAGTCGAACAGGCTGGAGACCGAGCTTTCGTCGGCGATGCGGCGGATCGCCTCGCCGATCAGCGCGGCCATCGGCAGGCTGCGGATGCGGCTCGATTCGGTGACGGCCTCGGTCGCCTGGATCGAATCGGTGATCACCAGCTCCTTGAGCGCGCTGTTGTTCACCCGCGCCACGGCGCCGCCCGAGAGCACGCCGTGCGTGACATAGCTGACCACATCGACCGCGCCCGCATCCTTGAGCGCCTGCGCCGCGTTGCACAAAGTCCCGCCCGAATCGACGATATCGTCGATCAGGATGCAGAACCGGCCCTCGACATTGCCGATGATGTTCATCACTTCCGATTCGCCCGGGCGCTCGCGGCGCTTGTCAACGATCGCCAGCGGCGCGTTGTCGAGCCGCTTGGCGAGCGCGCGCGCGCGGACCACGCCGCCCACGTCGGGCGAGACGACCATCAGCTTGTGCTCGCCGAACCGCGCCTGGATGTCCGCCGCCATCACCGGCGCGGCATAGAGATTGTCGGTCGGGATATCGAAAAGCCCTGGATCTGCCCGGCGTGCAGATCGACCGACAGCACGCGATCGGCGCCGGCCACGGTGATCAGGTTGGCGACCAGCTTGGCCGAGATCGGGGTGCGCGGCCCCGGCTTGCGGTCCTGCCGGGCATAGCCGAAATACGGGATCACCGCGGTGATGCGCCGCGCCGACGCGCGCTTGAGCGCATCGATGCAGATCAGCAGCTCCATCAGATTGTCGTTCGCGGGATAGCCGGTCGACTGGATGACGAACACGTCCTCGCCGCGCACATTCTCGTGAATCTCGACGAAAATCTCCTCGTCGGCAAAGCGGCGCACGCTGGCATCGGTCAGCGGCATTTCCAGATACGCGGCAATCGCGCGCGCCAGCGGCATATTGCTGTTGCCAGACAGGATTTTCATGTGGCGTCCCCGTTGCCCTGATCGATCGCGCCTGCCTTAGCCAGATGGTCCGCAAACCGGAAGATGAAACTTTGGCGAAATTGCGCGCGCGCCGCCCGCGCGCCGCTTCGCACCATCAAAAGCTGTTGCCGCTCCCCCGGCCAGCCCCTATCCCGCAGCCATGACCGACCGGCTTATCATCACGCTTGTCCAGTGCGGGCAGACCATGGGCGATCTGGCACGCAATGCCGACGCGATGCTGCAGGCGCGCGCCGAGGCGCAGGATTGCGACCTCGTCGTCTTTCCCGAATTGCAGCTGATCGGCTATCCGCCCGAGGACCTGGTGCTCAAGCCCGCGCTGATCGACCGCGCCGAGTCCGAGCTCGCGCGTCTCGCGGCCGCGACGGCGGATGGCGGGCCGGCGATGCTGGTGGGCAGCGTCTTCCATCGCGAGGGCGCGCTGTACAACGGCATCGCGCTGCTCGAAGGCGGTGCGATCGCGGCGGTGCGGCTGAAGCACGAGCTGCCCAATTACGGCACGTTCGATGAAAAGCGGCTGTTCGCCTCGGCCCCGCTGCAATCGCCGGTGCCGTTTCGCGGCGTGATGCTGGGCCTGCCCTTGTGCGAGGATATCTGGTTCCCCAGGGTGTGCGGGCATCTGAAAGCCATGGGCGCCGAGCTGCTGATCGCGCCGCACGGCAGCCCGTACGAGATCGAGAAGGACGACCGCCGGCTGCACAATGTCGCGCGCGCCCGCGTCGCCGAAACCGGGCTGCCGCTCGTGTTCCTCAACCGGATCGGCGGGCAGGACGAGCTGGTCTTCGACGGCGCGTCGTTCGTGCTCAACGCCGATGGCAGCGTCGCGCATCAGCTGCCCGACTGGGAGGCCGCAACGGTGCGCACCGAATGGTCGAGGAGCGAGGCCGGCTGGACCTGCGCGCCGGGCGAAATCCATGCGCTCGATCCGTTCCCGCAGGACGTCTATCACGCGATGATTGTGGGGCTTCGCGATTATGTGAACGCCAACGGCTTTCCGGGCGTGGTGCTCGGGCTGTCGGGCGGGATCGACAGCGCGCTTTCGGCTGCGGTCGCGGTCGATGCGCTGGGCGCGGAGCGCGTGTGGTGCGTGATGCTGCCCAGCCGTTACACGAGCCAGGAAAGCCTCGACGATGCCGCCGAATGCGCGCGGCTGCTCGGCTGCCGGCTCGACACGATCGGCATCGCACCCGCGGTCGATGCGTTCGACGCGATGCTCAGCCAAAGTTTCGAAGGCCGCGCGCCCGATCTCGCCGAAGAGAATATCCAGTCGCGCATCCGCGCGGTGACGCTGATGGGGCTGAGCAACAAGTTCGGCCCGATGCTGCTCACCACCGGCAACAAGAGCGAGATGAGCGTCGGCTATGCCACCATCTATGGCGACATGGCGGGCGGCTATAACGTGCTCAAGGACGCCTACAAGTTGACCGTGTTCGACCTGTCGCGCTGGCGCAACGTCAACAGGCCGCCGCTTGGTCTCGGCCCCGAGGGCCCGGTGATGCCCGAAAGCGTGATCACCAAGCCGCCCAGCGCGGAGCTGCGCCCCGACCAGCGCGACGACGACAGCCTACCGCCCTACGAGATTCTCGACCCGATCCTGCACGGCCTGGTCGAGGAGGAGCTCAGCGTCGCCGAGATCGTCGCGCGCGGCTTCGATTCGGCGACAGTCACGCGGATCGAGCGGCTGCTGTACCTCGCCGAATACAAGCGCCGACAGGCCCCGCCCGGGGTGAAGCTGGGCATCCGCAATTTCGGCCGCGACCGGCGCTACCCGATCACCAACCGGTTCCGGACGGCATAGACGGACACGCCAATTCTGGCTATAATTCTGGCCAGAACCCTGTCCGGATATCTTGCCATGCGCCACGTTCCCGTTTCCAAGTTCAAGGATAACGCCTCCGACTACATCGCCGCAGCGGAACGCGGCGAGGAGATCATCATCACGCGCCATGGTCAGCCGGCTGCCCGCCTCACCGCTGCTGCCCCCGGTTTCGACATGGCCAGGCGGATCGAGGCCTGGGAAGGACTGGCGAAACTGCGCGCCGAATTGCGCGCTCAAGGCAAGACCGCGACGGTCGAGGAAATGATCGCCTGGAAAAACGAAGGAAGGCCATGAGGCGCTTCGTGATCGATGCGTCGGCGGCTGGCCCTTTGGTTCTCCCCGACGAAGCGCAAAGCACGAACCCCGCGACATTGGACCTGATTCTCCACGCAGCGCTGGTGGCACCGCTGCACTGGCGCTTCGAAATCTCGAACCTCCTGTTCGTCGCGCAACGGCACGGCCGGATCAATGATGCGCAGAGGTTCACGGCGGTCGAAAGACTGGAGCAGATGGACGTGGCCATCGATGCCTTTTCGGGCGAACAGGCATGGCTGGCGAGCTTCGACATCGCCGTGGCCGATGGTCTGACCGTCTATGACGCCGCCTATATCGAACTCGCTCGCCGCCTGGGCTGCGGCCTTTTGACATATGACCGCGCCTTGGCCAAAGCCGCCCGAGCCCGAGGAATTGAGACACCCGAATTATGACCATCACCCGTTTCGCCCCGTCCCCCACCGGGCATCTGCATATCGGCAATATCCGCACCGCGCTGCACAACTGGATGTGGGCGAAGAAGACCGGCGGCCGCTTCATCCTGCGCATCGACGATACCGATGCCGAGCGCAGCCGCGAGGAGTTTGTCACCGGCATCCGCGCCGATCTCGCCTGGCTGGGGCTCGCGCCCGATGCCGAATATCGCCAGTCCGAGCGCACGGCGCTGTACGAGGCGGCGTTCGAGCGGCTGCGCGGCGCGGGCAGGGTCTATCCGTGCTACGAGACCGCGCAGGAACTCGACCTCAAGCGCAAGATCGCGCTGGGGCGCGGCCTGCCGCCGGTCTACGACCGCGCCGCACTGAAGCTGAACGACGCCGAGCGCGCCGATCTGGAGGCGCAGGGGCTGAAACCGCACTGGCGGTTCAAGCTCGATCATGACGAGCCGATCGCCTGGGACGACCTCATTCGCGGGCCGCAGAAATTCGACGCGGCGAGCCTGTCCGATCCCGTCATCCGCCGCGCCGATGGCAGCTGGCTCTACATGCTGCCGTCCGCGATCGACGATGTCGATATGAAGGTCACGCATGTCCTGCGCGGTGAGGACCATGTGTCGAACACCGCCGTGCAGCTGCAGATGTTCACCGCCCTGGGCAGCACGCCGCCGCGCTTCGCGCACGAGGCGCTGCTCACCGGCGCGGAGGGCAAGCTGTCCAAGCGGCTCGGCTCGCTGGGCGTGAACGAGCTGCGCGCAAAGCACATCTTGCCGCAGGCGATCGTCGCGCTGCTCGCGCGGCTGGGCACCTCGGACCCGGTCGAGCCGCTGCACGACCGCGCCGCGCTGCTCGACACGTTCGATTTCGCGCGCTTCGGCCGCGCGCCCGCGCGCTTTGCCGAGGAGGATCTCGAGCGGATCAACCGCCAGCTCGTCCACACCGCCGATCATACGCTGGTCGCGGACCAGCTACCGAGCGAGATCGACGAGGCGATCTGGCACGCTATCCGCCCCAATATCGCGCATCTGGGCGAGGTCGGCGATTACTGGCGGATCATCGCCGGGCCGGTGGCCGCACCTGCGCCCGAGGCGGACGAAGTCGCCTATCTGGCCGAGGCGCGCGCCTTGCTCGAGGCGCTGGAATTTGGCCCCACGGTCTGGAAGGACTGGACCGAGGCCTTGAAGGCCAGCACCGGGCGCAAGGGCAAGCCGCTGTTCCTGCCGCTGCGCCGCGCGCTCACCGGCATGGACCATGGCCCCGACATGGCCGAACTGCTGCCGCTGATCGGGAAGGCGCGCGCGCTGGAGCGTCTGGGGGGATAGCTTGGCTTTTTGGTCCCTCGACTTGAGCCAAAGGCTCAAGTTTATCCTGAGCGACTCCGACAGGCGACGTCGAAGGGCTCGGGACAAACGGAGTTAGGAAAGCTCGTCCAATCCCTTTCCCGTTTGTCCCGAGCGCAGCCGAGGGACGTATGCGCCCCTCTCGTAATCAGCTGCGCAACAGCTCGTTGATGCCGGTCTTGGAGCGGGTCTGCGCGTCGACGGTCTTGACGATTACCGCGCAATAGAGCGAGAGACCGGGCGTGCCATCGGGCAGCGGCTTGCCGGGCATCGCGCCGGGCACGACCACCGCATAGGGCGGTACCTTGCCGTAATGCACCTCGCCGGTGGCGCGATCGACGATCCTGGTCGAAGCGCCGAGATACACGCCCATCGAGAGCACCGCGCCCTCGCCGACGATCACGCCCTCGGCCACTTCCGAGCGCGCGCCGATGAAGCAATTGTCCTCGATGATCACCGGGCCGGCCTGGAGCGGCTCGAGCACGCCGCCGATGCCGACGCCGCCCGAGATGTGCACGTTGCGGCCGATCTGCGCGCAGCTTCCCACCGTGGCCCAGGTGTCGACCATCGTTCCTTCGCCGACATGCGCACCGATATTGACGAAGCTGGGCATCAGCACCGCGTCCTTGGCGATGAACGCGCCGCGCCGCGCGACCGCGCCCGGCACTGCGCGGAAACCGGCCTGGCGGAATTCGGCGCTGGACCAGCCCGCGAACTTGCTGGGCACCTTGTCCCACCAGTTCGCGCCGCCGGGGCCGCCGCTGATCTCTTCCATCGGATTGAGGCGGAAGGAGAGCAGCACCGCCTTCTTGAGCCACTGGTTGACCTGCCAGCCGCCCTGGCCGTCGGGCTCGGCGACGCGCGCCGCGCCGCTGTCGAGCAGGTTCAGTGCTTCGAGAACGTCGGCGCGCACGGGGCTGTCGGCGCCGGTGTCGAGGCTGTCGCGGCCTTCCCAGGCGGCTTCGATCCGGGTTTGCAGGGTGTCGGTCATGCAGAAGTCTCCTCGGTCAGCGCCGCGAGCCACTCGCCCAGCGCGGTAATTTCATGGTCGATATAGTCGTGATCGTGCTCGTGATTGCCGCCGTCCGAGCCGTTGTTCATCCACACCGTGGTCATGCCGAGCTGCTTGGCGGGCCTGAGGTTGCGCGCCAGATCGTCGACGAACAGGGCCGATACAGGATCGATGGCGAGCGCATCGACGAGGCTCGCATAGGCCGCGACATGCGGCTTGGGCTGGTAACGCGTCGCGTGAATGTCGTGGATCGCCTCGAACTGGTCCACGAGCCCGAGCCGGTCGAGCACCCGCGACGCATATTTCACGTCGCCATTGGTGAAGATGAGCTTGCGCCCCGGCAGTCGCGACAGGCCCTGCGCGGTGATCGAACAGGGCGAAACGCGGCCCATGTCGATATCATGGACATAATCGAGGAAATGGTGCGGATCGACGCCATGGTCGAGCATCAGCCCGGCGAGCGTGGTGCCGTACTGGTAGTAATAAGCCTTCTGGATGCGCCGCGCCTCGGCCAGATCGACCTGCATCAGGTCGGACACATATTGGCCCATGCGCTCGTCGATCAGTGCGAACAGGTCGGTCTCCGCCGGGTAGAGCGTGTTGTCCAGATCGAAGATCCAGGTGCGGACATGATCGAAGGGCGGGCGCATGATGGCCAAAGCGCCTAGACTGGCTGGGGCGCATCGGCAAGCCGCCATTCCGCCTGCACGGACGGATCGGTTTCGCTCGCTGCCCGGTTGGCGCGTTCGGCCATCGCCCGCGCCGGATCGAGCCGCCCCAGCGCCCAGACCGCCGCGCCGCGCACCACCGGATCCTCGTCATCCAGCAGCGTTACAACCGGGGCGACCAGCGCCAGATCGCCGCTATTGCCGGCCGCGACACACGCATTGCGCACCATCCGCCCGCGCCCGCTGCGCTTGATCGGCGAGCCCGAGAAGAGCGCGCGGAAGCCGGCGTCGTCGAGCGCGAGCAGATCGGCGAGCGAGGGCGCGACCAGCTCGGCACGCGGCAGGAAGGCCCGGTTGCGGTGGGCACTATCGGCGAACTTGTTCCAGGGGCAGACCGCGAGGCAATCGTCGCAGCCATAGACGTGATTGCCGATGCCTTCGCGCAACTCGACCGGAATCGGGCCGGCATGCTCGATCGTCAGATACGAGATGCAGCGCCGCGCATCGAGCCGATAGGGCGCTGGAAACGCACCGGTCGGGCACACCGTCTGGCAGGCGGTGCACGATCCGCAACGGTCGCGCCCTGCCCCGCTCGGCGCGAGCTCGAGCGTGGTATAGATCGCGCCGAGGAACAGCCAGCTGCCATGGCTGCGGCTGACCAGGTTGGTATGCTTGCCCTGCCAGCCGAGGCCCGCCGCCATCGCGAGCGGCTTTTCCATCACCGGCGCGGTATCGACGAACACCTTCACCTCGGCGTCGCTAACCTGCTCGACGATCCAGCGCGCGAGCGACTTGAGCGCGGACTTGACCGTCTTGTGATAATCGCCGCCCTGCGCATAGACCGAGATGCGCGCGCGATCGGGGTGGTCGGCCAGCGCGAACGGATCGCGCCCCGGCGCATAGCTCATGCCCAGCATGATCACCGACCGGACATCGCTCCACAGCACCTTCGGCTCGGCGCGCTGGTCGGCGCGTCCCTCCATCCACAGCATGTCGCCATGGCAGCCAGCCTCGAGCCATTGCTGGAAGCGCGCGGCGTTTTGCGGGCCGAGCGTGGCGGGCGCGAAGCCGCAATCGGCAAAGCCCAGCTTCGCCGCCTGTGCCGCTATCTCCGCCTCAAGGTTTCGCTTGCCGCTCGCCATGGTCATCCGCTACCCGATTGGCGGGCCGCAACCAAGTGCGACGGCCCGCCGGAGAGACGCTTGAGCAAGGATCGCCCGTGACCGCCAACGCCATCGAAGCGCATGGCCTCGTCAAGATTTTTGGGCGGCAGCGCGCGGTGGACGGCGTGGACCTGACCGTTCCCGCCGGCAGCATCTTCGGTATCCTCGGCCCCAATGGCGCGGGCAAGACGACGACGCTGCGCATGCTGCTGGGCATTGTCGATCCCGACGAGGGGACGCGCACGCTGCTCGGCACCGATCATCCGCTCGATGTCGCGCGCCGGGTCGGCTATCTGCCCGAGGAGCGCGGGCTCTATCCTTCGATGAAGGCCTATGACGCCATCGCCTTCATGGGCGCGCTGCGCGGGCTGCCGCTCGCCGAGGGACGCAAGCGCGGCCGCGCGATGCTCGAGGAGCATGGCCTGGGCAAGGCGGCGGACAAGGAGGTGCGCACGCTTTCCAAGGGCATGGCGCAGACGGTGCAGCTGCTCGGCACGCTGGTGCACGAGCCCGAGCTGATCGTGCTCGACGAGCCGTTTTCCGGCCTCGACGCGCTCAACCAGGCCAAGCTCGAACGGATGATCCGCGCCCAGGCCGCGCGCGGGGTCACCGTGATCTTTTCCACGCACGTCATCGCGCATGCCGAGCGGCTGTGCGAGCGCATCGCGATCATCGCCGGCGGCAAGGTGCCCTTTGCCGGATCGGTATCCGAGGCCCGCGACCGGCTGCGCCCGCAGGTGCGGCTCGAGACGCGCGCGCTCGACGGAGCCTGGCGCGCCGCGCTGCCCGCCGATGCGGTGCCTGAAGGACATTTCTGGCATTTCACCCTGCCCGAGACCGGGGTCGAGCCGTTGCTGCGTGCGCTGATCGAGGGCGAGGCGGGCATCCAGTCGCTGTCGATCGAGCGCCCCGGGCTGCACGATGCCTTTGTCGCGATCGCCGGGGCCGATGCCGCACGCCAGCTCGAGGAAGACCAGCAGCAGGAGAGCGCCGATGCCTGAATTGCTCCGCGCCTCTTGGGTGATCGCCCGGCGCGACTTTGCCGCGATCATCTTTTCCAAGGCGTTCTTCTTCTTCCTCCTGGGCCCGATCTTCCCGCTCGCCATCGGCATCGCCGCGGGCAGCATTGGCGGGCAGGTCGCGCGCGATATCGACAAGAACAGCTTCGCGCTGGTGATGGATGCGGCCGACAGCGCCGCCGCGCTCAAGGCGCGCACCAGCCTGGCGACGCAGCTGGGCGAACAGCGCGTGCCCGTGCTGGTCGCGGTCGAGACCGACGATCCCGATAGCGTCATCGCCTCGGGCAAGGACACGCGCTATCTGGGCGTGCTCACCGGCAGCCTGGCCGAGCCCAGGCTGATCGGCACGAAGGACGAGGTCGAGCGCTGGCAGGGCCCGCTCGAACTGCTCGTCGAGCGCGCGCGCGAGGGCGATAGCGCCGCCCCGGCGCGCATCGCGACGCGGCTGGTCACCGAAAGCAGCGGCTCGGTCGAACAGGGCCGGCTGGTTACCGCGCAGGTCGGCCAGGCGCTGCTGGTGCTGCTCACCATGCTGCTCGCCGGCATGGTGCTGTCCAATCTGGTCGAGGAAAAGACCAACAAGATCATCGAGATTCTCGCCGCCGCGGTGCCGATCGACGCGATCTTCCTGGGCAAGCTGTTCGCGATGCTCGGCATGGCGCTGATCGGCATAGCCTGCTGGACCTCGCTCGCGCTCCTCGCGATCCTGCTGGCCGCCAACGGCCTGCCGCAGCTGCCCGCGCCCGCGATCGGCTGGCCCGCCTTCCTGGCGCTGGGCGTCGCCTATTTCGCCATGGCCTATCTGTTGCTCGGCTCGCTGTTCCTCGGCATCGGCGCGATGGCGAGCACGGTGCGCGAGGTGCAGACCCTGTCGATGCCCGCCACCATGGGCCAGCTGATCTTCTTCTTCCTCGCCTCGTTCTCGGTCACGCGGCTGGGCGAGCCGATCGAGCTGTTCGCCGCGATCTTCCCGTTCAGCTCGCCCTTCGCGATGCTCGCGCGCGCGGCGCAGCAGGATGCGCTGTGGCAGCATCTGCTGGCGCTGGGCTGGCAGGCCTTCTGGGTGCTGCTGCTGATCCGCTTCGGCGCGCGGCTGTTCCGGCGCAATGTGCTCAAGTCCGGCGGCGGCAAGCGCGGGCTGATCGCGGGGATGTTTGGCCGAGCCTGATACGAAAAGGGCCGCGTCGGCATCCCGGCGCGGCCCTCGTTTCGGCTGCTGGGCCAATCAGTACATGTGCTGGCCGCCGTTGATCGACAGGGTCGATCCGGTGATGAACGCGGCCTCTTCGGCGGTCAGGAACACCACGCCGCGCGCGATTTCCTCAGCCTGGCCGAGCCGTCCGACCGGGATCTGCGCGACGATCTTGTCCATCACGTTCTGCGGGATGGTCGAGAGCATCTCGGTGGCGATATAGCCCGGCGCGATGGCATTCGCGGTGACGCCATATTTCGCGCCTTCCATCGCCAGCGACTTGGTGAAGCCGTGGATGCCCGACTTGGCGGCGGCATAGTTGACCTGGCCGATCTGCCCGCCCTGGCCGTTGACCGAGCCGATATTGACGATGCGGCCCCAGCCGCGCGTGCGCATGCCGGGGAAGCAGGCCTTGGCCATGTTGAAGCAGCCGGTCAGGTCGACGCGAATCACCTCGTCCCACTGTTCCCAGGTCATCTTCATCATCGTCGCATCGCGGGTGATGCCGGCATTGTTGACCAGAATATCGACCGGGCCATAATCCGCCTCGATCCTGGCGACCGCATCCATGCTCTGCTGATGATCGCCCACATCCCATTTCTGCACCGCGATTCCGGTGCGATCGGAAAAGGCCTTTGCCGCCTCGTCATTGCCACCATAGCTGGCGATGACATGCGCGCCGGCATCCTTGAGCGCCAGGCTGATCGCCTCGCCAATGCCGCGCGTTCCACCGGTAACGATTGCGATTCGGGCCATGCATACTCTCCTGTATCGCCCGCAAAAGGGGCCTTCGAGGCCACACTAGGAAGGCCTTGCGCGCAAGACAAGTTGACGTGGACGGGAAGTGTTTAGGGGGCCTTATCGTCATTCCCGCGAACGCGCGAATCCCGCTTTGGTGTTATGGGACAGTTGGAAAGCGGAACCCCCGCCTTTGCGGGGGTGACGAGAAATGCGCGGTTGGGCAGAATACAAAAGGGGCGGCACCTTGCGGCACCGCCCCTTTGTTTTTGCGCGAGGAACCCGCCGTTACTTGGTGCGCAGGCGCACCGGCAGGAACTGCGGCTGGCCGGTGCGGCGCTGGACGCGCAGCAGCACCGCCTCGCGATTGGCAGAGCGGGCCTCGGCGATCACCCGGTCGACCTCGGCCGAGGTGGTCACCGGCCGGTTGTTGATCGAGAGGATCACGTCGCCGCGGCGGATGCCCTTGGTGGCGGCATCGCCCGACGGATCGACCGCCGCCACGACCACGCCCTTGAGCTCGGGCGGCACGCCGATCTGGCGCGCGATCTGCGGGGTCAGTTCGGTCACCGCCATGCCCAGCGCCTGACGCGTGGCGGTTTCACTGTCCTGCTCGTCCTGGTCGGAGAAATCCTCCGCGGCTTCGGGGTTGAAGGTCTGCGCGGCGAGCTCTTCCTCGCTCGGGCGACGGCCGACAACGGCGTTGAGCGTCAGCCGCTCGCCATTGCGGATGACGACGACGGGGATGCGCTTGCCCGGCGCGGTGTTGGCGACGATGAACGACAGCGTCTGGTCGGGGGTGACATCCTTGCCATCGACCGAGACGACGACGTCGCCCGCCTTGATGCCCGCCTTTTCGGCCGCTTCGCCCGGCTCGACGCGCTGGACGAATTCGCCGCGGCGCTTGGGCAGACCGAGCGATGCGGCGAGGTCGTCGGTCAGCGGGTTGATGCCGATGCCGAGATAGCCCCGCTCGATCGCCGAACCGCTGCGCAGCTTCTCGACGATCGGTGCCGCGACTTCGGCGGGAATCGCAAAGCCGATGCCGACGCTGCCCCCGGTGGGCGAGATGATGGCGTTGTTGATGCCGATGACATTGCCGTTCAGGTCGAACATCGGGCCGCCCGAATTGCCGCGGTTGATCGCGGCATCGGTCTGCAGATAGCGGTCATAGGCACCGCCCTGGCCGGTGTTGCGATAGACCGCCGAGATGATGCCCGAGGTCACCGTGCCGCCCAGGCCGAACGGGTTGCCGATCGCGATGATCCAGTCGCCGACGCGCGTCTTGGTCGAATCGCCGAAGCGCACGAACGGGAAGGGCCTGGTGCCGCTGATCTTGAGCACCGCGAGGTCGGACTGCGGATCGCGGCCGATCAGTCGGGCAGGATATTCGGTGCCGTCGGGCATGGTCACGGTGATCGATTCGACCGAGGCATTGCCTTCGGCGGCGATCACATGGTTGTTGGTGACGACATAGCCATCTGCGGAGATGATGAAGCCCGAGCCGAGCGACTGCGCCTCGCGGGTGCCGCCGCCACCACCTTCGGGTGCGCCGAACAGGCCGCCGAACGGGGTTCCGGCAAACGGGTTGTTGGGCACGCGCACGCGCTGGCGCGTCGAGATGTTGACCACGGCGGGCTGCAACTGTTCGGTCAAATCGGCAAAGCTCATCGGCGCGCCGGGACGCGGGGCTGCGGCGAGCATCGCGCTCTGGTCGTTCTGCGCCACCTGCGCGCCCAGCGGCTGGCCGGTTGCCAGAACGATCGCGCTGCCACCCAGCAAAAGGGCCGACGTCACTGCATAGGCATATCGCACGTACAAATCCTCTTCATCTACAAGAAGCGACCATCGGCGTGCCCCAGAACGCCGGAAAACCGGCACACGCCATGGCAATATTCGGTTTGCAACCCACGCCTGAACGCAGATTGAATGATGGACGCGGATTCACGCCCGCCGTCTCTTATCGGTTCCCCCGACCCTGAAATTCGCGCAGATATTCGTTGTTCGGTGACAGAATGATCGAGGTTTCGCCCGATCCGCCCAGGAACGTCCGCTCATAGCTCTGCATCGCGCGGTAGAACTCATAG
Organism: Blastomonas sp. CACIA14H2; assembly: GCA_000503195.1. GTDB lineage: Bacteria > Pseudomonadota > Alphaproteobacteria > Sphingomonadales > Sphingomonadaceae > Blastomonas. The sequence goes on from AYSC01000035.1 coordinate 40,010, forward strand.
AAGGACGGATCCTTGCCGAAGCTGTTGGCATAGGTACGCGATGCGGATGCATCGGCCTCTGCCCGGATGATCTGTGCGTTCTTCTGGCCCTGCGCGGTGATGGTGCGCGCTTCCTGTTCGCGCGCGGTGCGCATGCGCTGGAAGGCGCTCTGCAGCGGCGTGCCCTGCGGCAGGTCGGCGCGCTTGATCTGCACGTCGACGATCTGCGCACCGTACTGCGCGGCAATGCGGTCGAGCCCGGCCTGGATGCGATCCATGATCCCGCCGCGTTCGGGGCTGAGCAAGGCCGCGAACTGCCGCTTGCCGAGCTCGTTGCGCAGCGCCGAGCCCAGGATCGGGCGCAGTTCGGCCGCGACGCGCTCGACGCTTCCGGCCGAAACATACATCCGCTCGGGATCGACGATGCGGAAGCGCGCATAGGCATCGACCTCGAGCCGCAGCTGATCGGTCGAGAGCACCTGCTGCTGCTCCATTTCGACCGCGATCACGCGCTTGTCGACCCACACGATCTGCTCGGCAAACGGAATACGCGCGATCAGCCCCGCGCCGGTCTTCCCGAATTCCTCGTTGTCGCGATAGACGTTGAAGGTGCGCACCGGCTGGCCGAAGCGGACGATCACTGCCTGCTTGGTTTCGGGCACGATCGCGACCGAGCTGGCGATGACGATCAGCACCAGAGCGAGAAGGCCCAGCAGCAGCATGGGGCGTTGCATCAGGCCGTTCATCAATTCGACCCTCCCTGCGCACGGGGAGCTTCGACCGTGCTCTCCTGCATCTTCTTGCGCAGCTCGGGCAGCGGCAGATAGGGGGTCACATTGCCCGGTTCGATGATCGTCTTGTCAAGCTTGGACAGCACCCGCTCCATGGTCTCGTAATACATGCGCCGGCGCGTCACTTCGGGCGCGAGGCGATATTCCTCGTACACCTTGTCGAACGCGGCGGCCTCGCCCTGGGCAGCGGCGGTGAGCTGCTGCGCATAGGCGCGCGCCTCGTTGAGATAGGTCTGCGCTTCCTGCTGCGCGGCGGACACCGCCTTGAACGCCTCGTTCACCGCTTCGGGCGGGTCGGCCTTCTTGATCGCGACGCCCTGCACCTGGATGCCCGAGCGATAGCTGTCGAGCAGCTCCTTCATCCGCTGCTCGACCTTCTGCTCGACCTCGATACGGCCGGGGCCGATCGCATCATCGAGCGTCACTTCGGCGACGCTGGCGCGCATCGCGGCCTCGGCGGCTTCGCGGATCGTCGCTTCGGGATCGGCGAGCTGGAACAGGTAGAGCGTCGGGTCCTTGATCGTCCAGCGCACCGAATAGGCCAGGTCGACCAGGTTCTGGTCGCCGGTGAGGATCAGGTTTTCCTGCGTTCCCGCCGCCGGAATGTCGATGGTGCGGATGTTCTGCACATCGACCGTCTCGAACGATTCGATCGGCGCGGGCAAGGTCAGCGCGATGCCGGGCTCGACCGTGCGCGAATAGCTGCCGAGGAAGGTGACGACGCCACGCTCCTGCGGGCCAACGCGGTGGAAGCTCGAGAGCACCAGCCAGGCGACAACGACCACGCCGATCGCGATCGGCACATAGCTCTTGCCATTGGGGCGCTTGGGCAGGCCGCCGAAGCCGCCGCCGCGGAAACCGCCGCCGCCACCGCCACCGGGCCGCCGCTTGAACAGATCCTCGATATTGTTGGCCTTGCGACCGCCGGTGCCGCCATTGCCCTGGGGCTGCCAGGGGTTGCGCGGGCCGGAGCCGCCTGCGTTGGAACCGCCGCCATTGCCGCCATCGCTGCCGCCCGAACCGGAATCGCCCGAGCCGCCCGAACCTCCCGATCCGCTGCCCCAGGGGCTGTTATTGGCCATCGTCAATATGCGGGGGAACCACCCGGTCAGTCTTGTCATAGGACCTTTATAGGTTGTGCCTTCGCAAAAAACAGGGGTTTCATGCGCTTGTATTGTGCGTTGGCACGCATTTCGTCTAGGCGGGGCGGAGCGCCAGCGGGCAGGGCATGCCCGGCGGGCGCACCGTTTCATGCGCGAGGGACCGATGGCAGAGCTGAACGAGATCGAAGCCGTGGCGGCAGCCGCCAGCGAAGGCCGCGCCAGCGCGGTGAAGCTGCGCGAGGGCGGCGTGGTGTCGCTGGTGCTCGACGTCGCCGGGCTCGAGCCGCTGGCGCGCGACAGACTGGAGATCGCGGTCAAGGGCGCACTGCTCAAGATCGAGGGTGTGACCAGGGTGCAGGTCGCGATGACCGCCGAGCGCCGCCCGCCCCGGCTGATCGTCGTGGGAAGCGGCAAGGGCGGCGTGGGCAAATCCACCTTCTCGGCCAATCTCGCGGTCGCGATGCACCGCGCCGGTCGCAAGGTCGGGCTGGTCGATGCCGATATCTATGGTCCGTCGCAACCGCGCCTGTTCGATTGCGAGGACACAAAGCCCACCGCGCGCGACCAGAAGCTGGTGCCGGTGCCCAACGACTTCGGCGTGCCGATCCTGTCGATGGGCCACCTGGTGCAGCCGGGCCAGGCGATCGCGTGGCGCGGGCCGATGGCAGGCAATGCCCTGGGCCAGCTGATCGACGCGCATTGGGGCGACATCACCGACATCATCGTCGACCTTCCGCCGGGCACCGGCGACGTGCAGCTCTCGATGCTGCAGAAACACAAGCCCGCCGGCGCGGTGATCGTCTCCACCCCGCAGGACCTGGCGCTGATGGACGCAGTGCGCGCGATCAGCCTGTTCGAGCAGGGCAATGTCCCGATCATCGGGCTGATCGAGAACATGGCGGGCTATGTCTGCCCGCATTGCGGCGAGCTGTCCGATCCGTTCGGCATCGGCGGCGCGGAAGCGGCGGCGCAATCGATGAGCCTGCCGTTCCTCGGCCGGGTGCCGCTCGACATGACCATTCGCCGCGCTTCGGATGCGGGGGTTCCTCCCGCCTCAGGCGAGGGGCTGATCGCCGATGCGTTCGGCAGCATCGCTGCGCGCATATCGACCTGGATCGACAACCGTTTCGGTACGGCGGGCTGAGCGCACATGGCGATGATCACGCGGCGCGGGCTGCTGATCACGGCGGCGGCAGGGGCGGGTCTGACCGTCGCCTGGGCGCTGTGGCCGCGCCGCTATGACGACCCGCCCGGCTTTGCAGAGGGCGAAGCAGCGTTCGGCGCGTTCCTGCGCATCGCCACCAACGGCACGGTGATCGTCGCCAATCCGCATTGCGAAATGGGCCAGGGCGCGGGCACCGTGCTCGCGCAGATCGTGGCGGAAGAGCTCGGCGCGGACTGGCGCACCATCGCGCTCGAGCCCGCACCGCCCGCGCCGGTCTTTGCCAACAACCGGCTGGCGAGCGAATGGGTGCCGCTGCTGATGCCGGCAGGCTGGACGCTGCAGCCCGACGAGAACGACATCCTGATCAGGCGCTGGGCGGCGATGCGCGATTTCGTCGTCACCGCGGGCGATACCGAAGTGACCGCGTACGAGCCGGGCTATCGCGCCGCAGCGGCGACCGCGCGCGCTATGCTGTGCCAGGCGGCGGCGGACCGCTGGGGCGCTGCGGTCGAGGAAACCGATACGCGCGACGGGTTCGTCGTCTGGGGCAACGAGAAGCTGCGCTTTGCCGAGCTGGCCGAGGAAGCGGTGGGCTATCCCGTGCCCAGCCCGGCCCCGCTGCGCACCACGCTGCCCGGCAATGTCCGCGCCGAACCGATCGGCGATGCGCCACCCTTCGCGCGGCTCGACCTGCCCGCCAAGGTCGATGGCAGCGCCACCTTCGCGGGCGACGTGCGTTTGCCCGACATGGTCTATGCCGCGATCCGCCAGGGGCCGGTCGGTGCGGTACGGCTGGAAAGCGTCAGCCGCAAGCCGGCGGACGGCGTCACCGGGCTGATCGACGTGGTCCAGGGCGAGGGCTGGGTGGCCGCAGTCGCGACCAGCTGGTGGGGGGCGGACAAGGCGGTGCGGCTTTTGCGCCCGCGTTTTGCGCATATCGGCGGCAGGCTATCGGGCGACCAGATCGCCGAACGGCTCGACAAGGCGCTCGACGGGCCGGACAAGGGCGGACGCACCGGCTATCGCATGTTCGCGCGCGGCGAAGAGGACTCAGGCTTTGCCTCGGCCAAGGGACTGGCGGCGCGCTACAGTATCGCCGCCGCGCCGCATGCCACGCTGGAGACCGGCGCCGTCACCGCGCGCTTTGCCGACAACCGGCTCGAACTCTGGGTCGCGAGCCAGGCGCCGCAGGTCGCGCGCCGCCGCGCCGCTGATGCGCTCGGCATTCCGGCGGCCAATGTGCAGATCTATCCGATGCCTGCGGGCGGATCGTTCGACCGCAGGCTCGACGACGATCTGGTGGCGCCTGCGGCCATCCTCGCCCGCGATCTGCGCCGCCCGGTGCAGCTGATGCGCTCGCGCCTGGAGGAATCCGCGCGCGACCCGGTGCGCACGCCAGCCGCCGCGCGCGTTGCTGCGCTCACCGACACCGAGGCGAATATCCGCGCGCTCTCGGTCAAGATCGCCTGCCCGCCCAGCGCGCGCGAATTCGCGCAACGGCTGTTCGACGACGCGCATCCGACGGACGCGATCGAGACGACCAGCGGCGAGGCCGACCGCATGGCGGTGGCAGGCGCGATGGTGCCCTATGATATCCCGCATCTTGCGATCGATCATTACCCGGTGCGCATCGACGTACCGACCGGGCGCTGGCGCGGCAACGCGGCGAGCTATGGCGTGTTCGTCACCGAGACCTTCATCGACGAGCTGGCCGCGCGCGGACGCCGCGAGCCGCTGTCCTATCGCGTCCAGATGCTGGGCCAGAATATCCGGCTCGCCAATTGCCTGACGCGCGTCGCGGGGCTGGGCGAATGGGATGGCGGCATGGACAATAGCGGCCAGGGCGTCGCCTGCTGTTCGTGGAACGGCGCGCATATCGCGGTGATCGCCAGCGCCTCGCGCGCCAGCGATGGCGCCGATGGTGGCACCGGACGCGGCGGCTTCCGGGTCGAACGCCTGTCTGCCGTGGTCGATGCCGGACGAATCATCAATCACGACATAGCCTTGCAACAGATCGAGGGCGGCATGATATTTGGCCTTGCGATGGCGATGGGGTGCGCCACCGGCTGGACCGATGGCTATCCCGATGCCAGAGCGCTCAATGACCTTTCCCTGCCGCTGCTCGCGGACATTCCGGAGATCCGTGTGGACCTTATCGAAAGCCAGGAGCCGCCTGCGGGGCTGGGCGAGATCGGCGTGCCCGCCGTCGCCCCCGCCATTGCCAATGCGCTCGCTTCGGCAACCGGCCTGCGCCTGCGCCAGCTTCCCCTGCTGTCAGGTGGCCTGTGAGCGATAGCGAAATTTCCCGGTCGGGCATGGCGCCGCCGCCCGAGCATCCGCCGATCCTGAGGCCCAGGGTCGGCGTGCTGCTGATCAATCTCGGCACGCCCGCTGCTCCCACGACCAAGGCGGTGCGCGATTATCTTGGCGAGTTTCTCTCGGACAAGCGCGTCGTCGAAATCCCGGCAATCGTCTGGCAGCCGCTGCTGCGCGGCGTCATCCTCAACACCCGGCCGCAGAAATCCGCCGCCGCCTATGCAGAGGTCTGGACCGATCACGGATCGCCGCTGATGGTCTATTCGCGCCGCCAGACCGAAGCGCTGCAGCAGCGGCTGGGCGACGGCGTGCTGGTCGATCTCGCGATGCGTTACGGCCAGCCCTCGATCGAATCGCGGATCATGGCGATGAAGCAGGCCGGGTGCGACCGCATCCTGCTCGCCCCGCTCTATCCGCAATATTCGGGCGCGACCACGGGCACCGCCAATGACAAGGCGTTTGAGGTGCTGCAGGCGATGCGCTGGCAGCCCGCGATCCGCACGCTGCCGGCCTATCACGACGATCCCGCGCATATCGATGCCTTGAAGCGCAATATCGAGCATGCCATCGCCTCGCTCGATTTCGAGCCCGAAGAGATCGTCACCAGCTTCCACGGCATGCCGCTGCGCACGCTGCATCTGGGCGATCCCTATCACTGCCAGTGCCGCAAGACCGCGCGCCTGCTGAGCGAGGCGATGGGGCGCAACCTGATCGTCTCGTTCCAGTCGCGCTTCGGCCGCGCCAAATGGCTCGAGCCTGCGACCGACGCGACGCTCGAGGCGCTCGGCAAGAAGGGCGTCAAGCGCATCGCCATCGTCGCGCCGGGCTTTTCGGTCGATTGCCTCGAGACGCTCGAGGAACTGGCGATCCAGGGCCGCGAGCAGTTCGAGCATGCGGGCGGCGAGAAATTTGCCTACCTGCCGTGTCTGAATGCGAGCGCGGAAGGCATGGACATGCTCGAGACGATCGTGCGGCGCGAACTCACGGGCTGGGTTTGATCCGGACTGGGCGCGCGCTTCCCTGCCCCCACGCCCGCTCAGCCTGAGCCTGTCGAAGGCCCCGCGCCGCCGCTCCGGCCAGTCCACACGTCACCCCCGCGCAGGCGGGGG
>AYSC01000036.1 GCA_000503195.1 Blastomonas sp. CACIA14H2
CGAGCTTCGCCGCAGCGCCGCGCCCGGCACCCGCCCCGGCTCCGGCGCCCGCGCCGGTCGCGGCGGCCGAGCCCGAAGCACTCGACCTTGGCGTTGCCGCGCAATCGCTCGACGATGATGCGGGCGCGGACGAGCTGCTGCTCGATCCGGCGAGCGCCCAGCTTCCCGAAGAGCCCGCCCCGTTCGTCGCGCCGCCGGCCCAGACCGCCGATCCGGTCGCCAAGGCCCCGCGCGTCGCCACCGGCGGCGGCACGCTGTTCGAGCGGATGTCGAGCCTGTCGCGCGGCGGCGCTCGCAGCGAGGACGAGGGAGACGACGACGGTGCCGATGCGCCGCCGCTCAACATCCCGCGCTTCCTGGGTCGTCAGAACAACCAGTAATCCCGTTGCCCGCCGCTTGCACGTGCAGCGGCGGGCAAACGGTTCCCGCAAGCTATCGAATACCGCACACGCCCTGCCGTGCCGCAGGGCGTGTTGTGCTTGCAATCGCCCCGGCAAAGCGCGACTGACGGGGCGATATGGCTTTGACCCCGTTTTTGCGTCACCGGAAACTGCGCCTCGCTACCCTGTTGTGCGCGGTCGCCAGCGTCTCGCTCGCCCCTGCCCAGGCGCAGGAAGAGGGCCCCGAGGCGCCCGAAACCGGTTACAGTTCGCTCGATGTCGCGCAGCCCAAGGGCACGCGCGAACTGCAGAATGCGTTGCAGCGGCTGGCGCTCTATCCGGGCGATATCGATGCGCTGATCGATGCAGGCAACGCCGCCCTTCTGCTGCAGGACCCGCAGGCGGCGATCGGCTTTTTCGCCCGCGCCGACGAGATGTCTCCGGGCAATGGCCGGGTGAAGGCCGGGCTCGGATCGGCGCTGCTGCTCAACGAAAACCCCTATGAAGCGCTGCGCCTGTTCGACGAGGCGAAGAAGCTTGGCGTGCCGGATACGGTCTATGCCGCGGACCGGGGCCTCGCCTATGATCTCGTCGGCAATTCCAACGCCGCGCAGGACGATTACGAGCTGGCGCTGCGCCGGGGCGCGGATGACGAGACCATCCGCCGCTATGCATTGTCGCTGGGCATTTCGGGCGACCGGGCGGCAGCCGAAGCCCAGCTCGATCCGCTGCTGCGCAAGCGCGATGCCGCGGCCTGGCGCACCCGGGCCTTCGTGCTCGCCATCTCGGGCGACCCCGAAGGCGCGATTGCGATTGCCGATGCGACGATGCCCAAGCGCATGGCGGCATCGATCCAGCCCTTCTTCCGCTTCATGGGGCGCCTGACCCCGGCGCAACAGGCGGCAGCGGCGCATTTCGGCCATTTCCCGGCGGCAGCGGCGGTGGGCAAGGACGATCCGCGCAACCGGCAATATGCAGCGCTCGGTACGCCGCGCCAGCGGTCGGGCCGTGCCGATGCCGGGCTGATCCCGGCGGGCGAGCCGCTCGGCCCGGCGCCCGAGACCAAGAGCCGGAGGGTGGCCAAGGTCGACAAGTCGCAGCGGCGCATCCCGGGCAAGCTGTCGAAAAAGGAGCGCGAGGCGATCGCGCTCGCCCAGGCGCAGGCTGCCGCGCAGCCGGTGCCCGTTCAGACGCGCGCGCCCGGCCCGGTTCCGCCGCCCGATCTGCTGATGCCCGGCCGCGGCAGCGCATCGGCACCGTCGCAACAAACGGTGCAGACGGTCCAGACCGTCCAGAGCGTGCCCGCGTCGAGGGCCACCGTCCAGCCGTTGCCGGGAGCCAATGGCGCTGCCGTGGGGGCACAGAATTCCAGGGCAGCGCCTTCGGCGGTATCCCCCGCGCCAATCCAGACGACGCCAAATGGGACCGCCCTGGCCGCTGCCCAGCGCGCGGCACCGACCGTCGCGGCGGCACGCGGCACTGCAGCAGCGGGGATCGAACCCGGTGACAGGGTGGTCTTGCTGCAAGGCGCCACAGAGCTGCCGCGTCCAGGCTTTTCCTCGGTCCCCGGCGCACCTGCATCAAGCCCATCGACAACCGCCGCGTCCAGCGGCGCGACGCAATCGCCGCCGGTTGCCACGGCGAGCACCGCCGCGCCGCCGATGCCTCCGCGCAGCTTCGATCTGGCACAAACGAGCGGCGCCATGAGCGCCGCGCCGCCGGCTGCTGATCGTTCGGGCTCTGCGGTCGCGGCGACCAATGCCGTCGCGCCCGGTCAGACGCCGTTGACATTGTCCAGCCAGGCGCCCGCCGTTGCCAGTGCCGCACCCGTCGTGGCCACCGTCCAGCCGCTACCTGCCGCGCCTGAACCGGCACGGGTCAGCCTGGCCTCGGTCATCGCGAGCATTCAGGTTCCCGCGGCCGAACTCGCGCTGGACGAGGATGCGGTCGATGTCACCAAGCTGAAGCCGGTGCCCAAGAAGCCCGACGAAAAGGAACTCGCCGCGAAAAAGGCGGAAGAGGACAAGAAGCTCGCCGACAAGCAGGCTGCGGACAAGAAGGCTGCCGAAAAGAAGCTGGCCGACAAGAAAGCCGCAGACAAGCTGGCGGCCGAGAAAAAGGCCGCAGCCGCCAAGAAGGCCGAACCCAAGCATCCCAAGCGCTATTGGGTGCAGGTGGCAGGCGGGGCCAACCGCGCCGATCTGTCCAAGGAATGGAAGCGGCTGACCACCAGCTCGCCCGCGTTGTTCAAGGGCAAGCAGGGCTGGTGGACGCCGCTCAACGCCACCAACCGGCTGCTGACAGGGCCCTTCAAGAGCGCCGACGAAGCGCAAGCCTTCGTCAACACGCTCGCAAAGAACAAGCTGTCGGGCTTCACCTTCACAAGCCCTGCGGGCCAGGAAGTGACCGCGCTTGGCAAGTGATCGAGCAGATCACATGACCGCGTCGCGGATCAGCCGGTGAACGTTGGTGTTCGCCTTCAGCCGGCTGCCGAGCAGGAACATGCCGCCGATCTTGCGCTGGATGAACAGCGTGTCGACGGGGGGAACCTGCCAGAAGGTGCGTTCCCTGGCGAAGGCCATGCCCTCGTCGCGCAATTCGGTCGTCATCTCGTTGGATGAGAAGTCGAAGGGGCCGTCGACGCGGAGCGGCTCGAACGCCGTGTCGAACATGCCCAGCACCGCCACCTTGTGGCTTTCAGGTGCGTCGGGATGCAGCATGCCCAGCGTCAGGCCTGCCTCGCGCATCATGGGGATATCGCGCTCCATCCCGCCGCGCAGCAGCATGCGATAGGCATCGGCCACGCGATCCTTCACGACGCGCGTCGCGCCGAAATCGAGCAGCACCAGCTTGCCGCTCGCCGGATCGAAGCGATAATTCGCGAAATTGGGGTCGGTCTGCATCAGCCGGAAGTCGAACAGCTCGCGCAGCAGCAGGTCGACCAGCCGCTGCACGATGCCGTCGCGCGTTTCCTGGCCCATGCTGGCGGTGTCTTCGATCGCAATGCTCTCGACATAATCCATCGCCAGGATGTCGGTGGTGGTAAGGTCGGCATGCAGCGCGGGGACGCGAAAGTCGGCATGGCCGGCGAGCAGCTCGCCGAAGCGCGCCAGATGCGCCGCCTCATGCGCATAGTCCGCCTCTTCGTGCAGCTGTGCCTTGGCGTCGGCCAGCATCGGGTCGATGTCGAGCTCCGGCGGCAGCAGGCCGGTGAGCTTGATCAGCGATGCGACATTGTCGACATCGCTGTCGATGCTCTGGCGCACGCCGGGATATTGGACCTTGATCGCAAGGTCGCGCCCGTCGAGCGTCCTGGCGCGGTGCACCTGGCCGATCGAGGCGGCGGCGACGGGCCTGAAATCGAAGCTGGCAAAGCGCTTTTCCCAGCCGCGTCCCCAGTTCTGGTTCAGAACGTTGCGCAGCTGGCCCTGCGGCATGTGCTGCGCATCGGCGCGCAGACGACCCAGGATGTCCGCAAGCTCGGGCGGCAGGAAGTCGCCGGTGTCCATCGACATCAACTGGCCGAGCTTCATCGCCGCGCCGCGCATCGTCGCCAGCCGGTCGGCGATCTTGCGGGCATTGGCGGGGGTCAGCAGCAGGTCGCCGATCAAGGGGCGGCGCCCCTGCGCCAGCTGCTTGGTGCCATCGACCAGCATCGATCCCGCCACCCCGCCGACCATGGTGCCGAAACTGGCAAAGCGGGAGAGGCGGCCGCTGGGGACGGCCTGGCCGGAGGATCGCGATCGGGGGGGAAGCATGCGGGGGTTTCGGCCTGTCAGCTTGACGCCGCCGGGATAGGCGCGCGCTCTGACCGCTATGTAGGTGCGCGCCTGGCTAGCTGCAACTTGCCCCGCCGAGCACGCAGAAGCGCGCGCAATGCGGGTGGTTGAGCGATACCGCGCGCGAGGCCTCGGCCAGCGTCGCGCCCATGTCGAAGCCGGCATCATAGGGCAGCAGCGTGCACGCCGCGACGGTGGGGCGCTCGGCCCCCTTGTGCTTTACCACCATCCGGCTCGTCGCGCACATCATCATATCGGGGCTCTTGCCCAATATGTCCCAGCAGCCCGTGCTGATCTCGGCGATGTCTGCGCCCGCGTCCATTTCCGGAAACATCACGAACTGCTGCGGGTTGTCCGTATCGATGGCGAGGCCCAGCCGTTGGAACAGTGCCGCGAATCCGGCGCGCGCCTCGGCATCGCTTTCGTGCGCCAGATGCCGCCCGGCGATCGCGATCCTGAAACCATGCTGCGCCAGCCATTGCAGGCCGGCCAGGGCCTTGTCCCAGCTGTTTGCGCCGCGTTCGGCCTCGTGCACCGCCTGGGTGTAGTGATCCAGGCTGACACGGATCGTCAGCCGCTCGCCATGGCGGGCCTTGAGGTCGAGCAGCGCGGCCTCGTGCCGCCGCATCGGGCGCATCGCGTTCGACAGCACCAGCGTCTCGAACCCGCGCGCCAGGCACAGATCGAGGATCGCGATAATGTCCGGGTTCATGAACGGCTCGCCCCCGGTCAGCCCGATCTCGCGCGTCGGGATGCCGGACGATGCAATCTCGTCCAGATAGGCCGTGACCTCAGCGAGCGTCAGATAGACCAGCGCATCGTTGCGCGGAGAGCTTTCGATATAGCAGCTCAAACAGGCCAGGTTGCACAGCGTGCCGGTGTTGAACCACAAGGTCTCGAGCGCGGTCATCGCAACGCTGGCCCGCGCTTCGCCCTTGGCGGTGACCAGCGGGTCGCGGAACTTGGCCGGGTTGAGCGGCGGGGCGTTGTCGATCGCGAACGGGCTGGCGGCTGGGTTCATGACCGCGACTATATCACCGGCCGTGCGATCGCCGCCAAGTGAAAAGCGTCAGGCTTCGGCGCGTTTTGCCAGCCTCGACGCCAGCGGGGCCGACAGCACGAGCTGCAGCTGGTGATAGATCAGCGCGGGCAGGATCACGATGCCGGCTTGCGGCCCCGCAAACAGGATCGCGGCGAGCGGTGCGCCGGTGGCGATGCTCTTGTGCGATCCGGCAAACAGCAGGCTGATGCGATCGGCGCGCGGCAGGCCGAGCAGCCCGCCCAGGCCCCAGGCCGCCAGCATCGCCAGCACCAGCATCACCAGGATGATCGCGCACAGGATCGCCAGCGCAGCCCAGCCCAGGGTCTGCATCTTGCCCCCGGCCACCGCCGAGCTGAACGCGACATAGACCGCAAGCGCGATCGCGGTGCGATCGAGCAGCGTCAGCAGCGGCTTGTTGCGCAGCGCCCAGCCGCCGAGCCAGCCCTGCGCGATCTGACCCAGCGCAAAGGGCAGCAGCAGGATCGAGAGGATCTTCACCACCGTATCGCTGCTGATCGCCGCGCCCCCATCGGCGCCGATCAGCAGCGCGACGAGCAGCGGGGTCATGATGATGCCCGCCAGGTTGAGCAGCGCGGAGGCCATGACCGAGGCGGCGATATTGCCGCCCGCCAAGGACGAATAGCTGATAGCCGATTGCACGGTCGAGGGCAGGATTCCGAGAAACAGCAGCCCGATCACCAGCCCGTGCGGTAACAGCCCGCCAGGGGCGTGCGAGGCCGCCCAGCCCAGCACCGGCATGAACGCGAAGGTAAAGGCGAAGATCACGCCCTGCAGCCGCCAGTTCTTCATCGCGACGACCACCTCGGCGCGCGGCAGGCGCAGGCCGTGCAGGAAGAACAGCAGGAAGATCGCGACCGAGACGCCATAGCCGGCATAGACCGCCGCCTGTCCGCTTACCGGCAGCACCGCTGCCACCGCGACGGTGAGCAGCAGCATCAGCACGAACCGGTCGGGGATGAGACGCGTAAGAATCGACATGCCGTTTCCCCCTGCTATGTTTCCGACAGCGAAGCAACGGCCTGAACGATGCAGCGCGCCGATTGGGGGAGGGGGCATGGACTGGCAGGCGATCACGCGACGGATCGAGACGGCGGTGGCGCCGCATATCGGGTCCGGCAAGGTCGCCGATTATATCCCCGCGCTTGCCCGGGTCGATCCGACCAAGTTCGGCATGGCGATCGTGCTGGGCGACGGCACGATGGTCACGCTGGGCGACAGCCACGAGCCGTTCTCGATCCAGTCGATCTCCAAGGTGTTCACATTGTCGATGGCGCTCAGGCATTATGGCGAGAATGTCTGGGACCGGGTGGGGCGCGAACCTTCGGGCAGCGCGTTCAACTCGATCATCCAGCTCGAGAACGAGAAGGGCATCCCGCGCAATCCGCTGATCAATGCCGGCGCGATCGTGGTCACCGACATGCTGGTGGCGCGCAGCGGTGCGGAATCGTTCGAGGCCGAGCTGCTGGGACGCTTCCACCGGCTCTCCGGCGATGACAGCATCGCGGTGGACGAGGAGGTGGCGGAATCGGAATCCGCCACCGGATCGCGTAACCGTGCGCTCGCGCATTTCATGGCCGCGTTCGGCAACATGGCCAATCCGGTCGAGGCGAGCCTGGGCGCCTATTTCCGCCAGTGCGCGGTGCGGATGAGCTGCCGCCAGCTCGCGCGCGCGGCGCTGTTCCTGGCGTTCGACGGCTGCGACCCGATCAACCGTGAGCAGCTGGTCACGCGCGAGAACTGCCGCCGGATCAACGCGGTGATGATGAGCTGCGGCCATTACGACAATAGCGGCGATTTCGCCTATCGCATCGGCCTGCCCGGCAAGAGCGGCGTCGGCGGCGGCATATTGTGCATCGCGCCCGGGCATGGCGCGATCGCGGTATGGTCTCCGGGCCTCAACGCCTCGGGCACCTCGATGGTCGGCGCGATCGCGCTCGAGGAGCTGGTCGAGGCTACGGGATGGAGCGTGTTCGTTTGACCTGATTTGGCGCAATTATTGATAAAGGGCGAGCTGATAACCGGTTGGCATGAACGCCCTGACCAGCCTTGGCCCTCCAGCCCCCCTCGCCGACTGGGACCAGGCGCATATCGAGCTGCATTTATGGCTGGGGCGTTGCCTCGACTGCTTTACGCAGGCGGAGAGCGTGGTCAGCGCGACCTTGCTGCTTCTGGCGCGCCGGTCTTCCGATAGCGTCGAACTCGGCAAGGCATATCTCTTCGGCCAGAAGCTGCAGATATTGCGCAACGGCTTGCAAGCGCTGGACGCCGTAGACCACAAGCCAGCGCGCCTCGCGATCCACGCGCTCGATCGTTTCCAGCCCTATGCCGACCTGCGCAACAGCGTGTGCCACGGAGCATCAACCCTTTACCTCGACAGGCATGGCCACTGGCTGGTGGAACTCAAGCTGACGCAGCTGACTGCGTCTGCTATCGTAACGTCGCAGGTCTTCATCGATCAGGCAGCCGCTGCAGAAAAGCTGAAGGGATTGAAGTCGGCCGTCCAGAGCCTGAGCGCGCGGCTGAACAACCTGAGCGCCGTGCTCAGCCTGCCGGACGTGGCTACCCCATCCGCACCGGCGGCGCAGGGGTCTCGCTGAAGCGGGGGGCGGGGCGGGCTGCAGGATGCCGTCCACCTCGATAAAGGTGCCGCGCTGCTTGTTGTGCGGGTGTTCGGGCGCTTCCTTCAGGCTCAGCACCGGGGCGAAGCAGATATCGGTATGCTCCATGATCGCGCACCATTCGTCGCGCGTCCTGGTCAGGAACAGGGCGGTGAGCTTCTCCTTGAGCGGACCCCATTGGCGCGGGTCCATCTGCAGGTCGAAGGCGGGATCGGTCAGCCCCGCCTTCTCGCGCAGCAGCGCGTAGAATTGCGGTTCGATCGAGCCGATCGAGACGTACTTGCCGTCGGCGCATTCATAGGTGTCATAGAAATGCGCGCCGGTATCGAGCAGGTTGACCCCGCGCTCGTCGCGCCACTGGCCGTTGGCGAGGAAAGTATAGGTCATCGCCGAGAGCGCTGCGGCGCCGTCGGTCATCGCGCAATCGATCACCTGGCCCTTGCCGGTGCTGCGCGCCGAGAGGATGCCGGCGACCATGCCGAACGCCATGAACATGCCGCCGCCGCCGAAATCGCCCACCGCATTGACCGGTGGGGTCGGCTTCCCGCCCGCGCGGCCATAGCTGTGCAGCGCGCCCGAAAGCGCGATATAGTTGATGTCATGCCCGGCATAAGGTGCATAGGGCCCGGTCTGGCCCCAGCCGGTCATCCGGCCGTAAACGAGCTTCGGATTGTCGGCGAGCAGCACGTCGGGGCCGAGCCCCAGCCGCTCCATCACGCCGGGACGGAAGCCCTCGATCAGGCCATCGGCACTGCGGACGAGGTCGCGCACCTGCGCGATGCCTTCTGGCGACTTGAGATCGGCCGCGACCACCTCGCGGTTGCGGTTGAGAATGTCGCGATTGCCGGCATCGCCCACGGTGGAGCGGCTGGATGCGCGCTCCACCCGGATCACCCGGGCACCGTGATCGGCCAGCATCATCGCGGCGAACGGGCCGGGTCCGATTCCCGCCAGTTCGATGATCGTCACCCCTGCCAATGCTCCGGCCATGTCTCTCCACCTCGTTTAACTGATCGATTAAGGCGGGCACGCTAGCGCCGGCTGGATTCAATGCAAGCCCGATTTCGATGATCGGGCCTGGCCATGAGGATCCCTGCCGCACTGCGTTGCAAAAAAATACCACCCCCCATTCCAGCAGCGGGCGACCTTCCCGTAACGGAAAGGTCGTGCTGCGACGCAACAATTAAAAAGGTCAGGATTTGCGCCATTCTTGTCGCACTGCAAAAGTTTAACCGGGGAATTAAAACGAATTGCAATCCGGCAGCCATTGTGACAGCTTTCCCCTGCACCAGACATCACCTGAAGAGTGATGGGGGGCAAAAGCACAACCAACAGGTTGCTTGTGGGAGAAGAGGATGCGCACTTTGTGGAAGCCCGTTCTGGGCTTGCTTTGCACTGTCTCAATGACATCGATGGCCCAGGCGCAGGACGCGCAAGCCGATGATCAGGCGCCCGAGCGCGACGTGATCATCGTGACCGCGACGCTCCGCGCGGCGGACGTCCAGGACATCCCGATCGCGGTGACCGCCGTCAGCCCGGCTGACCTTGATCGCCAGAATGTCCAGGATATCCGCACGCTCAGTTCGATCACGCCCAGTTTCAACCTGCAGTCATCGCAGACCGAAACCCAGGGCACCTCTATCCGTATTCGCGGTGTCGGCACCACGGGCAACAATACCGGCCTCGAAAGCTCGGTCGGCGTCTTCATCGACGGCGTCTACCAGTCGCGCCCCGGCATCGCGCTGGGCGACCTTCTCGACCTCGAACGGCTGGAAATCCTGCGCGGTCCGCAGGGCACGCTGTTCGGGCGCAACACTTCGGCAGGCGCGCTCAATATCACCACCCGCCGACCCAACCTGACCAAGGTGGAAGCCTTTGCCAATGCGAGCATCGGCAATCTCGACTATTATGGCATCCAGGCCGGAGCTAGCGTGCCGCTGGTTCAGGACACGCTGGGTGTCCGCGTTTCGGGTGCCTATCGCAAGCGCGACGGCATCATCGACAGCAGTGTCACGGGCGCGGAGAGCGGGAACCGCGACCGCTATCTGCTTCGCGGCCAGTTGCTTTGGGAGCCTTCGCCGGATGTCAGCATCCGCATCGTCGGCGATTATGCCAAGTCTGACGAAAACTGCTGTACCGCTGTCATCATCCGCGAGACCGAGCTTGTCGCGCTCAACGCGTTCCAGCTCTATGGTCTGCCATTCAACGGGGTGCGAGATTTCGGTCGCAATGCCGTCGTCAATCGCCTGAGCAGCGACAATGGCTACAACAACGATTCCGAACAATGGGGCGTTTCGGGTGAACTGAAATGGGACCTGGGTCCGGCGCAACTGACCTATATCGGATCCTATCGCCGGTTCGAGGCGGCATCGGACCAAGACGATTTTGTCGGCCTGAATGTCTATAATGTCGGCAACAGCCCGTTCGAGGCCTTCCCCAATTTCCCATCCTCGGGCGGCACCAACAAGGTGATGACGCACGAACTGCGTTTCCAGGGCAGTGCTTTCAACGACGCGGTCGACTGGCTGGTCGGTGCTTATTATTCGGATGAGAAGATCGACGAAATCCAGGCGATGACCCTCGGCCCGGATTATCAGGCCTATGCCTCGACGGTGCTCGCGCCGCTGCTCGGCAACAATCTCGCGTTTCTGGGGCCGAACCCGTTGTTCGCGTTGACCCGGCTGGCAAAGGTTCGCGGCTTCCCGGCCTATGCCTCGCCGCTCAACACGGGTGTCAATGCCAATGGCAGCTTCGGGGTGAACCGCTTCACCCAAGACGCGGAAAGCTTCTCGGTCTTCACGCACAACGTCATCAACTTCACCGATAACATCAGCCTGACGCTCGGCGCACGCTATGTCGATGAAACCAAGGATGGCGCGTTCGATCAGATCGCGGGCAGTTCCAACGCCTGCGCCACGATTTCGGGCGGGTTCAACAACATCATCGCCAACCTGACCTCTGCTCCCTTCGGGCTTCCCGCGGCAACGGCCCAGGCGCTGGCGTCGGCGGGTCTCGGTCTGACCTGCTTCCCGTTTGCGACCCAGGCCAATTTGCCTGCATCGACGGTGCTGCCGCTGCCTCGGGAATATGCGCTGCGGTTCAAGGATGACGAGCTGACCTATACCGTCCAACTGGCGTATAACAGCAACAACGGCTTCCTGGCCTATGCCGGCTTCAGCCACGGCTTCAAGTCAGGCGGTTTCAACCTCGACCCTGCTGCCTCGGCTGGCGGCGCGGACCCACGGTTCGATTCCGAAAAGGTCGATGCCTATGAAGCGGGCGTGAAGACGACGCTGGCCAATGGCAAGATCACGGCAAACCTGGCGCTGTTCCATATGGACATGTCGGACTTCCAGGTGCTCGAATTCACGGGTGTGCAGTTCCAGACCTTCAACGTTGCAGGGGCCAAGTCGACCGGTGCGGAACTGGAAGTGGTGGGGCGGTTCGATCCGTACATCACGGTCAACTTCGCCGCGACCTATGCCGATGCACGCTATCCCAACAATTGCGGCAGGGGGATTACCGGTGCGGCGCTGGCGACGGTGCTGACCCTGTGCGGCAGCCAGTTGACCAATGCGCCCAAATGGAGCGGTGTCACCGGCATTACCTATGATGGCCCGCTCAATTCGTCGGGCTGGGGCATGCTGGCGAATGTCAATGTCAACTATTCAGGCGCGCGGCGGACCAGCACCACCCCGCGTGAAACATCCGGCCAGCCGCTGCCGTTCGACGTTCAGGAAAACTATTTCAAGATCAACGCACGCCTTGGCTTCACGACGCCAGACGAGCGTTTCACCTTCGAAATCTGGGGTACCAATCTGAGCGACGAGATCACGCGCGGCATTACGGCCAATACGCCGTTGCGGGGTGGCGCGGGCACCCGCTCGCGCATTGCCTTCCTCGACGAGCCGCGCACCTACGGCATCACGTTGCGCGCGAAATATTGAGGTTCACGCATTGATGGGGGACACCGCCCGATAGGACACCATCGGGCGGTGAACATCAGTGACCTGGGGCGGCACCGGCAACGGCGGCCGCCCCTTTTTTTGGGGCCCGATGCCGGACGCCGGGCAAACGATGCTATTTGCTGAAGGCGTCGGCGATCGAACAGGCCGCCGGGCCCAGAATGACGACGAACAGCGTCGGCAGGATGAACAGGATCAGCGGGACGGTCATGATCGCGGGCAGGCGCGCGGCCTTTTCCTCGGCGCGCATCATGCGTTCGTTGCGGAATTCGGCCGAGAGCACGCGCAGCGCGGAGGCCAGCGGGGTACCGTATTTCTCGGTCTGGATCATCGTCGTCACCACCCCGCGCACAGAATCGAGCGCGACGCGATAGGCGAGGTTCTCGAAGGCCTGGCGGCGCTCGGTAAGGAAGGCGAGTTCGATCGCGGTCAGCGCGAATTCATCGCCCAGCTCGGGATAGGCGCGGCCCAGTTCCTTGGCGACGCGGTTGAACGCGGCGTCGACGGTCAGACCTGCCTCGGCGCAGATGACCAGCAGGTCGAGCGCGTCGGGCAGGCCCTTGCGGATCGCATCGGTGCGCTTGGTGATCATGTTCTGCACGAACAGGTCGGGGGCCTTGTAGCTGCCCAGCAGGATCGCGGCGAACAGACCGAATTTCTTGATCGGGGTCCAGTCGGGCACCAGCACGCCCAGGCCATAGATCAGCAGCGCGGCAAGCCCGCCCAGCGCGATCGGCAGCACCAACCGCCCGAAGATGATCGCCACCGCAACGTCCTTGGAACGGATTCCCGCCTGCGCGAGCTTCTGCTGCGCTGACTTGAGCTGCTCGTCCTGCAGCACCCGCAAGGATTGCAGCGTGCTGCGCATCTTGTCGGTGGTGTCGTTCTTGTGGATGATCTTGGCGCGCTTCTTCGCGGTGGACGCGGTAATCCCTGCCTTGAGCTGCTCGCGCCGCTCGTTCAGCGCCTTGACGCGCTTGGCCATGGGATCGCGCACCGTGGTCGCGGCGTAGATCGCGATCAGCACCGCGAGCGTCGCCACCGCGGCGAGCAGCGTCGCCACGAAGATCACGTCGATCCCCATCAGGGTAGGATTGGCTGATTCCTGCACTGTCCCTTATCCCCCGATCAGATTTCGAAGCTGACCATCTTGGCCATGATGAACACGCCGATGCCCATCCACACCAGGCCGCCGATCCCGGCGATCATCAGCCGTTCCTCGACGAAAAAGCCCGCGAGATAGGCGGGGTTCACCCACCAGATCATCATGAACACCAGAAACGGGAGCGACCCGACGATATAGGCGGAGGCCTTGGATTCGGACGACAGGGCCCGGATCTTGAGCTTCATCTGCGCGCGCGAGCGCAGCACCGCGCCCAGGTTCGACAGCGTTTCGGCGAGGTTGCCGCCGGTCTCGCGCTGGATCGCCAGGGTGATGCAGAAGAAGTTGAACTCCGGGGTCTGCAGCCGGTTGGCGCTTTCCTGAAGCGCATCTTCCATCGACCGGCCGATCTTGATCCGCTCGGTCACCAGCTTGAATTCCTCGCCCACCGGGCCGGGAATTTCCTTGGCCACGACCGTGAGCGTCTCGGTCACCGGCAGGCCCGAGCGCAGGCCGCGCACCAGCAGGTCGATCGCATCGGGAAAGCGCGCGGTGAACTGGTTGAGGCGGCGCTTGATGAAATGGCCGACGACCATGTGCGGCAGGCCGAAGCCGAGCGCCGAGCCGATGAACAGGCTCATCACCAGCTGGCCGGTGCGGAAATAGACCGCCATCGCAACCAGCAGGCCCAGACCGACCACGACCTGGCCGAACTGCGCGACGGTCCAGTGCTTGCCCGTCATCGCCAGGCGACGCGCCAGCATCTGCACCTTGGTCAGCGCTTCGCCATCCTGGTTGAAGCGGGGCTTGCGGTTGGCGATGGCCTTGCGCATCTGCGCCTCGACCTTGGCGCTGGCATTCTCGCTATAGCGTTCGCGCACCGCCAGGATGCGGCGTTGCAGCTCCTTGCGTTCGGACGGGCCCGAAAAAGCGATGGCGAGCAGGCCGAGGACGCTCGCGAGCCCTCCCGCCAACAGCAATGTCTGCACCATATCCATGCGCTCTTCACCCGTGATGTGGGCCCACCGCTGGCCGATACGGCGCGGCGGTTCCGGTTACTTCCTGGCGGCCTTTGCCGCCTTGTTCGGCTTGGCCGGCAGCAGCGACTTGAAATCGCCGAACTTGCCGAGCAGCGATTTCTTGGCGCCGCCGGTGTCCTTCTCCGCCGCCGCATCCTCTTCGGCCAGGCCCAGGCAGCGATCGGTCAGCGATTTCATCACTGCGCCCGCCTTGGTCGATTTGCCCGCCTCGCAGAACGGCTGGCCAAGCTTGGCAGCCTGGGCGGCGGTCTTGGCATCGGCGGGGATCAGGAAATCGATCTTGCGCTCGATCGTGGTCTCGAAATCGGCCCGGCTGATTTCCAGCGCCGCCGGCTGAACCTTGTTGGCCACCACGATCACCCGCGCGGCAGGCGCATTCGACTTGAGCCAGGCGAGCAGCCGGATCGCGTCCCGCGCCGAAGCGAGCGTCAGTTCGGTCACCAGCACCGCGATATTGGTTTCGGAGACCAGATGCGGATAGTCGATCAGCATCTGCCGCGGCAGATCGACCACGGTATTCTCGAACGCGTGGCGGAACTCTTCCTGCAGCTGGAAGAACGCGGTGCCGTCGGTGATCAGCGGCGAGCTGATCGGCGCTTCGGCCGACAGGATCGAAAGCTTGTCATTGGCCTTGATCATCGCGCGTTCGATGAACAGGCCGTCGATGCGGCTGGGATTGTCGATCGCGTCGGTCAGGCCGCGGCCAGGCTCCAGGTCCATGGTCAGCGCGCCGGTGCCGAAATGCAGGTCAAGGTCGAGCAGGGCGGTCATGCGACCGGCATTCTTGCTCAGTTGCCAGGCCAGCGACGTCGCCACGGTCGACGCGCCGACACCGCCGCGCGTGCCGATGACCATGATGCCGACATGCGCGCGCTCGGTCACCGCTTCGCCCGGCTTGGGGGCATTGAGCATCGCCTGCGCCTGCAGGATGGAATCGCGGATCTGGTCGGGGCCCACGGGCTTGAGCAGATAATCGTGCAGGCCGCTCGCGATCAGATCGCGATACAGGCGCACATCGTTGACCTGACCCATGGCGATCACCACGGTGCCCGGCTCGCACACCTCGGCAAGCGCGTTGATATCGTTGAGCGGATCGCCCGATTCCGACAGGTCGACCAGCAGGATGTTGGGGCTCGCGGTGATCGAGAGCGACTGGACAGCGTTGCGGAGGCCGCCCTTGTTGCACTTTTCCGGCGGCCAGCCCATGTTGATCGCCATGGCGCGCACGATGTCGAGCGTCGCCTCGTCGCAGACAAACGCCGCGAACTGGTCGCGATTGGCTGTCATGCCCGGTTTCCAGGGTGCGTTCACTGCGATCCTCCCTGCTGGGTCGAGCCCTGCTTCAGGCCTTGCGCGCCGGTCGGCGGGGCTTCGCGATACTGCTTGATGGCGGTGTCCGAACGCTGGGTCGATGTGGTGAGCGCGCCCGGCTCGCCGCGCACCAGGTCTTCCTTGTTCGCCACCATCGACGCGACATTGGCATTGACCGCGCAGCCGTAATTGGTGCTGGTCGCGTTGCGATAGTTCATTTCCAGCTTGCCCTTCCAGTCGGGGCAGCCGGGCACCTCGGCGGTGCTGCGGGTCACCACGACACGGACCGCGCCGGGGGCGATCTCTCCCGTCGTGACGGGCGCGATGTCGTTGACCAGCAGGCCATGGCGCGATGCGGCGGCTTCGATCGCCGACTTGACCACGACGTTGCGGCCCGCCGGGTCATCGATCGAGACGCGATCGCCATAGCCCAGGTCCATCGCCTGGAACCATTCGGCCAGGCGCCGCTGTTCCTGCGCGGGGAGCGATCCGCCCGCCGCGTTCAGGTCCAGCGTGTAGTTGCTCCGCGAAACGACCGGCTGATGGACGCTTTCCAGGCCGCGGTTGCTGGCCATGTTGCCGCACCCCGACAAGGTCAGGACGGCCGCTGCTGCGATGGCTGCATGATAAGCGCGCATTGCTATTCTCCTCAAAGCGGGTCTGGCCTCAATCGAACGAAAAACCGGGGGCGGCGGCGAGATCCGATGACTTTTCACCCTGTTTCGCCTTGCCCTTTTTCGCCGCGCGCTGCGGCTTGGCCGCAGGCTGGGGCAGGGCGCGCGGCTGATCGGGCAGTGCGCCGAATTCGGGCCCGCCAGTTCCGCCCGAAGGCGCAACGCTGGGCTTGGGACGATCGCCGCCGCTCACGCCATCCGATTCCTGATGGTTGATCAGCCGCTCAAGGTCATCGGGCGTGCGGAAAGCGTCGGTGGGCAGCTTGATGTCATTGGCGTTGACCGGCTTGACCAGATACGGCGTCACCACGATCACCAGTTCGGTCTCGCCCTTGCGGAAGTTCGACGACTTGAACAGGTTGCCCAGCACCGGCACGTCGCCCAGGCCCGGGGCCTTGTCGACCAGGTTCTGCGAGTTGTTGCTCAGCAGGCCGGCGATCATGAAGCTTTCGCCCGAGCCCAGTTCCACTGTCGTCTCGGCGCGGCGGATGGTCAGCGCCGGCACCTGGAAGCCGTTGAGCGTCACCGATCCGGCGGACGACAGTTCGGACACCTCGGGGCGCACGCGGATCGAGATGCGGCCATTGGCCAGCACTGTCGGGGTATAGGCCAGGCTGACGCCGAAATTCTTGTATTCGATCGTCGTGGTGCCCAGGCCCTGGTTGATCGGGATCGGGAATTCCCCGCCCGCAAGGAAGTCGGCGGTCTCGCCCGAGAGCGCGGTCAGGTTGGGCTGCGACAGCGTGACCACCAGGCCGACCTGTTCGGCCAGGTCGAACGCGCTGGCGATATCGACCCCGAACAGCCGTCCGGCTGCCTGGATGGCGGTCTTGCCGTCGGTCGGCAGGTTGAAGCGCGTGGCCGTGCCGCCTGTCACGAACTGGCCGGTAGCAGGATTGAAGGGCAGGCTGATCGATCCCGCCGGCAGGCCGAACTGCGCCGAGGCATCGACGCGCGGCAGCGTGCTGACGTCGATCGTGTTGCCGATCGTCGCGAAGTTGCGCGATGCGCGGCCGACGCCGAACTGGAAGCCTCCGGTCAGGTCGCGGGTCAGCAGATTGGCGCCGATTTCCTTGACCAGCGAGCGGCTGACCTCGGCAATCCGGACCTGCAGGTTCACCTGCATGGGGGTGGCCGTCGCAAGACGGCTGATCACCTTGACGCCGTCGCCGACAAAGGCCTGGACCAGCCGCGCCGCCTCGGCGCTGTCCTCGGGCGCGCCGACGGTGCCGGTGAGCAGGACGACGCCGTTGAGCGTGCTGACGCGCACCTTGGCGTCGGGCATGGCGAGCGTCAGCATCTGGTCGATCGAGTCGATGTTCGATCCGACGCGGACGGTGGCGGCGTAGACCACCTGGCCGGCTGCGTTGCTGGCATAGAGC
This sequence comes from Blastomonas sp. CACIA14H2, assembly GCA_000503195.1. Lineage (GTDB taxonomy): Bacteria > Pseudomonadota > Alphaproteobacteria > Sphingomonadales > Sphingomonadaceae > Blastomonas. Next base: position 17,315 of record AYSC01000036.1, read on the forward strand.
GTCGTCTCGCCCCCGGCCTTGCCGAAGACATAGAGCTGCCTGGCCGACTTGACCTGGACGTCGGCGACGCTGGTATCGGCCACGAAAAGGTCGGCCATCGTTCCCGGAAGCTGGATCAGCTGACCGCGGCCGATGGACAGGACCAGCGTTTCGGTCGGACGCTGCACGGCGGACTGCGCCAGGGCAGCCCCTCCGATCGCCGGGACGAGTCCGGACAGCGAGGCGGTGGCCGCGACGGCGCTACCCAGCAGGACGCCCTTGATGAATTTGGAAAAACGCATGGTCATTTCCCTCCGACCGGTACTTCGGTCACTGTATTGCCGCGAGCCACGCGCACGACGGGTCCACGCGGCACCGGCGGTGCAACAGAAGCTGCGGCCTGCATGGGCGCCGCGCTGGGTGCGCTGGGTCCGTTATAGCTGCTCTGGCGATTGCCGCCGCCCATCACGGGGACCGACCGACGCTGGAAGCGAGAGACATCGCCCCCGGTCACGAAGGTCACGTCGGTATCGACCGGACGCGTGGCGAGCGCCTTGAGCAGCTTGTCCTCGGTCTTGCGGTCGGCACCGGCGGGCAGGTTGATATCGCCAGCGGCCATCGAGCGTTCGAGCTCGGCCTCGTTGTCGGCGATCGAACGCAGCGACAGGCTGAGCGTGCCGATGGTCTGGGCCACCGCGATCTTCTCGGCCAGCTTGGGCGTGGCTTCGACGGTCACCGTGGTGAAGGCGATCACCTCGCGCTTGCCTTCGGCATTTTCGGCCGAGACGCGCTGGTCGGTCGCCAGCACGCGCAGGTTGCGGATGATGGTTTCGGAGGCGTTGAGGGCCGGGCCGCTGTCGCCGCTGATCGACTGGGTCAGCACCAGATCGACCCGGTCGCCCGGGAAGACAAAGCCGGCAACGCCCGTGCGGGCGGAAACGGGAACGGTGACGGCGCGCATGCCCGGTCCCAGTGCGGCGGCGAGAAAGCCGCGATCGCCCGGCTTGACCAGCGAGCCCTGCGTCACCGGCTGCCCGGCGGTCACCGCATTGCGGACCACGGTACCCAGCAGCGAATCGATCTTGGAATCGGCTTCGAGGAAATAGGCGTTGCTCACCAGCTCGCTCGGCCAGGGCTGGAAGGCGACGCTATCGGGGGTGATGATCGTGCCGACCGGCAGCGAGCGTTTGGCGACCAGCACGCGCGGACCCGTGGGAACCGCCTGTTGCGGCGCTGCCGTAACCGAAGGCGCGGCCGATCCGGTGAACAGGCTTCTGGCGAGAAAGGCTGTGCAGAGCGCGATCATCAGCGCGCCCACAAGCAGGATTACTTTGCGTCTATCCATGGCGTTTTCAGCCCCCAAAGTCCTTCAGAATGTTCATCGTTTCAGGCAAAATGGTTAAAAAACCGTTCGCCAACGGGCCAAAGCGCCGCCATGGCGATGGCCACGCCATAGGGAACCTCCGGCCGGCCCGGGCTGCGCCTCACCTTGTGCACGGCCACCACCATCACGGTCAGCACCGCGCCGATCAGCGACATGATGATCGTGATCCGCGCCATCTCGGCCCAGGGAAACCACAAGGCGATGGCGCCGAGCAGCTTCACGTCGCCGCCGCCCATCGCGCCGATCGCGAACATCAGCGCGAAGAACACGAACACGCCCGCGCCCAGCGCGAGCTGCAGCGCCATGTCCGGCCAGAAGGAAAGCCCGCAGGCCCACCAGAAGACCGGCGCGGCGAGCGCTATCCCTGCATTCAGCCAGTCCTCGATCTCGCGGCGCACGATATCGGTATAGGCCGCGTGCAACAGCGCGATTGCCAATGCGGCCAGCAAACCGTAGACGAGAGGACCGTTTTCCATGGGGTCTGGCGTATAGCGGGCATGACTTACCAAAAAGTAACCATAAACCGTCGCGCCATCCCGGCGGGCGCGGTGGAAAGCCGCTGGAACGCCGCCGATGGCTGGCCGCTGCGCCGCATCGACTGGATGGCAGACGGTGCGCCACGCGGGTCGATCCTGTTCATGCCGGGCCGCGGCGATATCTACGAAAAATATCTGGAAACGCTGGCGCACTGGCAGGCGCAGGGCTGGAACGTCACCTCCGCCGACTGGCGCGGGCAGGGCGGCAGCGGCCGGATGAGCGATCACCAATATGTCGGCCATATCCAGGACTTCAGCCAGTGGATCGACGACATTGCCGGCTTCTGGGCGGACTGGGTCGTCTCGCGCCCCGGCCCCTATGTCGTGGTCGGCCATTCGATGGGCGGGCACCTGATCGCGCGCGCGATCCAGGACGGCCGGATCACCCCCGATGCCGCGGTGCTGAGCGCTCCGATGCTGGGCTTGAAGGGCCTGGGCCTGCCGCTCGCGGTCGGCCATGTCGTGACCAAGCTGATGCGCGGACTGGGCAGGCCCGAGCGCCCGGCCTGGAAGGTCAGCGAGAAGCCCGCCTCGCCGCTGGCGATCCGCCAGACGCTGCTGACGCACGACGATGAGCGCTATCAGGACGAATTGTGGTGGTGGGCCGAGCGGCCCGAGCTGGTGATGGGCCCGGCGAGCTGGCACTGGGTCGAGCGCGCCTATGAATCGATCATCCGCCTCAACGCCCCCGGCCAGTGGGAAAAGGTGCGCGTGCCGATGCTGCTGATCGGTACCAGCGCGGACCAGCTGGTCGACAACAAGGCGACGGTGGCGGCCGCCGGGCGCATTCCGGGCGCGGAGCTGCTGAGCTTCGGGCGCGAGGCGCGGCACGAGGTGCTGCGCGAGGTCGACCCGATCCGCGATCGCATCCTGGCGACCATCGACGATTTCCTCGCGCGCAAGGCGCCTGCCGCGCACAGCGAAAAGGCCGGGGCCGCCGCCTGATGGCCGATTACGACGTCGTCATCATCGGCGCCGGGATCGCCGGTGCCAGCCTTGCCGCCGAGGTCGCGCCGCATGCGCGCGTGCTGGTGGCAGAGGCGGAGGAGCGGCCCGGTTATCATTCGACCGGGCGCTCGGCGGCCTTCTGGGCGGAAAGCTATGGCGGGCCGAAGGTCCAGCCGCTCACCACGGCTTCCGGCCCCTGGCTGCATTCGCCGCCGGGTGGCTATGGGACACGCAGCTTCCTCGCCCCGCGCGGCGCGCTGACGCTGGCGCGGGCGGGCGAGGAGGCGCTGCTCGACGCGTTCGAGGCCGAGTTCGCGGGCTCCGGCGTGCGGATGGAGCGCTGGGGTCGCGAGCGGATCGCGACGCTGCTGCCGGGGCTGGCCGATGACATTGTCGAGGCGGTGTACGAGCCCGATTGCCAGGATATCGATGTCGGCGGCCTGCACCAGGCGTTCCTCTCGGTCGCGCGGCGCGGCGGGGCGCAGGTTGCGCTCAAGGCCCCGCTCGAGCGCGCGGAGCATCGCGACGGGCAATGGCATCTGACGCTGGGCGGCCAGTCCGTCACCGCGGCGCGGATTGCCAATGCGGCAGGCGCTTGGGCCGATCCGGTAGCAACCCGTTGCGGCGTGCGGCCTATCGGCGTGCAACCCTATCGCCGCACGGTTTTGCAGTTGCGCACCCGCCCCGCGCCGGTCGCGCACCTGCCGCTCACGCTGGGCGTCAAGGGCGACTTTTATTTCAAGCCCGAGGCGGGGAAGCTGTGGCTCAGCCCGCATGACGAGACGCCCGAAGCGCCCGGCGATACCGCGCCCGACGAGCTGGACATGGCGATCGCGATCGACCGCTTCACCCAGGTGGTCGATTGGGCGATCGAGGCGGTCGAGCATCGCTGGGCAGGGCAGCGCAGCTTCGCGCCCGACCGGCTGCCGGTGATCGGCTATGCCAGTGATCAACCGGCGTTCTTCTGGTTTGCCGGCCAGGGCGGCTTCGGCATCCAGACCGCGCCCGCCGCCGCACGGCTCGCCGCCACGGTACTGCTCGGCCTCACCCCCGATGCGATGCTCGATGGGGTGGCTGGACAAATGTATAATCCCGCGCGTTTCGGCTGACTCTGCTGGCAGCCACCGGACTTATTTTATATCCTCGCCCCATTCTGGAGGGAGACGAGTCGATGGCGCACCATTTCGAGATCTACAAGGACAAGGCCGGCGAGTTCCGCGTGCGGTTCAAGTACAATTCGGAAGTGATGTTCTCGACCGAAGGCTATGCCAGCAAGGCATCGGCCAAGAACGCGATCGAATCGATGAAGAAGAACGGCCCCGAAGCGCCGATCGTCGATACCACCACCGAGGGCTGACGCGCCCCGTCGGGCGCTGACCGGAACCCGGCGAGGCTCAGCCGCCGGGCTTCCTGGTGGGCGACACGACATTGGCCTTGATTCTCAGCGTCGCTCTGGGCTGGTTGGCTGTGTTGCTCCTGACCGTCAGCGTCACGTTGACCGGGCCAGGCGTCTTGGTGCCGTTGAGGACGAAACGGATCTCCTCGGTGGTGCCTGGATAAACCACCATGGGTTCATCCAGCGTGTCGTACAGGGTGACACATGGCTGGCAGTCGGTCGAGACCTCGGTGATCTCGAGCGATCGGTTGCCCGGATTGCTGACCGCGAAGGCCCCCTCCACCCTGGCGCCAACGGACACCTTTCCGAGGTCAAGCACCTGCTTCTCGAAGGCGATGATCGGCTTGTTCGCTGGCGCCCGGGCGTGGACGAATGCCACGGGGACCGCTGCGCACAGCAGGCTGGCGAACAGGGCGGGCAGGGGGGCGGATGGTCATGCAAGGCGTCTGCGGCAAGGTTCGCTACCATGTCTAGCGGGCTGGCGCGCGCGGCAGAACTGGCCGAATGTTCAGGGGGCTGCGCCTTGCCTGTCGCGGTTCGTTATGGGATGGGCGCGGCGTGAAAGCAGGGGGATGGGAATGACCGGCAACAGCATGGGGTGGCTTCGCCTGTTTGCGACACTGGCGCTGGCGGGCAGCAGCGCGGCGGCGATGGCGCAATCGGCGATCGGCGACGATCCGATCTGCACCGACCGGCCCACCAAGGCGAACAACGCGTGCAGCGTGCCCAAGGGCGTGGTGCAGGTCGAATTCGAGGCGATCAACTGGTCTCGGGCAAGCTCGGGCGGCGCGCGCAGCGATTCCTTCGCCTATGCTAGCCCGACGATCAAGCTGGGCATCAGCGACAGCAGCGACGTACAGCTGACCCTCACCCCGCTGATCGAGAACCGCAACCGCTTTGCCGGGCGCACCACCAGCCAGACCGGCTTCGGCGATATCTTCCTGCGCTTCAAGCAGCGCATCACGCCGAAGGAATCACGCTTCGAGCTCGGCCTCATCCCCTATATCAAGGCCCCGACCGCGAAGACCGGCATCGGCAATGGCGAATGGGAGGCGGGGATCAGCGTGCCGATCCAATATGCGCTCGACGACCGCTGGTCACTGACCGTGAACCCGCAACTGAGCCTGCTCGCGGGCGCGGCCAACCCGGACGAGCGCCATCTGGAACTGCAGACCGTGCTCAACCTGGGCTATCAGCTCTCCGAGCGCACCAATGTCTCGGGCGAAGTCTGGACCTCGCAGAACTGGGATTCCGCAGGTACCGTCCGCCAGTATTCCGCCGACCTCGCGCTTGCGCATCTGCTGAGCGACGACCTGCAACTCGACGGCGGGGTGAATTTCGGGCTCAACCAGGCGACGCCCGATGTGCAGGTGTATGCGGGGATTTCGGCGCGGTTTTGAGACCCTACCAAATCCTCCCCCAGCGGGGGAGGGGGACTGCCCCCGCAGCAGGTGGCGAAGGGGTGTCGGCGCTTTCGGGTCGGTAACACTTCTCCGTCAGGCTCCGCCTGCCACCTCCCCTTGCGGCGGAGGATTCTGGGCTGGTTTGGTTTTACCGATAGCTGCGGATTTTAAAGTGATACCTGTGGTGCCTAGGGTCTGGGTCTCCGTCTCTCAATTACTAAAATAGTGACTGCTTACGGCTTCTGTGTCAAATTGTCCGAATGCTAAATCTCGAACGGATCATCTTGCATATCAAGTCTTTGCTTGATGAGGATACAGAATCAAGTGTTTGCTATGCGGCACTGGAAGCTAGGCTTGCGTTGGAAAAGATATGCTATGACCGCTTGCGTCAGCGCCATGACTATATTTCACATGCTGACCTGCGAGCATGGACACCCGGCCATGTTGTCCAACGAGTGATGGAGGAAGTCGATGGTAACGTAGCTGTCACGAAAACACTCTCTATCAGTAAAAGACCAGCGCATCCCAACTTTAAGCCTGAGGACGAGGATTACGTTGAGATTGGAACCGAAGTTGGGTTCAAGCCGCAGCACATAGCCCGAATGTGGCAAGCGCTCTCCAATTTAGCTCTGCATGTGAGGCTCCCGGAGCATAGGGACGATTACATCCCAGCGTATGGAGACAAGATCAAGACACGTGCGAAGATTGAAGAGGTGCTAGCTGAACTGGAACGCCTCTCTAAGGGCACGATGTCATTTTCTGGGCTTGGTGATGAGGTGTCATTCGATTGCCATTGTGGACAGAAAAATAGGCGACGCGCTGCATTGTTGAAAAACGGACAAACCGTTTCCTGCTACAAAGAGGGTTGCCCACGTGGATACAAAGTCGCCCTGCAAGAAGATGGTAGCTTTGTGTTCGAATTGGACTCGGTAGCAATCTCATGCTCAGCATGTAATGCATCAATGCTTGCGCCTCGCCATGAGTTGTTAAAAATGAAATACGAACAGCCCGCAACAATCACGTGCTCAAAGTGTGGGTACCAGAATCAGATAAAATGGGTTCTTGCTCGCGCTGACCTGCCACCGAAGTCAGGTGCAAAGTTATACTAACAATCTGAACTGCCCATCTCCATTTAGAATTTGAATGCTGGTATTCAGTTAGGTCTCAGAAGGATTTTTAGTTCAAGCTCTTGATTGTCATTGCTGATGCCAAATCCCCCCAATCCCCGCCCGCAACACCCCGCGCACCCGTTCCACGCACGCCTCCGGCACCGCGCCCTCCTTGCGCACCAGCAGCCCCAGCGTGCGCACATGCGCAAAATCTTCCATCGGCACCCGCGCCACGCCCGGCGCGGAGAAGCAGTCGGGCATCACCGTCACGCCCACGCCCGCGGCGACCAGCGCCAGGATGCGGTCGTCGCTTCTTGAGCGGGCGGCGAAGAAGGGGCGGACGCCGCGCGCGGTGAAGTGCTGGCTGGTTGCGGCGAGCAGCTCGCAATGGCGGCGGACAAGCATCACATTGTCGGCGAGCTCCTGCGCGGCGATGCTCTGCCGCTGGGCGAGTGGGTGCGCGGCGGGCAGGGCGAGGGCATAGCCTTCGCTCGCCACCGGCTCGAACTGCTCGCGGTGGCGGCCCTGCGGCTCCATCGTGACCGCCAGGTCGATCCGCGCCGCGTCCAATCGGTCGATCAGCTCGCTCGCGCGGCCCTCGACGAACTCGGTGCGGATGCCGTCGAGCTCGGCCAGCGCCTCGGCCATCGCGGCGACGATCGCGGTCGGCAGCGTCGAGAGCACGCCCAGCCGCACGATCGCATCGGGCCGGTGCTGCTTCATCGCCTCTTCGGCAAGGTTGAACTGCGCCTCGATCCGCCGCGCATGCTCGGCAAATTGCGCGCCGGTGGGGGTAAGGTCGACGCGGCGGTTGGAGCGGTGGAACAGCCGCTGGCCGACGCTCTCTTCCAGCCGCGCGATGCCGACCGACAGCGTCGGCTGGGTGACGTTGCAGCTTTCCGCCGCACGGGTGAAATTGCCATGTTCGACCACGGCGAGGAAATAGCGCAGCAGATAGCGTTCGATCATAGACAGCATCTAGGATAAACCCCTTTCAATATCAATTTTCATTGGTTGACTTGTACGGCTAGAACCGGTGCGATCAGAGCTCCAGGAGAGGATGCCGCCATGTCCATGAGGCCCGATTTCGACTTCGCGCTGGGCGAAGCCGCCGAGATGATCCGCGACACCACGCGGCGCTTCGCCACCGACAGGATCGCGCCGATCGCCGCGAAGATTGATGCCGAGGACTGGTTTCCGATCGATCTGTGGCCGCAGATGGGCGAGCTCGGCCTGCACGGCATCACCGTGGACGAGGCCGATGGTGGCCTGGGCCTCGGCTATCTCGAGCATGTCATCGCGATGGAAGAGGTAAGCCGCGCGAGCGCCTCGCTCGGCCTCAGCTATGGCGCGCATTCGAACCTCTGCGTCAACCAGCTGCGCCGCTGGGGCAATCCGGAGCAGAAGGCGAAGTACCTTCCCGGGCTGATCTCGGGCGAGCATGTCGGATCGCTGGCCATGTCGGAAGTCGGCGCAGGATCGGATGTCGTGTCGATGAAGCTCAAGGCCGATGCGGTCGCGGGCGGATACCGGCTCAACGGCACCAAGTTCTGGATCACCAACTCGGCTTATGCCGAGACGCTGATTGTCTATGCCAAGACGGGTGAGGGATCGGGCGGGATCACCGCGTTCATCATCGAGAAGGGCATGCCGGGCTTCAGCATCGGCCAGAAAATCCAGAAGATGGGGATGCGTGGGTCTCCCACCGCCGAGCTAGTGTTCAACGACTGTTTCGTTCCGCAAGAGAACGTGATGGGTCCCTTGAACGGCGGCGTCGGCGTGCTGATGAGCGGGCTCGATTACGAGCGCGCGGTGCTCGCCGCCGGGCCGCTCGGCATCATGCAGGCGTGCCTCGACGTGGTGCTGCCCTATGTGCGCGAGCGCAAGCAGTTCGGCCAGCCGATCGGCGCGTTCCAGATGGTGCAGGCCAAGGTCGCCGACATGTATGTCGCGCTCAACAGCGCGCGCGCCTATGTCTATGCGGTGGCGCGGGCATGCGATGCGGGCAAGACGACGCGCTTCGATGCCGCAGGCGCGATCCTGCTGGCGAGTGAGAATGCGGTGAAATGCTCGCTCGAGGCGATCCAGGCGCTGGGTGGGGCGGGCTATACCACCGACTGGCCGGTCGAACGCTTCCTGCGCGATGCCAAGCTGTACGATATCGGCGCGGGGACGAACGAGATCCGCCGCTTCCTGATCGCGCGCGAACTGATCGGGGCGCGGTGATGCAATATTGCGCGGCCGCTTGCTCTAGCCGTCACCCTGAACTTGTTTCAGGGTCCATTTCTCCCCACACGGCTTCGGCTCATCGGGCACGATGGATGCTGAAACAAGTTCAGCATGACGGAGGTTTGCAATGACCGCGCCCGTTCTGGACACGAAAATCGACACGAATTCAGACGCCTATCGCGCCGCCTTTGCGCACAACAGCGCGTTGCGCGACGAGCTGTGGAGCAAGGTCGCCGAGGCTGCACTCGGCGGCAATGCCAAGTCGCGCGAGCGGCACACGGCGCGCGGAAAGCTGCTGCCGCGCGATCGCGTCGAGCGGCTGCTCGATCCGGGCTCGCCCTTTCTCGAGATCGGCCAGCTCGCTGCCTGCGATCAATATGACGGCGAGATCCCCGGCGCGGGCATGATCGCCGGGATCGGCCGCGTCTCGGGCCGCCAGTGCATGATCGTGTGCAACGATGCCACGGTGAAGGGTGGCACCTATTATCCGATGACGGTGAAGAAGCACCTGCGCGCGCAGGAAATTGCCGAGGCCAACCGGCTGCCGTGCATCTACCTCGTCGACAGCGGCGGCGCGAACCTGCCGCACCAGGCCGAGGTCTTCCCCGATCGCGAACATTTCGGCCGAATCTTCTTCAACCAGGCGAACATGAGCGCCAAGGGCATTCCGCAGATCGCCTGCGTGATGGGCAGCTGCACCGCGGGCGGCGCGTACGTCCCCGCGATGTCGGACGAGACGGTGATCGTGCGCAACCAGGGCACGATCTTTCTTGCCGGACCCCCGCTGGTCAAGGCCGCGACGGGCGAGGAGATCAGCGCGGAGGATCTGGGCGGCGGCGACCTGCACGGGCGCAAGTCGGGCGTGGTCGATCATGTCGCGGAGAATGACGAGCATGCGCTGACCATCGTGCGCGACATCGTCTCGCATCTCGGGCCGATCCCCAAGCCGAACATCGACCTTCGCGATCCGCGCGCGCCGAAATTCGATGCGGAAGAGCTGTACGGCATCATCCCCTCGGATGTCCGCGCGCCGTACGATGTCCACGAGGTGATCGCGCGGCTGGTCGACGGCAGCGAGTTCCACGAGTTCAAGGCGCTGTACGGCAGCTCGCTGGTCTGCGGTTTCGCGCATATCTGGGGGATGCCGGTGGCGATCCTGGCGAACAACGGCGTGCTGTTCAGCGAGAGCGCGGTCAAGGGCGCGCATTTCATCGAGCTGGCCTGCCAGCGGCGCATTCCGTTGCTGTTCCTGCAGAATATCAGCGGCTTCATGGTCGGCGGCAAGTACGAGGCGGAAGGCATCGCCAAGCATGGCGCGAAGCTGGTGACCGCGGTCGCGACCGCCAGCGTGCCCAAGGTCACCGTGCTGATCGGCGGCAGCTTCGGCGCGGGCAATTACGGCATGTGCGGCCGCGCCTATTCGCCCCGCTTCCTGTTCACCTGGCCCAATGCGCGCATCAGCGTGATGGGCGGCGAACAGGCCGCCAGCGTGCTCGCGACCGTGCACCGCGACGCGGACAGCTGGACGCCCGATCAGGCCGAGGCGTTCAAGGCCCCGATCCGCCAGAAATACGAGGACGAGGGCAATCCCTATTACGCGACCTCGCGGCTATGGGACGACGGCATCATCGACCCCGCGCAGACGAGGGACGTGCTGGGCCTCGCGCTCGCCGCATGCCTCAACGCCCCGGTCGAGGAGGCACCCCGGTTCGGGGTGTTCCGGATGTGATGGGACACGCGCACTCCCAATCCTCCCCGAGCTTGCTCGGGGAGGGGGACCGCCCGCGCAGCGGGTGGTGGAGGGGACGCGCCCACTCCCGTCACCCTGAACTTGTTTCAGGGTCCATTACGCCTGCCGCACGGCGGAAGGGGATCAAAGCCAAATCCCACCGCCAGGTCCACCCAATGCGGGTTGTCGGCTTCGATCAGGTTGATCTTCCACTGGCGATGCCAGCGCTTGAGCTGCTTCTCCCGATCGATCGCGCCTTCCATCGTGTCGAACAGCTCGAAACGGACGAGGCGGTGGACATGGTAGCGCGACGTGAAGCCCTTGAGCTCACCCGTCCGGTGCTGGTGCAACCGACCGATCAGGTTCGACGTGACACCGATGTACAGCGTGCCATAGGCGCCGCTTGCCAGAATGTAGACGCACGGTTGCCTGTCCATCAGGCCCTTAACAATGCCGCACCATGGACCCTGAAACAAGTTCAGGGTGACGGAAGAGGTCATGCCCCATGCTGAAATCCCTCCTCATCGCCAATCGCGGCGAAATCGCTTGCCGGATCATCCGCACCGCGCGGGCCATGGGCATCCGCACGGTCGCGGTCTATTCGGACGCCGACGCCAGGGCGCTCCACGTGCGCCAGGCGGACGAGGCGGTGCATATCGGGCCGTCGCCGGCGCGCGAGAGCTACCTGGTGGGCGAGAAGATCATCGCGGCGGCGAAGCAGACCGGCGCGGAGGCGATCCATCCGGGCTATGGCTTCCTGTCGGAAAATGCCGAGTTCGCCGAGGCCGTGATCGCCGCAGGGCTGATCTGGGTCGGCCCGAAGCCGGATTCGATCCGCGCGATGGGTCTCAAGGACGCGGCGAAGAAGCTGATGGACGCCGCGGGCGTCCCCACCACGCCGGGCTATCTGGGCGAGGACCAGTCGCCGGAGCGGCTGGCGGCCGAGGCCGAGCGGATCGGCTATCCGGTGCTGATCAAGGCGGTCGCGGGCGGCGGCGGCAAGGGGATGCGCAAGGTCGATGACGCGTCCGGTTTCGCCGACGCGCTCCTTTCGTGCAAGCGCGAGGCGGCGGCGAGCTTCGGCAATGATGTCGTGCTGCTGGAAAAATGGATCGAAAGCCCGCGCCATATCGAAGTGCAGGTGTTCGGCGACTCTCACGGCAATGTCGTCCATCTGTTCGAGCGCGATTGCTCGCTGCAGCGCCGCCACCAGAAGGTGATCGAGGAAGCCCCCGCGCCCGGCATGGACGAGGCCACCCGCGAGGCGGTGTGCGGCGCGGCGGTGCGCGCGGCCAAGGCGGTGGACTATCAGGGCGCTGGCACGATCGAGTTCATCGCCGATGGCTCCGAGGGCCTGCGCGCCGACCGCATCTGGTTCATGGAAATGAACACGCGGCTGCAGGTCGAACATCCGGTGACCGAGGAGATTACTGGGGTCGATCTCGTCGAATGGCAGTTGCGCGTGGCGAGCGGCGAGCCGTTGCCCAAGCGGCAGGAGGAGCTGAGCATCAACGGTTGGGCGATGGAAGCGCGGTTATATGCGGAGGACCCGGCGAAGGGGTTCTTGCCATCGATTGGAAAATTGGAGCAATTCTATCTTTGCGACTACGGCCCGGACGACCGTATCGAGACTGGCGTCGAGCAGGGAGATACGGTTTCGCCGTTCTATGACCCGATGATTGCCAAGCTTGTTTCACACGGCCAAACCCGTGACGAGGCGCGCCAAAACCTGTTGCAGATAGTTGGGCGGAGTTCTGTCTGGCCGATCAAAACGAACGGCGGCTTTATCTTCGAGTGCCTCAGCCACGCACAATTCTCGAGCGGCAACATCACGACGGGATTTATCGAAGCGCACAGCTCGGAGATCAAGACGCTGGATCGTCCAAGCGACGAATTCCTTGAAGATGCAATGTCCGAATTGGTTTCGGACTATTATACAGAGGAAAGTTCATTTGAGGCGATCACGAGCCGCCCGATTGGTTTTCGCCTCAACCAAAGGCCGTGCAACGCTGCTGTAATCTATGCCGATGGTGTGGCTTTGCCTGCATCCTTCAAGCCGGTCTGGACTGATAGCCCAAATGGTGTTGGAAACCCGCAAGTCATAGGCGCGATCTACGTAATAGACTCCGAGACTGTAATCCTGACAGAACGTGGAAAGTGCTTTCATCTCTCGCCGCGCCCTCCAGTCGGTGCAGCGGGCGGCGCCGCCTCTTCCGGCTCCATCCTCTCCCCCATGCCGGGCAAGGTGATCGCGGTGGATGTCGCGGCGGGGCAGGCGGTGACCAAGGGGCAGAAGCTGCTGACGCTGGAGGCGATGAAGATGGAGCATTCGCTCGTCGCGCCGTTCGATGGCGTGGTGGCAGAGCTCAACGCCAGCGAGGGCGCGCAGGTGCAGGTCGAGGCGCTGCTGGTGCGGATCGAGGCGGCTGCGGAGTGAGGCTGGCGGACCTTCTCCATTGAGGGGAGAAGGATACGGAGCCTTGCATCGCGCAAGCGAGGCTAGGCGCAGTTGGATGAGGGTGGATGTAGCCAACGGTTGCGCATTTTCACCCTCACCCAGCTTCGACTAGGCAGCAAGCTGCCAAGTCTTCGCAGCCCTCTCCCATCGAGGGAGAGGGGTATTTTAGGTAGAGAACCCATGGCAGGACGATATTTCGACGAATGGCAGGTCGGTGACCGGATCGAGCATGAGATCCGGCGCACGGTGACCGAGACCGACAATCTGCTGTTCAGCACGATGACGCACAATCCGCAGCCGCTGCATCTGGATGTCGAGGCGGCCAGGGCGAGCGAGTTCGGGCAGATCCTGGTCAACGGCACCTTCACCTTCAGCCTGATGGTCGGGCTGTCGGTGGGCGATACGACGCTGGGCACTTTGGTGGCGAACCTGGGCTATGACAGGCTGGTCATGCCCAAGCCGGTGTTCATCGGCGATACCATGCGCGCGACCAGCGAGGTGACCGAGCTCAAGGAATCGAAGTCGCGGCCCAATGCCGGGATTGTCACCTTCACGCACGAACTGATCAACCAGCGCGACGAGGTCGTGTGCCGGTGCCTGCGATCTGCATTGATCAGGAAGAGAAACAGCTAACCCGTCATTCCCGCGAACGCGGGAATCCCGCTTTTTCATCGACCGCTGTGCACAAGCGGGACCCGCGCCTGCGCGGGGGTGATAATAAGGGCTGGGAAATCAAGAACCTGCTGCGTTTCGTATACTGATCGCTTGACCTGCCGCACGCCCCAAAGTCTAATGCCGCCCAGTCCAATCCGGCAGTCCAGTCCGGCAGTCCAAGGGGTCATCATGCGCGCATCCGTCCTTCTCGCTTCCTTGCTGCTTGGCGCGGCGAGCGTCCCTGGCATAGCGCAGGATGCCGCGCCGGCGCCCGCCGCTGCCAAGCCCGCACCCGGCCCGATGGATGCGAAGCTGCGCGCGCTGTACGAGGCCGAATGGGACTGGCGGCAGAAGGAGAGCGCGCAGATCAAGGAGGGCAATCGCTGGGTGCAGGGCGACCGGCTGACCAGCGAGACCGCCGCCGATCAGGCGCGCAGGCTCGCCTATTGGCAGGACGTGCTCGAACAGCTCGACGCCATCCCGATGGACCAGCTCTCGCCCGAGGAGCAGGTCAACGCCGCCGTGTTCCGCCAGTCGGTGTGGGAAAATGCCAAGGGCATCGAGTACAAGACCTATGAAGCGCCGTTCAACAGCGACACCTTCTTCTGGGGCGGGCTGAACCCGCGCCAGGGCTTTTCCAACGCCGCCGGCTACCAGCGCTATCTGGGGCGGATGCGCGACCTGCCGCGCTATTTCGACGAGAATATCGTCAACATGAAGGCCGGGCTGAAGCGCGGCTATACCGTGCCGCGCGTCGGCATCGAGGGGCGCGACAAGACGATCGAGGCCTATACGGTCGCGGGCGAGGCCAATCCGTTCTATGATGCCTTCCGCGTGATGCCGCAGAACATTCCGCCCGCCGAACAGGCCGCGCTGCGCGCCGAGGCGCTGAAGGCGATCGAGACGGCGGTGGTGCCCGCGTACACCAAGCTGCTCAGCTTCATGCGGGCCGAGTACATGCCCCGGGCGCGCACCACCATCGCCGCCTATGCGCTGCCCGATGGCAAGCGTTTCTACCAGGACCAGATCAAGGTCTTCACCACGCTCGATCTGACGCCTGAGCAGATTCACGAGATCGGCCTGAAAGAGGTCGCGCGGATCGATGCCGACATGCAGAAAACGATGCGCGAGACCGGGTTCAAGGGCACCTTCCCCGAATTCCTGCAGTTCCTGCGCACCGACCCGCAATTCTATGCGAAGACCCCGCGCGAGCTGCTCGGCGCGGCGGCCTATACGGTCAAGAAGATGGACGGGAAGCTCAAGGAGACGTTCAACTTCCTGCCGCGTTATCGCTTCACCGTGCTGCCGGTGCCCGATGTCATCGCGCCGATCTATACCTCGGGGCGCGGCGGGCTCGATAGCTGCCTGTTCAACACCTATGACCTGCCGCAGCGGCCGTTGTACAACATCCCCGCGCTGGCGCTGCACGAGTGCAATCCGGGGCACAGCTTCCAGGCGGCGGTGGCGTTGGAAGCGCCCGACCGGCCCGAGTTCCGCCGCCAGACCTATTTCTCCGGCTATGGCGAGGGCTGGGGGCTGTACACCGAATGGCTGGGATCGAAGATCGGCATCTACGAGACGCCCTATGAGGAATTCGGCCGCCAGACCTTCGAGATGTGGCGCGCGGTGCGGCTGGTGATCGATACCGGCATCCACACCAAGGGTTGGACCCGCCAGCAGGCCATCGACTATCTCGCGGGGCATACCGCGCTGGCCCCGCGCGATGTCGAGACCGAGGTCGATCGCTATATCTCCTGGCCCGCCCAGGCTTTGGCGTACAAGCTGGGCGAACTGGCGCTGCGCAAGATGCGCGCCAAGGCGGAAGCCGAGCTGGGCAGCGCGTTCGACCAGCGGCCCTTCCACGATACCTATCTGATGCTGGGATCGCTGCCGCTGCCGGTGATGGAGCAGAAGATGGAGGAATTTATCGCCGCCGAGAAGGCAAAGCTCGCCAAGGCGGGGAAGTGAGCCTCTTCATTTATCATCCCGGCACCCCCGCGAAGGCGGGGGGCCCGCTTTCTTTTCGACCCGTGGCGCACAAGCGGGATTCCCGCGTTCGCGGGAATGACGGGGGAGGGGCACGGTGACAGTCGGCACAGTTCTGCTCGTTTTCCGGCGAAAGCCGGAATCCAGGGGCGGTGGGCACAAGATCGCTCTGGGCTCCGGCTTTCGCCGGAGAACGGGTTTGGCTGCCTTGGCGGTGATCGCCGCGATACCTGCGCGCGCCGAAGCGCCGACGCCCGAGGCCGAAATTCGCACGGTGATTGCCGACATGGAAGCGGCTTGGAATCGAGGCGATTTCGAAGGCTATATGCGCGGCTTTCTGAACCCTGGCGTGGTGTTCGTATCGCGCGGGCAGTTCCAGCGCGACTGGCAGGGGACGCTCGACCATTATGTCCGCGATTATGGCGGATCGCCGGAAAAGCGGGGCACGCTGCATTTCTATGACATCAGGGTGGAGATGCTGGCCCCGGATGCGGCGCAGCTGATCAGCCGCTACCATCTCGATCGGGCAGAAAGCCCGCAATATGGCATCAACACGCGGCTGATGCGCAAGGTGGGTGGCCGCTGGTTGATCGCGCTCAACCATGTCTCGTCGAGCGAAACGCCCGATCCCAACGACCCGGTCGAAGCGCACCGCCCATAAAAAACCTCCCCTGCAAGGGGAGGTGGCTCGCCAGAGGCGAGACGGAGGGGTGTCCACTTCCAATCCGGGCGACACCCCTCCACCATCCTGCGGATGGTGCCCCTCCTCCGCTGGGGGAGGATTGATCCGGCTTACGCCTTGCGGGTGCCGCTCATCGCCATGGTGCCGAACGCACCGGCCTTGATCTGGCCGGTGATGGTGTCGCCGTCGACGGTGGCGGTGCCTTCGAGCTTCATCGGCATCGGCACCTTCATGTCCATCGTCCAGGTCAGCGTGTTGCCGTCGACCTTTCCGTCGGTGATGTCGAGCGAGCCCATCTGGCCGGCATTCGATCCGGTCCAGCTGTCGCCATCGACATTGACGGTCAGCACCGACTTCTGGTCGCCCATCGGCGACTTGGTCACGCAATCATATTGTCCAGCAACTGACATGGTATTGTCCTCTCTTGGTGGTGGGTTGAAGGGTAACGGACTTACTTGTCTCCGGCGGCAGGTGCCGCGCGGCGAACCTCGACGGGCATGCCCAGTTCCTTGAGCTGCGGCTCGACCTTGGCGGCATCGCCCACGATGACCCAGGTCAGCGTCTTCGGGTTGAGCGCGGTGCGCATCGCCCCGTTGAGCTTCTCGGCGTCCATGCTGCGATACTGCGCGGCCAGGCTTTCGGCATAGTTGGTCGGGCGACCATAAAGCGCGTCCGACTGCATCTGCGACAGCACCGCGGCCGAGCGCTCATAGGTGCCCGCCAGCTCCAGGCTGTTGCCCTTGACCGTGCGATCGAGTTCCTCAGGAGTCACGCCCTTGGAACCGATGAAGTCGTTCATCTGCTGGATGATCGCCGTGACCGACGGGCCGGTCTGGTTGGTCTGCACGGGCGCGAACGCCAGGAAGGGAACGTCGTTCTTCGGCCGCTGGATCAGCGTGCGGGTGCCGTAGGACCAGCCCTTGGTCTCGCGCAGGTCCATGTTGATCCGCGACAGGAAATCGCCGCCCAGGATGTCGTTCGCGGTTTCGAGCGCGAGCAGGTTGTCGGTGCCCTTGGCTTTCAGCACCTGGCCCGCGAGGATCAGCGACTGCGGCGAGTTGGGGCGGTCGATCAGGATGATGCGGCCCTGGCCCGCCGGGATCGCTGCGCTGAAATCCTTCTGCATCAGCGCCATGCGGTTCGACGGCCATTTGCCGAAGCGCTCTTCCAGCATCGGCATGATGTCCTTGAGACTGGTGTCGCCGACCACGAAGATCGATGCGCGCTCGGGCCGCATCCACTGGGCGTGATAGGCGGCGAGCTGGTCGCGGGTCAGCTTGGCGACCACCGCCGGATCGCCGGTGCCGGTAAGCGGCACGCCATAGGGGTGCGCCTGGCCGTAGAGCAGCGGCGGCAGGTTGCGCAGCGCAATGCCCTGGGGCTGGGTGAATTCGGCCTGGATGCGGGTGAGCTGCTGCACGCGCACGCGCTCCAGCTCCTTGGCGTCGAAGGCGGGGGTGCGGATGACATCAGCCAGCAGGTCGAGCGACGGACCCAGGTTCGCCTTCATCGCGCTCATCGAGACGATCGTGCGATCGAGGTCCGACGAGGCGTTGATGTTGACGCCCAGCCGCTCCTGCGCCTCGGCCAGCTGCACCGAATTGAGCTTCTGCGTGCCTTCCTGCAGCAGCGCGATCATCAGGCTGTTGGTGCCGAGAGCGTCCTTGGGGTCGCTGGCATAGCCGGCATCGAAGCTCACCGCGACGCGCACCACCGGAACGGCGGTCCGCTTGGCGAAGCGCACCTTGATGCCGTTCGAGAGCGTGGCTTCCTCGACATCGGGGAAGTCGAGATCGGGTACCGCGCCGGCTTCGGGGAAGGTCGAGCGATCGACCGCGGCGAGCGGCTGCTTGCTCGCGGCGCCTGCGGCCATCGCATCTTCGGCCATGCTCGAATAGAAGGCCGGTGCCGCCAAAACGCCGGTGCGCATTGCGGGGCCGCTGCCGGTCGCCTTGCCCGTTCCGCCGGCGACCTCCTGATAGGCATCGCGCTCACCGGGCAGCACGTGCAGCTTGGCGACGGGACGCGTCAGCCATTTCTGCATCGCGGCGGTGACCTTCGCCGGGGTCATGCTGGCCAGCATGTCGAGCTGCTTCTTGTAGAAGGCCGGATCGTCCGAATAGAGCGCGCCCTCGGCCAGCGTCACAGCCTTGCCGGTAAAGCCGCCGACCTGCTCCAGACCGTTGATCCGCTGGGCGGCCTCGCGCGTTGCGACGCGCTGCACCTCGTCGGCGGTGGGACCCTTGGCGATGAAATCGGCCATGATCGCGTCGAGCCGCCTCGAGACCGCATCGACATCGGCGCCCGGCTTCACGTCGACATAGACCTCGAACACGCTGCCATGAACGAACGGCTGGGCCGATGCGGTTACGGCGACCGCGGTCTGCTCGTCGCGCACCAGGATGTTGTCGAGCCGCGAGCTGGCGAGCCCGCCGAGCACGGTGGCGGCGACGTCGAGCGCGGCATAATCAGGGTCATTGAGGCCCGGCACGGTCCAGAAGCGATAGAGGCGCGCGGTGGGCACCTTGTCCTTCATCTCCGCGACCGCTTCCTTGTCGAGCGTCGGCAGCGGCGGGTTCAGCTTGGCGACTTCAGGGCCCTTGGCGATGTCGCCGAAATATTTTTCAACCAGTGGCCTGGCTTCAGCCACGTTGATGTCGCCGGCCAGCACCAGAATGGCGTTGTTCGGGCCATAATGATCGGTGAACCACTTCTTCATGTCGTCGAGCGACGCGGCCTGCAGGTCCTCCATCGATCCGATGGTCGAATGGCCATAGGGATGCTCAGGGGGAGTGAGCATCTCGATCTGCTTGTATTCGACCAGGCCATAAGGCTGGTTGTCGCCCTGGCGCTTCTCGTTCTGCACCACGCCGATCTGGTTGGTCAGCTTTTCCTGGGTGATGCCGTTGAGCAGATGGCCCATGCGGTCGCTTTCCAGAAACAGCGCGCCTTCCAGCCCCGCCTTGGGCACGGTCTGGAAATAGTTGGTGCGGTCGAACCAGGTGGTGCCGTTATAGTCGGTCGCGCCCAGCTTCTTGAGATATTCGAAATAGTCGCCTTGCGCGTTCTCCGACCCGTTGAACATGATGTGCTCGAACAGGTGCGCATAGCCGGTCTTGCCCTTGGGCTCGTGCTTGGAGCCGACGTCATACCAAATCGACACCGCGACGATCGGGGCCTTGCGGTCCTCGTGCACGATGACGGTCAGGCCATTGGCGAGCGTGAACTGCTGATAGGGGATGTTCACCGTCTTGACGAGATCGGCGACCGGGGCGGCCTGTTGCGCCTGGGCGGGGGAAAGCGCCACGGCGAGCGCCAGCGAGGATACGGCGATCAGCGAGCGGAAGGGCTTGAACATGGATATGAGGCCTCTCTTGGGAGCGTGTCGGTCTGTTCTATCGGGTGTCACCGGACTGTCGCAGATGCGCCGGTGCCGCCTGAGGGTTGCTGATTGAAACCATAAGACTTGCCCAACCGGTTTCAAGCGCAATCACGGGCGATAGCGCCGCTTGGCATGCGGCATCAGCGCTTCGCGGGTGAAATAGACGGGCTTCGTCTGGTGTTCGACGAACAGCTTGGCCTGGTCGGCATAATGCGGGCTGTCGGGCCGCGTCGTCGCTGCACCGAAGGGCTGGATCGAGCGCGAGGTCACGTTGCCGGCCTCGTCCCATTCGACGAACTGGATGAAGCTGTCGCCATGGCGCACGGCAAACCGGCCGTCCTTCTCGTCGACGTCCCAGAGCGTCGCCGCGCGCAGCGTGTCCGATCCGCCGTCCATCGGCAGATCGACCTTGCCCTGGCGCAGCCGCAGCACGGTGCCGAGCTTCGGGTCGAGCGTGTTGAAATGCTTTTCGAGATGGTCGATCGCGGCGACCAGTTCCTTGCGCGGATCGGGCAGCGGCAGGCGGCGATAGCTCTGCCGCATCGCCGGACGCATCAGCATCAGCGCCAGCGCATCGCCCTTGCCCTTGCCGTCCATCTGCCAGTCCCAGGCGCGCAGCAGCGCCTGCGCTTGCGGGATGCGCTTGTCGCCATCGGGCTTGACCGCCAGCAGCGCGTTGATCCAGCCGGTGGCATAATCCGACCTGTCGTAACCCACATCGTACTTGATCCGCGCCAATGTCGCCGCGTCGATCTGTCCCGCCGCCTCGAACAGCTTGATTGCCTGGCGCGCGCGGTTGGTCATGTCGTCCTCGATCCCCATCATGGCCGAGAAGGTGGCGCGGTCGAGCTCGTCGCCGGGACCCGCCGCGACGAACGGCGTGTTGTTGGCGTTCATGATATAGCCGGACGCGGGATTGACCAGCAGCGGCACCCGGTCCCAAGGCAGGTGCGTCTTCCAGATGAGGTCGCTGCGGTCGCCGGGCAGCACGCCGCGCCAGTTCGCGCCCGGCTTGCGCGCCGGGAACAGCGCATTGTACGCCATCGCGATATTGCCCTGGGCATCGGCATAGATGAAATTGGTCGCGGGCACGCCCTGGATCGCCATCGCCTTCTGCCATTCGGCAAAATCGCGCGCCTTGTTGATCCGGAAATATTGCTCGAGCATCTTCAATTCGTCGATCCCGGCATAGCGGATCGCGAACGCGCCCTTGTCGTTCAGGATCACCGGGCCGTGCACCGAGCGGTAGACCGTCTGCGGCACGGGCACCGTGAAGGGCCCCATCTTGACCTTCAACCAGACGCGCTTCGCTTCGAGATCGCGCCACTGGCCGTCGAGCCGGTACTGCGTCCTGTCGTCGTTCAGCTCGAGTCTGTAGACATCGATCAGGTCGGGCCGGTTGACCGTGTTGGTCCAGCCGAGCGTCTTGTTGTGGCCCAGGAACGGATAGGGCGAACCGGGAAAGGTCGCGCCAGCAAAATCCCAGCCTTCTTCCGAATGCACCACCAGCTCGTACCAGGCGACGCCGCCGCGCCAGGGCTGGTGCGAGTTCGAGATCAGCCGCGTGACATTGTCGGTCGAGCGCGCCGGGGCGACGGCAAAGGCGTTCGATCCGTTCATGTCGGGCTCGGGACCGATCGGCGTCACGCGCGCGACTTCCTTGCCGGAGAGTTTCGGCCCGCCCTCGATCGGCAGGTCCTTGCCCTCGACCAGCGCGCCGAGCACCGAATCGAGCCCGAAGAAGAAGGGCGAGCGCAGTACGAAGCCAGCGGCAATGTCGCGGCCGTTGACCGGGAACAGCCCGGACAGGCGCACTTCTTCGGGATGCTTGTCGGCATAGTGATTGAGGCCCGCGGCATAGGCATCGAGCAACGCGCGGATATCGGCGGGCAGCGTATCGTACTTGCGATCGACGGTCCCGCGGATGTCGAGCAGATGCGCCGCAAAATCGACCTTCGCGCCGTCCTGACCCGTCAGCGCACCGGTGCGCGCGCGCGTCATCGCGGCGACTTCCTGGATCGTCGCAAAATCGTCCTCGCTATGGGCGTAGGCGACGCCATAGGCGACATCGGCATCGGTCCTGCCGAAGATATGCGGCACGCCGAAATCGTCGCGGACGATCTCCACGTCATACTGGCGCGACGCCGGGGCCTGGCCCGATTCGGCTACCAGCGGCTCCCACACGGCAAGCGCGATGGCGGTTACGACAACAAGGACGAGAAGGCTGAGCGCCAGACGTTTGAGCACACGCATGGCGCGCACCTTACCAACCAATCAGCGCGCGTCTACTGACAATGCTGTAGATAGGGGTGCGGGTTGCCGGATCAACCCGCCTCCGCCGCAATCGCCTGCTCTATCAGCCGGCGCGAGCGCACACCGCCGGCGTCGATATTGAGCAGCAGCAGGCGGCGGTCGGGATAGAGGTCGAGGTTCTTCTGCTGGCGCTCGAGCATCTCCATGTCTTCGGCGAAGATCTTGCCCTGGCCGTCGCGGATGGTGGTGGTCAGCTCGGCATCGTCCACCGCAAAGCGGCGCGCCATGCCCCAGAAATACCAGTGCGAGCCTTCGGTTTCGGGGGTCATGAAATCGACCACCACCGAATAGGCCTTGCGCTCGAGCGGAGCCTCATAGCCGCCTTCGCCGACCGGGGCGACGCCGACCTCGATCTCGACGCTGCTGGGCAGGTGGAAATGGCAGAGCTGCCAACGGTCGACCGGGCCGCTATCGGGAAGCCCTGCGCCGCGCAGCGCCATCGCCCAGAAGGGCGGCGGGTCGATCGCGTCCATGAAGCGGCTGGTCACCACCTCGTCGCCGACCAGCCGGGTCTTGACCGGGGCCTCGTCGATCTCCTTCTGCCCGATGCTGGTCGAATGGACATAGGTCTCGTGGGTCAGGTCCATCAGGTTGTCGATCATCAGCCGGTAATCGCACTGAATGTGATACAGGCCGCCGCCATAGGCCCAGCCTTCGTCCTCGGCCCATTCGAGGTGCCGCAGCTTCGCCGGATCGGCCGCATCGGCATCCCCCGGCCACACCCAGATGAAACCATAGCGCTCGATCACCGGAAAGGTGCGGATCGGCGGGAAACCGCCGACACGCTGTCCGGGCATGCCCTCGGTCTTGCCATGGCAGCCCATGGCGAGCCCGTGATAGCCGCAGACCAGCGCGCCATCGCGGACGAACCCGAGCGACAGCGGCGCGCCGCGATGCGGGCAGAAATCCTCGAGTGCCGCGACCTTGCCTTCCTTGCCCCGAAAGAACACCATCGGTTCGCCGCAGATCGTGCGGCCCAGGGGCTTGCCCTCAATCTCGTCGGGCATGCAGGCGACATACCAGGCGTTGCGCGGCCAGGGCGCGGTGGCGCGCGCGGCGGCGCTGCGCTCTTCCAGATCGGGGGCGGTGGCCATCGGTATCTCTCCTGAGGATGCTCGTTATTGGATCCAATAATGCAGTTTGCGGGAAGGTGCAAGCCGGATTGGGGGCTTGCCGGACCGGGCGCACGGGCTAAACAGGGCGGCATGACTGCCCCGATGAAGCCCGGCCAGCGCGTTCTGTTCGCGCTGCGCAAGATGATCGTTTCGGGCGAGATTCCCGATGGCGCGCGCATCGCCGAGATCGCCACGGCCGAACGCTTCGGCGTCTCGCGCATGCCGGTGCGCACCGCCTTGCGCACGCTCGAGCAGGAAGGGCTGGTGGCGAAGCTGGGGCGGCGCGGCTATGCGGCGCGCGGGGTCACGCCCGCCCAGATCGACGATGCGATCGAGGTGCGCGGCGTGCTCGAGGGGCTGGCGGTGCGGCTGATCGCATCGCGCCCGATCGCGCCCGGCTTTGCGCGCAAGCTGAAGGCGGTGCTGGCCGAGGGCGACGCGCTGTTTGCTGGCGATGGCTTTGCCCCCGAGCATGTCGACCGTTTCTACAGCTACAATCTGGCGTTCCACGACCTGCTGCTCGATGCCAGCGGCAACCGCGCGATCGGCGTCGCGCTGGCACGAAACAACCACCTGCCGCTCGCCTCGGCTGCGGCGCTCGCGCTGGACTGGGATGATCTCGCCAACGCGCGCGAGCACCTCAAGGCCGCGCACGAGGAGCATCTCGCCGTGGCTGACGCCATGCTCTCGGGCCGTGCCGATGATGCCGAACAGCGCATGCGCCGCCACGCCCGCGCCGCGCTGAACCCCGGCGTGATGCCGCTGGTGGGGCCGGTCTGAGGGAGTATGACCGATCAGCTCTGCTCGAGCCCGCCGCAGGGTTTGTAACCACAGAGCGGGATCATGAGCCGTCACCCTGAACTTGTTTCAGGGTCCATTCCGCCCCACGCGGCTTTGGCAATTGGTGCACGATGGATCCTGAACCAAGTTCAGGATGACGTTGATATCCACTGCAACCCAAATCGCGGGGCCTTCGACAGGCTCAGGCTGAGCGGGGTGGGGATGAGGTGACCGCAAGGACGGAGACTGACTAATCAACTCGCGATGCGGAAGTCGCTCTCGCGCTGCTTTCTTCCCCCGCCTCGCACCCCGTCATTCCCGCTTTTTCGTCCGACGTCGGAAACGGAAGCGGGA
>AYSC01000037.1 GCA_000503195.1 Blastomonas sp. CACIA14H2
TGCGCCGACCCCTCTCAACTTCGGCCAGGCCGCTGCGCGACCAAGCCTCCGTATCTCTCCCCCGAGGGGGAGAGAGCATTGTCAGTCTTATGCGGCTTCCGCCAGCGTCTTGGCCTTTTCGATGGCCTCGTCGATGCCGCCGACCATGTAGAAGGCTGCTTCGGGCAGATGGTCATATTCGCCATCGACCACCGCCTTGAAGCTCTTCACGGTGTCTTCCAGCGACACGAACTTGCCGGGGATGCCGGTGAAGACTTCGGCCACGTGGAAAGGCTGCGACAGGAACTTCTGGATCTTGCGCGCACGGGCGACGGTGAGCTTGTCCTCTTCCGAGAGCTCGTCCATGCCCAGAATGGCGATGATGTCCTGCAGCGACTTGTACTTCTGCAGCGTCGACTGGACCGCACGGGCGGTTTCGTAGTGCTCGACGCCGACGACGCGGGGCTCGAGAACGCGGCTGGTCGAGTCGAGCGGGTCCACCGCCGGATAGATGCCGAGTTCCGAAATCGCGCGGTTGAGCACGGTCGTCGCGTCAAGGTGCGCGAACGAGGTGGCAGGCGCGGGGTCGGTCAAGTCGTCCGCAGGGACGTAGATCGCCTGCACCGAGGTGATCGAACCCTTGTTGGTCGAGGTGATGCGCTCCTGCAGCGCGCCCATGTCGGTCGACAGGGTCGGCTGATAGCCCACGGCCGAAGGAATACGGCCGAGCAGCGCCGACACTTCCGAACCCGCTTGGGTGAAGCGGAAGATGTTGTCGACGAAGAATAGCACGTCCTGGCCTTCCTGGTCGCGGAAATATTCGGCGATGGTCAGGCCCGACAGCGCGACGCGGGCGCGGGCACCCGGGGGCTCGTTCATCTGGCCATAGACCAGCGCCACCTTCGAACCTTCGCTGATCGCTTCGCCAGCTTCGTTCTTGGCGATAACGCCGGCATCGAGGAATTCGTGATACAGGTCGTTGCCCTCGCGGGTACGCTCACCCACGCCGGCGAACACCGAGGTACCGCCATGGCCCTTGGCGATGTTGTTGATCAGTTCCTGGATGAGCACGGTCTTGCCCACGCCCGCGCCGCCGAACAGGCCGATCTTGCCGCCCTTGGCATAGGGGGCGAGCAGGTCGATGACCTTGATGCCGGTGACCAGAATTTCCGACTCGGTCGACTGGTCGACGAATTCGGGAGCCTTGGCGTGGATCGGGGCCGAGGCCTTGGCGTTGATCGGACCGCGCTCGTCGATCGGCTCGCCGACGACGTTCATGATGCGGCCCAGCGTTTCGGGTCCCACGGGCATGCGGATCTGCGCGCCGGTATCGGTGACGTTCTGGCCGCGGACCAGACCGTCGGTGCCGTCCATGGCGATGCAGCGCACGGTGTTCTCACCCAGGTGCTGGGCGACTTCGAGCACCAGACGCTGGCCGTTGTTCTCGGTTTCCAGCGCGTTCAGAATGGCGGGGATTTCGCCGTCAAAGGTCACGTCGACGACCGCGCCGATGACCTGGCTGATCTTGCCGATATTGTTGGTGGTTGCCATGAGCTGTTTCCTGCTTTCGGACGGTTAGAGGGCTTCGGCGCCCGAGATGATTTCAACGAGTTCGGTGGTGATCGCGGCCTGGCGGCTGCGGTTATATTCGATGGTGAGCCGGTTGATCAGATCGCCCGCGTTGCGCGTGGCGTTGTCCATCGCGGTCATCGAGGCGCCCTGTTCGGACGCGGCGTTCTCGAGCAGCGCGCCGAAGATCTGCGTCGTGACGTTGCGCGGCAGCAGTTCGGCGAGGATTTCCTCCTCGTCGGGCTCGTATTCGACCGCAGCATCGCTGGCGACCGCGCTACCCGCGGGAATGGCGACGGGAATGATCTGACGACCGACCGGTTCCTGCAGCAGCGCCGAACGGAACTTGCTGTAGAACAGGTGGGCGACATCGAACTCACCGCGCTCGTACATCGCGATCAGCTCGGCCGAAATCGCCTGTGCCTCGGCGAAGCCCTGGCTGCGCAGGTTGGTGGTGTCGAAATAGCGTCCGATCTGCTTGGCATAATCGCGGATGATCATGCCGCGGCCCTTGCGGCCGACGAGATAGAACATCACGGTCTTGCCCGCCGCTTCCAGCTCGCGAGCCTTCAGCTTGGCCGCCTTGACGATGTTCGAGTTGAACGCGCCGCACAGGCCGCGGTCCGAGGTCGCGACGATCAGCAGGTGCACCTGGTCCTTGCCGGTGCCGGCGAGCAGCCTGGGGCTCGATTCGCTGATCGTGATCTTCGAAGCCAGCGAGGCCATGACGCGCTCAAGCCGCTCGGCATAGGGACGCGCAGCTTCCGCCGCCGCCTGCGCCTTGCGCAGCTTGGCGGATGCCACCATCTGCTTGGCCTTGGTGATCTTCTGGGTCGACTTGACCGAGGCGATCCGGCCCTTGAGTTCTTTCAGACTGGCCATGGTGTCCTAACTTCAAACCCTGTTCGGTCCCCCGCGACGGCGGGGGCCATCTTCTGCCATGTCACCCCGCACCATCGGCGGGAGATGGGCCCCTGCCTGAGCAGGGGCCTGACAGCATCAAGCAAACGTCTTCGCGAAGCTGTCCAGAGCGGCCTTGAGGGCCGCCTTGGCATCGTCGCCCAGATCCTTGGTTTCGCGGATCGTGGCGAGCAGGTCGGCATGCTCCGACCGCAGGAAGCTCAGCATCGCGGCTTCGTATTCGTTGACCCGGTTGACCGGCAGCGCGTCGAGATAGCCGTTGGTACCGGCAAAGATCGAGGCGGTCTGCTCTTCGAACGGCAGCGGGCTGAACTGCGGCTGCTTGAGCAGTTCGGTCAGGCGCTGGCCGCGGTTGAGCAGCTTCTGCGTCGAGGCATCGAGGTCCGAACCGAACTGCGCGAACGCCGCCATTTCGCGATACTGGGCGAGCTCGAGCTTGATCGAGCCCGACACCTTCTTCATCGCCTTAGTCTGCGCCGCCGATCCCACGCGCGACACCGAAAGACCGACGTTGATGGCCGGACGGATGCCCTGGTAGAACAGGTTGGTTTCGAGGAAGATCTGGCCGTCGGTGATCGAGATCACGTTGGTCGGAATATAGGCCGACACGTCGCCCGCCTGGGTTTCGATGATCGGCAGTGCGGTCAGCGAGCCCGAGCCATTGGCCGAGTTCATCTTCGCGGCACGCTCGAGCAGGCGCGAGTGGAGATAGAACACGTCGCCGGGATAGGCTTCGCGGCCCGGAGGACGACGCAGCAGCAGCGACATCTGGCGATAGGCGACGGCCTGCTTCGACAGATCGTCATAGACGATCAGCGCGTGCATGCCGTTGTCGCGGAAGAATTCGCCCATGGTACAGCCGGTATACGGCGCGAGGAACTGCAACGGAGCCGGTTCCGAAGCGGTCGCGGCGACGACGATGGTATATTCCATCGCGCCCGATTCCTCGAGCTGGCGCACGATCTGCGCGACGGTCGAACGCTTCTGGCCGACGGCGACATAGATACAGTAGAGCTTCTTGCCTTCGTCATCGCCCGCATTGGCGGCCTTCTGGTTGATGAAGGTGTCGATCGCGACGGCGGTCTTGCCGGTCTGGCGGTCGCCGATGATCAGCTCGCGCTGGCCACGGCCGACGGGAACGAGCGCGTCGATCGCCTTGAGGCCGGTCTGCACGGGTTCGTGCACCGAGGTGCGCGGGATGATGCCCGGCGCCTTGGTTTCCACGCGCATGCGCTTGTCGGCGACGATCGGGCCCTTGCCGTCGATCGGGTTGCCCAGGCCATCGACCACGCGGCCGAGCAGGCCCTTGCCGACGGGGACGTCCACGATGGTGCCGGTGCGCTTGACGACATCGCCTTCCTTGATCTCGGCGTCCGAGCCGAAGATCACGACGCCGACATTGTCGGCTTCGAGGTTGAGCGCCATGCCCTGCACGCCGTTCGAGAATTCGACCATCTCGCCGGCCTGAACGTTGTCGAGGCCGTGGATGCGCGCGATGCCGTCACCGACGCTCAGCACGCTGCCCACTTCGGACACTTGCGCATCCGTGCCAAAATTGGCGATCTGATCCTTGATAACCTTGGAGATTTCTGCGGCACGAATGTCCATGAGAATGTTAGCCTTTCATCGCTTGGCTGAGCGTGTTGAGACGGGTCTTGATGCTGGAATCGATCATCTGGCTGCCCATGCGGACAATCAGGCCGCCCAGAATGGACGGATCGACCTTCGCGGTGATCTTGATGCTGCGACCGGCGCGGTCCTTCAGCTGCTTGCGGATTTCATCGAGCT
The DNA here is from genome assembly GCA_000503195.1 of Blastomonas sp. CACIA14H2. Taxonomy (GTDB): domain Bacteria; phylum Pseudomonadota; class Alphaproteobacteria; order Sphingomonadales; family Sphingomonadaceae; genus Blastomonas. Next base: position 4,258 of record AYSC01000037.1, read on the forward strand.
GCGCTTCGCTGAGCGGGAAGGCCGAGGTGACTTCGGCGGTCACTTCGCCGCGATGCGCGGCAACGAGTTGGTCGAACGCGACGAGGATCGGGTAAAGCTGGCCGAGGCGACGGTTGGTCGCGAGCACGCCGAGCAGGTTGCCGGTCATCTTGTCGAGCTTGAGCGTTTCGGAAAGCGAGGCGACGATCTTTTCGGCCGCGGCGCGGCTGATCGTCTGGCTCTTGGTCAGCGCGGCGAAATCTTCCGACTCGTTCAGCGCGGCGCGCAGCGTCGCGACGCTGGTTTCGACTTCGGCAAGCTGCTTTTCGTCACGCGCGAGCGAAAAGAGCGCCGAGGCGTAACGCCCTGCCAGACTGGCCTGTATCCCGCCGGAAATGTCCACGCGAATGCTTTCCCTTGCCGTTATGATGTAGCGTCAGGCGCTTGGCAGGAGACGCTGGCCTCCCTCACCTGTCGGCGCGGCGGTTAGCACTCATATTGCTGCATTGCAAGACAGGCGGGAAACATCGCTCCAGCCTGTTCCGTGCCGCAGAAAAATGCGGTTTCATGGCAGTATGATGAAAGCTGCGTTTACCAAATCTTCGTTTCACCGGCCCAAAGTGAGCGCCTGATCTGCCCGAGGGGGCGCAGTCATGGAATCACACTCGCAATGTCCAAGTTCGCCTTGTCGCGTTCCGATCTGATCAAGCGTGTGGAGCGGTTGAACGTGCACGCCAAGGTCCGTCTGGGCCTGACGGTGATGCTCGTGCTGCTCGCGCTGCTCGCCTCCGGCGCCATCGCGGTCGTTGGCCTGACGCAATATACGACCAGCCATCTGCTGATCGCGCGGATTCAGCCCACGGTGCGCCTGCAGGCCGTCATGGACGGTTATCGCGAGGGGCTTACCGTCGCTAGCCGGGTGCATTGGCAACTGTTGCCACGCGAAAAGGGCGTCGGCTTGCTCGACGACATGCAGGAGAACCTGGCGGAGCGCTGGCAACGGCTTGAAGACAGCCCGATGCCCGACGAGTTCCCCTCGGAAATGCGGCGCATGCGCCGCGAGCGGATGGCGGCGGACCGCGCGCTGGCCGATTTGCGGGCCGAAATGGCTCGGCCCGGCACCAGGCGCATGGCCGCTCCGATCGAGATCCATCAGCGCATCGATCCGCTGCTGCGCACGAGCAGCGCGGTGATGACGGAAATGCGGCTGCGCGGGCGCGATACCTTGTCCAACCTGAGGGCTATCTATATCGCGGCGCTCGTCTTCTGTGCGCTGCTGATGCTGGCGGCGGGGCTCTTCGTGCGCTGGTGCGTGCGCTTCACCAACCGGGATTTCCTGGTGCCGCTGACGGCACTCGCACGCTATGCGCTGCCGGAGCAGCGTCACAAGGTGAATGCCCGCAAGCTGGGATTGCGGCGTCGCGACGAGATCGGGGCGATAGCGCGGGCTATCCATCGTTCGCATGCCAAGGCCGAAAGCGCCCTGAAGGCCGAGCAGGATCGCCGCAAGGCCGAGCTCGAGCTTCAGCGCGAACAGCTGCAATGGCAAGAGGAGCGGGCCCGCCGCGCGGTCACGATCGATGCGCTGTTCGAGAGCTACGAGGCGCGACTTTCGCTGCTGTCCGACCAACTGGCCAAGGCCGCCGCCGGGATGCGTGAGGGGGCGCAGGACCTGCAGCGCAATGCAGCCCAGCACCAGGCCTTCAGTCAGAATTTTGCCGACCGCGCGAACCGCGCCGCCGAATCGATGCACGAGATCGACCGCCACGGGCGGCGGCTGCAGGACACCGGAAGCGGCGTGCGCGAACTGGTCGCGGACAGCTCGCGCAACATCTATGACGCGCACCATGCCAGCCGCCTCAGCCGCGAAACGGCCGACCAGCTGCAGGCGGTCGCCGGAGAGATTTCGGGCATTCTCGCGATGATCACGCATATCGCCAAGCAGACCAATCTGCTCGCGCTCAACGCGACGATCGAGGCGGCGCGTGCAGGCGAAGCCGGGCGCGGGTTCGCGGTGGTGGCGCAGGAGGTCAAGAATCTCGCCAGTCAGACGCAGAGTGCCGCGGCTTCGGTCGAGCAGCGGCTCAGTTGCATCGCCGCGATGACCGAGCAGGTGTCGAGCGCTGTGGTGTCGGTCGATGGCCATGTCGACATGATTCGCCACAATGCAGACCGGATCGACGCCGCCGTTTCCGAACAGGACGGCGCCAGCCGCGATATTCTCGACGCGTTGCGGGCGCTGATGACCAACAGCCAGCAGGTGAGGGCGCAGATTGCCGAGCTGACCGACAAGTCGGTGCACGCCAATGTGTCTGCAGAGGCCTTGAGCCAGACCGCAGAAGCGGTCGCGCGCCAGTCGCAGGAACTGCGCGAACAGATGCAGCAACTCGCCCATGCGGTGCGCGCCGCCTGACCGCGCTGCTTTGACCGCATGATGCGGGACGCGGCGGGCCAACGCGTCCGTTATGCCTTCGGACATCGCTTGAAGGAGATGTTCGATGACCTATCGCATAGCCGGCCTGTCGCCGGCCGAGTTTCTGCCCCTGTTCGCGCTGTCCGATGCCGAGCTTGCCGAGCGCCACGCCGTGCGCGTCACGGCGAGCCGGCATCCGGGCTATCCCTGTCGCGTGACGCTCGAGGATGCGCCGGCAGGCGAGGAGCTGATCCTGCTCCATCATGTCAGCCATGAGGTCGCCACGCCCTATCGCAGCGCCTATGCGATCTATGTCAGCCGATCCGACCGTGCGCCGGACTATCGCGATGCGGTTCCGCCGGTCATGCAGGCGCGGGCGCTGGGCCTGCGCGGTTTCGATGAAGCCGGCATGCTGCGCGGGGCGCGACTGGCCGCGCCGGGCGAGGCCGATGCCGGCATCCGCGATCTGTTCGGCGATCCTGAGATCGCCTATATCCACGCGCACAACGCAGCGCATGGCTGCTTCGTGGCAAGGGTGGACCGGGCATGAGCGGGCTGATCGATCTGGACGAGGATGCGGCCTGGGCCGCAGTCCTGCGCCGCGACCGGAGCCACGACGGGCGCTTCGTCACCGGGGTGCTCAGCACCGGCATCTATTGCCGTCCATCGTGCGCGGCGCGGCACCCTGCGCGCGCCAATGTGCGCTTTTTCGCCGATGGCGCGGCTGCCAGGGGGGCGGGACTGCGTGCATGCAAGCGCTGCCTGCCCGACGATGTCGCGCGCGACGAGACGGCGGTGCTCGCCGCGATCCGGGCGATCCGCGCGAGCGAGGAGCCGATGGCCTTGGCGTCGCTGGCGGCGGACTGTGGCTATTCGCCCGCGCATTTCCAGCGCGTGTTCACCCGGCATACCGGCCTGTCGCCCAGCGCCTATGCCCGGGCGCTGCGCACCGAGCGGGCGCGCGAGGCACTGAGCGGCAGCGAGCGCGTGGTCGATGCGATCTATGAAGCGGGGTTCAGCGCGCCCTCGCGCTTTTACGATACGATGAAGGGACGGATGGGCATGGAGCCGAGCGTCTGGAAGAATGGCGGGCAGGGCGTGCTGATCCATTGGAGCCACGCCGCCACCTCGCTGGGCCGCATGCTGGTCGCCTGGACCGACAAGGGCGTGTGCCGCCTGTCGTTCGAGGAAGAGGCCGAAGCCCTGGCCAGGCGCTTTCCGGGCGCGGAATTGAAGCCGGCGGGTGACGAGGCGGCGCAGTTCGTGGCCGCGATCGTCGCCGAGGTCGAAAGCCCGCGCACCGGCGCCGCCATCCCCGTCGACGTGCGCGGTACCGCGTTCCAGGAGGCTGTCTGGAAGGCGCTGTCCGACATCCCGCCGGGCGAGACGCGCAGCTATGCGCAGATCGCAGCGGGTATCGGCAAGCCGGCTGCGGTCCGCGCGGTGGGATCGGCCTGCGGCGCGAACCCGGTCGCGGTGCTGATCCCGTGCCACCGGGCGCTACGCACCGATGGCACGCTGGGCGGCTATGCCTATGGTCTGGGGATCAAGACCGAGCTGCTCAAGCGCGAAGCCGACTGTTCGCCCTAGTCCTCGGACTTGGCAGCCGGCTTGAGCGTGCAGCTATAGGTCAGCACCTCGTTGGGCTGCGCCGGTAACGCTTGGCGCAGCGCCTTTTGCATGTCCTCGAGTTCGGCCATGCGGTCGGGCTCGGCGGTGCAGCTCTTGTCCTTGTAGCGCGCGCGGATCTTGCGGGCGTTGTTCATCGCATCGAGCCCGAGCTGAAAATTTTCGGTGCGAAATTCGCGCGTGTCGGGGTTGAACTGGTTGATCGCGACCAGCTGATCCTCGTTGCGCACGAACACGCGGGTCCAGCCGTCGATATCCTGGCCATATTGCGTGCGATCGTTGACGCAGCCGGTGCCGGTCCAGCCGATCTCGACCGGATCAGGGCTGGAACTGGTGATCTTGCTGCGCTCGGGGACGATGCGGCACATATAGGTGCCGTCACGGCTGCCGGCGCCTTCGTCCTTGCCGCCCAGTTCCTTCTTGACCATGGCAAGGGCAATGTCCTCGGCCTGGTTGAAGCCCGGACGCAGCACGAAGATCAGCACGGCGGTGAGCGCGAGCGCGCCCGTGGCGCCGGCGGCGATCTTGCGCCGCTCCATCTCGCCGCGATCGTGCAGCACCCAGGTCGCGCCGCCCGCGAGCCCGGCGAGCACCAGCATCAGCGCGGCAAAGGCGATATGGTTCTCGCGTGCGCTGATCACGGCGTGCTCGGCATCGCGGAGCGCGCGTTCCTCCAGATCGCGGCGCTCGGCCTTTTCGCTCAGCGCCTTTTCGCGCGCGGCTTCGGCCGCCTCGGCCGAGCGGGCGCGCTCTTCGGCGGAGAGCTCGGCCACCGAGCGGCAAGGCGAATCGGCGAGCTGATAGTCGACCTTGGCCGAGCGCAAGAAGCCCAGCAGCTCGCGGTTCGACACGGCAAAGCCGTATTCGGCATCGTTGCCGTCGGATAGCGAGCCGAAGCTGTTCACCCCGACGACGCGGCCGCACGGATCGACCAGCGGGCCGCCGCTATTGCCCTTGGCGAGCGCGGCGGTGTGCAGGATCGTGTCGAAATCGCGCGTCGTTCTTCCACCCGAGATGACGCCAGGCGTCTTGACCGGGGCCATGGGCGCGACCGTCTCGCGTGCGTCGAGCCCCTGCGCGCGGTCGACCGCCGCAGGGTAACCGATCGCCATGACCGACGCGCCGTCGTCGAGCGGCGTCTGCAGCAGCGCCAGGCTCGGAAGCCGTCCGCGCTCCAGCTGGATCATGGCGAGGTCGTTGCGTGCCGATATCGCGACCAGACGCCCGCCATAGGTGGTGGTGCCTTCCGACGGGATGATGCCGATGCGGATGCTGGCATCCTCGCGCAGCGGCGCGACCAGATGCGCGTTGGTGATGATCTTGTCGGGGGCGACGGCAAAGCCGCTGCCATGGCCGACATAGAAGGTCTCGCCGTCCTCTTCCGCCACCAGCACCACGCGCACGACCGAGCGGCTGGCGGCCTGGATATCGGCGGGATCGGCGGCGAGCGGTACGGCGACGAGCGCCACACATGCGGCGATCAGCAGGGCGATAAGGCGCATCGGGTTCATGAGGAGAACCTCATAGCGCTGCCGTCAGACAAAGCTATAGGGATCGACGTCCACCGCGACACGCACGCCCGGAGCCCAGCGCATCGGCTGCAGCCATTCGCGAATGATCCGCTGCATTTCGACATTGCGCCGGGCGTGCACCAGCAACCGGAAGCGATGCCGCCCGCGCAGCAGCGACAAGGGGGCAGGGGCGGGGCCATAGACGGCAAATCCATCGAGCTCGGGTGCGACCGCGCCGGCCTGGCGCGCCGCCTCGTGCGCCTCGGCATGGTCCTCGGACGAGATGATGATGGCCGCGAGCCTGCCGAAGGGCGGAACGTTGGCGTCGCGCCGCGCCTGGGTCTCGGCGGCGTAGAAGGCCTCGCGGTCGCCCTGGACCAGCGCGTCGATCACCGGTGCATCGGGATGGCGTGTCTGGATGAACACCTCGCCCGGCTTGGCGGCGCGGCCGGCGCGGCCCGCCACCTGCGCGATCTGCTGGAAGGTGCGCTCGCCCGCGCGCAGATCGCCGCCTTCCAGGCCGATGTCCGCGTCGATCACGCCGACCAATGTCAGGTCGGGGAAATGATAGCCCTTGGTGACCAGCTGGGTGCCGATGATGACGTCGATCGCCCTGGCCTCGACCTGCGCGACAAACTCTGCGGCCTTTTCGGGCGACCAGATGGTGTCCGAGGTCACGATCGCGCGGCGCGCCTGGGGCATCAGCGCCGCGACCTCGTCGGCGATCCGCTCGACGCCGGGGCCGCAGGCGACGAGGCAATCGGTCTCGCCGCATTCGGGGCACGCGCTGGGCGAGGGCTCGGCATGGCCGCAATGATGGCAGGCGAGCCGTCCGGACAGCCGGTGATCGACCATCCACGCGCTGCAATTGGGGCATTTGAAACGGTGCCCGCAATGACGGCACAGCGTCAGCGGCGCATAGCCGCGCCGGTTGAGGAACAGCAGCGACTGCTCGCCGCGCGCCAGCCGTTCCTGCATCGCCTCGAGCAGCGGCGGCGCGATCCACTGTCCGCGCGGTGGCGGGTTCTGCGTCAGGTCGATCAGGCCGATGCGCGGCAGCTGCGCGCCGCCATATCGGTGCGTGAGGGTGAGCGGCTCGTAGCGTCCCGCCTCGGCCATGACCCGGCTCTCGAGCGCGGGTGTCGCGCTCGACAGCACCACGGGGCAGCCCTCGAACCGCCCGCGCATCACCGCAACGTCGCGCGCATTGTAGCGCACGCCGTCTTCCTGCTTGAAGCTGGTCTCGTGCGCCTCGTCGACGATGATCACGCCCAGGTTCGCATAGGGCAGGAACAAAGCCGAGCGCGCACCGACGACGATCTTCGCCTCGCCCGAGATGATCGCATTCCACGCGCGGCGGCGCTCGGTCTGCTTGAGACCCGAATGCCAGGGCACTGGCGCCGCGCCGAAGCGCGCTTCGATGCGAGTGAGAAACGGCTGAGTCAGCGCGATCTCGGGCAGCAGCAGCAGCGTCTGCCGGCCCTGGCGCAGCGCTTCGGCCACCGCTTCGAAATAGACCTCGGTCTTGCCCGATCCGGTGACGCCATCGAGCAGGAAGGGCATGGGCTCGGCATCGCGCACCGCCTGGGCAAGCCGGTCGGCGGCCTCGCGCTGCTCGTCGTTGAGCGCAGGCGTGATATGCTCGGGATCGGCGCGCGGCCAGGGGCGGTCGGTCGGCACGTCCACCGCCTCGAACGCGCCCGAGGTCACCAGCGAGCGGATCACGCCTTCGGACACCTCCGCCAGCGCCGCGAGCTCGCGCACCGTCGCCTGCTCGCCACCCAGCCTGTCATAGACCTGCTGACGCTGCGGCGTCATGCGGGCAGGGGGGCTCGCCGGTCAGCCGATATTCGGTGATCGAGCGTCCCGGCCCGAGCAGCGACCCGCTGGGCAGCGCCATGCGCGCCACCGCCGCCGGGCTGGCGAGATAATAGTCTGCGGTCCATTCGATCAGGCGGCGCAGGGGTTCAGACAGCGGCGGCATGTCGTAGCGCGCCAGCACCGGACGCAACCGGCTCGCCTCGATCTCCTCCGCGCCGAACGCGCCTGCGTCCCAGACGATCCCGTCGATCCGGCGTGGGCCCAGCGGCACCTGCACCACGCTGCCCACGGGCAGGTCCATGCCCGATGGCACGCTGTAATCGAACGGGCCGACCGCCGAATTGAACAGGAGAACGCGGACGCGAGTCATGGTGCCATCCCAGATAGGGAGTGCGGACGCGGGCGTATAGCCTTGGGTTACTTCACCCAGCCAAGGCCGATCGTCTCGTAGATCTCGCGGTCCTCGTCCCAGCCTTCCTGGACCTTGACGTGCAGGAACAGATGGACGTTGACGCCGAGCACGCGCGACAGCTCGGCGCGCGCCTTCTCGCCGATTTCCCTGATCCGCGCCCCGCCCTTGCCGAGCACGATCGCACGCTGCGTATCGCGCGCGACGAGAATCTGCTGGTGGATCTCGATCGAGCCATCCTTGCGGGTGAGGTACTTTTCCGGCACCACCGCGCTCGCATAAGGCAGCTCGGCATGGAGCTGGTTGAACAGCTGCTCACGCGTGATCTCGGTGGCGAGCAGCCGCTCGCTGGCATCGGAGACCTGGTCCTCGGGGAAGTGCCACTGGCCTTCGGGCATCGCGGCGGCGAGCCAGGCCTTGAGCTCCTCGACGCCATCGCCAGTCAGCGCGCTGATGAAGAACACCTCGTCAAAGCCGCCCGCCGCGTGCAGGTGCTGCGCCTGAACGAGCAGCTTGTCCTTGGCGGCGATATCGACCTTGTTGAGCACCAGGATCTTGCGTTCGGGGCGCATCGCGACCTGTTCGACCAGCCGTTCGAGCCGGTCGGAGCGCTTGGCCTTGGCATCGACCACGAGCGCGATCACGTCCGCGCCGTCCGATCCTTCCCAGGCGGCGTTGACCATCGCACGGTCGAAGCGGCGATCGGGATCGAAAATGCCCGGCGTGTCGACCAGCATGATCTGCGCCGGCCCCGCCAGCGCGATGCCGAGCAGCCGGGTGCGGGTGGTCTGCGCCTTGGGGCTGGTGATCGCGACCTTCTGCCCGACCAGCTGGTTGACCAGGGTGGACTTGCCCGCATTGGGTGCGCCGAGCACCGCGACGAGGCCGCAGCGAGTGGGGTTGGTATCTTCGCTCATCGTCCATGCTCCGCGAGAAACTGTTTTGCGGCCAGCGTCTCGGCCTCCTGCTTGCTGGTGCCGGTCGCCTCGGCGACGCCGAGCCCCTTGATCTCGACCTGCACGGTGAAGCGCAGATCGTGGTCCGGTCCCGATTTGCGCAACAGCGTGTAGACCGGGGTCTTGCGGTTGCGTGCCGCCGCCCATTCCTGCAGCTCGGACTTGGGGTGGCGCGGGGCTTCGCTGATCGCGCCGATCCTTTCGGCCCAGTGCCGTTCGACAAAGCCGCGCGCGACGTCTAGCCCGCCATCGATATAGAGCGCACCGATCAGCGCCTCGACCACATCGCCCAGGATGTTGGTGCTGCCCGCGCCGCCATCGTCGCGCGCCTGCTTGCCCAGCCGGATTAGCGGGCCGAGCCGGCAGGCGCGGGCGACCTGCGCGCAGCTTTCGCGCGACACCAGCCGGTTGAGAAAGGCCGACATCTGGCCCTCGGCCGCCTTGGGAAAGCGCGTGTAGAGCAGATCGGCGACGACCATGCCGAGCACCCGGTCGCCCAGAAACTCGAGCCGCTGATAATCGGGGGTGATGCCGGTGCTGCCATGGGTCAGCGCCTGGACGAACAGCGCAGGCTGGCGCGGCTGGTGATCGATGATGGGCAGCAGCGCCGACAGGTCGGGCTCAGCGGTCAAAAGCCTTCCCCGATACGGTCCAAGCGCGCGGCGGAGAACCAGGTCCAGGGCAGGAACCAGCTGGCCGAGCCATCGGTGGAGAACACCGTGACCAGCGCGCGGCCGACCAGATATTTCTGCGGAACGATGCCGATGCCCTGGCCTTCGACCGCGGGAAAGCGGCTGTCGAGGCTGTTGTCGCGATTGTCGCCCATCAGGAACATATGGCCTTCGGGCACGATGATAGCCTCGGTGGTGTCGCGCGGCGCGTCGATCAGGTCGAGCACGTTGTAGCGCTTGCCGTTAGGCAGCGTTTCCTCGAAGCGCGGATAGCTGCACGTCAGGCTGCCATCGGGCGTCTCGACCTCGAAGCTGCGGTCATAGCAGCGCGTGTTGGGCGAGACGGGAATGACGAAGTCAGAGATGCGCTTCTTCTCGATCGGCTTGCCATTGAGCCAGACCACGCCATCGCGCATCTGGATGGTATCGCCGGGCAGGCCGATCACGCGCTTGATATAGTCGGCACTCGCGCCCGGTGGAGCCTTGAACACCACGACATCGCCGCGCTCGGGCTGGCTCGCGAAGATCCGGCCGGGGATCAGCGGCAGGTTGAAGGGCAGGCTGTAACGCGAATAGCCATAGGACCATTTCGAAACGAGCAGATAATCGCCGACGACCAGCCGTGGCTGCATCGATTCCGAAGGGATATTGAACGGCGAGACGATGAAGCTGCGCAGGATGAAGAAGAAGATCGCGAGCTTGACCAGGAATTGCAGAAAGTCCGCCGTTTCCGACTTGGGCTTGGGCGATGTGGCGGCGGTTTCGGTCATTTTTCCCCTTTGATGACCGCGCAATGCGGCGTCAAGTCCCATCGCGAGCGGGCAAAGCCTCTCGCCAAGCCACGATCGGCTCGCTAAACCCCGCCCCAGCGCCCCCAGCCTGAAAGGTACACGATGTCCGTCCAAGCCGATGCCATTTGGCAATCGATTGCAGAAATGCCGCGCCCGACCCTGGCCACGCTGTTTGCCGATGATTCCTCGCGCGTCGCGAGCCTGTCACACCGCATCCCGCTGGCGGGTACCGACATCCTGTTCGATTTTTCCAAGACGCATCTCGATGCCGCGCTGATCGGCAAGTTCGAGGAACTGGCCGCAGCGATGCATCTGGCGGGCATGCGCGACCAGTTGCTCGCCGGCGCCAAGATCAACACCAGCGAGGACCGCGCCGCCGAGCACCCGGCAGAACGCGGCATGGGCGCCGAGGATTCGGTCGAGAATGCGCAGCGGCTGCACGAGCGCATGGCGGCTTTGGTCGATGCGATCGATCAGGGCGTGTTCGGCGAGATCAAGCACGTGCTGCATATCGGCATCGGCGGTTCGGCGCTGGGACCCAAGCTCATCATCGATGCCTTGTGCCGTGACAGCGACCGATATGATGTCGCCGTCGTAGCCAATGTCGACGGTGAGGCGCTGTCCGAGGCGGTGGACAAGTTCGACCCCGCAAAGACGCTGGTCGCGATCGCGTCCAAGACCTTCACCACCACCGAAACGCTCATGAATGCGGAAAGCGCGATCGACTGGCTGCGCGGCGGCGGTGTGGAAGATCCTTATGGCCAGCTCGTCGCGCTGACCGCCGCGCCCAAAAAGGCAATGGAATTCGGCATAGACGAGACCCGCATCCTGCCCTTTTCCGAAACGGTGGGCGGGCGTTATTCGGTCTGGTCGAGCATCGGCTTTCCCGTTGCGATGGCGCTGGGCAATCACGGCTTTGCCGAGTTCCGCGCCGGGGCGCTGGCGATGGACCGGCATTTCGCCACCACGCCGCTCGCCGCCAATATGCCCGTGCTCGCGGCTTTCGTTGACCTTTACTACGCCCAGGTCCGCGCCTGCCAGACGCGCGCGGTCTTCGCCTATGACGAGCGGCTGCGGCTGCTGCCCGATTATCTCCAGCAGCTCGAGATGGAGAGCAACGGCAAGGGCGTGCACCGCGACGGATCGCCGCTCGGCCGGGCGAGCGCGCCGATCACCTGGGGCGGGGTCGGCACCGATGCGCAGCACGCGGTGTTCCAGCTGCTGCACCAGGGCACGCATCTGGTGCCGGTCGAGTTCGTCGCCTCGCGCCTCAGCGCGCACGAGTTCGACGAGGCGCATCACCGCGCGCTGCTCACCAATTGTTTCGCGCAGGGCGCCGCGCTGATGCAGGGCAAGGCGAGCGACGATCCGCAGCGCAGCTATCCCGGCGACCGGCCGTCGATGACGGTCCTGCTCGACAGTGTCGATCCACAGAGCCTGGGTGCGCTGATCGCGTTCTACGAGCATCGCACCTTCGCCAATGCGATGCTGCTGGGGATCAATCCTTTTGACCAGTTCGGTGTTGAACTGGGCAAGGAAATCGCCAAATCCATGGGCAACCGCCAGTCCGGCGATTTCGACCCTTCCACCGCTGCACTGATCGAGGCGGCAGGGCTGTAAGGGGCCGAAACACAAGGTTCCCAGGAGTTTTTCGCATGAGTGATTATGATTATGACCTGTTCGTTATCGGGGCAGGTTCGGGCGGGGTGCGCGCCTCGCGCATCGCCTCGTCCTATGGCGCCAAGGTCGCGGTGGCCGAGGAATATCGTGTCGGCGGCACCTGCGTCATCCGCGGTTGCGTACCCAAGAAGCTGCTCGTCTTCGGCTCGCATTTCGCCGAGGACCTCGAAGACGCGCAGAATTACGGCTGGGAGATCGAGGGGACGAAGTTCAGCTGGCAGGTGCTGCGCGACCGCGTGCTGGGCGATGTCGACCGGCTGAACGCGGCGTACAAGTCGACGCTCAACAACCATAATGTCACGATCATCGAGGAACGCGCGACGATCATCGCGCCGCACCGGGTGAAGCTGGCGAGCGGGCAGGAGATCAGCGCGAAATACATCCTGATCGCAGTCGGCGCGCGCCCCTATGTGCCCGAATTCCCAGGCTCCGAACATTGCCTGACCTCGAACGAGATGTTTCATCTTGAGGAACTGCCGCGCCGTGCGGTGATCGCGGGCGGTGGCTATATCGCCAACGAATTTGCCGGCATCCTCAATGGGCTGGGCACGCGCGTGACGGTGGTCAACCGTGGCGACACGATCCTGCGCGGCTATGATGAATCGCTGCGCGACCGGCTGCTGCAGATCTCGATGACCAAGGGTATCGAGTTCAAGTTCAAGGCCCCGTTCGAAAAGATCGAGAAGCGCGAGGACGGCACGCTCGACGTGTTCCTCAAGGGGCATGATCCGATCAACACCGATATCGTGATGGTCGCAACGGGCCGTGTCCCCAATGTCGAGGGCCTGGGGCTCGAGCATGTCGGCATCACCACCGACGATCAGGGCGCGATCCCGGTCGACGAATACAGCAAGACCGCGTGCGACAGCATCTATGCGGTGGGCGATGTCACCAACCGGGTGCAGCTGACCCCGGTGGCGATCCGCGAGGGCCAGGCGTTCGCCGACACCGTGTTCGGTGGCACGCCGAAGACCGTGGATTACAATTGCATCCCCACCGCCGTCTTCTCGCAGCCGCCGATCGCCTCGGTCGGCCTGACCGAGGGCGAGGCGCGCAATCGCTATGGCAATATCCGCGTCTATTCGGCCGATTTCCGCCCGATGCGCAACGTCTTCGCGCACCGTGCCGAGCGCGGGCTGTACAAGATGATCACCGAGGAACCCTCGGGCAGAATCCTGGGCCTGCACATGATCGGGCCGGATTCGCCCGAGATCCTTCAGGCCGCTGCGATTGCGGTCAAGGCCGGGCTGACCAAGCAGGCGTTCGACGACACCGTCGCGCTGCACCCCAGCATGGCCGAAGAGCTGGTGCTGATGAAATAAGCGCGTTGGCGCTGATCGTTACCCGATCCGGTACGGCACCATGCCGCGCCGGTCGGGATCGATCACCAGCGGGCGATCGGTGGGCGGAAAGGCGCGCTGGTCGCAATTGTCGCGCGGGCAGGTGCGGCAGCTGATGCCGATCGGGGTCACCGCCCCGGCGGCCGCGGTATCGAGCCCGTCGGCATAGATGAAATGCCGCGCATGCTCGACCTCGCAACCCAGCGCGACGGCATAGCGGCGCGGCTTGCGGCCATAGCTGCCCGACGGCTTGACCAGGCCCTTGGCCATTGAGACATAGCGCAGGCCATCGGGCGTCTCGGCCATCTGCACCAGGATGCGGTCGGGGATCGCCGCCGCCTCATGCACCACCCACAAGGGGCACGCGCCGCCGAAGCGTGCGAACTGCAACCGCGTCGCGCTATGCCGTTTGGTGATGTTGCCCGCCATGTCGACCCGGCAGAAGAAGACCGGAAGCCCGCGCGCGCCTGGCCGCTGCAGCGTCGAGAGACGGTGGCAGGCCTGTTCGAAGCTCACCCCGAAGCGGTGGGTGAGCTGGTCGATATCGTGCCGGCACGCCATCGCCGCCTCGCGAAAGCGCGCATAGGGCATGACGAGGGCGCCTGCGGCATAATTGGCGAGCCCGACCGAGACCAGCTTCTGCGCCTGTTCGCTCCTCAGCTTCGCATTGGCGGCGAGGATCGCGATGGCAAAGCGCATCTCGTGCGCCATCAGCCGGTGCGCGAGCATGAAATAGCGCGATTCCGGAGCGATCCCCTCGGCCAGATAGAGCGTCCGGCTTGTCGCATCATATTGGCTGAGCGGGGCATTGGGATCGGCGGCGCGCAGCGGCTTGACCGTGATGCCATGGTCGCGGTGCAGCCGTGCGATCAGGCCGTCGGGGGTCAGGTCCTCACCCAGCTCGCCAGCAATCTGCTCGGCATTGCGGTCGAGCTGGTCGATATAGTTGCCCGCCTCGTGAAACCAGTCGCGCACCTCTTCCCAGGGCAGGCGCGCATTGTGCTGCCCGGTCGCCGCGAGGCTGTCGTCGAGCATCGCCGATCGCTCCTGCGCCTGGCGATAGCCCTGGTACAGGTTGGTGATGATATGCGCGATCTCGGGGTGGCTGTCGCGCAGGCGAGCAAAGCGCACCGGATCGACCTCGACCCCGGCCAGCACCGGATCGTCAAGCAGGCTCTGCCAGTTGAGCGAGGGCGCGCCTTCGCGCGCGTCCTCCAGCTCGAAGGCGAAATGGCGCGACAATGCAGTGAGCACCTGCGGCGTGATCGGTCGCTCGTCATTCTCGATCTGGCTCAGATAGCTGGTCGAAATGCCCAGCGCCTCGGCCATCGCGGCCTGGTTGAGACCCGAATGACGGCGGACGGCGCGGACGCGCTGGCCCGCATAAAGGCGTTTGCGGCGTGACATGGCCCTCGGGGACTAGTTTGCAAAGTCGGGCTTTGCAAGTTCGCTATTTAACATTTGCTTGTGGGCACAAAGGCTGGAAAAGAAGCCTCCCGATTTCAGCACAAGAGGATGCGATGCAGGCCATATTGGAAGAACTGGCAGCCCGGCGCGAGAAGGCGCATCTGGGCGGCGGCACCAAGCGGATCGAGGCACAGCACGCCAAGGGCAAGCTGACAGCGCGCGAGCGCATCGACGTGCTGCTCGATCCGGGTAGCTTCGAAGAATATGACATGTATGTCGAGCATAACTGCGTCGATTTCGGCATGCAGGACACCGTCATCCCCGGCGACGGCGTGGTCACCGGATCGGGCACGGTCAACGGTCGCCTCGTCTTCGTGTTCAGCCAGGATTTCACCGTGTTCGGTGGCTCATTGTCCGAGCGGCACGCGCAGAAGATTTGCAAGATCATGGACATGGCGATGAAGGTCGGCGCGCCGGTGATCGGCCTCAACGATTCTGGCGGCGCGCGCATCCAGGAAGGCGTGGCCTCCCTGGGCGGCTATGCCGAGGTGTTCCAGCGCAACGTGCTGGCATCGGGCGTGGTGCCGCAGCTTTCGGTGATCATGGGGCCGTGCGCGGGCGGCGCGGTCTACTCGCCTGCGATGACCGACTTCATCTTCATGGTGAAGGATTCGAGCTACATGTTCGTCACCGGCCCCGATGTGGTCAAAACGGTGACCAACGAGGTCGTCACGCAGGAAGAACTGGGCGGTGCGGTGACGCACACCGCCAAGTCGGGCGTGGCCGATGTCGCGTTCGACAATGACATCGAGGCGCTGCTCGCCGCGCGCGACCTGATCGATTACCTGCCGCTCTCGAACCGCGAGGCCTTGCCTGAGCGCCCGACCGCCGATCCCTGGGACCGGATCGAGAACAGCCTCGATACGCTGATCCCGGCCAATCCGAACATGCCCTATGACATGCACGAGCTGATCCGCAAGACGCTCGACGAGGGTGAGTTCTTCGAGATCCAGCCGACCCATGCGGGCAATATCATCACTGGTTTCGGCCGCATCGAGGGGCGCACCGTCGGCGTCGTCGCCAACCAGCCGATGGTGCTGGCCGGGTGCCTCGACATCAACTCGTCCAAGAAAGCCGCGCGCTTCGTGCGCTTCTGCGACTGCTTCGACATTCCGATCATCACCTTTGTCGACGTGCCCGGCTTCCTGCCCGGTGTCGCTCAGGAGCATTCGGGCATCATCAAGCACGGCGCGAAGCTGCTCTTTGCCTATGCCGAGGCGACCGTGCCCAAGATCACCGTCATCACCCGCAAGGCCTATGGCGGCGCGTATGATGTGATGGCCTCGAAGCACCTGCGCGGCGACCTCAACTATGCCTGGCCCACCGCCGAAATCGCGGTGATGGGCGCCAAGGGCGCGGTCGAGATCATCTTCCGGGGCAAGACGCCCGAGGAAATCGCCGAGCAAACCCGCGAATATGAAGCGCGCTTCGCCAACCCGTTCGTGGCAGCCAGCAAGGGCTTTATCGACGAGGTCATCATGCCGCATTCGACGCGGCGGAGGATCGCGCTGGGGCTGCGCAAGCTGCGCAACAAGGCGCTGGAGAACCCGTGGAAGAAGCATGACAATATTCCGCTGTGATAGCGGTCGACTTGGGTTTTCGACGTCACCCTGAACTTGTTTCAGGGTCCATTGCGCCGGATCAAGCTGGGCACGAGACGAGAAATGGATGCTGAAACACGTTCAGCATGACGGAATTGGAGCGAAGCAATGAAACTAGGCCGTCTCAACCATATCGGCGTCGCGACGCCCTCGATCGCGGACAGCATCGTGTTCTACCGCGATGTCATGGGCGCGACCAAGATTCACGAGCCTTTCGACCTGCCCGAGCAGGGGGTGAAGGTGTGCTTTGTCGATACGCCGGGTGCGGACGGCGCGCTTAACGGCACGCAGATCGAGCTGATCGAGCCGCTGCCGGGCAATGCCTCGATCGCCTCGTTTCTCGAGAAGAACCCGAGCGGTGGGCAGCATCATGTCTGCTATGAGGTGCCCGATATCCACGTGGCCAAGGCGGAGTTCGAAGACCTGGGCAAGCGCGTGCTGGGCGAGCCGCGCATCGGCGCGCATGGGACGCTGATCTTCTTCGTGCACCCCAGGGACATGGGCGGAGTGCTGACCGAGATCATGGAGACGCCGAAGCACTAGACCTTCTCCCTTGATGGGAGAAGGATACGGAGCCTTGCCAGCTTGCTGGCTAGGCGCAGTTGGATGAGGGTGAGGCAGAGCAGGCCTTGCGCATTTTCACCCTCTCCCAGCTTCGACTAGGCGCTTTCAGCGCCAAGTCTTCGCAGCCCTCTCCCATCAAGGGAGAGGGGTAACGAGAAGGGAGAGTTCAGGATGACCTACGAAACCATAAAGCTCGATATTGCCGACCAGATTGCCACGATCACGCTCAACGTGCCCGAGCGGCTCAATGCCTGCTCGCTGAATATGGCGGACGAGATCAACGATGCGCTCGACCGGCTGGGCGATGCGCGCGCGCTGGTGATTACCGGCGAGGGCAAGGGTTTCTGTTCGGGCGCGGATCTTTCCGGCGGGCGTGACAGCTCGATCTCGGGCGGGCAGGGCAGCTACAAGGCGCTGACCCAGCATTACAACCCGATGCTGCTCAAGCTGCACCGGCTGCACATCCCGACGATCAGCGCGGTCAACGGGCCCGCTGCGGGCGTCGGCTGCTCGATCGGCCTGGCGCCCGATTTCGTTGTCGCGAGCGAAAAGGCCTATTTCCTCCAGGCGTTCGTCAATATCGGCCTGGTGCCCGATGGCGGCGCGAGCTGGATGCTCACCCGGCTGATCGGCAAGGCGCGCGCGACCGAGATGATGATGCTCGGCGAGAAGATCCCTGCCGCCAAGGCGCATGACTGGGGCATGGTCTACAAGGTGGTCGAGCATGACAGCCTGATGGACGAGGCGATGGCGCTGGCGAAGCGGCTCGCCGCGATGCCGACGGTCGCCTTGGGCATCATGCGCAAGAACCTGGTCGAGGCGCTCGAATGCGATTTCCACACCGCGCTCGCACGCGAGGCCGAAGGTCAGCGGCTGGCGGGCGACACCAACGATGCACGCGAAGGCGCCATCGCCTTCCTGCAGAAGCGCAAGCCGAACTTTACCGGCAGCTGATCCAACACACGGGAAGCAAGAGAATGACCGATACACCCACCACCGCAGACTGGCAGGCGCTGGCCGACAAGGAGGTCAAGGGCAAAGACCTGACTTGGCACACGCCCGAGGGCATTGCCGTCAAGCCGCTCTATACGGCGGACGATGTATCGGTCGATCCCGGCCTGCCGGGCTTTGCGCCGTTCACGCGCGGGGTGCGCGCCAGCATGTATGCGGGCCGCCCCTGGACGATCCGGCAATATGCGGGTTTCTCGACCGCCGAGGAATCGAACGCCTTCTATCGCCGCAACCTCGCCGCCGGGCAGAAGGGGCTTTCGGTCGCGTTCGACCTCGCCACGCATCGCGGCTATGACAGCGACCATCCGCGTGTCACCGGCGATGTCGGCAAGGCGGGCGTGGCGATCGATACCGTCGAGGACATGAAAATCCTGTTCGACGGCATTCCGCTCGACCAGATGTCGGTTTCGATGACCATGAATGGCGCGGTGATCCCGATCCTCGCCTTCTTCATCGTTGCGGGCGAGGAGCAGGGGGTCGAGCGCAAGCTGCTCGACGGGACCATCCAGAACGACATTCTCAAGGAGTTCATGGTCCGCAATACGTACATCTATCCACCCGAACCCTCGATGCGGATCATCTCGGACATTTTTGGTTATACCTCGCGCGAGATGCCCAAGTTCAACAGCATCTCGATCTCCGGCTATCACATGCAGGAAGCCGGCGCGACGCAGGTGCAGGAGCTCGCCTTCACCATCGCCGACGGCATGGAATATGTGAAATACGGCGTCGCCTCGGGGCTCGACATCGACAAGTTCGCGGGGCGGCTGTCGTTCTTCTTCGCCATCGGCATGAACTTCTTCATGGAAATCGCCAAGCTGCGCGCCGCGCGCGTGCTGTGGCACCGGGTGATGACCAAGCTCGGCGCCAAGGACGAGCGCTCCAAGATGCTGCGCACCCACTGCCAGACCAGCGGCGTGTCGCTGACCGAGCAGGACCCGTATAACAACGTCATCCGCACCACGATCGAGGCAATGGCCGCGATGCTGGGCGGCACGCAATCGCTGCACACCAATGCGCTCGACGAGGCGATCGCATTGCCCACCGATTTCTCGGCGCGTATCGCCCGCAACACGCAGATCGTCATCCAGGAAGAGACCGGGATGACCAAGGTCGTCGATCCGCTGGGCGGCAGCTATTATATCGAGAGCCTGACTCAGGAACTGGTCGACAAGGCGTGGGAGATCATCGAGCGCGTCGAGAGCGAAGGCGGCATGGCCAAGGCGGTCGCAGCCGGCTGGCCCAAGGCGATGATCGAGGAAGCCGCCGCCGGTCGCCAGGCGCGGGTCGATCGCGGTGATGACGTGATCGTCGGGGTGAACAAATATCGCCTCGCCAATGAAGACCTGCTCGAAACGCTCGAGGTCGACAATGCGAGGGTGCGCGAAGGCCAGATCGCGCGGATCAACGCGGTCAAGGCCGCGCGCGACGAGGTGGCGTGCCAGTCCGCGCTCGATGCGCTGCGCGAAGGCGCGAAAGGCAAGGGCAATCTGCTCGAACTCGCGGTCGAGGCCGCCCGCGCGCGCGCTACGCTGGGCGAGATCAGCCAGGCGATGGAGGATGTGTTCGGCCGCTATGCGACGCGCCCGACGCCGGTCAAGGGCGTGTACGCAGCGCCGTACGAGGATGACAGCCGCTGGGCGCAGGTGGTCGATGGCGTCAAGGCGGTCGAGCGTCGCCTGGGGCGCAAACCCAAGCTGCTCGTCGCCAAGATGGGCCAGGACGGGCATGATCGCGGCGCGAACGTGATCGCCTCGGCGTTCGGGGACATGGGCTTCGATGTCGTCTCCGGCCCGCTGTTCCAGACGCCGGAGGAAACCGTGGTGCTGGCGCTCGAGACCGGCGTGGATGTCGTCGGTGCCTCCTCGCTCGCTGCGGGTCACAAGACGCTGATCCCCGAACTGATCCGGGGGCTGAAAGAGGCTGGCCGCAACGACATCAAGGTGATCGCGGGCGGGGTGATTCCGCCGCAGGATTACGACTATCTGCGCGATGCCGGGGTGCAGGGCATCTATGGCCCCGGATCGAATGTCGTCGAATGTGCCGCCGATGTGTTGCGGCTGCTCGGCCATAACATGCCTCCGGTGCAGGAGGCTGCCGAATGATGCCAGGACACACCACCCCCCGTTTGTCCCGAGCGAAGTCGAGGGACCTTGCGCACACGTGTCTCGACTTCGCTCGACACAAACGGATTTAAGGAATGACCTCGATAATGAGAACCGACTGGACCCGCGAGGAAATCACCGCGCTGTTCGATCTGCCGTTCAACGACCTCATGTTCGAGGCGCAGAGCGTGCATCGCGCGAATTTCCCGCGCAACGAGGTGCAGCTTTCCACCCTCTTGTCGATCAAGACCGGCGGCTGCCCCGAGGATTGCGGATATTGCAGCCAGTCCAAGGATGCCGAGAGCGGCGTCAAGGCGACTAAGCTGATGGACGTGCAGGCGGTGCTGCAAGCAGCCGCCCAGGCCAAGGACCACGGATCGGGCCGCTTCTGCATGGGCGCGGCGTGGCGCAACCCCAAGGACAAGGACATCCCCAAGCTCGCCGCGATGATCAAGGGCGTGCGCGAGATGGGCATGGAAACCTGCATGACGCTGGGCATGCTGACCCCGTCGCAGGCGCGCGCGCTGGCCGATGCAGGCCTCGATTATTACAACCACAATATCGACACCGCGCCCGAGAACTACGCCAATGTCATCACCACCCGGACCTTCGAGGACCGGATGGAAACGCTGGAGAATGTGCGCTCGGCGGGCATCAACGTGTGCTGCGGCGGCATTGTGGGCATGGGCGAGACCCGCGCCGACCGTATCGGCTTCATCCACGCGCTCGCGACCATGCCGCACCCGGAAAGCGTGCCGATCAACGCGCTGGTCCCTGTCAAGGGCACGGTGCTGGGCGACATGCTCGCCGATACGCCGCTGGCCAAGATCGACGAAATCGAGTTCGTCCGCACGGTGGCCGTCGCGCGCATCACCATGCCGCAATCGATGGTGCGCCTGAGCGCGGGCCGCGAGAGCATGTCCGAAAGCTGCCAGGCCTTGTGCTTCATGGCGGGCGCGAACAGCATCTTCACGGGCGATAAGCTGCTCACCGCGCCCAATGCCGGCGACGACAAGGATTCGGCGCTGCTCTCCAAGCTGGGGATGAAGGCGATGGCCTCGCAGCCGCTTGGGGCTCTGGAGGCGGCGGAGTAACGCTCGCATGATCCGCCCGCTCGCCACCCTGATCGGTATCGCCTTAACTTGCGCTGCGCCCGTCGCCGCGCAGCCGGCGCCGATCAGCATTGGCGAGACGCACACGATCGCGTC
This sequence comes from Blastomonas sp. CACIA14H2, assembly GCA_000503195.1. Lineage (GTDB taxonomy): Bacteria > Pseudomonadota > Alphaproteobacteria > Sphingomonadales > Sphingomonadaceae > Blastomonas. The sequence goes on from AYSC01000037.1 coordinate 25,414, forward strand.
CATGCCGCTGGCGCAGGATCGGGTGGTGAACGTCTATCTGCCTGCGGATTACGCGACATCGGGCAAGCGCTATCCGGTGCTGTACTTGATCGATGGCGGGCTGGATCAGGATTTCCTCCACGTTGTCGGCACCACCGCACTCGGGGCGCTCTGGGCGCGGTCGCAGCCGGTGATCGTGGTCGGCATCGCGACGCAGGACCGTCGGCGCGAACTGACCGGGCCGACCAGGGATGCCGAACTTCTCAAGCGCTATCCCACGGCAGGCCATTCCGCCGAATTTCGCAGTTTCATTCGCGACGAGGTGATGCCGATGGTCGCCGCGCGCTATCGGACCAATGGCGAGGCCGGCGTGATCGGGGAATCGCTTGCCGGGCTGTTCATTGTCGAGACCTTCCTGACCGAGCCCGATCTGTTCGATCATTATGCCGCGATCAGCCCCAGCCTGTGGTGGGACAAGGCGAGGCTCGCGCAAGGCGCGGCGGGGTTGCTCAAGACACCGATGCTCAAGCCGCATCGCCTATATCTCACCATCGCCGATGAAGGCGGCGAGATGCAGGCGGCCGCCGATGATCTGGTCAAGGCGCTCGCCGCCCATCCGCGCGAAGGCCGCATCTGGTGCTACGCGCCGCATCAGCAGCTGACCCATGCCACGATCTACCACAGCGTCTCGCCCGAGGCGCTGCAGTATCTTTTCCCAACTCCGGTCGAGCAAGACCCGCAAAGTGGATTTGACATAGCATGCCAATCACCAAGATCCTGATCGCCAACCGGGGCGAGATCGCCTGCCGCGTTATCCGCACCGCCCGCAAGATGGGCATCAAGACGGTCGCCGTCTATTCGGATGCCGACGCGCGCAGCCCCCATGTCGAGATGGCGGACGAGGCGGTGCATATCGGCCCATCGCCCGCCGCGCAGTCCTATCTGCTGGCTGACAAGATCATCGAGGCATGCAAGGCGACCGGCGCGGATGCGGTGCATCCCGGCTATGGCTTCCTGTCCGAACGCACCAGCTTTGCCGAGGCGCTGAAGGCCGCCGGCATCACCTTTATCGGCCCGCCCCCCAATGCCATCGCCGCGATGGGCGACAAGATCGAATCGAAGAAGCTCGCCAAGCAGGCGGGCGTCAATGTCGTCCCCGGTTTTGTCGGCGAGATCGAGGATACCGAGCACGCGGTGCGCATCGCCAGCGAGATCGGCTATCCGGTGATGATGAAGGCCTCGGCCGGCGGCGGAGGCAAGGGCATGCGCTTGGCCTATAGCGAACAGGACGTGCGCGAAGGCTTCGAGGCGACCAAGCGCGAGGGCCTGAACAGCTTCGGCGACGATCGCGTGTTCATCGAGAAATTCATCGAACAGCCGCGCCATATCGAGATCCAGGTGCTGGGCGACCAGCACGGCAATATCGTCTATCTCGGCGAGCGCGAATGCTCGATCCAGCGCCGCCACCAGAAGGTCGTGGAGGAGGCACCGTCGCCGTTCGTCAGCCCCGAGATGCGCAAGAAGATGGGCGAGCAGGCGGTCGCGCTCGCGCGTGCGGTGGGCTATTACAGCGCGGGCACGGTCGAGCTGATCGTGTCGGGCGCGGACACCACCGGCGACAGCTTCTACTTTCTCGAGATGAACACCCGGCTTCAGGTCGAGCATCCCGTCACCGAGTTGGTCACCGGGCTCGATCTGGTCGAGCAGATGATCCGCGTCGCGCAGGGCGAGCCGCTCGCGTTCACGCAGGACGACATCAAGCTGACCGGCTGGGCGGTCGAAAACCGCGTCTATGCCGAAGACCCCTATCGCGGCTTTCTGCCGTCGATCGGTCGTCTGGTCCGCTACAACCCGCCCAAGCAGAAAAAGGGCGTGCGCGTCGACGATGGCGTCGAAGAGGGCGGCGAGGTCTCGATCCATTACGACCCGATGATCGCCAAGCTGATCACCTATGGCGAAACCCGGCTCGACGCGATCGACCGGCAGATCACCGCGATCGACCGGTTCGAGATCGAGGGGCCGGGGCACAATCTCGATTTCGTCTCGGCGCTGATGCAGCACGAGCGTTTCCGTTCGGGCAACATCACCACCGGGTTCATCGCCGAGGAATATCCCGATGGCTTTCACGGTGCGCCGGCCTCGCCCGAACTGCTGCGGCGTCTGGCGGCGATGGCGGCGTTCATCGCGACCGCAGAGGCCGACCGCGCGCTGCGCGTCTCGGACCAGCTCGGCAACCGCCTGACTCCGCCGTCCGAATGGCGCGTGCGCAAGGGCGATATCGCGATGGAGGTCTCGGTCAGCGAGGACGCCATCGTGGTCGACGGTGACGTGGTCGATCTGTCGATGGGCTATACCCCCGGCGACCGGCTCGCGGTGGCCGATTTCGGTGACGAGGAGGAGAGCGACGAACTGGCGGTCAAGGTGCAGCGCACGCGAACCGGCTTTGCGCTGACCGCGCGCGGCGCGACGCACAGCTTCGAGGTGCTGCCTGCGCATGTCGCGGAGCACGCCCGGCACATGATCGAGAAGGTACCGCCCGACCTGTCGCGCTTCCTGCTCTGCCCGATGCCGGGCCTGCTGGTGAAGCTGCACGTGGCCGAAGGCGACAAGGTGCAGCCCGGCCAGCCGCTCGCCATCGTCGAGGCGATGAAGATGGAGAACATCCTGCGTGCCGAAAAGGCCGCGACGGTCAAGACGATCAGCGCCGCCGAGGGCGACAGCCTGGCGGTCGACGCGGTCATCCTCGAGCTGGAATAATCCATCCACCGGATATGTGATCGCTGTCCGGTCCGCGTGCGGGCTGGACAGTTGATTGCGCCGCAATTCCTCTCCATAGACTGTCGCCTTGGGGACTGGATGGGGAGAGCGCTGGATGGCCGCAACGGCTGCAGCAGATGGGCAGGATTTCGACGCTAGCCGCGATCGGCTGGTGATCGTCGCATCCTCGCTCGGCACGGTTTTCGAATGGTATGATTTCTTTGTCTACGGGATTCTGGCGACGCTGATCGGCCAGCTCTTCTTCCCGTCGGACAATCCCACTGCGGCGACGCTCGCCTCGCTTGCGATCTTCGGCGCGGGCTTTGGCGTGCGTCCGCTGGGCGCGGTGCTGTTCGGCTATCTTGGCGACAAGGTGGGGCGCAAGTACACCTTCCTCGTCACCATCTCGCTGATGGGCGGGGCGACCGCCTCGATCGGCCTGCTGCCGACCTTTGCCACCGCAGGCGTCTGGGCCGCGGCACTCCTCCTGGTGCTGCGCTGCCTGCAGGGGCTGGCGCTGGGCGGCGAATATGGCGGCGCGGCGATCTATGTCGCGGAGCACGCCCCGCCGGGCAAGCGCGGCCAGTATACCAGCTGGATCCAGGCCTCGGTCGCGGGCGGCTTCCTGCTCGCGGTGATCTGCGTGCTGGCGACGCGCAAGCTGATGACCCCTGAGGATTTCAACGCCTGGGGCTGGCGCGTGCCGTTCCTGATCTCGATCCTGCTGCTCGCGATCTCGCTCTATATCCGCATGAAGCTGTCAGAAAGCCCGGTGTTCCAGGCGATGAAGGCCGCCGGATCGACCTCGAAGAACCCGTTCATGGATAGCCTGCGCTATCCCGGCAACATCAAGCGGGTGATGGTGGCGCTGTTCGGCGTCGCAGCGGGCCTGACGGTGATCTATTACACCTCGCAGTTCGGCACGCTCTATTTCCTCACCGGGACCGCACGCGTGGCCGAGGAAGATGCGCTGTTGTACATGGCCGCAGGGGCCACGCTCGCCGCGCCGCTCTATGTGTTCTTCGGCTGGCTGTCCGACCGGGTGGGGCGCAAGCGCCTGCTGCTGATCGGCTACGGGCTGACCGTGGTGCTGCTGTTCCCGCTCTTCCACCTGATGGCGCAGGCGGCCAACCCGGCGCTGGAAACCGCGACCAAGACCTCGCCGGTGACGCTCGCCATGCCCGAATGCGCGTTCAACGCGCTTCAGCGCACGCAGACCACCGAATGCGCCAAGGCGCTCAATTTCCTCAGCAAGCGCGGCATCAGCTACACCAAGGTGGAAGGCGATGCCGTGGCGCTCAGCGTGGGCGGGACGGTCGTGCGCGGCTATGACGAAAAGGCTTATGTCGCGGCGCTGGAAAAGGCGGGCTATCCCGACAAGTCCGATCCGGCCTCCCGCCAGCCCTGGCTGATCATCCTCTCGGTCGCGCTGATGGTGGCGCTGTCGGCGATGACCTATGGCCAGGTCGCCGCGATCATGGTCGAGCTGTTCCCGGCCAAGATCCGCTATACCTCGATGTCGATCCCCTATCATATCGGCACCGGCTATTTCGGCGGCTTTCTGCCCTATATCTCGCAATATATCGTGGCGCGGACGGGCGATGCCTATTCCGGCCTGTGGTACACGATCGCAGTCGTTGTGATGGCGTTCACGGTGTCGCTGATCTGGCTGCCGGAAACCTCGGGGCAGGACGATATTGGTTGAGGCCGTTTCAGCGCAGGCGAACATGCGGCTGGTGCTCGATGGCGGGGCGCTGGTTTCCAATTGGCGTGCGCTCGATCGGCTGAGCGGCGACGCGAGCGCGGGCGCGGCGGTCAAGGCCGATGGCTATGGCCTGGGCGCGGCCGAGGTGGTGCGGCGGCTGACGGCGGCAGGTTGCCGCGATTTCTTCGTCGCGCATTGGGGCGAGGCGCAGGCGCTGACAGGTCTGGTCGATCCGGCCCGGCTCGCGGTGCTGCACGGCATCGCGCCGGGCGAGGAGGGTGCGGCGCTCGCCGGACTGGCAGTGCCGGTGCTCAACAGCGCCGAGCAGATCGTCCGCTGGCGCGAAGCGGGCGGGGGCCGCTGCCATGTGATGGTCGATACCGGCATGAGCCGGCTGGGGCTCGACTGGCGCGAGGACGTCGCGGGCCTGTGCGCCGGGCTCGATATCGATCTGTGCCTGAGCCATCTGGCATCGGCGGAAGAGGATACGGCGCAGAATGCCGCGCAGCGCGCGAGATTTGAAGAGGCACGCCAGCAGGTTGCGGCGCGGCGCTACAGCTTCGCCAACAGCGCGGGCATTGCGCTGGGCACCGGCTATCATTTCGACTGCACCCGCCCCGGCCTCGCGCTTTATGGCGGCGTGCCCTGCGACGCGTTGGCAGACCATATCCGCCCGGTCATGCGGCTGGAGACGCGCATCCTGCAGGTGCGCCATGTCCGCGCGGGCGACAGCATCGGCTATGGCGCGACCTTTGTCGCGCAGCACGACATGCGCACCGCGACGCTGGCGCTGGGCTATGCCGATGGCTTCAAGCGGGCCTTCTCGTCGATCGGCGCCTTCCGCCAAGGCGATGCGCGCTTGCCGATCCTGGGACGCGTCTCGATGGACCTGACCTGTATCGACCTCAGCGCTGCGCCCGCTCTGGGCGAGGGCGACTGGATCGCGGCCGATTTCGTCCTGCCCGAGGTTCAGGCCGCGACCGGGATCAGCCAGTATGAATGGCTCACCCAGATCGGCCGACGGTTCGACCGGATCTGGGTGGATTGAGCGCCTGGACGATACCGCTCGTCATTGCCGCGAACGCGGATCCCGCTTGTTCGCTACGGTAAAGCAACAGCCGGACCCCCGCCTTCGCGGGGGTGACGGGCAGCTTAGCGCTCGACCGTCAGCGCGATGCCCATGCCGCCGCCGATGCACAGCGTCGCCAGGCCCTTTTTCGCGTCGCGGCGACCCATTTCGTAAAGCAGCGTCGTCAGCACGCGCGCGCCGCTGGCACCGATGGGGTGGCCGATCGCGATCGCGCCGCCATTGACGTTCACCTTGTCGGGATCCCAGCCCATTTCCTGCGTTACCGACAGCGCCTGCGCCGCGAACGCCTCGTTCGATTCGATCAGGTCGAGATCCTCGACCTTCCAGCCCGCCTTGGCGAGCGCGCGGCGGCTCGCCGAGACCGGGCCGATGCCCATGATCGACGGGTCGACCCCCATCGAGGCCCAGCTGGCGATCCGTGCGAGCGGCGTCAGCCCGCGCTTGGCCGCATCTTCCTCGCGCATCAGTACCAAAGCCGCTGCGCCGTCGTTGAGCCCCGAGGCGTTGGCGGCGGTCACGGTGCCGTCCTTCTTGAACGCGGGCTTGAGACCGGCGACGCTATCATAGGTCGCGCCGGCGCGGATATACTCGTCCTGGTCCACTACCGTATCGCCCTTGCGGCCCTTGATCGTCACCGGCGCGATCTCGTCGGCGAAGCGGCCTTCGGCGCGCGCGGCCTCGGCAAGGTTCTGCGAGCGGACGGCAAAGCGGTCCTGCGCCTCGCGGCTGATCTGGTATTTCTCGGCCAGGTTCTCGGCGGTGATGCCCATGTGATACTGGTTGAACACGTCGGTCAGGCCGTCATAGACCATCGTGTCGACCAGCTTCATGTCGCCCATCTTCTGGCCCGAACGCAGCATCTGCGCGTGCGGCGACATCGACATGTTCTCCTGACCGCCTGCGATCACGACATCGGCATCGCCATTGGCGATCGACTGGAAGCCAAGCGCGACCGCGCGCAGCCCCGATCCGCAGACCTGGTTGACGCCATAGGCGGGGACTTCCTTGGGCACGCCCGCGTTGAGCGAGGCCTGGCGCGCTGGGTTCTGGCCCTGGGCTGCCGTCAGCACCTGGCCCAGGATCACTTCCGACACCTCGTCAGGTGACAGGCCCGATTGCGCCAGCGCCGCCTCGATCGCGATGCGGCCCAGCTCATGCGCGGGCGTAGCGGCATAGGCGCCCAGAAAGCTGCCAACGGGCGTGCGCTTGGCAGCAGTGATGACGATGCTCGACATGATGTGCGTTCTCCAAAGGCTGGGGAGGATGGATCGTGATCGTTATGTAGAGGGTTCGTGTGACGATATCCACCGCCTGAGCATCGGCCAGAGCGTGGTCGGCGCGCTGCCGCCGATGACCATGCCGACATGGCCCGATGCCAGCACCTCGCGGCCCGGCACGTCCGGCGAACAGGCGAGTGGCACGATGGCGTCGCTGGCCGAGGCGAATTCCATGATCGGCCCGCGCACGGCATCCGGGCCGACGCGAATGCCGTCGACAATCCAATCGCCGCTGCCGCTGCGGTCGTCGCGATAAAGCTGTTCGAACAGCTGCGCACCCAGCGCGAAGGGCAGCGGCTCGCCGCCATTGGCCCAGTCCTCGACCGCCACGAAGCGCCGCGCCGCCGCGCTGCCTTCGGGCATCGCGGCGAACTTGAGATATTTCTCCATCAGCTTGGCAGGCGAGAGCGTCCAGAAGCCGTGCTGCATCACCTCCATCGGCACCAGCCCCATGGCCTCGCAGGCGGGGCGGTGGTGCTGCCACATTGCGGTCAGCTCCTCACGACGCTTGGCCGGATAGCCGTCGAAATGCCAGGGCGTGGCGATGAGCGTCAGGCTGCGCACCTCGATATGGCATGCGGCCGCCATCGCGATCATGCCGCCCAGGCAATAGCCGACCAGATGCACCGGGCGGCCTAACGCCTGCAGCATCGGCAGCAGCAGCCGGGTGGCGAGATGATCGAGATCGTGATCGCGATGCTCGGGCGTGGTCGTGCCCCAGTCGACCAGCGCCGAGGGCAGATCCTGACGGCCCAGCCAGCCCATCAGCGAGCAATCGGCATCCATGTCGAGCACATGCGGCGCGTTGATGGGAGAGGGGACGAACACGATCGGTGGGGATGTTGCGCTCTGCTCGAGCGTTAACCCTGCTGCACTGCGCAACATGGCCTTGCCGTGTTGCAGCAAGACTGTCCCGGGTTGGCGCAGAAAGCTGCGATCCGCGCGGCCATAGCGCTCAAGCGCCTGCAAAAGCTGGAGCAGTCGCGCGGGATCGTCCGCCAGCTGCTGGCGGGCCAGAGCCAGGAAAAGTGGTAAAGGGCGGGGTGCATGTTGCAGTGCACTATGCTGCGGTGCTACAGTCCCCTGGGATTGAACGGGAGATGCACGCATGGCCAAATCTGGCACCTCGGATTCGGATGATGTCATCATCATCAAAAAATACGCCAACCGTCGCCTCTACAACACCCGGTCGTCGAGCTATATCACGCTGGACTACCTTGCCAAGCTGACCCGCGAAGGCAAGGATTTCCAGGTCGTCGATGCCAAGACCGGCGACGACATCACCCATAACATCCTCACCCAGATCATCATGGAAGAGGAATCGAGCGGCCAGCAGATGCTGCCCGTCGGCTTCCTGCGCGAGCTGATCTCGATGTACGGCAATTCGATGCAGTCCATGATCCCGCAATATCTCGAAGCCTCGATGGAAGCTTTCCGCAAGAACCAGGAAAAGTTCCAGAGCGCGATGGAAGGCAGCATCAAGAACAGCCCGTTCGCGCAGCTTGCGCGGCAGAACCTGGCGATGTTCGAAGCCGCATCGAGCGCGTTCAGCCCGCGCAAGGACAAGCCGGCAAGCCCGGCTCAGCCAGTTGCCGCCTCGTCGGATGACGAAATCGCCGCGCTCAAGGCCCAGCTTTCGGCCATGCAGCGCAAGATCGACGATCTTGTCGACAAGAAATAACCGGTTCGCGGCCTGGAACGGAAACAGGCAATTGCCTGTTGGCTCGGCAGAGCCTAGGCACGCGGGCCTCATTCGATTGCAGGACTGAATTCACGTGAGCCAGAAGAACGCACTGCCCGTCACCCGGCAGGAAGATTTTGCCGCCTGGTATCAGGCTGTCATCCAGGAAGCCGATCTCGCCGAGGAATCGGGCGTGCGCGGCTGCATGATCATGCGCCCCTGGGGCTATGGCATCTGGGAACGCATCCAGATGCTGCTCGACCGCAAGATCAAGGAATCGGGCCACGAGAACTGCTATTTCCCGCTGTTCATCCCCTTGAGCTATTTCGCCAAGGAGGCCGAGCATGTCGAAGGCTTTGCCAAGGAAATGGCGGTCGTCACGCACCACAGGCTGAAGATGGAAGACGGCGCGCTGGTCGTCGATCCCGAGGCGAAGCTCGAAGAACCGCTGGTCGTCCGCCCTACCTCGGAAACGGTGATCGGCACCGCCTTCTCGCGCTGGCTGCAGAGCTGGCGCGATCTGCCGATCATGGTCAACCAATGGGCCAATGTCGTGCGCTGGGAAATGCGCACCCGCATGTTCCTGCGCACCTCGGAATTCCTGTGGCAGGAAGGCCATACCGCGCACGAGAACGAGGCGGACGCGATGAGCGAGACGCTGACCATCCTGCAGATGTACCGCGATTTCGCGCAGGGCCCGCTCGCCATGCCGGTGATCGCAGGCGAAAAGCCCGAGAACGAGCGCTTCCCCGGCGCGGTCGCGACCTATTCGATCGAGGCGATGATGCAGGACGGCAAGGCGCTGCAGGCAGGCACCTCGCACTATCTCGGCCAGAATTTCGCGCACGCGCAGAACATCCGCTTCCAGGATCGCGAGGGGCAGTTCCAGTTCGCGCACACCACGAGCTGGGGCGTGTCGACGCGTCTGGTCGGCGGCGTCATCATGACGCATGGCGATGACGATGGCCTGAAGGTTCCGCCGCAGATCGCGCCGCACCAGATCGTGATTGTGCCGATGCTGCGCGAGACGCCCGAGGACGAGGCGCTGCTGGCCTATTGCACCAAGATCCGCAACGCGCTGATCGATGCCTCGGCGTTCGGCGAGCCGCTGCGCGTGCTGATCGACAAGAAGCCCGGCAAGGCCGGTCCCAAGCGCTGGGGCTGGGTCAAGAAGGGCGCACCGATCATCCTCGAGATCGGTGGCCGCGATGCCGCGGGCGAACAGGTGACGATGCTGCGCCGCGACTCGCTCTATGGCGAGGACGGCAAGCTCGCCAACCAGGCGATGCACTGGGAATCGTTCGTCGGCCAGGCCCCGGCGCTGCTCGACCAGATCCAGACGCTGATGTTCTGCTCGGCCAAGGCGCGGCTCGATGCCGAGATCCGCGAGGACGTGACCAATCTCGAAGGGCTGAAGGCGCATTTCGAGCGTAGCAAGTACCCCGGCTGGGTCGCGGTGGACTGGTGCCGCCCGACCGGCGAGGCGCTCGACAAGGTGGTCGAGCAGTTGAAGGCGCTGAAGCTCACCATCCGCAACACGCCCGAGGGTTCGGCCCCGGCTGGCGCAACCTGCTTCTTCACCGGCGGTCCTGCGGTCGAGCGCGTGCTGCTCGCCCGGGCGTATTGAGTCCGGGGTGGCGGGCGCTCGCTCAGGCAAGGGAAAGCCGGATCGTGCTGCGGCGGGGATGCCCAGCCGCGACGAGATCCTGAAATTCCTCGGCGAAAGCCAGGATGCCGCGGGCAAGCGCGAGATCGCCAAGCATTTCCGGCTCAAGGGCGCGGAGAAGATCGCGCTCAAGGCGCTGCTCAAGGACATGGCCGATGAAGGCCTGATCGACAGCGCCAAGGGCCGGGCCTTCCACAAGATGGGCGGACTGCCCAAGGTCACCGTGCTCAAGGTGATCGAGGCCGATGGGCGCGATCTTATCGCGATACCGGACAACTGGCAGGCCGAGGGCGTGCCGATGCCGCGCGTGCGCCTCTCCGAACGCGGCCGTTCGGCGCTGGCGGTCGGCGACCGGGTGCTGGCGCGCACCGAAGAGGCAGGCAGCGGCTATCGTGGCTTCGTGATGAAGAAGCTCCAGCGCGCGAGCGAACAGCTGCTCGGTGTGGTCGAGAAGGGCGACGGGCGCAAGCTGTGGCTCAAGCCGGTCGACAAGCGCATCCGCCGCATGGTGCCGATCTCCGATGCCGGCAATGCCGAGCCGGGGCAACTGGTGCTGGCAGAGCAGCATGGCCAGCGCGACCGGGTCAGCGCGAAGGTGACCGAGGTCTTGGGCGAACCCTTCGCGCCGCGCTCGTTCAGCCTGATCGCGATCCACAAATACGGCATTCCGCATGACTTTCCGCCCGAGGCGATCGACGAGGCCGAGCGCGCCGCGAAGCTGCCGCTCTCGGCCGATCATCGCGAGGACCTGCGCCATATTCCCATCGTCGCGATCGATCCGGTCGACGCGCGCGATCATGACGATGCGATCTGGGCGACGCCGGATGACGATCCCGCCAATGCGGGCGGCTATCGCGCGATCGTCGCAATCGCCGATGTCAGCTATTATGTCCGCCCCGGAGGCGTGATCGATCGAGCGGCGCGCAAGCGCGGTAACAGCGTCTATTTCCCCGACCGCGTCGTGCCGATGCTTCCCGAAATACTTTCGGCGGACATGTGTTCGCTCAAGGCCGGGCAGGACCGCGCGGCGATGGTGTGCCATCTCGTCATCGATGCTTCGGGCAAGCTCAGGAACTGGCGCTTCACCCGCGCGCTGGTGCGGCTGGCGGCCAATATCGCCTATGAGGACGCGCAGGCGGCGATCGATGGCGCGAAGCCGCACGAACTGACCGACAGTGTTCTCAAGCCGCTCTGGGCGTGCTGGAAGCTGCTGTTCAAGGCGCGCGAGGCGCGCGAGCCGCTTGATCTCGACCTGCCCGAGCGGCGGATCGTGCTCGACGAGGCCGGGCGCATCGTCAGCGTTGCGGTGCGCGAGCGCCTCGATGCGCACCGGCTGGTCGAGGATTTCATGATCGCCGCCAATGTCGCTGCGGCCAAGGCACTCGAGGCGAAAAAGGCGCCGGTGGTCTACCGCGTCCACGAACCGCCCTCGCGCGAGAAGCTGGTCGCGCTCAAGGACTATCTCGCGACGTTCGATATCAGCTTCGCGTTGGGTCAGGTCGTGCGGCCCGCCACCTTCAATGGTATTCTCGCCAGGGTCAGCGACGATACGGTCAAGCCGCTGGTGATGGAGCAGGTGCTGCGCAGCCAAACCCAGGCCTATTACGGGCCGCGCAACATGGGGCATTTCGGGCTGTCGCTCGCGTCCTACGGCCATTTCACCAGCCCGATCCGCCGCTATGCCGATCTGCTGCTGCACCGCGCGCTCGTCGATGCGCATGGGCTGGAGCAGCCGCCCGCGCCGAAGCTTGACCTTCCGCCGACCACGGGGCTGGCCGAGCACGATGCCGCCTCGCTCGACCGCATCTGCGAGCTGATCAGCGGGTTCGAGCGCCGCGCGATGGAGGCCGAGCGCGAGACGGTCGACCGCTATGTCGCCGCGTTCCTTGCCACCAAGGTCGGCGAGATTCACAAGGTGCGCATCACCGGTGTGCAGAGCTTCGGCTTTTTCGCGACGATCGAGGAATTTGGCGGCGACGGGCTGGTCCCGGTCTCGACCCTGGGCGCGGAGCGCTTCTGGTATGACGAGGCATCGCAGACATTGACCGGCGAGACCAGTGGCGATCGCTATGCGGTGGGGCAGCGGCTCGAACTGCGGCTGGCCGAGGCCGATCCGGTCACCGGCGCGATCAAGTTCGAACTGCCCGAGGGCGGCAATTACATGCCCGGCCCTCCGCCGCGCGGGAAAGGGCCCGGCCACCGCCCCGGCGGTCGTCCGCCGATCAAGCGGCGCGGGCGCCCTGCCAATATCCGTCACCAGAGCCGCTGACGCGGATCAGGACATCCGGTCGATTTCTTCGTCGGAAAGACCGCCGGGTACGATGGTCACGGGGCAGGGCAGCGCGCCCGCATCGGCTCCGGCAAAATGGGTGATCAGCGGACCCGGCGCGCCGGTGGCGGCAGCCCCCAGCACCAGCATCGCGAGGTCCGGGCAACTCGCCATGTAATTGCGGATCTCCTTGGTGGCATCGCCCATGCGCACCGTGATCATCGGGCGCTGACCCATGTCCTCGAACAACGTGCCCGCCGCATCGGTGACCAGGGCTTCGGCGCGGCTGCGCGCCTCGTCCTCGATCGTCGCCTGCACGCCGCCCCAGGCGACGAAATCCTGCTTGGGCACCAGCGCCAGGATATGCACCTGCCCCCCGGTATGCTGCGCGCGGCGCGAAGCGAAACGCAGCGCGGTCAACGCCTCGCTCGTCTCATCCATGATGACCAGATACACCCGCATATTTTCGCTGCCCCGTTTGCTGCGCGGCAGACTGCGCCAAAATGATGGGTGTGGCAAGGGTCTGCCCCCTTGACCCTACGGCTTGAAGCGTCGAGAACGGCCCCGGTCACTGAATCGGGGGAAAGACACCCAATGCCTATCAATCTGAAAATGCCCGCCCTCTCGCCGACGATGGAGGAAGGCACGCTCGCCAAATGGCTGGTCAAGGAGGGCGATACCGTCGCGTCCGGCGACCTCTTGGCCGAGATCGAGACCGACAAGGCAACCATGGAATTCGAAGCGGTCGACGAGGGCGTGGTCACGAAAATCCTGATCCCCGCCGGCACCGACAATGTGAAGGTGGGCGAGGTGATCGCGATCATCGCGGCCGAGGGCGAGGATGTGAGCGATGCGCCCGCTGCCGCTGCTCCGGCGCCTGCACCCGCCCCCGCTCCGGCACCCGAAGCCAAGGCGGAGGCCGCGCCCGCACCTGCACCTGCGCCCGCGCCTGCGCCGACCCCTGCGCCGTCGGCCGCTGCCGCTGCGGGCGATGACCGCATCAAGGCCAGCCCGCTCGCCAAGCGCATTGCGGCCGCCAAGGGCATCGATCTTGCGACGGTCAAGGGTACCGGCCCCGGGGGCCGCATCGTCAAGGCCGATGTCGAAGACGCCAAGCCTGGCGAGGCCAGGGCTGCCGCTCCTCAGGCCGCTGCGCCTGCCGCTGCCGCTCCGACGCCAGCGCCTGCGGCCGCCCCTGCGCCGTTCACCACCGACATTCCGCACGAGGCGAGCAAGCTCTCGAACATGCGCAAGACGATCGCGCGCCGCCTGACCGAGGCGAAGCAGACGATCCCGCACATCTATCTCACCGTCGATGTCCAGCTCGACAAGCTGCTCAAGCTGCGCGCCGAACTCAACAAGGCGCTCGAGGCGCAGGGTGTGAAGCTCTCGGTCAACGACCTGCTGATCAAGGCACTCGCCAAGAGCCTGATCCAGGTGCCCAAGTGCAACGTCACCTTCGCGGGCGACCAGCTGATCAGCTACCAGCGTGCCGACATCTCGGTCGCGGTCAGCACGCCTGCGGGCCTGATCACGCCGATCATCGTCGGCGCGGAGACCAAGGCTGTCGGCGCGATCTCGACCGAGATGAAGGAGCTGGCGAACCGTGCCAAGGACGGCAAGCTGCAGCCGCACGAATATCAGGGCGGTACGGCCAGCCTGTCGAACATGGGCATGTTCGGCATCAAGCATTTCGAGGCGGTCATCAACCCGCCCCAGGGCATGATCATGGCGATCGGCGCGGGCGAGAAGCGGCCCTATATCGTCGATGACGCGCTCGGCATCGCAACGGTGATGAGCGCCACCGGCAGCTTCGACCACCGCGCCATCGACGGCGCCGATGGTGCACAGCTGATGGCGGCATTCAAGGACCTGTGCGAGAACCCGCTGGGGATGCTGGCTTGAGTTGAGTTCGCGATCGGAAGCTGCGCTGATAGCCCCTCTCCCCCGCGGGAGAGGGG
>AYSC01000038.1 GCA_000503195.1 Blastomonas sp. CACIA14H2
ACTTTTCTGCCGGTCAAGGCCGACGACACGAGCGAGCACCAGATGCACGCCGAATGGGGCCGCATCGACGTCGAGACGGCGGACCGCCTCAACGCCATCCGCGCACGCGGCAACCGCGTGATCGCGGTGGGGACCACCGTGCTGCGCCTGATCGAGAGCGCCGCGGGCGACGACAATATCATCCGCCCGTTCGAGGGCGATACCGCGATCTTCATCACGCCGGGCTATCGCTTCAAGGGCATCGACGGGCTGATGACCAATTTCCACCTGCCGCGCTCGACCCTGTTCATGCTGGTCTCGGCGCTGATGGGGCTCGATGTGATGAAAGCGGCCTATGCGCACGCGATCGCGAACGGATATCGCTTCTATTCCTATGGCGATTCCTCGCTGCTGCTGCCCAAAGAGCGCGGTCGGTTGATCTAGTGCGTCACTAACATAGATCAGGATTTTCGGTTTTCCCGATCAACTCGTCCCGGATTAATCTCCAGTGAACGGCGAATGCGCCGTCCCAAGCAGGAGATCCCACCATGAGTCGCACCTCCGTTTCCGTGATCGCCATGCTGGCCGTCGCGCTGTCTGCGCCGTCCGCCATGGCCCAGACCGTCACCCAGCCGCAGGTCAACCCCGCCGCCGCCAATTCGAACCAGGACTGGTGGCCCGAGCGGCTCGACCTGTCGCCGCTGCGCCAGCATGCGCGCGAATCCAACCCGATGGGCGACGATTTCGATTATGCGAAGGAATTCCAGACACTCGATATCGCGGCGGTCAAGGCGGACATCAAGGCGCTGATGACCACGTCGCAGGACTGGTGGCCGGCGGATTACGGCCATTACGGTCCGTTCTTCATCCGCATGGCCTGGCACAGCGCGGGCACCTATCGCACCGCCGATGGTCGCGGCGGGGCAGGTGGCGGCCAGCAGCGGTTCGAGCCGCTCAACAGCTGGCCCGACAATGCCAATCTCGATCGCGCGCGCCGGCTGCTCTGGCCGATCAAGGCGAAATACGGTCGCAAGATCAGCTGGGCCGACCTGATGGTGCTCACCGGTAACGTCGCGCTCGAATCGATGGGCTTCAAGACCTTCGGCTTTGCCGGTGGCCGCACCGACGACTGGGAGGCCGACAAGGTCTATTGGGGCCGCGAGAAGAAGTTCCTCGCCGCCGATCGCTATCATGGCGACCGCAAGCTCGAAAAGCCGCTGGCTGCGGTGCAGATGGGGCTGATCTACGTCAATCCCGAAGGCCCCAACGGCAATCCCGATCCGCTCGCCGCCGCGAAGGACATTCGCGAGACCTTCGGCCGCATGGCGATGAACGACGAGGAAACCGTCGCGCTGATCGCGGGTGGTCACACCTTCGGCAAGGCGCATGGCGCGCACAAGGCGGAAGAGTGCATCGGTGCCGATCCGGCAGGCTCGCCGACCGAGCAGCAGGGCATCGGCTGGGTCAACAAGTGCGGCACCGGCAAGGGCGTCGATGCGGTGACCAGCGGGCTGGAAGGCGCGTGGTCGGTCAACCCGATCGCCTGGACCACCCAATATCTGGACAATCTGTTCGGCTTCGACTGGGTGCAGACGCGCAGCCCGGGCGGCGCGATCCAGTGGATCCCCAGCGACAAGAGTGCCGCGAACCTGGTCCCCGACGCGCATGACAAGACCAAGCGTCACGCGCCGATCATGTTCACCACCGATCTCGCGCTGAAGATGGACCCCGAATATCGCAAGGTCTCCGAACGTTTCCACAAGGACCCCGATGCGTTTGCCGATGCCTTTGCCCGCGCCTGGTTCAAGCTGACTCACCGCGACATGGGCCCGCGCTGGCGCTATCTGGGGGCCGAGGCGCCCAAGGTCGACCTGATCTGGCAGGACCCGGTTCCGGCGGTCGATCACCCGCTGGTCGATGCGCAGGATGTGGCCTCGCTCAAGGCGCAGATCCTGGGCTCGGGTCTGACCACGCAGGAACTGGTGCGCACCGCCTGGGCGGCGGCGGCGAGCTATCGCGACACCGACATGCGCGGCGGCACCAATGGCGGACGCCTGCGGCTCGCCCCGCAAAAGGACTGGGCGGTCAACAACCCGGCGGAAATCACCAAGGTTGTCGCCAAGCTGGAAGCGATCCAGGCGAGCTTCAACAAGGCGCAGAAGGGCGGCAAGAAGATCTCGCTGGCTGACACCATCGTGCTTGCCGGTGCGGCCGGGATCGAGGAAGCCGCGCGCAAGGCCGGGCACAGCCTGACCGTGCCGTTCAAGCCGGGCCGCGGAGATGCCAGCCAGGCGCAGACCGATGTAGCAGCCTTCGAACCGCTCGAGCCCACCGCTGACGGCTTCCGCAACTATTATGGTGCGGGCAGCGTGATGTCGCCGGTCGACATGCTGGTCGATCGCGCGAACATGCTGAGCCTGACGGTGCCCGAAATGATCGTGCTGGTCGGCGGCCTGCGTGCGCTCGACGCCAATACCGGCGGTGCCAAGCATGGCGTGTTCACCAACACGCCGGGTCAGCTGAACAACGCGTTCTTCGTCAACCTGCTCGACATGGGCAACAAGTGGACCAAGTCGCCGAGCGAAGCGGGTCTGTACGAGGGCCGCGACATCAAGTCGGGCCAGCTCAAATGGACCGCCACGCCGGTCGACCTGATCTTCGGTTCGAACTCGGAGCTGCGCGCGGTGGCCGAAGTCTATGCGGCGAGCGACGGCGGGCAGAAGTTCGCGCAGGATTTCGTCGCGGCCTGGACCAAGGTCATGAACCTCGGCCTGCAATAAGCTTCATCCCCAAACTTCAAGGCGGCGGCGCAGAGCGATCTGCGCCGCCGTTTCCGTGTCGGGGTCAGAAGATCCCGAGAAACTTCTTCTTGTCCTTGCCGCCGGCGGTCGATGCCTTGCCATTGCCGACATCGTCGCGCGGCTTGCCCTTGGTGGTGCGCTGGCCGGCGGCCGTGGCGCCTTGCAGGACCGGTCCGCAGGCGGCGGATTTGGCGTCCCCCACATCGACGAACGCGAGCAGGGCGGCAGGCGGCGCCGCGAGCACGGCCAGCCCCAGTCCCGCCCCGGCACGGCCCAACAGCTCCGGGCTGATGACGTTCAGCCTCGGCTGCGAGAAGTAGCCGCCGATGCCGACGGGCGACTGGGCCGAAACCAGACTGAATTTCTTGCCGTCCGCACGAAAGCCCAGGTCCATCTGCTCGGTGCCGAAGCTGAACCCGCCGCGTCCCGCGATGACGTTCTTGCGCGTGTCGATCAGGATCGGATCGGCTGCCGCCGCGCCGCGCCGCACGGTAAAGGCGACGAGGCCGCAATTGATCTGCACCGGTTCCTTGAGCTTGTTTTCGAACATCTTCTGGATGAACGTTCCGAAATCGAGCTCCGACAGCTGAACGTTGCGGGTGGTGAAGGTGCCTCGCGGGATGACGAAAGCGATGCGCCCCGAGGAGCTCGCCAGCGAATCGTGCAACGCATCGCCGGTGCCGGTCAGCTGGATGCGTCCCTTGACGGTGCCGTTGGTGCCCGCTTCGGCCACGCCGAAGCCCTTGAGCAGCTGCGCCATCGGCGTGGGCGCCAGGCGAATGTCATAGCGGGTGACCGCCGGGCGGCGACGCCAGTCGATCGCGATGTCCGAGACCAGCTTGCCGCGTGCCATGGTGAGTGTGAGCGGCGAGAGCTCGAGCAGGCCATCATCCAGATCGACGGTGACCGACAGGTCGCTGAGCGGGATGCTGTCCGACCGCAGCCGGGCGGCGGTGTAGCGCACATCGGCATCGAACGCGCGCAGCCCCTCGGCGCGCAGACTGGCATCGGGCAGCAGGCGCGCCGGCGCGGCGCCGGTGGCGGCGGCGGCCGCCTGGACGCCGCGTGCGGCAACAAGGTCGGGATTATAGCCGATGAAGGGCGAGACATCGATGATGTCGAGCGTCCGGGTCGCGAGCGTCGCGTCGACATGCACACGCGGTCCGCTCATGTCGACCGCGAACCGACCCGTAATGTCGCTGGCCCCGAACCTGCCCTGGAGCGCATCGAACCGGTACAGCCGGTCCTGCTTCACCAGCGTTGCCGTCAGCGTATAGGCGCGCGTTCGGGGGATCACGACCCCGATGATGCCGAGCAGTTCGGCCGCGTTTCGCCCGCGCGCGCGGGTCGCCAGCGGTACGCCCTCGATATCCGCCAGGCTGGGCAGGGTGCCCGAGATGTCGATAATGTTATTCGCGGCGCGTGCCTGCAGCTCCAGCTTGTTCCGGCCGCGCCGTACCGTCGCATCGGGCGTCAGCAACGCGCCGGTCAGCGTGAACGGGGTCTCGCGCAGCCGACCCCTGCCGGTGAAGCGCACCGCCTCACCGATCTTCGCGCCGCTGGACCTGACCGAAGCGAAATCCAGATCGGCCAGCAGCTGAAGCACCGGGTCCCGGTATCGAACGCTCGTGTCGCGCAGGGTCGCACGGTCGATCGTCGGCAATTCCAGCGGTTCGGCATCGCCCTTGCTGTCGAAGGTCCAGGTGTTGGCGGAGCGCCGGGCATTCCATTCCAGGTCAACTGCGCCGTCGGTCAGATCGAGCCAGTACAGCCGCCAGTTGCCGAACAGCAGCGCCAGCGGCGCAATGCGGGTATCGATCCGCCTTGCCGTGAACAGATACGGCCTTGTCGCCCATTGCGGGTTCGATACGGTCAGCCCTTCGGCCAGGAACTTGATCTTGAAAGGGGCGAAATAGAGCTGGAAATCGCCTTTCACAGCGACCTCGCGCTCGGTCAGCGACGATGCGATGCTTTCCACCGGGTGCTTCAGGAAACGGCCCTTGGTGATGAACAGGATCAGCCAGATGGCGACCAGCGCGCCGAGCACACCGATACCGATCCTGACCGCGATACGGAGCCAGCGGCGACGGCGTTCGGTGCGCGGGGCGTTTTCACTTGCGGGTTCATCGGGGGGCAGCGGGCTGGTCGGCGCATCGTGCGAAATCGAATTCATGGTTGCGCCTAGCACTCTGGCCGCCAGCGCCAGGCCTGTTTTCCACGACGGAAACGGGCGCGGCTGCTGGCGCCGGAAGGGGATCCTGCAAGGGAAACCCGCCAGAGGGCAGGCGGTTGCACTGTCCTCCGGCGCCGGGCGCTATTTCTCCTTCATCACCCACACGCCGTCCCAGTCGCCCTCGGGCGGCGTCGCCTGCAGGATGCGGCAGCGCTCGACATAGGTGCGCGACAGGCCGTCGCCGGGGTTGAGCGACAGGCATTTCTCAAAGCGCGTGATCGCCTCGTCCCAGCGCGCGGCGCGATAGGCGAGGATGCCGTCCTCGAAATGACCGAGCACGTCGCGCATCGCCGGAAAGGTCTGCGCGTCGTGATAGTCGAGCAGTTCGTACACGCGCACCGGCGCGGTCTTGCCCTTGACCACGACCAGATCGATGTCGCGCATCCGATACGTGCCGTTGAAGCGCGAAACGGTGTTCTCGCTCGCCAGGATTCGCGCCGAATAGGCCTTGCAAGCGCTTTCGAGGCGGCTTGCGAGGTTCACGCCATCGCCGATCACGGTATAGTCCATCCGCTTGGGGCTGCCGATATTGCCCGACACGATATGGTCGGTATGAATGCCGACGCCCATGTCCACGGTCTTGAGGCCCCGGTCGCGGCGCTGGGCATTCCATTCCCAGAGCGTGCGGATCATGTTTATCGCGGCGCGCGCGGCGCGATCGGGATCGTCGTCGTGGCGAACGGGCAGGCCGAAGCACGCCATGATCGCATCACCGATGAACTTGTCGAGCATCCCGCCCTGCGCCGTGATGCAATCGACCATCAGGCTGAAATATTCGTTGAGGAACGAGACGGTGCCTTGCGCGCCATATTCCTCGGTGATGGTCGTGAAGCCGCGCACGTCGGTGAACATGATGGTCGCCTCGGCGCTGACCCCGCCCAGCAGGTCGAGCGTGTCATTGTCCATCATCTGCGCGGCGATGACCGGGTCCATATAGCGCGACATGGTCGATTTCATGCGCTTCTCGCTGCTGATGTCCTCGACCATCAGCATCGATCCGAGCTTGCTGTCGTCGCTTTCGGAGACGAGCGGCATGATCGTGAGGTTGACCGATTTGACGACACCGGACAGCGCCACCTCGGCATCTGGGAAGATGTCGCTGCTGCGTTCTTCCTTCACCTTCTCGATCCGCTCGAGGATCCAGCTGCCGCGCTCGTCGAGCAGGTCGGCAAGCAACCGTCCCTGGACCTCGGCCGCCTTGCACGACCAGATGCGCTCGATCGCCTGGTTGCAGGTGATGATCTTGCCCAGCGGGTCGAGCGTGAGCACGCCATTCGACATGCTCTGCAGCACGGACTCGTTGTACAGCTTCATCCGCTGGACATCGTCGAACAGCTTGGAATTCTCGAGCGCGATGGCGATCTGCCCGGTAAAGGTCTTGAGCTGCTGCTCGTCCTTGTCGGTGAACGCGCCGGTCTTCTTGTTGAGCACCTGGGTGACGCCGATGACCTCGCCCTGCTTGTTGACGATCGGCACGCACAGGATGCAGCGGGTGAAGAAGCCGGTCTGGCGGTCGAAGCTGGGGTTGAAGCGCAGGTCCGCATAGGCGTGCGGGATGTTGAGGCTCTGACCCGTCGTGAACACCGTGCCCGCGATGCCGACATTGGACGGAAAGCGGATCTCGTTGACCTTGCCGCCCGCGGAGAACAGCGAGAACAGCGTATCGGTCGCCTTGTCGTGGATGAAGATCGTCGCGCGCTCGGCCTCGAACATGCGCACCGTTTCGGCCACCACGCGCTGGAGCAGCCGGGTCAGGTCGACCTCCGAGCTGATCTCGGAGATCATCGACAGGAAGGCGAGCTCCTTGGCGCGCACCTGCTCGATCTCCTCGATCGATTGCAGGCTCTGCAGGAAGACCGTGGCCTGGCTGGTCATTTCCTCGAGCAGCGCGACATCGTCAGCGGTGAAATTGCCGTCATGCTTGTTGATGTTCTGCATCACGCCGATGATCTCGCCGCGCGGCGTGCGCACGGGGACGCAGACGATGTTGCGCGTCTTGTAGCCGGTGCGCTGGTCGACCGTGCTGTTGAAGCGCGGATCGGCATAGGCATCCTCGACCAGCAGGGATTCGCCGGTCTGGAACACATGCCCGGCGATGCCCGAAGTGTTGAGGATGCGGATTTCCAGGCTCTGGCTGCCCTGGGCGAAGCGGGAATAGAGTTCGCCGGTCTTGGGGTCGTTGAGGAACAGGGTGCCGCGATCGCAATCGAGCTCGCGCGAGGTGAGTTCGACCAGCATCGCCAGCACGCCGTCGATCTGCGTCATCGTCGCGCATTTGCGGGTGACCTCGAGCAGCACCTCGGTGCGGCGCAGCGCGGCAGCGCGCTGGCTTTCGGTCATTGGCCGCGCCAGGGTATCGGTGGTCACGCTCATCAGGCCTGTTCCCTCGTCATCTCTTCCATCCGATCGCGCAGCGCCTGGATCTGTTGCTGAAGCGCCTGGCGTTCGAGCGCATGATCGGATTCCTGGCGTGCCCGCGCCCGCTCGGCGGCGGTGCGCTCGCCATCGAGCGTCAGCCGCAGCGCGTCGATACTGCCCTTGAGCTGGGCGATCTCGGCCTGGGCAGCGGCCCTTTCGGCCTGCAGCGCCTGGTCGTGCGCGCGCTGCTGCGCTTCCATCTGGTCGCGCATCTGCTGGATGGTGGTGGTCAGGTCGGCAAGGCGGGCCGCCTCTTCGGACTGCGCGCGGGTGATCCGCCGGTCGGCATCGCTGGCCGCTGCTTCAAGGGCCTGGCGCAGGCCGTCAATAGTCGCCTGCAGGTGCAGGTTGGCGGCGCGCAGTTCGGAAAGCGCGTCCGAATGTGATTCTGGCATTATCGATCGTCCCCGCCAAAATGGTCCTATCGGTAACGGCCCATGTCAAGCACCGTTAACCGCTGATTTGCCATATTCGGGACAATAGTGTGTGACAGCGCGCACGCGCCTGGACATTTGTTCAAGCGCGAAACGGCGCAATGTTAATCTTTGAGCTTCAAGGCCTTGCGCAATTCGGCATTGATCCGGCTCTGCCAGCCCGGACCGGTCGCGCGAAACCCCTCGAGCACCGCACGGTCGAGCCTGAGCGTCACCTGCTGCTTGGGATTGTCCGATTTGGGCCGGCCTGGGCGGGTGAGGGTACCATCGGCAGGGCGGATGAGCTTGTCGCCGATCCTGAATTCGGCTCGATCAAACTGATCGTCGGTCCATTCGGGAAGGTCGTCATCATCCCAACCGGCTGTTAAATTTGGCTTGTTCTCGATCATTGCATTTTCTCATGGAGATGACGCGAATACCGGAGGCGGCATATGCCCAAGCGACCATGACCAATCGGCCATCCAGTAACCCATATGTCTGGAAGCGCTGTTCCGGATAATCGAAGCGAGTGTCCTCTTGAGTGAAAGTCGGACCGCTCATAACTTCATTGAATCGGGCAAAATCTAACCCACGTTCGGCTAAAGTTTTAAGGCGCTTGGCCTCGTTAAGCTCGATATGCATGCATAAAGGCCTTTGGCTCTGCAGCGCATAGGCTGCCAGCTACTGACATTGTCCATTGGACGCTCCTTTGTCAGGCTGCCGAGCAATGTGTATGCACGACTGGGCCGATTTCGAAAGCAATAACGTAGTTACATTAACTAGTCAATCTATTCCATCGCCAGCAGCCGCTCTGCGCCGCCCAGATCGACCGAGACCAGGCGGCTTACCCCTCGTTCGACCATGGTCACGCCGAACAGGCGGTGCATGCGGCTCATCGTCACGGCATTGTGGGTGACGATAAGGTAGCGTGTGTCCGTCACCACGGCCATGTGATCGAGCAGGTCGCAGAACCGGTCGATATTGGCATCGTCGAGCGGCGCATCGACCTCGTCGAGCACGCAGATCGGCGCGGGGTTGGTGAGGAACAGCCCGAAGATCAACGCCACCGCCGTCAGCGCCTGCTCCCCGCCCGAAAGCAGGGTGAGCGAGGACAGGCGCTTGCCCGGGGGCTGCGCCATGATCTCGAGCCCGGCTTCGAGCGGATCGTCGCTGTCGATGAGTTCGAGATGCGCCTTGCCGCCGTTGAACAGCCGCGCGAACAGCGTGCGGAAATGCCTGTCCACCGTCTCGAATGCGGCGAGCAGCCGCTGGCGGCCCTCGCGATTGAGCGCACCGATCGAGCCGCGCAGCCTGGCGATCGCCTCGACCAGTTCGTCATGCTCCTCGCGGATCGTCGCCATTTCGGTTTCGAGCGTGGCGAGCTCGTCCGCGGCGATCAGGTTGACCGCGCCGAGCCTTTCGCGCGCCTGATGCAGACGCTCATGCTCGGCGGCTTCGGTTTCTGCCGGTTCGACCGTGGCTGGGTCGAAAGCAAAGCGGTCGGGCAGCAGAGGGGGCGGGCACTGGAAGCGCTCGCCACAGCCTTGCGCGAGCTCGATCCGGCGCTGGTCCTGATGCTCGGCGCGCGCGCTCGCTCCGGCGCGCTGCTCGCGCGCCAAAGCCAGCGTCTCGCCGGTCGCTGCAGCGAGTCGCTCGGCCTCGGCCAGCCCCTTTTCCGCTGCCTGCGATGCCGCTTCCGCCTGTGCCTGCGCTGCGCGTGCATCGGCCAGCGAGGCCTGGAGCGCGGTGATCGTCTCGCCGAGCTTTTCGGGCTTGCCCGCTATCCCGGCGCGCTCCTGTGCCAGTTCGGCGGCGCGCACCTGCATCTCGCGCAGCCGCTGCGCGGCCTCGCCCGATCGGCCCTGCCAGCCCTTGATCTCGGCGCGCACGCTCGCGCGCCGCTCGCGCAGCGCGGATACCGCCTGCGCCTGTGCGGCGACCGCCGCCATCGCCGATCGCAAGCCGGATTGAGCAGCATTGGTACGCTCGCCGAGCAGCGCCACCTGCTCGCGTTGCACCGCGCCGTCAGGCAGCGCGGCGCGCGCCGCCTCGGCGGCCTGGCGGTCGTGCGCGGTGGCTTCGGCATCGGCGGCCAGGCGCTCGATGCGCTCGGCGAGATCGTCGCGGCGCTCGGCATCGCGCTGCAGCGCGTGCTCGGTCTGGTCGCGATCGCGCAATGCCTGGCGCTCGGCTGACTCGGCGGCGGCCAGTGCGCGGCCATGCTCGGCGATCCGCGTCTGCAGATCGGCGAGTTGCTGCTGCGCCTGCGCCAGCGCGGCCTCTGCGCCCTCCAGCCGCTCGGCCAGGACTGGGCGAGTTGCTTCGAGTTCGGTCAGCCGGGTGCGCCGCTCGAGCCGTTCTGCCGCAGCAGCGCCGTCGCCGCGCGAAACGAAGCCGTCCCAGCGGCGCACCCGGCCATCGTGCGTGACCAGCCGGACGCCGGGGGCGAGCGTCCGTCCGGCATCGATCTGTGCAACCATGACCAGCGACAGCCGCGCGGCGAGAGCCTCAGGCGCGCGCACATGGTCGGCGAGCCATGTGCAGCCATCGGGCAGCGCGGGGCGATCGGCGGGCAGCTCGGCCCCGGTCCAGAAGCGACCGTCCCCAACAGCCTCGGCGATCGGTGCGCTCAGGTCATCGCCCAGCGCCGCCGCGAGCGCCTTTTCATAGCCCCTGTCGGCCTGGACCTGGTCGAGCGCGCGCTCGCCTCCGCCCGGCCGCCTTGCCAGGTCGCGGGCCAATGCCTCGATCTCGCGCGTCATCGCGTTGAGCTCGGCGCGCAGCGTCGCAAGCTCGCTCTGCGCCGCATCGCGCGCGGAGACGACGGCATCGCGACCCGATTGCGCTTCGGCCAGCGCCGACGCAGCCGCTACCCTGGCGTCCGCGGCATGCGCGCATTCGGCGAGCGCCTCGTCGCGCAGCTGCGCCAGTTCTGCGGCATCGCCGAGCCCGGCGAGCTGGGCGCGGGTGCGCTGCAATTCCTCGTCGGCGCGGCGATGGCGCGCCAGCGCGGTGGCGAGCGCGGCATCGGCGACCTTGATGTCGGCATCGGTGCGCGCGAGCTCGGCCCTCGCTTCGGCCAGCGCCAGCTCGGCCTCGCGCACCGCGCGTTCGGCATTGTCCTGCGCATGCGCGAGCACCGGCCCGCGCGCTTCCTCGGCGGCGATATCGGCCTGGACGCGGGCGTTTTCCGCCTCCAGCCGTTCGAGCGCGGCGGTGGCGTCGTGGGTGAGGCGGTCTTCGCGCGCGCTATCCTCGGCGATCCGCATCTGTTGCCGGTCGAGATCGGACAGGCGCTGCACGGCGGCATCGCGCTCTGCCGTCAGCGACGACAGCCGGAAGGCCAGATCCTGCGCCGCGTCGCGCGCCGACTGCAGCGCGGCGCGGGTTTCGGCCAGCGTCTCGATCGCGCTGCGCTGCCCGGTCTGCGCCTCATGCTGCGCCGTCTTGGCCGCAGCGACAGCCGCCTCGGCCGCTGCGGCTTCTGCACGCGCCTGCTTCGCCGCCTCGGCCGCCGTGCGCCAGCGGGCGAACAGCGCGCGCGCCTCGGCCACCGCAATCTGGTGGCTGAGCGCGCGGTAGCGTTCCGCCGCCTTGGCCTGGCGCGCCAGATTGGCCGCGCGCGCCTCCATGTCGGTCAGCACCTGTTGCAGGCGCTCGAGATTGGCTTCGGTCGCGCGCAGCTTCTGCTCGGCATCCTTGCGGCGGACATGGAGGCCCGCGATTCCCGCGGCCTCTTCGAGCATCTGGCGCCGCTCGACCGGGCGCGCCGAGATCACGGCGGCGATCCGCCCTTGGCTGACCAGAGCCGGGCTGTGCGCGCCGGTGGCGGCATCGGCAAAGAGCAGCGCGACATCCTTGGCGCGCACGTCGCGGCCATTGGCGCGATAGGCGCTGCCCGCGCCGCGCTCGATCCGGCGGACGACCTCGAGCTCGCCATCCTCGACCGAGACCGCCGCGAGCACAGGCTGGCTGACCTCGGTGAGCAGCGCGACCTCGGCGAAATTGCGCGCCGGGCGGGTGGCGGTGCCCGCGAAGATGACGTCCTCCATGCCGCCGCCGCGCATCGACTTGGCCGAGCTTTCACCCATGACCCAGCGGATCGCCTCGAGCAGGTTGGACTTGCCGCAGCCATTGGGTCCGACGATCCCGGTTAGTCCGGGTTCGATCCGCAGTTCGGCAGGTTCGACAAAGCTCTTGAATCCGCTGAGCTTCAGCCGCTTGAAGCGCATCGGGGCGGTGAAGGAAGGAGCAACGGACGCAGCAGGGGTGAGACCAGAGGTATCCCCCTGATCGGTGCTGTCAGCCGTCAACCCCCCTTGGTCCATTCAACCCCTTTCGGAAAGCCGGGGTCAGCGTGCCCCCATCGCCTGAATCTCGGTTTCCAGCGCCGGCCAGCCGGTAAATTCGACCTTGCGACCGTTGAGGAAGAAGGTCGGCGTGCCCTGGATCTCGTCTTCCTTGGTGGCGGTGTTGGTCGCCTCGGCCAGCGCCTGCGCGGTTTCGACATTGGTCAGGCACTGCATGGCCTGATCGCGCGAGATGCCGCGCTGGGCGAAGAAATCGATCAGGCCCGTGCCGTCGGCCAGCGCGACGAAGCGCTGATTGTCGGGCATGGCGAGCGCCGCCTCGAAACGCTGCTGGCCCATGGCCTGCGCCTTGGTGAAGATGTCCTCCTGATTGGCGAGGACCTGCTCGGTCAGCGCGAAATAGCTCTCGTTGGGGCCGCACCGGGTCAGCATCGACGCGGTGAGATCGAGCGGTTCGCGCACGAAATTGCGCAGCTCGAAGCTGACCCGGCCGCTGGCGACATATTTGTCGCGGATCGTCTCGAACGCCTGTTCGGCGAATTCGGCGCAATGGCTGCAGGTCAGCGAGGCATATTCGACCAGCTTGATCGGCGCATCGGGGTTGCCCATCACATAATAGTCCTTGTCGGTCTTGGTCACCGTCTCGGTCCAGTTCTTGCCGGCAGGCGCGGGAATCGCGGCGATCGGTTCGCCGGAGGTGGCGCCTTCCGCGCTCTTGTCGGCCTCGCCGCTGCACGCGGCGACGGAGAGCATCAGGGGCAGGGCGATCAGGCTGGCAAAACGCTTCATACAGGCTTGGTCCTTGTGATAAAACAGGTCGATCGGTCATCAATTCCTCCCCTGCAAGGGGAGGGGAACCATCCGTCAGGATGGCGGAGGGGTATCACCCTGGCAGCACCGCGGACACCCCTCCGCCAGCCCTTTGGGCTGCCACCTCCGCTTGCAGGGGAGGATTTTCCTACCGGTTATCTCCAATGCACGCTCTAGCGGCTGGCCAGCAGCGGTTCCAGACTTTTCCAGTCGTAGACATTGGGCTGCAGCTTGCCGTTGATGGTGAAGCTGGGCGTACCCTCGATCTTCACCGTTTCGCCGGCGAACTTGGTCATCGCCAGCACCTTGCCCTGTTCGGTCTTGTTGGCAAGGCACGCATCGATCTGGGCGTTGGTGGCCAGCGGTGCATGCCGACGCAGCTCGTCATACAGGCCGAGATCGCTGGCAATGCGCTTCAATCGGGCATTGATGTCGCCCTGATACCAGGCCGCCTGGCCTTCGCGGCCCAGGCTGCCGGCCTTGGTCATCCAGGTGCGCTGGCTGGCGAGCAGGCCGTGATGGCGACGGAAGAAGCTGCGCGGTTCGCCGCAGCGCGCCAGCAGTGCGACGGTCATGTCGAGCGGATCGCGGATGAAATTGCGCACTTCCAGGCTGGTCTTGCCCTTGGCGATGAAGCCGTCGGCCAGCGCGGGGTTCGATTCCTGCTCAAACGCCGCGCAATGCGGGCAGGTATAGCTCATGTACTCGACGATCTTCTGGGTCGCGGCAGGGTTGCCCAGAACATGCCCGCCAACCTGGCTCTGGCTCACCCGGTTCGACCAGTCGGCAGGTGCGGCGGCTTTCTGCGCGGTGCCGGGCGATACGGCGAACAGGCTCGCGGCGGCGGCGAGCGCGATGGCGGAAACGGCAAGAAGCGGGCGCAAAGGCGCAATCATCGATCAACCTCATCAGGCAAGGGCGGCGCAAACAGGCGCACGGGTTTCAGATTGTCGCTCCTTAGCTGAACCGGGGCTGGCCGTGGAGCCTTGGCTGCCGCCTCGCGCGCCTCCTTTTCCTCGAGGCTGCGCGCGAGCGATTCGAGCACGGTCTGCAATTCGGGATCGGCAATCGGCTTGAGCCCATCGGCGGGCGCGATGCTGATGGGCTTGAGCGACGGCGGGGCGGCGGGGCGCGGCTCGGGGCGCTTGGGGGGCGTCAGCGTTCCGTGGCGATATCGAACGCGCGCCACCGCCGCATAACCGAAAAAGCGGTTCACCCGCGCGATGATCTCGGGCTCGGCATGCTGCATGAAGATCGCGGTCGCGCTGGTCACGACCAGATGCAGCGTGCCATCCGCCTTCTTGCCGCGCGCAAAGGCGATCGATTCGGGGCTCGCCATCGCGGCATAGCGCGGCCCGGCAATCTCGGCCCAGCGGCTGACCAGCGAGCTCTGGATGAAGCCGAACTTGCGAAAGCTGGTCTCGCCGATCGACGGGATCAGGTCGGCTATGCCGCGCGCATCGCCGCCCCGCCTGCGCCGTGGAGGGGCAGCAGGCTGCGCCGCCTTGCGCGGCCGGGTGGTGGCGGGCTTATCGCTTTCCATTTCGCGCGCGACCATGGCATAGCCGCCCTATGTCCGTCGAGTGTCGCGATGATATTGTGGAAACCGGCACCGGCGCGATCGCTGCGGCGCTGCTCGAGCATTATGATATGCATGCGCGTGATCTGCCCTGGCGCGTTTCGCCCGCCGCGCGCCGCGCCGGGGTGAGGCCCGATCCGTATCGCGTCTGGCTGTCGGAGGTCATGCTGCAGCAGACCACGGTCGCGGCGGTGACCGGCTATTTCGAACGGTTCACGACGCGCTGGCCGACGGTCGAGGCGCTGGCCGCCGCGCCGCAGGAGGACGTGCTCGCCGCCTGGGCGGGGCTCGGCTATTATGCTCGCGCGCGCAACCTTATCGCCTGCGCCAACGTGGTCGCGAACGAGCATGGCGGGCGTTTTCCCGAGACCGAGGCGGGCCTTCGTGCCTTGCCGGGGATTGGCGACTATACCGCGGCGGCTATCGCCGCGATCGCCTTTGACCAACCCGCGGCGGTGGTCGACGCCAATGTCGAACGCGTGGTCGCCCGGCTGTTCGGCATCGTCATACCGCTCCCCGCAGCCCGGCCCGAGATCCGCAAGCGCACCGCCGAGATCACTCCGCGCGAGCGTACCGGCGACTTTGCCCAGGCGATGATGGATCTGGGCGCGACCATTTGCACCGTGCGCAACCCATCGTGCCTGCTCTGCCCGCTGGCGCCGCACTGCGAAGCGCGCGCGCAGGGCATCGCCGAATCGCTGCCGGTCAAGCCGCCCAAAAAGGCCAAGCCGCAGCGCACCGGCACCGCCTTCTGGATCGAACAGGACGGGCAGGTGATGCTCGTCCAGCGTCCTGGCAAGGGCATGCTCGGCGGCATGCGCGCGCTGCCCGACGATGGCTGGGTCGCAGGACGCGACGGAAGCGGGCAGCCGCCCATGACCGGCCAGTGGCGGGTCATCGATGCGGCGGTGACGCATGTGTTCACGCATTTTTCGCTCGAGCTCGCATTGGCGCTTTATCGCGGCCCTCAAATCGATAAGGTTGCCATTGAAAACCTGAATGGCATCTGGTGGCCGGTGGAACGGATTGCGGAAGCGGGGCTTCCCACGCTGTTCGCCAAGGCGGCTTCCGTCGCCATTCAGCATCGATAAAGCCGGGCTCGCGATAGGCGCAGATCCGATCAACGGGAGAAACACATGTCGAAGCTTTTGAGCCAGATGCCGCAGATGAACCGCCGCCACATGCTGGGTTCGGCGGGCCTGCTCGGCCTGTTCGCCGCGATGCCCGGCTATGCGCGCGCGATGGCGAGCGGCGATTTCGGCCTGATCCGCAAGCAGGTCGAGGACTATGTCGCCAGCAAGAAGGTGGCAGGCATGCTGGTGTCGATCGGCTTCGGCGCGCAGCCGGCCGCGCTGGTCGGCGCGGGCAATCTGGCGCTCGATATCCCGACCCCGGTCGATGCCAATTCGCTCTGGCGTGTCTATTCGATGACCAAGCCGATCACCGGCATGGCCGCGATGATGCTGGTCGAACAGGGCAAGCTCAAGCTCGACCAGCCGATCGCCGATTTCATCCCGGAATTCGCGAACATGAAGGTGCTGACCGACCCGGCCAAGTCGCTCGATTCGGTCCCCGCGAAGACAATGATCACCCCGCGCCATCTGATGACGCACACGGCGGGGCTGGGGTACAATATCGTCACCAAGGGGCCGCTGCTCGACGAATACAACAAGCTCGGCATCTCGCCCGCCGCGGTCAGCAAGACACCGATCCCCGGATTCCCGCTGCCCGCGCCCACCCCGCCGATCGACGAATTCGCGCGCCGCGTCGCCACGTTGCCGCTGATTGCCGAGCCGGGCACCATCTGGAGCTATTCGATCGGGCTCGACCTGCTCGGCTATGTCATCCAGGTCGCTTCGGGCATGGAATTCGGCGCGTTCCTGCAGAAGAGCATGTTCGATCCGCTGGGTATGAAGAGCAGCTACTGGACCGTGCCGCAAAGCGAGGTCGCGCGGCTCAGCACCAATTATGCGCCCTTTGCCGGCGCGCTGATCCCGATCGATCCGGCGCAGGACAGCATCTTCACCGTGCCGCCGGCCTTCCCGTTCGGCGGGGCAGGCCTGGTCAGCTCGGCGCATGATTATGACCGCTTCCTCGCCATGCTGGTCGGCAAGGGCCAGCTCGGCGGCACCCGGATCATGTCCGAGGCGACGGCGCTGATGGGCATGTCGAACCTGCTGCCGTCGACCGCGGTGACCAAGGGTACCTGGGTCGAAGGCCAGGGCTTCGGTGCGGGCGGCCGCGTCGGGCTGGGTAACGACAAGGGGCCGGCGGGCACCTATGGCTGGGGCGGCGCGGCGGGCACGGTCGGCTTTGTCGATCATATCCGCGGCTTCCGCGCGTCGGGCTTCACCCAGTACATGCCGGCGGAAACCTATCCCTTCCAGCGCGAATTCCCCAAGATGGTCTATGACCAGCTCCAGGCGATGGGCTGAGCGAAGGCCGGGTGCACGACATGAGTCTTTCGCTGATCGCTCCGGCCTTGACCGGCAATCGCATCGACCGCGCCGACCAGGTACGCGTCGATCCGGACCGGCTGGCCGGATACATGAACTGGAAGGCGAAGCTGCTCAGCCTCAACGGGCTCGACCCCGAGGTCGATTTCGAAGGCCGGCTGGTCTGGCGCAGCCTCGCCGATGCCGCCCCCGACAGCGAGTTCATCTTTCTCGGCCTGATCGACGAGAAGGCGCATTTTGCCGAGCTCAAGCGCGGGGAGCGGGGTTCGGGGCTCAACTATAATCCGCGCGTCTGGCAGATGCTCGCCGGGCTCCCCGCCGATGAGCTCGCGCTTTATGGCGGTGCGCGGACGTTGGTCGACTGGCATGCGCGGCACCGCTTCTGCTCGCTGTGCGGTGCGGCCAGCGCGATGAGCAAGGGCGGCTGGTCGCGCACCTGCACCGGCTGCGGCGCAGAGCATTTCCCGCGCGTCGATCCGGTGACGATCATGCTCTCCGAATATCGGGGCAAGGTTCTGCTCGGCCGCCAGCCGCGCTTCCCGCCGCGCCGCTTTTCCGCGCTCGCCGGTTTCGTCGAGCCGGGCGAGGGCATCGAGGAGGCGGTCGCGCGCGAGCTGTGGGAGGAGGCGGGCGTCCGCGTGAGGAACGTGCGCTATGTCGCCAGCCAGCCCTGGCCGTTCCCTTCGTCGCTGATGATCGCGTGCACCAGCGAGGCGCTGAGCGACGAACTCACGCTCGATACCACCGAGATCGAGGAGGCGGGCTGGTTCAGCGCTGCCGAAGTCCGCGCCGCCATGGCGGGCGACGAAAGCGCCCCGTTCATCGCACCTCCGCCCTTCGCGATCGCGCACGATCTGCTCAAGCACTGGCTGTCGCAGCAATAGCCGCGCGGACGGAGGGGCTCGGCCGGGCGCGGAAGCACACAGCAGATATTGACGCGCCCCGCATCCAATGGCATGTGCGCCCGACCACGCCACACGGCGCCAGGCGCGCGGGTATAGCTTAGTGGTAAAGCTCCAGCCTTCCAAGCTGGCTAGGCGGGTTCGATTCCCGCTACCCGCTCCAGGGCCTCAGACTTCGGAATTCATGCGCCTCCCTGAGCCCGACGCATCCTGCGGCGTCTGCCCTTTTGTCGTCACCGCCGCTGGCCAATCGACCTAGGTTGGGTGACGCTATCAACCGTGCTCTGTGCGGAACGTGTCCTCGCAGCAACGACCCATTCGGCTTGCGCGGGATGACATCGCTATTTCTCCGTGAACCGAGGTGTCAGGCGGTGCCTTATCGGATGCGACGGGAACGATCTGACGAGTCCAGCTTATTGCTGCAGGTGAGCGCCGATTTGGCGCAGCAACAATATAGGATGGAGACAGACGATGGAAGCGACCCGCAGCATTCTGAAGACGCTTGCCGAGACAAGCTTTGATTCGGTCGCAGGCTATCGCAAGGCGGCCGAAATGGCGAACTCGCCGCAGCTCATGGGAATCCTGACCCAGCAGGCGCAGAAGCGCCAGTCGACGCTGGACGCGCTCAATCAGGAACTGGTGCGGGTCGGTGGCGATGCGGTGACCAGCGGTACGACCGCTGGTGGCCTGCATCGCCTGTGGGCGGACATCACGTCGCTGTTCGAAAAAGGCGACGAAGCTGCCGCCGAGCGCGCGGAAGAGGGCGAGGATTATCTCCTCAAGAAGTTCGAAGCAGCCCTGAAGGACCAGGATATCGACCCGGCCGCGCGATCCGTGATCGAGAAGGCGTATCTTGAGGTGAAGGAGGGCGAACGCCTGACCGACCAGCTGGCACACCAATACGACTGATCCGAAGCCTCATTCTACCATGGCAGGCCCGGCAGGACCCATTTCGGGACCGCCGGGTCTGCCATGTTCCCCCTTCACTGGAGTGCTCGAAATGCCAGCCCCCGATACGAAAGACCTTCCTTCGCCCGCCATCCGCAATGGCCTTGCCGACCACCAGCCCGGAGAAGGGTCCTCTCCGATTACCGACGCCGAAGGCAATGCCGGCGAACTCCATCAGGACGTTCCCGCGGACGCAGGCCACGACGCCGCCCAGACCCATCTGACCGACAATTTCGGTCACCGGATTTCCGACAACCAGAATTCCCTGAAGGCGGGCGAGCGCGGGCCGACGCTGCTGGAAGACTTCGTCCTCCGCGAGAAAATCTTCCATTTCGATCACGAGCGGATCCCCGAGCGCATCGTTCATGCGCGCGGTTCGGGCGCGCACGGCATCTTCGAGGTGACGAAGGCGATTCCCGAATGGACCAAGGCCGCGCTGTTCCAGAAACAGGGCAACAGCTGCCCTGTTTTCGTGCGTTTTTCGACCGTGGCGGGCGGTGCGGGCAGCGTCGATACGCCGCGCGATGTACGGGGATTTGCCGTCAAGCTGTATACCGAGCAGGGCAATTGGGACCTGGTCGGCAACAACATCCCCGTCTTCTTCATCCAGGACGCCATGAAATTCCCCGATCTGGTCCACAGCGTGAAGATGGAAGCCGATCGGGGCTATCCGCAGGCAGCCAGCGCCCATGATACGTTCTGGGACTTTGTCAGCCTGATGCCCGAATCCATGCACATGATCATGTGGGCGATGTCGGACCGCGGAATTCCGCGCTCCTTGCGCATGATCGAGGGATTTGGTGTTCACACCTTCCGGTTCGTCAATGCGAAGGGCGAAGGCCGGTTCGTTAAGTTCCACTGGAAGCCCGTGCTCGGGCTCGAGAGCACCACCTGGGACGAGGCGGTCAAGATCGCGGGTGCCGATCCCGACTTCCACCGCCGCGACCTGTGGGAAGCGATCGACTCGGGCAATTTCCCGCAATGGGATCTCGGCGTCCAGGTGTTCGACGAAGCCTGGGCCTTGCAACAGCCCTATGACGTGCTCGATGCCACGAAGCTGATCCCCGAGGAGGAGATTCCGGTCGAGGTCATCGGGCGGATGACGCTGAACCGCAATGTCGACAATTTCTTCGCGGAAACCGAGCAGGTCGCGTTCCTCCCGACCAACATCCTGCCCGGAATCGACTTTTCCAACGATCCGCTGCTTCAGGGCCGTCTGTTCAGCTATCTCGACACGCAGAAATCGCGGCTGGGGACCACCAATTTCCACCAGATCCCGATCAATGCGCCCAAATGCCCGTTCCACAACTTCCAGCGCGATGGCCTGATGCAGACCCTCGTCCCGACCGGACGCGCGAACTACGAACCGAACACCCTCGCCGAGGCGGGCGAGGACGGCGGTCCGCGTGCGTGCCCCGAGACCGGGTTCTCGTCGTTCCGCGAAAATGCCGAGCGCAACGATCCCACCGGAAAGCTGCGGGTGCGGGCGGAAGCCTTTGCCGATCATTACAGCCAGGCGAGGTTGTTCTACCGGTCGCAGACCGAAAACGAACAGGCGCACATTGCATCCGCGCTGGTGTTCGAGCTGTCGAAGGTGGAAATCGAGCATGTCCCGCCGCGGGTCATCGCGCGCCTTCGCAATATCGATGAGGACCTCGCCAAACGGGTCGCCGACGGGCTCGGCATCGACCTGCCGGGCAGGGCCGCCGCCGCCAAGGCCCCGGTCGATCTGGGCACGTCCGATGCCCTGTCGATCCAGAAACGGGCCAAGCCAACCTTCAAGGGCCGCAAGATCGGCATCCTGTTCGACCAAGGCTCGGACCGGGAGGCGATCACGCAACTCGTGTCGGACATCCAGACCGCTGGCGGCACGGCGTTTCTGGTAGCGCCGAAAATTGGTCCGCTGAAGCTGAAGGGCGGGGAACTGAAAGCCAATGGCCAGCTCGCCGGCTCGCCCTCGGTGCTGTTCGACGCGGTTGTCGCCATGCTATTGCCGGAACGTGCCGAAACGCTTGCGAAGGACGTCGGTGCGGTCGCGTGGTTTGCGGACGCCTGGTATCACTGCAAGACGATCGGTGCCTGTGCGGGCACCCGCGAGCACCTGCTCCCCAAGGCCAATATCGAACCGGATCAGGGGGTGATCGCTCCCGAAAAGTTCATGGATGTCGGCCCGGTGCGGCACTGGGCGCGCGAGCCGAAGGTTCGCGATCTGGCATGATCGCGGCGACGCTGAGGGAGATGCAAATGCTCCCTCAGCTTCGTCGCTTCGCCATGGGCTTGCGCGCTGCGCTCCCCCAGATCGCACCGCAGGACGAACAGGCGCCAATGGCAATCCAGAAGTTCGGATAATATTGGTTATCTGGCCGAATAGAGCAGCCTGCCGGGCCCCAGCAAGGTCAGCACCGCGCCGATATCGTCATGCGGGACGGTGAAGCACCCGAAACTCCGCCCGACCCGTCCTGACGCAGTGGCCATGGCTTGGCTGACATAGTCTGCACTGTGAATGACGATCGCGCGCGCGAAGGCCATGTCGTTCTGCGGCTCGAGACCGTGCAGCCGGGCAGAGCGTCCGTATTTGCCGCTATAGGTTTCGCCGGTGAGGAAGCTGCCGGCCGACGAAGCGTTCGACCCGGGCTCGTTCGAGAAACGCTGGAGAAATCCTGTGTTCGCCGGGTCTGACCCGCGGCCATGGGCAACAAGCATGTTGGCCACGATCCGGCCGTTGCCCAGATCGACCACCTGAAAGCGCGGCTTTCCCGATGGCGCGGCGAAATCGACAAGGCCAAGGAAATCCCGGTGCAGCACCCGGCTCTTGTGGTGATCGAGCGCGGCCTTCGCCTGGGCCAGCAGGTCTGGCGCGGGGGACGATCGCGCGGCGGCAAATGCCGACGGCATGGCCAGCCCCAAGCTTCCGAGCCCCAAAGCTCCGACAAAGTGGCGTCTCGTGCATTTCATGGGTATGTCGCCGACCAGTTCTGATATTGAACAGTTAGTCAAGCTTACCGCAAAGCGCAAACGGGCGAACCAGAAATGTCGACACGCCGGATGAACGCATGCCTCGCCCTTGCGGGCTTGGCCATTGTAGCAGCGCCCAACGT
Source organism: Blastomonas sp. CACIA14H2 (assembly GCA_000503195.1). GTDB lineage: Bacteria > Pseudomonadota > Alphaproteobacteria > Sphingomonadales > Sphingomonadaceae > Blastomonas. The sequence goes on from AYSC01000038.1 coordinate 21,948, forward strand.
GCACGCGGCGGGATGGAGCGTCGATCAGGTCGAGCAGTTGCGCCAGCTCATCGCGAGTGCCCCCGAAGACGCGCTTCCGGTGCTGAACACCTCGCAGCTGAATGCGCAATTGCGCGACGGCCCCGGACCGGCCTTGGACGAAACGGCAGATGCCCTGGCACTGGAACTCGCCCGTTTGCACCTGCTCGGCGCATCCACCGCGCAGCAAAAGGCAAGCTGGCAAATATCCGACAGCGACGAGCAAACCGATCTGCGGGACAGACTGCACCAGAGCTTGGCTGCTGACAAACTGGCCAGCTTCTTTGCCGACATGCGCCCGGCCCATCCCGACTATGCAGCCCTGCGCGCAGCCTATGCCACGGAAACGGACCGCAACCGGAAGGCGGTGATCGCTCGCAACATGGAGCGGTGGCGCTGGATGCCGCGCAGCCTCGGCGAGAACTACGTTCTGGTCAACGCTGCGTTCTTCGAGGCACGGCTATCGCTGGCGGGGCGGCCCGAACGGACATGGCGGGTGATCGTGGGCAAGTCATCGACCCCTACGCCAGTTTTTGCGGCGCAGATCACCGGCGTCACGCTCAACCCATGGTGGAACATTCCGGCCAGCATCGTGCGCGAGAAGGGCGGGCGTTTTGCCGCCAGCCAGGGCTATGTGATGTCCAACGGAGAGTGGCGGCAGAAGCCGGGTCCCGGCAACGCGCTGGGTCAGATGAAGCTGGTGATGCCCAATCCCTATAGCGTCTATGTCCACGACACGCCCAGCAGGCAGCTGTTCGCACAGGAAACCCGGGCGTTCAGCCATGGCTGCGTGCGCATTGCCGATGCCCTCGGTTTTGCCGCCGCACTGCTCGATGGCAGCAAGACCAGGAGCGAGGTCGCAGCGATTGTGCAATCCGGGAAAACCGTCACGTTCGACCTCCCCAGAGCCATGCCGATCTATCTCGCCTATTTCACCGCCGCTCCCGCCGCCGATGGGTCTATCGCCTTCCGACCGGACATCTATCGCCGCGACTCCCAGGTCGGCATCGCTGCGACCGAGGATCGTGTCTGCAGAGGCTGAGCCTCTTGACGCGCCATGGAACCGGATCCCCGCATGACCGCCGATCAACCCGAAACCCTGAAGGTCGCCAGCTATAACATCCGCAAGGCTGTGGGCGCGGATCGGCGGCACAATCCCGAGCGCATCATGCGCGTGCTTGCGGAAACCGGGGCAGATATCGCGGTGCTTCAGGAGGCCGACCGCCGTCTCGGCGAGCGCCCCAGTGCGTTGCCTGCCGGGCTGGTCGAGGCGGCGGGATGGCAGGTGGTGCCCGTCGCGACAAGTCGCAGCGGCATTGGCTGGCATGGCAATGCGATACTGGTATCGCCCCGGATAGACATCATTCGCGGCGCGCGCCTCAAGCTGCCGATGCTCGAGCCGCGCGGTGCGGTGCTGGCAGACCTTGCGATCAGCGGTCAGCCGCTGCGGATCATCGGCGCGCATCTGGACCTGTCGGGCCTGTGGCGGCCACGGCAGATCCGGGCGCTCGGCCAGCATGTCGACGGACAGGATGAGGTTGTGCCCACCCTGATCACCGGAGACTTCAACGAATGGCGCAGCCTGCCTGCAGGCTTCCAGCATCTTGCGCGCCATTTCGAGCATATCAAGCCCGGCCCGAGTTTTCCGGCGCGCTGGCCGGTGGCGCATCTCGACCGGATGTTCGCATCGCCCGAACTGACGGTAGAGGATGCCGCAGTGCACCGCAGTGCGCTTGCAGCCTCGGCATCCGATCATCTGCCGATATGGGCAAAGCTGAAGCTTCCCCCGTTCCCCAAGCCGGGCGATGCATGAGCATACTGGCCATAAGCGCGACTGTACTGGTTCTCGCATGGGTGGTGCTGCGCCGGGCTTCCGCACTGCCCGGCCGACCGCCAGATGCGGCACCGGATCTGCCCGTGGATACGCCCGACAGTCGCATAGGTCGGGCGATCGCCGGGCTGGAAAAGGCGCACCCAGACCTGTCGGGCATTCAGCTGCTGCCGGATTCGCGCGGGTCGTTTGCCGCGCGGGTCAAGCTGATCCGGGCGGCGGACGTGTGCCTCGATGTGCAATATTATATCTGGCGCGACGATGTTTCCGGGCGTCTTCTCCTCGACGAACTGCGGCAGGCCGCCGACCGCGGCGTCGCAGTCCGACTGCTGCTGGACGATAACGGCATCGCCGATCTCGACGATGAACTTGCGGCGCTGAACACGCACCCGAATGTGGAAGTGCGGCTGTTCAATCCGTTCACGATCCGCCGCCCCAAGGTGCTGGGCTATCTTCTGGACTTCTCGCGCCTCAACCGGCGGATGCACAACAAGAGCCTCACGGCTGACAATCAGATGACGATCATAGGCGGGCGCAACATCGGCGACATGTATTTCGGCGCCGGCGATCAGCCCGAGTTTGCCGATCTCGACATACTGGCGATAGGGGCAATCGTGCCGGAACTGGCCGCCGATTTTTCGCGATACTGGATCAGCGAGTCTTCCTATCCCTGTCATCTGATCCTGCAGACGCCACCCGACGGGGCACTGGACCGACTGGCGGGCGCTGCGCAGGACTTGCTGCGCACCGACCCGTTGGCGCAGGACTATGCTGTGGCCGTTGACGAAATGTCGTATGCCGACCCGCTGACCCATGGTGCAATCGAGTACGAATGGGTCCCGGTCACCATGCTGAGCGACGACCCGGCCAAGGCCCTGGGCCGGCATCCGCGGATCCGCAAACCCTTGGGCCGGATCGGTGAGATCATCGGACAATCGCAAAGCCAGATGGGTCTTGTCTCGGCGTATTTCGTGCCATCCCGGGCTGGGGCGGACATGTTCGTGGCCATGGCTGCGCGCGGCGTGCAGCTGGACGTCCTGACAAATGCGCTCGCCTCGACTGATGTCGCCGTGGTGCACGCGGGCTATGCGCGCTATCGGCGTCGACTGCTTCAGGCCGGCGTCCGATTGTGGGAAATGAAGGGCGAAAACCCCGCTTTTCCCGCCAAGCGTAGCGGCGTGCTCGGCAGCCTGCCGAGATCGAGCCGGACATCGCTCCATGCCAAGACGTTCACGTGTGACGGTGCCAGGCTGTTCGTCGGGTCGTTCAATTTCGATCCGCGGTCGGTGCATCTCAATACCGAACTGGGCTTTCTTATGGAAAGCCCCGCGCTGGCGCAGCGATTGCAACGTGTTTTCGGCGATCCGCTGCGCGCGCGTGCCTACGAGGTGCAACTGGGTCCGGACGGCGCGCTGATCTGGATCGAGGCCGGCGAGAACGGGCCGACGGTGCACACCCATGACCCGGAAACAAGCCTCTGGCGACGCATGCAGGTCGTGCTCTGGCAGCTCATGCCGATCGAATGGCTGCTTTGAACGATGATTTGGTGAAACCAGGCAACATGGGACATGTGCTGACAAGCGTTTGAGTGCAGGGGCTTCGGCACCGTCCCGTCAGGCTGGCGGCGATAGAGGGTGTGCTCGCGGGGGCGGTTCAGGGCTTGCCGCCTTGCGGTGGTGCAAACAGTCGCGGGTCGATCGGCTCGCCGGGCTTCACCTCGCGCCAGTATACGGTGTTCGCCTTGACGCCATTGTAGAACAGCGTCACCTCGCGCGCTTGGACCCAGCCCGATGCTAGGCGGATGAAATCGTCATAATGGCGCTCGTGAAATCCGCGCGGGGTAACGAAGCCCATATAGCGGATGTAATGGCTCTGCTCGTCGATGCCGAACAGCGTGGTGCCGCCATCGGGAGAGATCACGCGGATCAGCGCAACCTTGTGGCCGCCGACTTCGCGATCGGGCGCGCGTTCCAGCCGGAAACCGGGTTTCAGCGCCTCGCGAATGATACCGAAGCCGAAATTGCTCGCCCAATAGGCATCGGCCTGCTCCCTGGGCATCACGCCCTTTTCCGTCCAGGTGGTGGTGCCGTCAAAACCGACCTCGAACAACAGCCTGTCGCCGGATCGGGCGGTGATGCGAACCTTGCCATCGGCCCCGTGCGCGGTGGTGCGGTCCGGGTTCATCGCACGCCACATGCGGTAATCGTCTGCCGTGCTGCGCGGCTCGGCGCTGTCGGGGGCGTAGAAGACCGCGTGCCCGGCAAGATACAGGGTCGATGGATTGAGCCAGGCCTCGCCGCCCGCCGCTGCGACGGCCTGCTCCAGGATGACACGCGCGCCCTCGTCGTTTTTGGTCGCCTGCGCCTGCACAGGGGCTGGGGTCGCCATGGCCATCAGACCCGCCAGCATCACCATCCGCATCATCGCCTGCACTCCTTCGCTCGTCAGGATGGATCGAGTGCGCCCCCATATCAAGGCAAATTTGTCCGGACAAATGGGTTGACGCGACGGCGGCGCTGCGGCGTAATGCGGGGATGAAGCGCCTTGCCCCCTGGATGCTGCTGTGCCTGCCGAGCCCGGTGCTCGCGCAGCCGATCGATCCGCTGGCCATCGGCACCTATACCAACGAGGAGCAGGTCTATTTCGACGGCGAGGCGGGGCGCACGCCGCCGCCCTGGACGGGCGTGACAATCGCGGGCCAGGGCGACGGCCTGGTCTGGCAGGGCATCGACCGCTTCGGGGCGGCGCTGGCCAGCGAGCCGCTGCGGGTGACGGCAGCGGCCTGGACGATCGGCACCTGCACGCTCGCTTTCAAGCCTGCAGACGGCGATGCCATCGGCTTTGCGCCGGCCGGCTCGGGCTGTGCCGGGCGCGCGCTGCCGGTGCGGCTCGATGCACAGGGCATGACACTGCGCCTCGCCGACGGACGCGAGACAAGGTTGCTGCGCGCGCGGCCGTTCACCTGCTGGATGACCGTGAAGCGCGATGCGCCGAAGGCCGACGGCAGCGAGGACTGGCTGTTTCAGGCCGGCATGAAGACGCACGATCAGGGCGGACGTCTGCGCCTGGGCGGCGGCGACACCGGGGCGCCCGAGGCGATCATTCGTATCCGCAATGTCGTCTGGCCGCCGCCGACGCGCAACCGGCCCTCGATCGTGCTCTATGTCTTTACCCCCGATGACATGAACCGGGCGGTCGCCTATGGCTGGGCGGACCCCGCAGCGGTGCGCGTGGGCATAAATCAGCGCTGGATGCAGGCCAGCTGTACTTTGGATGGAGCAGAATGATGCAGGCACGCCAGGCGATATTCCGGTCAACCGGCGGTCCCGAAGTGATCGAGTGGCAGAGTGTTGACGTACCCGCGCCCGGACCGGGGGAGGTGACGCTGCGCCAGACTGCGGTCGGGCTCAATTATATCGACACTTACCATCGCGCTGGCATCTATCCGGTCGATCTGCCGAGCGGACTGGGGCTGGAAGCGGCGGGCGTGGTCGAGGCGATCGGCGAGGGCGTCGAAGCGCTGAGCGTGGGCGATCGCGTCGCGACCTTCGGTCCGGCGCGCGGCGCCTATGCCGATATCCGCAATGTCGCGGCGGCCAGCCTGTTCAAGCTGCCCGACGATATTTCGGATGAGGTCGCCGCGGCGGCGCTGCTCAAGGGGTGCACCACCGAATTCCTGGTCGAGCGCTGCGCACGGGTCGAGCCGGGCCAGGCGGTGCTTGTCCATGCGGCGGCGGGCGGGGTCGGCCTTTTGCTGGTGCAATGGCTGAAGGCGGTGGGCGCGACCGTGATCGGCACCGTCAGCAGCGAGGAAAAGGCCGCGCTCGCGCGCGAGGCAGGGGCCGACCATATCGTCTTCTATACCCGCGAGGACACCGCCAGCCGAGTGCGCGAGCTCACCGGCGGCGCGGGCGTGCGCGTGGTCTTTGACGGCGTCGGGCGCGATACCTGGGAGGCCTCGCTCGACAGCACCGGACGGCGCGGGCTGATCGTTTCCTATGGCAATGCCAGCGCGCCGGTGACCGGCATCAGCCTGGGCGTTCTTGCGGCCAAGGGATCGCTGTACAACACCCGGCCGACGCTGTTCGACTATTATACCGACCCGGCCGAGCGCGAGGCGGGCGCAGCGCGGCTTTGGGAGATGATCCGGTCGGGCAAGGTCAAGGTGACCATCGGCCAGACCTATCCGCTCGAACAGGTGGAACAGGCGCATCGCGATCTGGAAGGCCGCGCGACGAGCGGGTCCACGCTGCTGCTGCCCTGAGCGATCGACCTTGCCGTCAGACTGGTCTCCTGCGCAGGCGGGAGCCCATCTCCTGAGAGGTGGTGTCATCGGAAATGGCCCGGAGATGGGCCCCTGCCTGCGCAGGGGACCTGGCAGGGAAGCGAGTTGCTCAACTCAGCTCAGCCTGAGCCTGTCGAAGGTCCCGCGCTGCCGGTGGCCTCATGGCTCATCACATCCCGGCTCTTGCCGGAAGACGGATTACGCAACGCACACCGGGCAGTCCTCGGCCGTCTGGCCCGCCACGGCATCGACCATCGCACGGAGCAGGGCAGGGCGGCCTTCGCGCAGCTGCGGGGCCCGCGCGACGGGCGGGGCGGCAAGGGCAGTGCGCACCCCGGCGGCGAGCGGGTTGATCACCGGTAGCGGCGATGCGGCCGCGATCGTCGCGGCCATGCCCGACATGCAGGTGCAGCCGAGCATCACCGCCGCTGCGCCCTGGGCGGCAAGGCGCGTGATCGCAGCCTGCACCCGCGCGCGGATATCCTGCTGGCCTGCGCGCACTTGGGCCAGATAGCCGTCCGGCCCGGCGAGCGATTCGGCATCGGCGTCGCTGCCGACGTTCGCGATGCCGATGCAAAGGCCGAGGACACCGCAGGCCTGCAGTCGCTCGTACAGGATGAAGTTCATCGATTGGGGCCACACCGTCACGATGCCGAAGCTTCGCCCCCCTTCCGCCGCCTCGGCGAGCCCGGCCTCGCCCGATCCGATTGCGGGGACCGGCAGCATCGCGCGCATCGCGGCGAGCCCGTAATCGCCAACGCTGTCGATGACGAGAGCATCGCAGCCCGCCTCCGCAGCGCGCAGCGCTGCTTCGGCATGGCCCAGCGCCTGCATCGCCTGTTCGAGCGGCGTGTAGGGAAAGGCCGGGACGCGCAAGGGAAAGGCGTTGAGCGACACATCGGGAAACAGCGCGGCCAATTCGGGCGCGGGGCCGCCGCGCAGCAGCGGATTGACCGCCGTCCCGATCAGCCCGATGCTGGTCACGACCAGCCGGTCTCGATCAGTTCGACCAGCTCGCCCGAAGGTCCGCGCACCGTCGCGGCGAGATTGCCCATGTACAGGTCGCCATGGCGCAGCACCGGCGGGCTGATGAATTCGACATCGAGCCCCTCGAAGCTCTCCACCGCGAGTGTCACCAGCGCGTTGCCCGGGGGCAGCATCTCGGCATGGCACGGGCGGTCGGTGGCCTCGGCGGGATAATCGTCGATCTCCAGGATCGGCAGCCGCTCGTTCTGCACCATGGTGATGACCGATTGCGTGCCCGCCGGCTTGCCGAACGCGGCGTTGATCATCGTGTATTCGAGCGTGTAGCTCTCGCCCTCGTCGAGCCTGAGCGCATGGCGGTACCAGTCGACCGAGGCCATGCGGTCTTTGGCCGCGAGGATGACGATGAAGATATGGTCGGTCAGGCTGTGCGCCTTGGGCAGGTCGGACGAGGGCGTGTCCATCGCGACCTCGTTCAGATAGATCATCTCGTCGCCCCGCCCCAGCACCTGCATTGGAATGAAATAGGGCAGGCCCGCAATTTCCTTGGGCGGGCCGATCACGCGAAAGCCGCTGCCATCGAGCCGATCGGGCCAGCCGAACACGTCCTTGACGGTCAGCTCATAGGCGGCCCAGCCAAAGGTACGCGTGGGCTTGAAGTCCGGGTGCTCGGGCTGTTCGACCAGCCGGATGAAGCAATGCGCGCCGCTTTGCGGGCGGAGCATCGCATAAGGCGCGCCCGCGCTGGCAGGGCAGCCCCAGCTTGCCGCAAGGTCGGCGGGCAACGGCCCTCGTTCGACCAGATCGAGCCCCAGACGCCCCTGATAATCGTCGAGCGAGGCGGCGAGATCGGGCGTGACCACCACGCCCCCCATGATCGTTCCGTGCTTCATATGATGCGACATCGTGTCAGAACTCCGGTTTGCGCTTGGCAAGGAACGCGGCGACGCCTTCGCGGAAATCGGGTCCGTCGAACGCGTCGGCGAACTGGGCGAGCGTTTCGGCATCGTCCTCGGCCTGGCCGTGCACGATGCGGCCGATCATCGCCTTGCTGGCGCGGACACTGTGCGGCGATACGCTCGCAATGTGAAGAGCCAAGGCAGCCGCCGCGGCGCCCGCGTCCTGCGCGATCTCGTCGACCAGGCCGATGCGGTACGCCTCTGCGGCATCGACCAGCTGCGCGGTGAACAGGATGCGCTTGGCCGCCGCCGGGCCGACCAGATCGACCAGCAGCTTGGTATCGTGCAGCGAATAGACCAGGCCGAGCTTGGCAGGCGTGATGCCGAAGCGCGCCGATGGCGTCGCGATGCGGAAATCGCAGGCGAGCGACAGGCCGCAGCCGCCGCCGATGCAATCGCCCTCGATCTGCGCGATGACCGGCTTGGGCGCGCGGGCGAGCGTTTCCATCGCGCGGCGGATCGCGGCCTGGTTGCGGATACGCCAATCGGGATCCTGAGCGCCCGCGCCGAACTCGGCAATATCGGCACCCGCGCTGAATGCGCCGGGCACGCTCGCGCGCAGGATCATCACGCGGATATCGGGGTTGAGCATCGCGCGTTCGACCAGCTCGGGTAGGGCCTCCCACATGGCCTGCGTGAACGCGTTTCGCTTGTCGGGCCGGTCGATGATCAGGTGCGCGACATGGGTGTCGAGGGTGAGGGAGAGGTTGCTGCTCAATTCTTCTCTCCCTTTACGGGACAGAAAAGACTGGGCTTGGCAGCTTGCTGCCTGGCGAGTCTTGGAGAGGGCCTAGCGTGACGGTACCGCCGCTGCCCCCTCTCCCAGCTCCGGCTGGGCGGCAAAGCCGCCAAGCCTGCGCAACCCTCTCCCTCGAGGGGAGAGGGGGAGGTGTGCATCCCCCTCACGCCGGCACCGTGGCGGCAAAATGCTGCGCGATCGCGCGGCGCGTCGTCACCCAGACATCGCTTTTGCTGCGCACATGGCAGAAGAACTCCTCGAGCGCCCAGATGCGGCCGGGTCGGCCGATGATGCGCAGGTGGAGACCCAGCGACATCATCTTCGGGTTGCCTTCCTCGCCTTCCGCATAAAGCTGGTCGAAACAGCGCACGGCATAATCGAGCCACTGGTTGGGCGTCATCGCGGGGTCGGTCCACATCTTCATGTCGTTGGTGTCGAGCTGATAGGGCATGATGACCATTGGGTTGCCGGGCACGGTGTCGCGATCCCAATAGGGGATGTCGCCCGAATAATCGTCCATATGGTACTCGAACCCCGCCTCGCTGAGCAGCCGGCGGGTATTGTCGGTGTGGAGGTATCGCGACAGCCAGCCATAGGGCCGGGTGCCGGTGGTCCGTTCGATCGATTCGACCGCCTTCAGGATGAACTCCCGCTCGGCCGCCTCGTCCATCTTGAACTGGTGCACCCAGCGCCAGCCATGGCTGACCGGCTCGTGCCCCAGTTCGACAATGGCCTCGGCGATCTCGGGATGGTTCTCCAGCGCCATCGCCGCGACGGTCCAGCTCGCCATGATGTCGTAGCGCTTCAGCAGCTTGACCACGCGCGGCGCGCCCGCCTTGATCCCGTAGAGATAGTTGCTCTCGTTGCCATAGTTGCGGATCGCCGATTTCACGAATACCCCGAGCTCGTCGACCGGCTCCATGCCCCGGTCGCCGCGCGCGATGGTCATCTCGCTGCCTTCCTCGACATTGACCACGACGCTCAGCGCCAGCTTCGCGCCATCCGGCCAGTCCATTCTCTCTTCGATCATGGTCAATGCATCTCCTCGCCGCCGCTCACGTTGAGCGCCTCGCCGGTCACGTAGCAGGCATCCTCGCTCGCCAGCCAGGCGCAGGCCGACGCGGTGTCGCTGGCCAGGCCGGGCCGCCCCATCGGGTTTTTCGCCTTCATGTTGGCGAGATAATCCTCGACACTGGCAAAGCCGAGCAGCTTCGAGAAATACTCGTTCTGCTGCGCGCCGAGACCCGTGGTGACGTGATTGGGACAGACCGCGTTGACGGTGATGCCGTGCGCGCCGAGTTCGACCGCGCTCGCCCGCGTCAGGCCGACCATGCCGTGCTTGGAGCTGACATAGGCGGGCAGGTGCGGAAAGCCGGTCTTCGCCGCCTGGCTGGCGATGTTGATGATCCGCCCGCCGCGCCCGCCTGCGATCATCGCCCTGGCCGCCGCCTGGGTGCAATAGAACGCGCCGGAGAGGTTGACCGCGAGCACCCGGTCCCAGTCCGCCGGGTCGACATCGAGCAGCGGTTTCATCATGAAGCCGATCCCGGCATTGTTGACGAACACGTCCACCGATCCGAAGGCCGCCACCGCGCCCTCGACCAGCGCGCGGCACTCCTCGACCCTGGCGACATTGCAGGCGATGGTCGCGACCTTCGCGCCGCGCGAGCGCAGTTCGCCTGCGACCTCCTCGGCCTCGGCATCGATCGCGAGGTCAGACAGGACGCAGTTCGCGCCTTCATCGGCAAAGCGCTGCAGGATCGCCTGGCCCAGCCCCTTGTGCTTGCCAGAGCCCGTGACGACGATCGTCTTCCCCTCGAACCGGCGCATCACAGATCCTCGGTCAGGATGAACTGCGGTGCGTCGGCATAATCCTGGAAGGGTGCGGCCATCGCCTGAAATTCGGGGGTGCTGATCTCGGCCACGAACGGGTCCATGGCCGGAATGTCGATGATCTCGATATACTGATAGGGCGCGGCGGCGTCCGATCCGAACAGACCTGTCGCCTTGTGCACAGTGAAGCTGGTCACCGACGATAGCGCGTTCACGCCGGGAATGTCGCGGGTGCGCGCCCATTCTTCGTATTCGCTGATCGAGACGCCGGGCTTGAGGTTGAACAGCACGATGATCTTCATGGAGATTCTCCTTCAGGCAAGGGGGCGGGCGGGCGATAGGCAGCGAGCGCCGCATCGAGCGTGCGGGCGCGAGCGAACAGGTCGGACTCCTGACCCGGCAGCGCAATGATCTGGACGCCGACCGGCAGGCCGTCGGTGCTGGACCCGGCGGGCAGGCTGATAGCGGGCAGGCCTGCGATGTTGGCGAGGCAGGTGAAGTCGGCCTGATTGGCGGGCGCGGCGGCGGAATGCGCGAAGGCGGTCTGCGGCGCGGTGGGCAGCAGCAGTGCGCCATGCCGGGCGATGGCATCGCGCAGCGCGTCGGCGGTTTCGGCAAGAATGCGCTGGTCCTCGGCCCAGTCAGCCTCGCTGCGGCGCGGCCCATAGGCGATCAGCTTGCGAAGGTGATCCGAGAGCAAGGCGGGATCGGCCTCGGCGAAATGGGCCGCCATGAAGCGGACGGTCTTGATGAACCCGGCAAAGCGTACGCGCGAGAGCGGATGGGGAAGGGCGATTTCGGCGACCGTGCCACAGGCCGTGCGCGCGCGGGTGAAGCCGTCCAGCACGGCGGGCTGGCATTCCACGCCGCCGAGATCGGTCAGCGCTGTCCAGCCAGACGCTCCGGTCTCGTCGCCAAAGTCGGACATCGCCCGCGCCACGCGTTCCAGCATGTCCAGCGACCGGGCAAGCGGGCCGATGGCGTCGAAATCCCTCTCGGCCAACTCCAGCCCCTGCTGGCTGACATGCGCCTGTGCCGGCTTGAAACCATAGACCCCGCAATAGGCCGCCGGAATGCGGATCGACCCCATGGTGTCGGTGCCCAGCGCGGCATCGCACAGCCCCGCTGCCACCGCCGCGCCGCTGCCCCCCGACGAGCCGCCGGGCGTGTAGCCCATGCGATGCGGATTGTGCGTCGGTCCGAACCAGGGGTTATCAGTCTTCGCGCCGAGCGCGGCCTCTTCCATGTTCACGATGCCGGTGATGCTGGCGCCTGCGGCGCGCAGCCTGGCAACGACTTCGGCGTCCTGTTCGGCGATGCGGTCTCGAAACAGCGCCATGCCGGCGGTCCAGTGCAGGCCCGCGACCGCGATATTGGCCTTCACGCCGATGGTGATTCCGGTAAGGGAGCCGTCGGTTGCGGGCGCATCGGGCGCGCGCTCGACAAAGGCGTTGAAGGCGTCGAGCATCATTCAGCCCCTCCCCTTCAGGGGAGGGTTGGGTGGGGAGCAATGCGCGCCCACTCTCACAACCGGCGAGGCAGGGCGCCGGCCCCACCCCAACCCCTCCCCTGAAGGGGAGGGGCTTTGGTCGAACCCCCTCACAATCCCCGCTCGTCGATCAGACGGAGCGGCTTCTGCCGCACCTCGATCTGCGTCAGGGCTGCGGTGCCGCCGGGCGCGACCAGATCGACCTGCACCTCGACGCCAAGGCCCCGGCGCAGCAGTTCGGCGAGCTCGCCGGTATCCGTCCCGCCGCGGCTCTCCAGCGTCACGGTCATGTCGTCGCGCTGGCTCGCGGGATCGCGCACCAGGCGGCAGATGAACTCGCCGGTCAGATCGGCACGGTTCTCGATCAGCGCGCCGATCGCGTGCGGGAAGACGTTGATCCCGCGCAGCTTGACCATGTTGTCGCTGCGCCCCTTGAAGCCCGCGATCCGCTTGAACGCCATGCCGGTGGCGTTGGTACCGGTCAGCTCATGCGTGATGTCGTGCGTGTTGAAGCGGATGCAGGGGGCGACATCGTCCTTGAACAGGCAGGTGACCACCATGTCGCCGGTCTCGCCATGGGCAACCGGCTGGCCGGTATCGATATCAAGCAGTTCCAGATATTGCGCATCCTCCCAGACATAGAGGCCGTCGCGCTCGGGGCCTTCGCCCGCGATCGACCCGGTATCGCCCACGCCATACCAGTCGAACGCCTTGGCCCCGCCCCAGGCCGCCTCGACCGAGGCGCGGTCCTCGGTGCCGAGATGGCCGACGATCATGCGGATATTGATCTGGTCGAGAAGCCTTTCAGCGACCGCCGTGTCGGCGAGCTTGCGGATATAGTCGACGAAGCCGACCAGCACGGTGACGCCGAAATCGGCCATCAGATTGACCTGGTTCAGCGATCGAGTCTCGATGCCGGTCCCGGCGGAGAGGAACAGCGAGTTGGTGAAATGGGTGATCGCCTCGCGGATATAATGGCCGCCATTGATCATGCCATGGCCATAGACCGACTGGATGACGTCACTCGGTTGCAGCCCCTGCCAGCGGTACATCCGTCCGACCAGCAGGTTGGTGATCTCGCGCCCCTTGGGGCCGAACAGCAGCGCCTGCGGACGGCCGGTGGTGCCCGATGTGGTGTGGAAGATCGAAGGCGCGCGCGACGGGTCGGCCATGTCGATGCCGGCAAAATCGCCGAGCGGCGGATGATCGGCGATCGAGGCCATCAGGTCGGACTTGTCGTACACCGGCAGCTTGGTGATGTCGGCCAGCCCCTGGATGTCGCCCGGCTCGATCCCGGCATTGCCCCAGAGCCGCTGGTAGAAGGGGATCTGCCAGCCGCGCTGCATCAGGCGGCGGAACTGGCGGTCCTGGATCGCGAACAGCTCGTCGCGGCTCATGCCGGTATAGCGCTGCATGAACGCATCGCCGACGGGATAGTCGGCGAGCATCTGTTTCGCGTCAAAGGCTTCGAAATAGCTGGGGAAGGTCATGCGGTTTCCGTGGCTTATCCCCGTTTGTCCCGAGCGAAGTCGAGGGACCTCGGCGCGCGTTCCTCGACTTCGCTCGGGACAAACGGATGTGGGTTGGCAAAATACTGGAGCGGATCGTCGAACACCCGCGCGTCGGGCCCATCCTCCGCCAGTTCGCGGGCCAGCGCGCGCTTGGCGGCGGTGCCTGCATGCGAAAGCGGCGCATCGGGGCTGCCCAGGGTGTGCGGGATGGCGCGCTCGATGGTGCGGCCATCGGTCAGGCGGACGACAAGTCGCTGCGGAAACAGCGCATTGGGATCGGGATTGCCGTCGACCGTGATGACCAGTCGGTCCGCCAGCGCGCGGATCGCGGGATCGGCGAGCGTTTCGGGCACGAAGCGGCGCGGATCGATGCGGCCGTCGGTCAGCATCAGCGCAGTCAGCACCGGCAGGCACAGCCGCGCATACGCGGGGGTCATGTCGGCAACCGGCGGACGCCCCACCAGCCGCGCGATCAGCGGCGGAACGTGCGCCTCGATCGCTTCGACCTCGCCGGGATCGAGCTGCAGGTCGGCGATCGTCCCCAGCACCGCATGGCTCGCGCGACCCGAGGGATAGGGCTTCACGCTGATCTCGCCGATGCGCCAGATACGGCCCAGATCGCGCGTATAGCTGGCAAGATCGCCCTGATCGATCAGCCGGAAATAGCCGAACGGCCCCTCGAGCGCGTCATGCGGGCCGGTCAGCCCGGCCCTGACCAGATCGACCGAGGCGACCGCCGCGCGCGCGGCATTGGCGACCTGAAGCGGCAGCGCAATCGACCCCTCGACATGCGCCTGCATGGTGCCTGCGACCGACGAATAGGCGAGGCCCAGAACGTCCTCGAGCGGCTCGACGCCTTCGATCCGCGCCACAGCCAGCGCCGCGCCGATGCACCCGGCGGTGGCGGGGCGGAAGAAAGTGAGGGGGCTGGTCGCGGCAACACCGAGCCCGGCGGCAATATCGACCCCGATGGCGAGCGCGGTGAGCGCGGCGTCGGGATCGCAGCCGCCCATCCGGTCGATGCTCGCGCCCAGCGCCGCGGTGACCACCGACATCGCGTGCACCACGGCGGGCTCGTGCACCGCGTCCCATTCCAGGCAGTGGATGCGGAAGCCGTTGACGAATGCCGCCGAGGCAGCGGGCAGGCGCTCGTCCGACCCGATCAACCGTGCGTCTTCGCCGGTGCCCCAGCCGCGCGCAGCGGCCAGCACGCCATCGGCCCCCGGTGCGGTCGCGCCGGCTGCTCCCACCGCCAGCGTATCGCCGAGCAGGTGCAGCGCCGCGGCGCCTATCTCGGCCGGCAGCCGATGCTCGGCGCGCACGAACGCCAGAAGGTTATCGGTCGCGCTCATGCGAGCCAGTCCTCGATCAGCGCCAGCAGAGCGCCGACGCTTGTGCCGTTGAGCGCGATCTCGGCCGCGCGGTCGGCTTCCACGGGCTTGAGGCCGCCCCAGCGGACCAGGCTGTCGAGCTTGGCGCCCAGCATGTCGGGGCCGGCGGGGCGCTCCGGATCGCCGCGCGCATCGGTCAGAACAACCTGTTCCCCTCCCTGGCCAGGGAGGGGCGTGGCAATGACGCGCGCGCCGAAATGCTGCGGATAGGCCGACGTGAACTCCGCCGCCTCGCGCACGCTCACCTGCGCGCGCTTCTCCGCCAGCGTGGTGATGGCCTCGGGCGTGAAATCTTCGGGCGTCGCATTGCGCCCGTCGGCAATCACCGCAATGGCATGCTGGATCGAGAATTTGGCATCGAGCTCGGTAACCGGGTGCGGCCGGTCGCAGAACTTGAGCGCATCGGCATAGGTCTCGACCGTCACCGGCAGGTTCAGCTTGCCCGCTGCGCGCAGCTCGATCGCGCCGTCGATCGCGGGGTGCGCGTGGCGGCACGCGGCCCAGGGCTTGAAGCTCACCGCATGGATCAGCCAAGCCTCGTCCAGCACCATCGGCCTCGGCTCGCGCACCATCGCGGCGTAGAGGCCCTGTTCGCCTTCCAGCGCTGCGACTGGTCCGGTAAAGCCCTGCCGCGCCAGCCGCGACAACCAAAGCCCCTCCAGCGCCGCGCGGGCGGCGTGCATCGCCTTGGTCATTACGTCCTCGTGCCGCATCCGCCACAGTCCGCCGGTGACCGAGGCGGCATTGCCCAGCGCCCAGCCCGTTGCCGCTTCATCCAAGGCGAAGATCGAGGCCGCCGCCGCCGCGCCGCCAAAGCCGCCTGCGGTCGAGGTCGGGTGGAAATGCGCATAATGGTACGCATCGAAGGTCGCGCCGACCGCGATCATCGCCTCATACCCGCGCACCGCGCCATCGAGCAGCGCATCCATGCCGCATTTTTCCTGCCGCGCCGCCGACAGCGCAGCGGGCCAGATGACAGGGCCGGGGTGGAGCAGCGCGGCGCGGTGGACATCGTCCATCTCGAGCACATTTCCGAGCAAGGCGGCGCGGGTGAGCATGTCGGGCTCGGCCATGCGCGCGACCGCGGCGACCGGGGCCTGGCGCGCACCCGCGACACAGGCCAGCCAGTCGAGCAGATGCAGCCGCGCCCGGGCCCGGTCGCTTTCGTTTGGCGAACGGGCCAAATGTGCGCTAAGCCGCTGGATGAGGCTCGCGGCGGTCATGCGATGGCATCCGCAGAGCGATGATGGAGCAGGAGCACGCGTTGAACCGCCGCGCAGAGGCCAGTGATACCCTGATCGACAAGGCACCCGAGAAATCGGGGGACAAATCGGCCGACAAGCCGCGCTACCAGCAGCTTGCCGACGAATTGCGCGCGCGCATCCTTTCGGGCGAGCTGGCGGGCAATGCCAGCTTCCCGACCGAGAGCGCGCTGTGCGCCGAATATGGCGTCAGCCGCTTTACCGTGCGCGAGGCGCTGCGCCGCTTGCAGGTCGAGGGGCTGATCGCCCGCCGGCGTGGCTCGGGCACCGTCGTCCAACCCGCGGCGGCGCGCGGTGGCGCGCTGCACCAGCCGCTGTCCAACGTCGGTGAGATTCTGCAATATGCGCGCGATACGCGCATCGCCTATGATCACCTGGGGCTTCAGGCGCTGCCCAAGGCCATCGCGGTGCAGATCGCGATGCCGGTCAGCGACAAGTGGTTCCGCTTTCGTGGCGTGCGCCGCCAGGTCAGCGATGGCCAGCCGATCGCGCTGACCGAAGCCTATGTCATCGCCGATCTCGCCGCTGCGGTCGCGGAAATCCTGCCGCCCGCCGACGCTGCCGACCAGCAGATCAACCCCGGCGCCAACACGCTGTTCCAGTTCATCAGCAACGCCGCGAGGCTCTCGATGTCCAAGGTGACGCAGGACATCCAGGCGGTCCCCGCGAGCGCCGAGGTCGCCGCCGCGCTCGATATCCCGCGCCGTTCCGCCTGCCTGCGTATCCTGCGCTGCTATCACGACCAGAACGGACGGCTGTTCGAACTCTCGGTCAGCCACCATCCCGGCGACCGCTTCGCCTATTCGATGCATATCGACGTCGAGGGCTAGGGGCTTGAAAATCCTCCCCTGCAGGGGGAGGGGGACCGTTCGCGAAGCGAATGGTGGAGGGGTGCTAGCTCCTCGTAGGCGTTTA
>AYSC01000039.1 GCA_000503195.1 Blastomonas sp. CACIA14H2
TGCGCGAACGGTCGTGCTCCCGCCCCACCCCGGTCCGGCAAGCCGGACCTGCCCCTCCCCAAGGGGAGGGGAGAGACCGGGCATCGCCGCTGCACCATCGCGCGTTCCCCTGCCTTTTGGGGAGGGGAGTTTGTTGTTCTGCCCTCGCTTCCTTGCGCACTCACCCCATCGGCAGCGTCAGCACCGCACGCAGTCCCTCGACCGCACCGCCCGGCCCGCGCCGGTTCTCGAGCCGCAGCGCGCCGCCATGCTGGTGCAGGATCGCGCGCGCGAGCGTGAGGCCCAGGCCCGTGCCCCCGGTGGCCATGTTGCGCGAGGCCTCAAGCCGGGTGAAGGGTTCGAACATCCGTTCGATCTGGTCGTCGGGAATACCGGGGCCGTCATCGTCGATGGTGATCGACACCCTGCCCGGCACCTGCGCGATGTTGACCCGCGCCCGCGCGCCATAGCGCACCGCATTGCCGATGATGTTGCGCAGCGCGCGGCGGATCCAGGTCAACTGCAGCGGAACGACGATGCGCGGCGTATCGGCGAGCGCGACATCCTGGCCGAGATCGCGATATTCGTCGGCGATCATCTCGACCAGCGCACCCAGATTGACCGGCTCGCGTTCCTCGCCCGTCCGTCCGATCCGCGCAAGCGTCAGGATATCGTCGAGCGTGCGGGTGATGTCGTCGATGCTCGCGACCATCCGCTCGCGCTGGCGGTCGTCGGGCACCGATTCGACGCGCACCCTCAGCGCGGCGAGCGGGGTCTTCAGATCATGCCCGATCGCGCCGAGCATCACGTCCTTCTCGTTCAGCATCGCGGCGATCCGCGCGCTCATCGCGTTGAAGGATCGGGTGAGATCGGCAAGGTCACTGGGGCCGCTCGGCTCGATTGCGCGCGGCTCCTGCGTCTGCTCGAAATGCGCCACGCCCTCGCGCAGCGTGCCCATCGAGCGCGCGATCCGCCGGGTCAGCCAGACCAGCGGCACCAGCATGATGATATAGAGCACGACCGTCTGCAAGGCGATCGATGCGAGGATGCGGCCCGAGGCTTCGGGCACGGGCACGCGCACGCTGAGCCACTGGCCGTCGGGTCGCTGGATTGCGATCACGGCCAGCGTGCGCACGCGATCATTGCTGCGCCCGCCGATTTCCGCCGCCAGCCGGTCGACCCGGCGCGAGCGCGGCGGCGCGGCCATGCTGGCTGCCTCGATGCGGGAATAGGTCACGCCATAGCTGGGCAGCACCGCATGGAGCCGCGATACCAGGCCCGGCACCGGCTCCATGCCCGGCCCGATCGGTGAGGTTGGGGTCAGTTCGGTCCGGCGGAACCGCGCCCCCGGCGCGCGCCCGATCCGGCCCAGAAACCGCTCGCGCAGCGGCCGCCCCTGCTCCAGTCGGTCGGTCGCGGCGATCAGCCGGACCGAGGCCTCGGCGGCGACGCGATCGAGCGCCGCCTCGCGCTGGCCGCGCACCAGCAACGCCGCGTTGAGCAGCTGGCCAGCGAGCAGCGCCAGCGCGATGGTCAGCAGCAGACGCCCCGCCAGGCTCGACGGCCAGAGCCGCTGGAACGCGCTCATGGCGCATCCGGGCTGGCGAGTCGGCGGACGCGCGCGGCGAGCGTATAGCCGCCGCCCCAGACGGTCTTTATCAGGCGCGGGGAACGGTTGTCCGCCTCCACCTTCTTGCGCAACCGGCTGATCTGGTTGTCGATCGCGCGGTCGAAAAGATGCGCCTCGCGGCCGTGCGCGAGGTCGAGCAGCTGATCGCGGTTGAGCACGTGTCCGGCATGCTCGCAGAACACCTGGAGCAGCTTGAACTCGGCAGTGGATATGGGGACCAGTGCGCCATCGGGGTCGGTCAGCCGGCGCTTGACGGTATCGAGCGTCCAGCCATCGAACTCGAAGCCCTGCGGCTCGTCCTCGGCGGGCTGGGGCACACGCGCGACACGGCGCAGCACGGTCTTGATCCGCGCCACCAGCTCGCGCGGGTCGAACGGCTTGACGACATAATCGTCCGCGCCGATTTCCAGCCCGATGATGCGGTCCATCGCCTCGCCCTTAGCGGTGAGCAGGATGACAGGCGTTTCGGTTTGCGCGGCGACATGGCGGCAGAGGCTCAGGCCATCCTCGCCCGGCATCATGATATCGAGAAGCAGGATCGAGAAGCGCTGGTCGCGCATGAGCGTGCGCGCCCGGGCCGCATCGCCCGCCTCGGTCACGGCAAATCCCTGGCCGGTCAGATATTCGGCCAGCGGCTCGCGCAGGGTCGGCTCGTCATCGATCAGCAGGATATGGACGGGATCGGTCATCGGATGTCAGCATGTGCCGGGTGCGGGGGCGAAAGGCAACCGGCCCCGGACGCATAGGGGAGTCTGCGCCCGGGGCCGGAAGGTCGGAAGCGGCGGGGGATCAGCCCTGCGGCGCGGCGCGGCGCTGCTGCCAGCGCTGCTTCATCGCCTCGCGCGCGGCGGCGCGCTCTTCCTGGGTGATCCTGCCGTCCTTGTTGGCATCATGGCGGTTGAAGCGCTCGATCGCGCCCGCCTCGAACTCGGCGAGCGTGATCGCGCCATCCTTGTTCGTATCGAGCCGCATCATGCCGCCACGCATGCCGCGTCCGCCGCGCATGCCCATCTTGGGGCCGCCGCGCATCTTGCCGCCCATCCGTGCGCCCGGCTCGCCGGGACCACGATCGGCGCGCATCGCCATGCGCTCGGCACGCTTGGCCTGGCGGGCTTCGCGCGCGGCGGTCATCTCGGCCAGGCTGACCTCGCCGCTGCCGTCGGTGTCCATCTTCTTGAACCGCTCTGCCATCCGGGCATCGCGATCGGCCTTGTCGATCTTTCCGTCCTTGTTGAAATCGATGCGCTCGAACATCCTCGCGGCCTGCGCACGCGCTTCTTCCTGCGTGACGACGCCGTCCTGGTTGGCATCGGGTCCACGCTTCTGGCCGGGAGCGGGCTGTGCCAGCGCCATGCTGCCGGAGAGCATCGCCGCCAGTGCGGCGCCTGCGATCATGGTCTTTTTCATCGGAGTCATTCCTTCGGTCTCACTTGGGGGGATAGGAGTCGGAAGCCGCGCCGACCCGGCTAGCAGGGGGCGATCAGGGGTCCGGTGCAGCTTCCATGACCGCCCTTCTAGCCCGGCATTGTCGCACAGATTTGCCGTGCGCGCGGCAAAAGTGTCGCAAAGTGTATCGGATCGCGCAGTCCGTTCATGCGGGCGCAAGCCTTTTCGCTGCGCCGCAGCATCGGACCGCTTGGCGAAAGCCGCGTCTGCTGATAGGCGCTGCGCCCATGCTTTCGATGAACAATATCACCGTGCGCCTGGGCGGCCGCACCATCCTGGACGGCGCGACGGCGGCGATCCCGCCGGGCAGCCGCGTCGGCCTGATCGGGCGCAACGGCGCGGGCAAGTCGACGCTGATGAAGGTGATGATCGGCGAGCTCGAGCCCGATGACGGCGAGATCGAGATGCCGCGGCTCGCGCGGCTGGGCTATGTCGCGCAGGAAGCGCCGCATGGCGATGCCACCCCGCTCGACACCGTGCTCGCCGCCGATGTCGAGCGCACCGCCTTGCTCGCAGAGGCCGAGACCTGCACCGATCCCGACCGGCTGGGCGATGTGCACGAACGGCTGCTCGCGATCGACGCGTACAGTGCCCCCTCGCGCGCGGCGATCATCCTCACCGGCCTCGGCTTCGACGAGGAGATGCAGAACCGCCCGCTCGACAGCTTTTCGGGCGGCTGGAAGATGCGCGTCGCGCTGGGCGCGCTGCTGTTCTCGCAGCCCGACGTGCTGCTGCTCGACGAACCGTCGAACCATCTCGATCTCGAAGCGACCGTGTGGCTCGAGAATTTCCTCAAGGCCTATCCCGCCACGCTGATCGTCATCAGCCACGAACGCGACCTGCTCAACAATGTCGTCGACCATATCCTGCACCTGCAGGGCGGCAAGGTGACGCTCTATCCCGGCGGCTATGACAGTTTCGAGCGTCAGCGTGCCGAACGCGCGGCGCAGCTCGCCGCCGCCAAGCAGGCGCAGGACGCCCAGCGCGCCAAGCTGCAGGATTATATCGCGCGCAACTCGGCCCGCGCCTCCACCGCCAAGCAGGCGCAGTCGCGCGCGAAGATGCTCGCCAAGATGCAGCCGATCACCGCACTGATCGAGGACCCCTCGCTGAGCTTCGATTTCCCGAGCCCCTCCGAGCTCAAGCCGCCGCTGATCACGCTCGATCTGGCAGCGGTCGGCTATGCGGAGGCCAAGCCGATCCTCCAGCGGCTCAACCTGCGGATCGATCCCGAGGACCGGGTCGCGCTGCTCGGGCGCAACGGCAACGGCAAGACCACGCTCGCCCGGCTGCTCGCCGCGCAGCTCGCCCCGATGGACGGCGCGATGAATACCGCAGGCAAGATGCAGGTCGGCTATTTCACCCAGTATCAGGTCGAGGAGCTCGAGCCGGACAGCACCCCGCTCGAACAGATGACCCGCGCGATGCAGGGCAAGACCCCGGCGGCGGTGCGCGCGCAGCTCGGCCGGTTCGGCTTCTCGGGCAACCGGGCGACGGCGCAGGTCGGCACGCTCTCGGGAGGCGAGCGCGCACGGCTGGCGCTGGCGCTGATCACCCGCGACGCGCCGCATCTGCTGATCCTCGACGAGCCGACCAACCATCTCGACGTCGATGCCCGCGAGGCGCTGGTCCAGGCGCTCAACGACTATTCGGGCGCGGTGCTGCTGATCAGCCATGACCGGCACATGGTGGAACTGACCGCCGACCGGCTGGTGCTGGTCGATAACGGCACGGCCACCGAATATGCGGGCAGCATGGACGACTATATCGACTTCATTCTGGGCGTGAACCAGCCCAAGGGCGAGGCGAAGCCCAAGGCGAAGAAGGACAAGAAGGCAGAGGCCGAGCGCCGCGAACAGTTGCGCCAGATCCGCGCCAAGGTCAGCGCGGCCGAAAAGCAGATCGCGTCGCTCCAGGCCAGGGTCAGCGAGATCGACCGCGCGATGTTCGATCCGGCCTCCGCCAGCGGCGAACTGGCGAAGCTCACCATGAGCGAGCTCTCGCGCCGCCGCTCGAAGATTGCGGATGAGCTCGCCGAGGTCGAGGCGGACTGGCTCGAGAACAACGAAATGCTCGAGACGCTGGAATAGGCTTGCCGGGCGCTTCCGACTGGTTTAATTGAACGATTAAATCAGTCGAAGAGGAGCCGAAACATGGCCGAAGCCTATATCATCGATGCCGTCCGTACCCCGCGCGGGGTCGGCAAGCCCGGCAAGGGCGCGCTGTCGCACCTGCACCCGCAGGATCTCGCCGCGACCGTGCTCAAGGCAATCAAGGAGCGCAATCACCTCGACACCGCGACGGTCGATGACGTGATCTGGTCGACCTCGACGCAAAAGGGCAAGCAGGGCGGCGATCTCGGTCGCATGGCGGCGCTCGCGGCGGGCTATGACATCAAGGCGAGCGGCATGACGCTCGACCGCTTCTGCGGCGGCGGCATCACCTCGGTGAACCTCGCCACCGCCGCAATCATGTCGGGCATGGAAGACTGCGTCATCGCCGGCGGCACCGAGATGATGAGCTATACCCAGGTCGTCGCCGCCGCCGAGGCCAATGCCGGGATGCCGCCGCCGCTGATGGGATCGCACAATCCCGCGCTCGACGAACTGCACCCGCAATCGCACCAGGGCGTGTGCGGCGATGCCATCGCCTCGATGGAGGGCATTTCGCGCGAGGACCTCGATGCGCTCGCGCTCGTCAGCCAGCAGCGCGCCGCGCGCGCGATCGCCGAAGGCCGGTTCGACAAGTCGGTGGTGCCGGTGCACAATCCCGACGGAACCGTCGCGCTCGACAAGGAAGAATTTCCCCGGCCTGACACCACCGCCGAGAGCCTGGCCGCACTGAAGCCCGCCTTTGCCGGCATGGCCGATTTCGAGATCGGCGGCACGACCTTCCGCAAGCAGATCAACCGCCGCTATCCCGATCTGAAGATCGAGCATGTGCACCACGCGGGCAACAGCTCGGGCGTGGTCGATGGCGCGGCCGCACTGCTGCTGACCTCGAAGGATTATGCCGACAAGCACGGCCTCAAGCCCCGCGCGCGCGTCGTGACCTATGTCAACATGGGCGACGATCCGACGCTGATGCTCAACGCGCCCGTCCCCGCCGCAAAGAAGGCGCTCGAGCGCGCAGGGCTCAGCAAGGACGATATCGACGTCTGGGAAATCAACGAGGCGTTCGCGGTCGTCGCCGAAAAGTTCATCCGCGATCTCGATCTCGACCGCGAGAAGGTGAACATCAACGGCGGCGCAATGGCACTCGGCCATCCGATCGGCGCGACCGGATCGATGCTGATCGGCACCGCGCTTGACGAGCTGGAGCGTTCGGGCGGCCGCTATGGCCTGATCACGATGTGCGCGGCGGGCGGCATGGCGCCTGCCATCATCATCGAGCGAATCTGACGGACATGCAGGCGGTGGGCGCGGCTCAGACGAGCGCGTTCACCGCCGCCATGAACGGACCGATCGAGACCGGCTTGGAGACATAGCCCTCGGCTCCGGCGGCGCGGATGCGATCCTCGTCGCCCTTGCCGGCATAGGCGGTCACCGCCATGATCGGGATCAGGCGCAGGTCGCGATCGGCCTTGATCGCCTCGATCAGCTCCAGCCCGCTGACATGCGGCAGCTGGATGTCCATGATGATGAGGCCGGGCACGAACTGGCGCGCGCGTTCCATCACCTCGCGGCCATCGGCCAGCCCCTCGACCGCGAAGCCATGCGCGCTGAGCAGATCGCAGAAAAGTTTGCGATTAAGGTCGTTATCCTCGACAACCAGCACTCTTTTTGCCACTGAACCGCTTATCCAATCTGCCGGTCCCGAACGTCCGGTGGGTTGATCACAAACGGGGATGTAGGCGAAAGCCGTGAGCGACACAATCGGGGCAGACGAGCACGAAAAGGATGATGCAGCCACCCTCGCGCTGATGGCACTGGGATGGCTGCTCGGCGATCAGGACCGCGCCTCTCGGCTGCTCGCGCTGACCGGGATGACGGTGGAGGATTTGCGCGGCGGTGCCAACAACCCGCGGATCCTGTCAGAGATCATCCGCTATCTGGAAGGCTATGAGGCGGATCTCGTGGCAGCGGCCGACGCGATCGGCACGACGCCGGTCCGTCTGGTCAACGCGCGTATCGAGCTGGAACGCCAGCATTGAACGAGATGGAGTTTTTTGTGACCGCGACGACTGCCCCTCCCCGCCCGCTGCTGGTCACCGATTGTGACGAGGTGCTGCTGTACATGGTCGCGCCGTTCAAGGCGTGGCTGGACGAAAAGCATGACATCGATTTCGACTTTTCCGGCGGCGATTTCGCCAAGGCGCTGATCGACCGCAAGACGCGCGAGGCGGTGAAGCCGGGCGACATCTGGCCGCTGCTCGGCGGATTCTTCGATACCGAGATGCACCGCCAGACGCCGATCACCGGCGCGGTCGAAGCCTTGCAGGCCATTGCCGAGCATGCCGATATCGTGGTGCTGACCAATCTGATGGATGACCGCCAGCAGGCGCGCAGCGAGCAGCTGGCGCGCTTCGGCCTGCATCACCGCGTGGTGTGCAACCAGGGCCCCAAGGGCGAGCCGCTCCGCCGGATCGTCGAGGAGCACAATCCCAGCGTCGCGATCTTCGTCGACGACCTTCCGCAGCATCACCAGTCCGCCGCCGAGCATGCGCCGCATGTCTGGCGGCTGCACATGGTCGGCGAGGAAGGCCTGGCGCCGCACATCGCCTGCGCCGCCGATGCCGGCCACGCGCATGCGCGGATCGACCGCTGGGACGAGGCGCTCGCCTGGATTCTCGAGCGCTTCGCTGCGGGCGTGCACGCGCCCGGCATTCAGGCCGCCGCCTGATCCCCCTTTCCTGCAGGACTTGAAAAGACCATGACCGACACGATCGAAATGAAGCTCGCCGAACTGGGCGTCGAACTGCCCCAGCCCGCCGCGCCCGTCGCCTCCTATGTCCCCGCCGTGGAAGTGGGCGGCCTGCTCTATATCTCGGGCCAGCTGCCTTTCATCGACGGCAAGGTCGCCACCGGGCGGCTGGGCGAGAATGTCTCGCTGGAGCAGGGCGAGGCCGCCGCGCGCGCCTGCGGCATCATGCTGATCGCACAGATGAAGGCCGCGCTGGGCTCGCTCGACCGGGTCGAGCGGATCGTCAAGCTCGGCGCGTTCATCTCGAGCACGCCCGAGTTCACCGCCCAGCCCAAGGTCGCCAATGGCGCATCGGACCTGATGGTGCAGGTATTCGGCCCCGCCGGCCAGCATGCGCGCAGCGCGGTGGGCGTGCCGGTGCTGCCGCTCGGCGCTGCGGTGGAAATCGATGCCATTGTCGCCGTTCGGCCTGCTTGACCGCTGGCTGGCCCCGGCGCCAGCGCAGCGACGCATCGCCTGGCTGGGTGAACAGCCTTATGCCCATCGCGGTCTGCATGACGGCATGTGGGACGGGCCGGTGCTGGAAAACGCGCTGCCCGCGTTCACCGCGGCGATCGCGGCGGGGCATGGCATCGAATGCGATGTCCAGCGAAGCGTCGACAACCGCGCGGTGGTGTTCCACGACTTCTCGCTCGGCCGGCTGACCCTCGCGCAGGGCCGCGTCGCCAGCAAGACCGCTGCGGAACTGACCCAGATCCGCCTGCTCGGCCAGAATGGCGCGATCGCCGAGCTCGGCGCGGTGCTGGGCGTGGTGCGCGGGCGCGCGCCGATCCTGATCGAGATCAAGACCGAGAGCGGCCATGTCGCACCGCTGTGCCTCGCGGTGCGGCGCGCGCTCGAAGGCTATGGCGGCAAGGCCGCGGTGATGAGCTTCGATCCCGCCGTGGGCGCCTGGTTCCGGCGGCAGGCCAAGCATATCACGCGTGGCCTCGTCATCACCGAGGAAGAGGCGCGCGGCTGGAAGGGCAATCTCCGACGCCACCGCGACCTGTGGCAGGCGAAGCCCGACTTCCTCGCCTACGACATCCGCGACCTGCCGAGCAGTTTCGCCGCTGCCCAGCGCGCGCGCGGGTTGCCGGTGCTGACCTGGACGGTGCGCACCGACGAGCAGCATGCCATCGCCGCAGAACATGCCGACGCGCCGATCTACGAGCGCGGCCAGCCCCAGCCCCGACTCCATCCATGAGCGAACGCGCGATCACCGCCGAGGTCGGTCGCAGCATCGCCGCGCTCGATGCGGCGCAATGGGACGTGCTGGCAGGACCCGACAATCCGTTCGTCAGCCATGCGTTCCTGAGCCTGCTCGAAGCCTCGGGCAGTGTCGGGCGCGGCACCGGCTGGAACCCTGCGCCGATCACGATCAGGGGCGAGGACGGCAGGCTGGTCGCCGCGCTTCCCGCCTATCTGAAAAGCCATAGCCAGGGCGAATATGTGTTCGACCATAGCTGGGCGCATGCCTGGGAAAATGCGGGCGGGCATTATTATCCCAAGCTGCAGATTTCGGTACCGTTCACGCCCGCGACCGGTCCGCGCCTGCTGCTCGCAGACCCCGCATGGGCGCCGGCAATCCTGAGCGCCGCCGAAAATCTTGCCGACCAGAACGGGCTGTCGTCGGTCCACGCGACCTTTATCGAGCCTGCGCAGCTGCCGCTGTTCGAACAGGCGGGCTGGCTGATGCGGTCGGACACGCAGTTCCACTGGCATGATGATGGCTATGGCGATTTCGAGGGCTTTCTCGGCTCGCTCACGTCGCGCAAGCGCAAGGACCTGCGCAAGGAGCGCGCGCGGGCGCAGGAGGGGGTCGAGATCGTCCACCTGACCGGCGATGCGATCACCGAAGCGCATTGGGACGCGTTCTGGATCTTCTACCAGGATACCGGCGCGCGCAAATGGGGCCATCCGTACCTGACCCGCGAGGCGTTCAGCCTGATGGGCCGGACCATGGCCGATCGCATCCTGCTGATCCTGGCCCAGGTCGATGGGCACCCGATCGCCGGGGCGCTCAACTTTATCGGCAGCGACACGCTCTATGGCCGCTATTGGGGCTGCACCGTCGACAAGCCGTTCCTGCATTTCGAGCTGTGCTATTATCAGGCGATCGACGCGGCGCTGGCGCGCGGACTGAGACGTGTCGAGGCAGGCGCGCAGGGCGGGCACAAGATGGCGCGCGGCTATGCGCCCGAGCTCACCTGGTCTGCGCATTATATCCCCGACCCCGACTTCCGCCGCGCGGTCGCCGATTTCCTGAAACGCGAGCGCGCGGCGGTCGCTGCCGATCGCGAAATGCTCACCGAGATGCTGCCTTTCCGCAAGGGCGAGCGACAGGCTTGACGCGGGGCGCAACCCGGCGCACGATCATCGCCTGTCGCCCTTCCAAGCCTTTGTTCTTCCAACAGAAAGCCTCACCTATGCGCACGATCCGTCTTGCCGCCCTGCTGCTCGCCTGTGCCAGTCCCGCCCCCTTGATGGCGCAGAACGCGCCCGATACTCGGCTGACCGGGCAGGACCTGTTCTCGCTCGAGGTTGCCGCCGATCCGCAGATCTCGCCCGATGGCGGCAGGACTGCCTTCGTCCGCCGCGCCAACGACGTGATGAGCGACAAGGCGGTCTCTTCGATCTGGCTGATCGACAATGCCAGCGGCGAGCTGACCCCGCTCGCCGCCGGACCCGGCAGCCACAGCCAGCCGCGCTGGTCGCCCGATGGCAAGCGCCTCGCCTATGTCTCGACGGCGGAAGGCGGCGCGCCGCAGCTGTACGTGCGCTGGGTCGGCACCGGCCAGTCGGTCCGGATCACCGGCCTTCCCGAAAGCCCCGGCAACATCGCCTGGTCTCCCGATGGCAGCCAGATCGCGTACACGATGTTCGTCCCCGCCGAGGGGCTGAAGCTGGGCAAGGCGCCCGAAAAGCCCGAGGGCGCGACCTGGGCCGCACCGCTCGAGACCTATGACCTGCTGACCTATCGCGCCGATGGGGCGGGCTATCTGAAACCCGGTTTCGACAAGATCTTCGTCGTGCCCGCGACCGGCGGCGCGCCGCGCCAGCTGAGCTTCGGCGACTATCATGATGGCGGCGGCCTTACCTGGAGCCGCGACGGGCAGACGCTCTATTTCAGCGGCAACCGTTCGCCCAATTGGGAGAACGACCCGCAGGACGCCGAAATCTACGCGCTCGACATCGCCACCGGCACGATCAGCGCGCTGACCGATCGCGACGGGCCCGACGCCTCGCCCGTCGTCTCGCCCGATGGCAGCAGGATCGCCTATCTCGGTTTCGACGACAAGCTGCTCGGCTATCACAACGCGCAGGCCTATGTGATGAACCGCGACGGCAGCGGCAAACGCGCGGTGGCCCCGTCGCTCGACCGCAGCATCGACGCGATGGTCTGGGCCCCCGACGGCCAGGCGCTGATCGCGCAATATGACGATCATGGCGAGACGCTGGTCGCGCGCATCGGGCTCGACGGATCGGTGCGCGAGATCGTCCGCGGCCTGACCGGCCCGGCGCTCGACCGGCCCTATTCGGGCGGATCGTTCAGCGTCGCGAAAAACGGCGCGATCGCCTATTCGGGCGGCAACGCGACCAAGCCTGCCGATGTCATGCTGGCGAGCGGCGGCAAGACGCGCGCGCTGACACGGCTGAACCAGTCATTGATGGCCTCGAAGCGGCTGGGCGAGGTGCGCAAGATGACCGTCGCCTCCTCGTTCGACGGCCGCGAGGTCGAAGGCTGGCTGACGCTGCCGCCCGGCCATGTCGCGGGCCAGCGCGTGCCCTTGGTGCTCGAAATTCATGGCGGACCCTTCGCCGCCTATGGCCCGCATTTCTCGACCGACAACCAGCTCTATGCCGCTGCGGGCTATGCGGTGCTCTCGGTCAATCCGCGCGGATCGACCAGCTATGGCGCGGAGTTCGCCAATCTGATCCACCATGCCTATCCGGGCAATGACTATGACGATCTGATCTCGATGGTCGACAAGGCGATTACCGATGGCGTCGCTGATCCCGACCAGCTGTTCGTCACCGGTGGTTCGGGCGGCGGGGTGCTGACCAGCTGGATTGTCGGCAAGACGACGCGGTTCAAGGCAGCGGCCACCCAGAAGCCGGTGATCAACTGGACCAGCCAGGCGCTGACCGCCGATGGCCCGGCCTTTTTTGCGAAATACTGGTTCGGCAAGCTGCCCTGGGAAGACCAGGCGAGCTACTGGGCGCGCTCGCCGCTGTCGCTGGTCGCCAATGTGAAGACGCCGACGCTGGTCGTCGTCGGCAGCGAGGATTATCGCACCCCGGTGAGCGAGTCAGAGCAATATTACACCGCGCTCAAGCTCGTGGGCGTGCCCACGGCGCTGGTCAAGGTACCGGGCGCGAGCCATGGCGGCATCGCGGCCAGGCCATCGCAAAGCGCGGCCAAGGCGTCGGCGATCATCGCCTGGTTCGAACGCTACCGCAAGGCAGCGCGCTAGACCCCGTTCGCTTTTGATAGAATCAAAAGCTGGGTCTAACTTTCTGTTTTACCGTGATTTCCGAGCCGTGAAATGTTCCATTTCACTCGAAATCACTCTAGGCCTTCAGGCGGCGCGCGCTGCGATCTGCTGGAGCCAAGCGCGGGCTTCGCGCTGGGCTTCGGCGATCTGCCGTGCGGTCATCTCTTCCGAGATTTCGGCGCGGCACAGCTGGCTTTCCTCATGGCCCTTGACGGCAGCGAGATTGAACCATTTGTGCGCCTCGATCAGGTCGACATTGACCCCGTGACCACCGGTGGAGAACGCCACGCCTAGCTCAAAATAGGCGTTGATGTCGCCGCGCGCGGCCGCCGCGAGCTTACTCTCGATCAGAAACGTCGCAGACTTCAGACTGTTAGCCATCTCACATGCCCCTCTATTGCATGATCGGTCCTTCCGATGCGGCGAGATTGGGAAAGGGGCGTAAAGAAATGGTTAATTCGGCATATACCATGCCAGAAGTTTTACATTCCTGCCGGTTTTACCGGCATATTGTCGATCAACCGAGTGCGTCCGAGCCGAGCCGCGACCAGAAGACGTGCGGGACGATCGGCATGGTCCAGCGGTTCGAGCGTCACGGCATCGGCGAGCGTGACATAATCGATCGGCCCGAATCCTGCCGCCGCCAGCGCCTGCTCGATTCCATCGAGCGCGACGCGGACCGGGCCGCCCGCCTCGATCACCGCGATCCCCGCCTGCATCGCACGCGGCAGCATCGCTGCGGCGGCGCGCTCCTCGCTGCTGAGATAGGCGTTGCGCGATGACAGCGCGAGGCCGTCGGCATCGCGCACCGTCGGCACGCCGATGATGTCGAGCCCGAAATTGAGATCGCGCGCCATCGCGCGGATCACCGCGAGCTGCTGGTAATCCTTCTCGCCGAACAGCGCCATGTCGGGCTGGACCTGGTTGAACAGCTTGGCGACCACGGTGGCGACGCCATCGAAATGGCCCGGCCGCGCCGCGCCGCAAAGTCCCTCGCTGACCCCGGCGACGCTGATATTGGTCGCAAAGCCTTGTGGATAGACCTGCTCGACATCGGGCGCCCACAGGATCGCGACGCCCGCCTCGCTCAGCATGGCGGCATCGCTGTCCTCCTGGCGCGGATAGGCGTCCAGATCCTCGTTCGCGCCGAACTGCTTGGGATTGACGAAGATCGACACGACGACATGGTCGGCGCGCTGCTTGGCCTCCTTCACCAGCTGCATGTGCCCGGCGTGAAGCGCGCCCATGGTCGGCACCAGCGCGACATGCCCGCCCTGCCCCCTCAGCAGCGACACCGCCGACCGCAGCCTGTCAACCCGACGTAAGATTTGCACCTTGGTAAAGCCTCCGATAGGGAACGCGGCGACACTGGGCGACGCGTTCGCCAAACGATTCACGCATCAGCACTGGCACAATCATGGGCCTGCTGGAAGGGGCTGGAAAGACCATGGACATGATGACGCGCAAGGCGTCTCCGCATCATATCGTGTTTGCCAATGAAAAGGGCGGCACCGGCAAATCGACGAGCGCGGTGCATGTCGCCGTCGCGCTGTCGTATCTGGGCTTTCGCGTCAGCGCGATCGACCTCGATCCGCGCCAGCGCACATTGCACCGCTATCTGGAAAACCGCGTCCAGACCCAGCAGCGCCGCGGGATCGAACTGCCCACGCCCAAGTTCGAGGTCTTCAAGGAAGACAATCAGGCGCGGCTCGAACAGATGGTCGAAACGCTGAGCGGCGATTGCGATTTCCTAGTCTATGACACGCCGGGCCGTGACGACAAGTTCGCGCGCTTCGTCGCCACCCGCGCCGACACTTTGGTCACCCCGCTCAACGACAGCTTCGTCGATTTCGACCTGATCGGGCAGGTCGATCCGGAGAATTTCAAGGTCCGCCGCCTGAGCTTCTATGCCGAGCTGATCTGGGAGGCGCGCAAGGCGCGCGCCAAGACCGACGGGATCGAGATCGACTGGGTGGTGCTGCGCAACCGCACCCAACAGACCGACGCGCGCAACAAGCGCAGGCTCGATGCCGCGCTCGCCGAATTGTCGAAGCGGGTCGGCTTCCGCTATGTTCAGGGGCTGTCCGAGCGCGTGGTCTATCGCGAACTCTTCCCCTCGGGCCTCACGCTGCTCGACAAGGGCCATCTGGCCGATCTCGGCACCAGCCATATCATCGCGCGGCAGGAATTGCGCGAGATGGTCTCCGCGCTCAACCTGCCGGGCGTGGGCAGCCGCTCGCCCGAGCGCCAGCCGCAGCTGATCTGATCAGGGCTTTTTCATCAGTTTGAGCGTCATCGCGGTCATCGCCTCGGCGGCGGTCGCGATGACGGTATCGGCCTCGGGTGCCCAGAACGGGCTGTGCAGCGAGGGCATCTCGATGCCCTCCTTCTTCGCTTTGTTGTATTCGGCCAAAGGCACCCCGCCGACCCAGAAGATCATGCTCTTGATATTGTCGGGATCGGCCCGGTAGAAGCGGCTGAAATCCTCGCCGCCCATCGACGGCGCGACCTGCGCGACGCGCTTGTCGCCGAACCGGCCTTTCAGGAACGTGCCGATCTCGGTGGTAAATTCGGGGCTGTTATAGACCGCCGGGGTGAAGGTATCGGCGAGCTTGACCTCGGGCATCCTGTCCTCGGGCACGCCCGCGGCGATCGCCTCGCCCCGCGCGATCCGCTTGATCCCGTCGAGGATCTTCGCGCGCGTCTCGTCCGAATAGCTGCGCACGGTGAGCAGCAGCGTCGCCTCGTCCGAGATGATGTTGTGCTTGGCACCGGCCTGGAAGCTGCCCACGGTGACGACAGCGGCATCCTGCGGATCGAGCTCGCGGCTGATCAGCGTCTGCAGCGTGGTGACGATGCGCGCGGCGAGCACGATCGGATCCTTGGTCGATTGCGGATAGGCGCCGTGCCCGCCCAGCCCCTTTACCTTGATGTCGACGCTGTCGACATTGGCGAGCGCAAAGCCCGGCGTATAGCCGATGAACCCGGCAGGTGCCTGCGCGGCATCGTGAAAGCCCAGCACATATTGCGGCTTGGGAAAGCGCGTGAACAGCCCGTCATTGAGCATCGCCACCGCGCCCGAGCCGATCTCCTCGGCCGGCTGGAGGATCATCACCAGCGTACCCGACCATTCGGCCTTGCGCTTGACCAGCTGCCGTGCGGTGGCGACCCAGCCGGTCATGTGCGTGTCGTGGCCGCAGGCGTGCATCACCCCGGTCTCGATCCCTGCCGGGCTCATCGCGCGCACCTTGCTGGCAAAGGGCAGCCCGGTCTGTTCGACCACCGGCAGTCCGTCCATGTCTGCGCGCAGCATCACCACCGGGCCGGGGCCGTTCTTCATGACCGCGACCACGCCGGTCTTGCCGACGCCCTCGGTCACCTCGAAGCCCAGCCTGCGCGCTTCGGCGGCGAGCTTCTTGGCGGTGCGCACTTCCTGAAAGCTCAGCTCCGGATTGGCGTGCAGGTCGCGGTACAGGTCCATCAACCCCGGCATGTCGGCGGCGATATCGGCGCGGATCGTGTCCTGCGCCGCGAGCGGCGTGGCGGCTGCGAGCGCGGATGCGGCAAGGGCGCGCGCGAAAAACTTGGCGACCGGCATGTGTGTCTCCCCAGACATGTGTTTGGGGCCAAGCTAACGCCTTGTTTTTACCCTGTCAGTCTAAAATGCTCATCCGATTCGCCGCGCCATCAGGACGCCGATGGCCATGACGATCATCCCGCTCACCCGCAGCGCCGTGAGCGGACTGCGAGGGACGCCGAAAAGGCCGAAATGATCGATCATCGCGGCGGCGACGATCTGCCCCAGCAGGACGAGGAACACCGCATTTCCGATGCCGAAGCGCGGTCCGATCCAGGTGACCGCAAGGACGTAGAAGGCAACGAATGCACCCGAGAAGAACAGGTGCGAAGGTGCAGCGCGCAGCCTAGCCATATCGGGCAAACCCACCACGCCCGTTGCTGCGACGGCGATCAGCAGCGCGGACAGGAACAGGATGACCGATGCCGCCGCCGGATTGCCCAGCCGGACACCGAGCTGTCCATTGAGCGCCGCCATGACCGGAATGCCGATTCCGGTCAGCAGCATGATGATCGAATAGCCGAGAGCCGTTCCGCTGGGCATGCCCGGTTACCGCATCGGCCGCAGATCGATGATGTCCATCGTCGATTCGTAATAGGGTCGCGGGAAGACGATCCGCCAGTGATCCTTTCCGATCCGCTCGACCGTACCGGCAAGATCGCGCTCCTTGTCCTGGCCATAGGGCACCAGACCCTCGTCATCGCCGAGCATCAGCGACCCCAGGAACACGCCGCTGCGCCGCGTATCCGCATGGAGATAGCCCACCGGCCGCTGCGATCCGGTGAGCTTGACGAACTGCCGCTTGTCGCCGGTGCCGTAAATGGCACAAATGAAGTCCGGATAGGCGATAAAGCTGAGAAACTGCCCACCCAGCTTGTGCGTGGCGCAAAGATATCTGCCCTCGGGCGGCAACGGATCGTCGAGCCGCCGGTCGGGATCGTAGAGCAGCGCATTCTTCGCCAGTTCGCCCGCATATTCGGACGCGCGCACCTCCCGGAGCGCGGCGGCAAAGGTCGCATCGCGCTGCTTCAGCCGTTCGGCATCGGCGGGGGTCGCGATATCTTGCCAGCGTTCGGCCAGCGCCGCGCCGCCTGCCGACAGCAGCGCCATTCCCACCAGTGCCTTCCAACCTGACAGCATCAAGCCTCTCCCGATCCGGCGCTCATTTGTGCGGCGCAAGGTCGAACGCGGCGGTCTTTCCGTCCAGAATGTTCTGCGCCAGGATATCGCCCTTCTGCATCGTCGCGCGCACCGCGTCTATGCCCTGTTGCCAGTGCACCTCCATGGTCGCGCGCGAGAATTCGAAATCGCGCATCCCGCTTTCCCATTTCTGCACCTTGTAGATCAGGTGAACGATGTTGACCGCGTTGTCGTTCACCAGCGCACGCATCCGCTGCACGTCGGGCTGCGAGCACATGTCGGACGGCAGCATCGAGAGCACGTTGCGCAGCGCCGCATGCTCCTTGCGCAGCTTCAGATAATAGTCGGTGACCTGGCGGGTGCGGCTGGAATAGCGGATGTCCTTTTCGCGGCTCATCACATCGGCAAACTTGGTTGGCACCTCGCCGCGCGCCGGGAAGAGATCGACTTGGAAGGCAAGCATGTCGCTGGTCTGGTTGTCGAGCACATAGGCCAGCGGCGTGTTGCTGACGAGGCCGCCATCCCAGTAATATTTGCCGTTGATCTCGATCGGCGGAAAGCCTGGCGGCAGCGCGCCCGAGGCGAGCACATGCCGCGCGTCGATGGTCTGCGGTCCCTGCGGATCGCGCGTGTCGAAATAATAGAAATTGCCCGATTCGACGTTCACCGCGCCCACCGACAGGCGCACCGGGCCGTTGTTGAGCCGGTCCCAGTCGACGAACCGGTCGAGCGTCTTGGCCATCTCGCTGGTATCGTACATGCTCACGGCGGCGGGGGTGCCCGGCCAGGCAAAGGGCGCGGGGATCAGGTGCGGCCGGAAGAATCCGGGCACGCCGACCGTCGCGGCCATGGCCGCACCCGCGAAATGGTTGATCTCGCGCAGCGCGTCGCTGTCGCCCCAGACGAAATCGGGCGCGCCCGAGGTGACCAGCTCCCAGAACTCGCGCAGCCGCTGGCAGGCGACATGCGGCTCGTTGCCCGCGATGATCGCCGAGTTGATCGCGCCGATCGAGATGCCCGCCACCCAGTCGATCCGCACATTCTGGCGAATGAGCTCGCTGAACACGCCCGCCTGATAGGAACCGAGCGCCCCGCCGCCCTGCAACAGCAGCGCCACGGTCGGCGGTAGCGGCACGGCGGCCGATTGCAGGTCCATCTCGTCAAGCGATGCGGGCATTCCAGTTTCTCCAGCACATGGGGGCAGCGCATTTATGCCGCACTGCACAATAGACCAGTTCACGCAAAAATCGATGGTGCTAAATCGCACCTTCCGGTGTTACTGTTCGAAGCCAAGCCGCAAAAGGGAACAGCGCCGGTCATGAAGCTCGACGATTATCGCACCAGCGACAATATTTCCGACCAGCGCGGCGGTTGCGGAGGTGGCGGTTTCAACCTGCCGATCGGCGGCGGCAAGATGGGGATCGGCACGGTCATCATCCTGGGCATCGCGGCGCTCGTCTTCGGCATCAACCCGATGGACCTGATGCAGGGCGGTGGTCTGCCCGGCGGCGCGCCGGTGGCGACGCAGCAGGGCGGGCAGAACGCGGCCCAGAGCTGTGCTGTCGATGAAAAGAGCAAGTTCAGCTGTCAGGTGCTCGCCAGTACCGAGGACACCTGGGGCGCGATCTTCCGCGAACAGGGTCAGCAATACCAGCCCGCCACGCTGACCTTCTATGACCGCAACGGCCGCTCGGGCTGCGGCGCGGCGCAGAGCGCGATGGGACCGTTCTATTGCCCGGCGGACAATGGCATCTATCTCGACACCAGCTTTTTCGACGAGCTCGCCACGCGCTTCCAGGCGGCTGGCGATTTCGCCCAGGCTTATGTCATTGCGCATGAGGTCGGGCACCACATCCAGACGATTACCGGCCGTTCGAACGAGGTGCGCCGCGCGCAACAGGCTGCGAGCGAGGCTGACGGCAACGAGCTTCAGGTGCGCATGGAGCTCGAGGCGGATTGCTATGCCGGGGTCTGGGCGGCGCGCAACCGCGATCGCATCGAGCCGGGCGATATCGAGGAAGGGCTGACCGCCGCCAATGCGATCGGCGACGATACGCTGCAAAAAGCGGCGGGACGCAGACCGGTTCCGGAGAGCTTCACGCACGGCACCTCGGCGCAGCGCATGGCCTGGCTCAAGAAGGGCTTGACCAGCGGCGATCCGGCGCAGTGCGACACGTTCAGCGCGGCACGCCTGTAAGGCAGAGGGTTGCGGCTTGGGCGCAGCCTTTGCCCGGATGGTGCGTATGCGCTTGCAACAGGTACCCTGACCGGGTGCCGAACCACAGGGGAAGACTTATGCGCCGCACCGTTACCGCTTTTGCCACTCTGGCCGTGATGGCCTCTGCCCTGCCCGCCGCCGCCCAGAACCAGGCGGCTGACAAGCCCAGGACAACCGAAAAGATGGCCGAGGATGTCGTCACCCAACCGGCGCAGGATGTCGGGATCGACAAGAAGGACATTCCGGAAAACCTGCTGCGCATCCAGGACAAGCCCTATTCGCTCGTCGGCATCAAGACCTGCGCGCAGATCCGCAGCGCGATCGGCGACATGGACGCGGTGCTGGGCGAGGATCTCGACGTGGTCAACGAGGCGAGCCGCGACGAGAAGCGCAAGCAGACCGCAGGCCGGGTCGGCGGCATCATCGTCAATTCGATCATCCCGTTTCGCGGCGTGATTCGCGAGATTTCGGGCGCAGCGGCGCAGGAGCGCCGTTATAATGCCGCCGTCTATGCCGGCGTCGTGCGGCGCAGCTTCCTGAAGGGCGTCGGCCTGCAGCGCGGCTGCAAATATCCCTCGGCCCCCGAGCCGACTGCGGTGAAATAAACTCAGCCCTTGATGAAATGCCGTTCTCCGGCGAAAGGCGGAGTCGAGGAGCGGGGTGGCACCAAGCCGCCTTTCCGGATTCCGGCTGTCGCGGGAAGGCGGCAATGACATCAGGGTGGGCACAACATGCGACGTTTTCCGGTGCGGCGGCTGGGCGATTGCCACACGGTCGATGATTTCCGAGAACTCGCGCGCAGGAAGCTGCCCTACCCGGTGTTCCACTATATTGACGGCGCTGCCGATGACGAGGTGACGCGCAACCGCAATACCCAGGCTTACGAGGACTGCGATCTCGTCCCCAATGTGCTCGCGGGCGTTGCCGATATCGACATGTCGACCACGCTGATGGGCAGGCGGATCGACATGCCGCTGTTCCTCTCCCCCACCGCGCTGCAGCGCCTGTTCCACTGGCGCGGCGAGAAGGCGGTGGGTGCGGCGGCCGAGAAATTCGGCACCTTTTTCGGGATATCCTCGCTCGCGACGGTTAGCCTTGCCGAGATCGGCGAGAGCATTTCGAGCCCCAAGCTGTTCCAGCTCTATGTCCACAAGGACAAGGGGCTGAACGCCGCGCTGATCCAGGCGGCGAAGGATGCCAAGTTCGATGCGCTGGCGCTGACCGTGGACACGATCGTCTCGGGCAAGCGCGAACGCTGCCTGCACACCGGCTTCACCTCGCCGCCACGCCTGACGCCCTCCTCGGCGATCAGCTTCGCGACGCATCCGGGCTGGACGCTCAATTATCTGGGGCGCGAGCGCTTCTCGTTGCCCAATCTCGAAAGCCATGTCGCCGCCGGGACCGAGGCCGCGATCTCGGTCGCCGACTATTTCAACACGATGCTCGACCAGTCCATGGACTGGACAATGGCCGAGCAGATCCGCGCGGAATGGGGCGGCCCCTTCTGCCTGAAGGGTGTGATGAGCGTCGAGGATGCGCGCCGCGCGGTCGATATCGGCGCGACCGCGATCATGGTCTCCAACCATGGCGGGCGCCAGCTCGACGGCAGCCGCGCCCCGTTCGACCAGCTCGCCGAGATCGTCGATGCGGTGGGGGACCGGATCGAGGTGATCTGCGATGGCGGCATCACGCGCGGCACGCATGTGCTGAAGGCGCTGAGCGTCGGGGCCAAAGCCTGTTCGGGCGGGCGGCTGTACCTCTATGCGCTCGCCGCCGGCGGGCAGCGCGGGGTGGAGCGGACGCTCGCCAATCTGCGCGGCGAGATCGAACGCGGCATGAAGCTGATGGGTGTTACGAGGCTCGACCAGCTCGGTCGGGGCAATCTGCGCTGGCGGTGACTATTTGGGGCGGGCGACCTCGCCGGTCGCGCTGATGACGATGCGGTCGCTGTTGGCCCCGCGCGCCAGCACCACGGTGACGGGCGTATTGGGGAGGCCGGTCGCATCGAACCAGAAGCGCGCGCGGCCCTGGTCCTCGGGCTTCTGTTCGCCTTCACCCGTGTCGCCCTCGATCCGCGCGATCGTGCCCGGCTTCCAGTCCTGATTGGGCAGGGTGCGCGCGTCGAGCGGCACCCAGGCGCGATCCTGCCTCGCATCGAAGCCATAGCCCGACGGCGCGATCCACACCGCGATCGGGCGCGCGCTCACCACCGCCTCGTCGCGCGCCGCCGCGACGCGCGCCGCAAAGCGGTCGGCATCCTCGGACAGCGCCGCGCTATCCCCCGGCAGCGCCAGCACCACCGCGCCTGCGACCAGGCCGATGATGAACAGCACGATGAGCAGTTCGATCAGGGTGAAGCCCTGCTCGCCCTTACTCTTCCCACGCCGCTCCGCGTGGCGGGCCGCTTCCCTCTCCCGGCGGGAGGGGGAGGGAGGCGCGAAGCGCCGAAAGGGTGAGGGTGAGGGTGACACGGCCATCAACTCCTCTCCGTCATTCCCGCGAAAGCGGGAATCCCGCTTTGCCACTCCCGTCGGCGGGCAAAGCGGGGCCCCCGCCTGCGCGGGGGTGACGAGGGAAAGAGGCGGTGGCCTAACCACGTGCCCGTTGCCGTTTCAAAAACAGATCACGCCCCATCGGCCGTGATGTCCGCATTCTCCGCCTCGCCGCCCGGTGCGCCGTCGGCGCCCAGCGAATAGAGGTCGAACGCACCGGTCGTGCCGGGGCTGACATATTGGTACGGGCGGCCCCAGGGGTCCTGCGGCAGCTTCTTGATATAGCCGCCGCTGCGATAGCGGCCCGGCTGCGCGAGCGTCGGCGGCGCGGTGACCAGCGCGTTCAGCCCCTCCGCCGTGCCCGGATAGGCCAGGTTGTCAAGCCGGTACATTTCGAGCGCCTGAGAGAGCGTCGCGATGTCGCTGCGCGCCTTTTCGGTCATCGCCTTGTCCTGGCTGGGCAGCACGTTGATGACGACAATGGTCGCGAGCAGGCCGATGATGAAGATCACCACCATCAGTTCGACCAGCGTGAAGCCACGTTCGCCCTTGCGCGAACGTGCCCCGGCGAACGCCGGGGCCCAGAGCCCCAGGCGCGGTGCCAGCCGCTCTGGATTCCGGCTTTCGCCGGAAAACGG
Source organism: Blastomonas sp. CACIA14H2 (assembly GCA_000503195.1). Lineage (GTDB taxonomy): Bacteria > Pseudomonadota > Alphaproteobacteria > Sphingomonadales > Sphingomonadaceae > Blastomonas. The sequence goes on from AYSC01000039.1 coordinate 22,522, forward strand.
CCTGGATTTGAACAGCATATTCAACATGGGGTCTTCCTCTAGAGTCCGGTCAGGTTCTGAAGCTGCAGGATCGGCAGCAGGATCGACAGGATGATCAGCGCGACCGCCCCGCCCATCACCACGATGATCGCCGGCTCGAGCAGCGCCATCGCGGTGGTCGTGAAATTGCGGAACTCGCGCTCCAGATAATCGGCGGCGCGCTCGAGCATGATGTCGAGCTGGCCCGCGCTCTCGCCGCTGGCGACGAGATAGACAAGCAACGGCGGAAAAGTCCCGGCATTGCGCAGCGCGGCAGACAGCGAGCCGCCCGAGCGGATCGCCTCCACCGCCTCTTCCAGCGCCTCGCGCAGCACGCTGTTGCGCACCGTGCGGGTGGTGAGCTTCATCCCCTCGAGCAGCGGCAACCGGCTCTGCACCATCGTCGCCAGCGTTCGCGCCAGCCGCGCGGCGTTCATGTCGCGGATCAGACGGCCGATAAAGGGCAGTTTGAGCAGCAACGTATCGACCCGGTACTTGAACGCGGGCACCTTCATCGCGCGCCAGAAGGCGACCCCTGCGAGCAGCATCGCCGCCAGGATGGCCCACCACCAGTCGGCAAGGAACGCCGAAATGCCGATGACGATGCGCGTGATCAACGGCAACTGCGTCTGCGCATTGTCGAACTGTTCGACCACGCGCGGCACCACCGAGATCATCAGCCCCGCGACTACGCCCAGCGCCACCAGCGCCAGGATGATCGGATAGGCGAGCGCGGAGATGAGCTTGCCGCGCACCTCGGCCTGCTGTTCGAGCAGCATCGCCAGCCGCTCGGTGATCACCGGCAGCGAGCCCGAGCTTTCGCCCGCGCTGATCATCGCGCGATAGAGCGGCGGGAAGCTGCGCGGCTCGCGCGCCATCGCCTCGGCGAGCGACTGGCCCTCCATCACCCCGCCATGCACGTTGATCAGCACCGCGCGCGCGTTCGCCTTTTCGGTCTGGCGGCTGATCGTGCGCAGCGCCTCTTCGAGCGGGCTGACCGACATCAGCGACGACATCTGGCGGGTGAACAGCGTGAGCTGCTTCGGGCTCAATCGCGCGGTGGCATCGCGCGACAGCAGCGGCTTGCGCGGCGGCGCGGGCGCGACACTGACGATATGGAAGGACTTGCGGATGAGCGCGGCGCGCGCCTGCGCGTCGGACGCGGCGGAAATGCGCCCTTCCCGCTCGCGCCCGGCCGCATCGATCACCCGATAGGCAAAGTCAGCCATCGATCGTTTCGGGCGGAACCGGCTCGGCCTCGCGCCGGGAAATGCGGATCGCCTCTTCCGCCGTGGTCTGGCCGGTGCGCACCAGCTCGCGCGCGGCGGAGCCGAGGTTCGGCGCGTTGAGGAAGGCGTGCCGCGCGATGATCGCCTCGTCGCCATTGTCGTTGATCAGGCGGCGAATGGTCTCATCAACCCGCACCGCTTCGAACACGCCGATGCGCCCGGCAAAACCGGTGAGGTTGCAGGCATCGCAGCCGACCGGGCGATAGACCACGGTGCCCTTGTCGAAGCCGAGCAGCGAAGCGAGCGAGCCATCGGCCTGGACCGGCTCGCGGCATTCGGGGCAGAGCCGCCGCACCAGCCGCTGCGCGACGACGGCCCGGAGGGTCGAGGCGAGCAGGAACGGCTCGATCTTCATGTCGCGCATGCGGGTGATGGCGCCGATTGCATCGTTGGTGTGCACGGTCGAAAGCACCAGATGCCCGGTAAGCGAGGCCTGGACCGCGATCTCCGCCGTCTCGTGATCGCGGATTTCGCCGATCATCACCACATCGGGATCCTGACGCAGGATCGCGCGCAGCCCCGCCGCGAAGGTCAGCCCGACCTTGGCATTGACCTGGGTCTGGCCGACACCCTCGATGGCATATTCGACCGGGTCCTCGACCGTCAGCATGTTGCGCGAACCGTCGTTCAATTGCTTGAGGCACGAATAGAGCGTGGTCGTCTTGCCCGATCCGGTGGGGCCGGTGACCAGGATGATGCCATTGGGCTCGGCCAGCGCCTCGGCCAGGATCTTGTGGGTGCGCGGGCTCATGCCCAGCAGCCCCAGATCCATGTTGGCATTTTCCTTGTCGAGCAGGCGCAGCACCACGCGCTCGCCCGCGCGACTGGGCAGCGTCGAGACGCGCACGTCGAGCAGCTTGCCGCCGATGGTCAGGCCGATGCGCCCGTCCTGCGGTACGCGGCGCTCGGCAATGTCGAGCCGCGCCATCACCTTGATGCGGCTGACGATCACCGGCGCGACATTGGGGGGCATGCGCAGCTTTTCCTGCAGCACGCCGTCCATGCGCATGCGGATGACGAGGCCGGTCTCGTACGGCTCGATATGGATGTCCGACACGCCCTGGCGCGCGGCCTCGGCAATCACGCCGTTGATCAGCCGGATCGCGGGCGCATCGTCGGCGCTGTCGAGCAGGTCTTCGGCGCTGGGCAGATCGCTCGCCAGCAGTTCGAGATCGCCGCCATCGATGTTGAGCGAACTCGCCATCGCCGCGGCATTGCCATCGACCGCATAATGATCGGACAGATAGCGTTCGAACTGCGCCACCGGGGCGAGTTCGACATCGAACGGCATCGCGAGATAGCGCCGCACCTCGAGCAGCGCGACCGGGTCGGCGCCCTCGCGCAGCGCGACCTTCAGCCGCCCATCGATCTCGCCCAGCATCACCACGCCATTGTCGCGGGCAAAGCCATAGGGAATATCGAGCATCACGCGGGTCAACGTGCGTTCGACATCGGCGACCTGCGCGGCATCAGCGGTGCTGTCCACCACCTCGTCCGGCGCATCGCCCTTGCGGATGATCATGGCTGGCCTCCGGTTGGCGGGAGTTCCTGCTGCGGCTGCTGCGCGGGCTGGCTACCCACACTGTCCAGCCGCTGCGCGGGCTGGCTGGGCGGCAGCGTCGTGCTGTCGATCGGCGCGGTGCTGGGCATGGCGCGCGGAGCGATCACCTGATCGTTCGGCCCAGGCGGCGGCGCGACGGGGACGTTCGCACCCAGATATTCGAGCACGATCTTGTCCAGCGACGGCTCGGCCTTGGGGTCGAACTCGATCTGCGCGGCGCGGACATAATTGTAGCGGCGCGCGGCGATCGCCTGGGCATCGGCAGCCGTGCGCAGGATCGTCGGGCGGATGAACACCATCAGATTGGTCTTGGTCCGCTCCTTGCCGCGCGACTTGAACAGCTCACCCAGCAGCGGAATGTCGCCGAGCAGCGGGATCTTCTGGATCGTGCGCCGCTCGTTGTCGTCGAGCAGCCCGCCCAGCGCGATGATCTCGCGGTCCTTGACCGTGACCGTGGTCTTGACCTCGCGCTTGTTGATGATCAGCTCGTTGAAATCGTCGCTGACCGGACCGACGATCGAGCTGACCTCCTGCCGGATGTCGAGCTTGACCTGATTGCCCGCGTTGATCTGCGGCTTCACCTCCAGCTCGATACCGACATTCTGACGCTGGATGGTGCGGAAGGCATTGTCGAAATTGTTCGACAGCGCCTCGCCAGTGCTGATCGGGATTTCCTGACCGAACAGGATCGATCCCTTCACATTGTCGTTCACGGTGAGCGACGGCGTCGACAGGATGTTCGACTCGCTGTCTTCCTGCACCGCGTTGATGATCGCGCCGAGCACGCGGTTGTTGCCGATATCCGCGGCAAAACCCGAATAGCCGCCACGTGCGCCGAGGATGCTCTGCGCCGCATTCTGGCGCAGGAAATTGCCCACCGCGCTGTTGTTGCTGGTGGTGACGGTGTTGCCGTTTATGACCGTGGTGGTCTCGTCGAGCTCGTCGGCGAGCAGCCCGCCCGCGATATCGAGAATATTGGGCGAGACGTTGGAGAAAGGCGTCACCAGGAACGGGATGTCCTTGCCGCCGATGAGGAACTGGACGCCGAGTTCGCGCGCGACGCGGTCCGAAATCTCGACGATGATCGCCTCGACCAGCACCTGTTCCTGGCGGATATCGAGCTGGCGCACCAGCTCGGCGAGCGAGCGCTGAACATCGACCGGAGCGGAGATGATCACCGCGTTCGCGCCCTCATAGCGCGTGATGATCGCCTGGCCGCGCCCGTTGGACAGCGCGACCGCGCCGCCCACCGCCGCTGCGGGAGCGGGCGCCGCGCCATTGGCGGACGGTGCCGCCGCTGGCGTCGCGGACATCGACGTCACCGCGCCGCCGCCCTGCGCGCCGACCATCATCTGCAGCACCGGCACGAGCTGTTCGGCATCGGCATAATCGAGCCAGATCACGCGGATCTCGCTGCCGTTCGCCGCGCGCGCGTCCAGCTCCTTGGCGATCGCGGTCAGCCGCGCGACCGTCGGCGCATCGCCGCGCAGCGCGACCGAATTGCTCGAGTCCACCGCGACCACCGACACCAGCGGTGCGCCGCCGCCACCGCCCTCGCCGCCGCCGCCCGGCGCGGGGGCGAGTTGCTGCAGCGTCATCGCGATCTCGCGCGCACCGGCATGGCTGAGCGTGATCACCTGCGTGGTCGCATTGTCGCGGTCGATCTGGGCGATCAGCGCGCGGATGCGGCGGATGTTGTCGGCATAATCGGCGACGACCAGGCTGTTGCCGCTGCGATTGGCGGTGATCGATCCCTCGCGGCTGACCAGCGGACGCAGCGTCTCGACCGCGGTGGTCGCATCGATCGCGCGCAGGCGGAAGACCTCGGTGACGAACTCGTTCTGCGCGCCGCGACTGCCCACCCGGCCCGGCGACGAGGCCGCGCCATCGGTCGGCTGGATGCGATAGGCACCGTTCGCGGTCGGCACCGCGATCAGCCCGTTGGCGCGCAGCGTGGAAAGGAACACCTCGAAATATTCGCTGCGGCTCAAGGGCCGGTCGGTGACCACCGACACCTTGCCCTGCACCCGCCCGTCGATGATGAAGGTGCGGCCGGTGACCTGCGCGGCGTCCTCGATGAACGCGCGCACATCGGCGTCGCGCACGTTGAGGCTGTGCTGCGCCGCGGCGGGCTGGGCGAAGACGAGGGCGACGCCCAGCGCGAAAAGGGAGATGTGTTTTTTCATTGGTCCGGAATGATGATCGCGATGGGAAGGGTTTCGGTGCCGCGCTCGACCTGCAGCGACATGCGCGCGCCGGGCTTGAGCTGGCCGGTCAGCGCGGCGGCATCGGAGGCGGAAGAGACCTTGCGGCCGTTGATCTCGACGACGATGTCGCCGGCGCGGAAGCCGGCCTGGGCAAAGATGGCACCATCGCCCTTGGGGGTGACGGCAAAGCCCGTGGCGCGGCCATTCTCGATGCGCGGGGCAAAGCCGATACCGGCGGCGATCGATTCCGCATTGAGCGGGCCGGGCGCCTGAACCACCGGCGGCGGCGTGGCACCGGCGGCAGGAGCGGCGGTCATCGGCGCATCGCCCACGGTCTCGGCTGGCACCGATTGGTCGAGGAACAGGCTTTCGCGGGTACCGCCGCGTTCGAGCACGACATGATCGAACAGCACCTGCACCAGCTTGACGCCGGGCGAGACCTCTTCGCCCACCGCATAGCTGCGCTGCACGCCGTCCGAGCCCGCGATGATCGCGCTGCCGCCGCCCGAGGCCTCGTTCATGCGCAGGCCGTAGAGCGTCAGATCGAGCGAGGTGACCGCTGCGCTCGCCTCGCCGCCACCGGCAGCGGCGCGATCGAAACCGTCGAAGCTCGCGAACAGCGCGGCGCGTGCGGCGGGTGACATGACATTGGCGGCGCGCGCCTGCCAGTCGCCCAGCGGGGCGATGGGGGTGACGATGGTCCAGACGAGCCGGGCAACCTGGACGATCAGCGCCAGAACGAGCAGCGCGCGCAGCCAGCCGTAAAGACCCTGCGGGAGAAATCTGGTCCAGCCGCTCTGCTGCCCCTGGAACCGCGCGAGGCGGAAACGGGACAGCGAAGCACTGAGGCCGGTCTGCGCGCCATTCTGGGCCGCTGATGCCACGAATCACTCCCCGCTTCAGGCCGATCCCCATGGCCTCACGATGCTGCTAGGCGCAGCCCGTGACGGTTGGATTACCAGTTTGTGACAGTTATTTGAACGGAAAAGCCGCGTTGGTCGGCGTTGCACAACGCAAAAGGGGCTGGCGATGCGCCAGCCCCCTCGCTGTTCCTGGTTGACCGGTGCGCCTCAGAACTGAAGCGACGCGCTGATCTGGAACGAACGGCCGATTTCATAGGCGTTGTTCAGGATCAGCGAGTTGTTGAGGCGCTGGAATTCGATATAGTCGGTGCTGAGCAGGTTGCGCGCCTCGAACTTGAGCTCGCCGACCTTGTTGAACAGCTTGAAGCCCTCGCGCCAGACGAAATCCAGCCGCGCTCCGGTATATTCGACCAGATCCGGCTGACCCGACGGTCCGCGATTGGTGACTCGGTTGCCGTTCCACGACAGCAACAGCGTCTGCTGCGAGATCCGCTCGCCGGTGCTTTCGAACCCGACCTGGATGTTGGCAATGTGATCCGACTGGCCGGTCAGCGGGAAATTGTTGCGGAAGATCGAGGTCGCAGGGACCATCCGGCCGCTCAGCGGGTCAGCAATCATGTCGCTGGCGCTGACCTTCACGTCCGACTTGGTATAGGTATAGTTGCCCGACAGCAGCAGCCGACGCTCCTCGAAGAACTTGCCGCCCAGATCGATCAGATCGTAATATTTCACGATCTCGATTTCGCCGCCGTACAGCGTCGCCTTGGGCGCGTTGGCGAAGGTGGTGAAGAAGGTCTCGCCCTGCGCGAAGGCGATGTTCTCGATCGGATTGTCGATATCCTTGTAGAACAGCGCTGCGGTCAGTCGCTCGTCGCGGCCGAAATAATATTCGAACCGCGTCTCGAAGTTCAGCAGCTCGCTGTCGACTAGGAACTGGTTGCCGAAGAACGTGCGGTCGAATTCGAGATCGAGATATTGCTGCGGTGCCAGCTCGCGAAACTGCGGACGCGCGATGGTCTTGGAAGCCGCAATGCGCAGCTGCATGTCGTCGGCAATGTTCCAGGTCAGCGTGGCAGCCGGCAGGAAATAATCGTTCTTGATCTGGGTGGGGAAGATGTTGACACCGCCGGAACCGAAAAGGTCGATCGGCAGCACGTTCTGCTCGCCATCCTCGTAGCGGACGCCCGCCTGCAGCCTCAGACCCTGGACGATCTCGGCATCGAACTGCAGATAGCCGGCATGCACTTCGAGGTCGGCGCTGTAGGCGGCCGCACCCGATGTGCCCGAGGTTTCCACAAGACGAACGTCATAAGTATAGACGTTGAAGTCGGAGAGGAGGAAATCGGGCCGCTGCTGCGACACGGCAAACGGAAGCGCACCCGCGCCGCTCAGGAAGCGGAAGTCGCGGCGGATCGAGAAGCGGTCGTTCTTGTAATAGGCATAGCCCGCCGAGAACGTTACCGGAATGCCGATATCGGTCTCATAGGCCAGATCGACATTCGCGCCATAGACGTTGTCGTCGAGATCGCTGAACGCGATGCGCGCGCCTTCGCCCGCCGATTGCAGATCGTTGACGAAATCATTGGCCGCCGGGCTGAACGTGTAGTCGAACGTCCGCTCATAGGGTGCTTCGCGCTGCGAATTGGCATAGCTGCCACGGAAGTTGAGGCGGAAGGCATCGAACTTCATCTCGCCGACGAGCTGGGTGTTGAACAGCTGGCGTTCGAACCAGTTGGTGCGGCTGCGGTTGATGAGACGCGTATCCGAGACGCGCGAGTCGAAACCCTCGCGGATCGAGGCGTCCTTCAGCGTGTCGCGGATATACAGGTTCGTGAGCTTGAACTTGTGTTCGCCGACATCGGCGGTGAGGCCCAGCAAGCCGTTGACGACAATGCGGTTCTCGGTCGTCAGAAAGCGGAAATCACGATCGGGGAGCAGGCCGTCCGCTCCATTGATCGGGACGATTCCCTGCGAGACCTGCTGGACGCCGCCGCGCGTGCGCCACGTGTTGTTGATACCGGCAGCGCCGACGACACCGATATTCACATCGCCGACGAGAAAGTTGGTCGCGCCGCTGAGCTGGCCGGAGAAATTGACCGGAATGTTGTTGTTGCGCTGGATCAGCGTGGTGTTGGCATTGGCCAGGCTCGCGGTCAGATCGCGAATCTGCGCGGGGGTGAAATTGGCACCGGCGCTGATGGGGTTGCCGGTGGCAAAGGCCTGGACCAGCGGCCGCGGCAGATCGCGCGCGCCGTTGTCGAAGCCGGTGAAATCGGTCGACGAACCGAAATAGGTATAGCCGACCTCGCCGGTGGTGATCGTGTCGCCGCCGGTGCTGAATTCGATCTTGAAGAACGGGTCGCGCGGCACCGACTTGGTGGTGAGGTTGATCGCGCCGCCCCCGAACTCGCCCGGATAATCGACCGAATAGCTCTTCTGGATGGTAGTCGAGGCGATGACGCTGGTCGGGAAGATGTCGAGCGGAACCGTGCGGCGCAGCGGATCGGGCGAGGTCAGCGGCGATCCGTTCATCAACGCGAGCGAATAGCGCTCGCCCAGGCCACGCACGAACACGAAGCGGCCGCCGACCACGCTGAGGCCGGTGACGCGCTGGAGCGACCCGGCGATGTCGCCATCGGCGGTACGGGCAATATCGGCCTCGCTCAGCACCGAAACGACTTCAGGCGTCGATTTGATCACATTGGGGATGAAGCGGCCGCGCACGACGATTTCGCTGTTGCCGCCGGCGCCGGGGCCGGAAATCTCGATATCGTCTTCCGCTGGCACGTCTTCGGCCGGCGCATCGGCAGCCGGGGTTTCGGGCTGGGGCGCAGGTGCCTCTTGCGCGAAGGCGGCAGGCGAAACCAGCGCCGAACTGACCATCAGCAATGCAGCGAATGAAAGCGGCGTGAACTTCGCCATATGTCCCTCCAGAAATTCAAAAAAGGGGCGGCGGCGTGGTGTCGCCGCCGCCCCGTAACCGGTCAGCGGTCTGCAATCAGGTGGTCGGAATGCTCGGCACCGCGGTGCAGGCCGGGGTCGAGCTGTAGAGACCGCAAGTCCAGCCCTGGAAGCGGGTGTCGGCCGCATCGCGCACCGCGCCGATATACGTCACGGCGGTGTAGAACGGATTGATCGTGCCTACGGCGAAAACGGGGCGAGCGGTCTCATTGGCTCCGTTGATGAAGATGCCCGAGAGCGTCGAGGTACCGTTGGTGGTGTTGTTCGAACCAGCGGTGAACAACGCCTGGATCGACGCGACGGTCACGTTGCCATCGTCGGTAAAGGCGTTGGGGCAGCTCAGGAACACCGATTCGAAACGCGGCGGGCCGGATTCGTCACCGGCAGCGCCGGAAGCCTGCATGGTCACCGCCGAGTCGACATCGAGGCACCAGCCGGGACCGGTGATGACGCTGTTGAATGCCGAAAAGTCCATGCCGCCGCGCAGCAGAATGGCGGCTTCGTCGGCCGTGGTCTGGGTCGACACGAAGGTGGCGTTCGACATCGACCATTTGGTGCGCGGCTCGGCCTGCTCGTTGCCGTTCGAATCGCCCTCGATCACATGGTTGGCGCTGGCGGTCTGGATGCCGAGCAGGAACTGGTTGAAGCCCTGATATCCCAGGTCCATGTCGAACGTGTCGTCGTCATTGCCGAGACCGACAAGGTTGCGGCCGTTGACGCGTCCACCAAACCATTCGATGCCGTCGTCCGAGCTGTTATAGACCTGGACGTTCTGGAAGAAGGTGCCCGAACCCACGCCCGCGAGCGTGATCCCGTTCAGCTCGTTGCCCGGCTGGACTTCGAAGCCCGAATAGCGGACCTGGAAGAAGGCGATGCGGCCGCTATTGTCGCCAGGCACGGCGCCGCCATAATTGGCATTGGTGCCTTCCACGACGCCCGAACAGTCGGTGCGGGTGCCGCCCGGGTTGGTCGGCGAGCCGGTGGCGCAGTCGGACAGCGGCGCGCGGCCGAGGATCACGACACCGCCCCACAGGCCCTTCGAGTTGGCGGTTGCCACGCCGGTGATGTTGTCACGCGCGGTGAAGATGATCGGGCGGTCTGCGGTGCCTTCAGCGAACAGCTGCGAACCGCGATTGACGAGCAGGAAGTCCGCGCCCGACGATCCGAAGAAGGTCACGCCCGGCTCGACGGTCAGAACTGCGGCGGTACCGGTGCTGGCGGTGGGGCCGACATCGATGCCGACCTGGACGCGGCCCGAGAGCGAGTAGACGGTGCCGGCGCGGCGCGGGATCACCAGATTGGTGGTGATGGTGCCCGAAAGCTGACAGTTGCGAACGACGGCGCCGCCGCCCGTGGTGATGGTGCCGACATTGGCGGTGCCGGTGGGGCAGTCGGCGGCCGGGCCGGTGGGGGTCGGCGTCGGGGTGGGCGTCGGAGTCGGGGTCGGGGCAGGTGCCGGAGCGGGGGCGGGAACGACGATGGTGCCTTCGCCGGGCGAAGCGACATCGTCAGCACCACAGGCCGAAACCGCGAGCGCGGCCACCGAAACCATCAGGACCGAACGAACACGTGCATTAAGCATCTTGGAATCTCCGCAAATCAGGACAGCGGACGCTGTCAGCCTTTTGAGGAACGAGCGGAGATGATCTGATCCCACCCCCTGGAACACCGTTCGGGGCGGCAGATAGGCAGGCATGATGACCCGGCGGGGCCATTTCGATGACAGAGCAGCGACAGGAATATGACTCTTTGGAGTCTTATGTGAAAATTGTGCGACAACGGCCACCGATCAGCACCAGAATCCATGGTTTTCGGTGCGTTAAGCGATCGGGCCGCGCCACCACCAAGCCCCGGCGAAGCATTGCCAGCTGCGCCGTATTGCCGGACGCGACGCCATAATTGGTGAACTGCGTTGCCGATGTGTCACATCGGGCCACCGCGAAAAAACAAACCCGGCCGGATGCGCTCCGGCCGGGTCGATGGCATTGGCCCCTGTCAGGAGCAGTCAGCGCTCAGCGGCTGGCATAGCCCTGGTCGAGACGGCGCAGCGCGTGCCGTGCGGCGACGCGGCTGTCCATCACCCGTCCATCGGACAGGATGACGTCAAACGACCGGTCCGCATCGATTGCGGCCTGATAATGGCTGCGCGCCAGGGCGAGATCGCCCATCTTGGCATAGGCCAGGCCCATGTTGATCAACCGTGCGGGATCGCGGCGGGCGGCCGGGGAAACCTGTTTCTCTGCGGCCTGCATCTGTTCGAGCGCGACCGGATAATTGCCCTTGAGCAGCGCGGCATAGCCCAGCGCGCCCGTCTCATAGCCGATCTCGTTCGCCGCCGCCCGGTTCTGCACAGGCTGGGCAATCGCCGGAGCAGCCATACCGAGGGCGGCCAGGGCCGCGAATGTGATAACTTTGGTGTTCATGTCAGCATTCCTTTCTGTCTGTGACGAGCGAAATGCTACGCTTATGTGACAGCCGTGGCAATATGAATGTCACATAAATTACGCCTGAATGTCATATTTCTGTAATTTTCTCGCACTGGACGATTGTCACACGCCCGCAATCTCCCTTGACCAAAAGGCGCACGCGCTGTCCGATGGACGCAAACACAATGCGAGAGGGGCTTGTCCATGACCATGACGATCGATCGCCGGCTGCTGATCAAGGCCGGAACCTTCGGGCTTGCGGCGCTCTCGCTGCCCGGCGCGGCGCTCGCCTTCGCTTCGGCGCGCGGCTTCACCCATGGCGTGGCGAGCGGCGAGCCTTCCACCGATTCGGTGCTGCTGTGGACGCGCTACGTCGCGGACAATGACGCGCGGCTGACCGCAGAACTCTCCGCAACGCCCGATTTCGCCAAGGTCGTCGGCGGCGGGTCGGTCACCGCCAGTGGCGCGCGCGACCATATCGCCAAGATCACGGTGCGCGACCTCAAGCCCGGCAGCTGGTATTATTACCGCTTCGTCGCTTCGGACGGCACCAAGTCGCCCATCGGCCGCACGCGCACCCTGCCGCGCGGCGAGACCGGCGCGTTCAATCTCGGCGTCTTCTCCTGCTCCAACCTGCCGTTCGGCTGGTTCAACGCCTATGCCCATGCCGCCGCGCGCAAGGATATCGACCTCGCGCTGCACCTGGGCGACTATATCTACGAATATGGGCCGGACGTGTACCCGACGCGCGGGCAGGCGCTGGCCGGACGCATGGTGCAACCCGATCACGAGATGGTGACGCTCGCCGATTATCGGCTGCGCTATGCCAGCTACCGGCTCGATCCCGATCTGCAAGCGCTGCACCAGAGCGTGCCGATGATCGCGATGTGGGACGATCACGAAATCGCCAACGACGCCTGGAAGGGTGGGGCGCAGAACCACCAGGACGCGACCGAGGGCGATTATGCCACGCGCCGCCGGATCGCCGAGCAGGTCTATCGCGAGTGGATGCCGGTGGCGGACCTCACCCCCGGCGATGCGCTATGGACCAGCTACCAGATCGGCAATCTCGCCACCATCATCCGCACCGAAAGCCGCCTTTCGGGCCGCGACAAGCCCGCCGAACTGGCCGAAGCCTTTGCCGGTGGCGGCGATCTGGCCAAGGCGCTGGCAAAGTTCCGCGACGAGACCTGGATGGACCCCAGCCGCCACATGCTGGGCGACGATCAGGCGCGCTGGCTGGGCGAGCAGTTCAAAGCATCCAAGGCATCGGGTACGCGCTGGCAGGTCTGGGCGCAGCAATGCGTGATGGGCTCGCTGAAGCTGCCGGTGGAAACCGCGCAATGGGTGCCGAAGGACGCCCCCGAGATCGTCCGTACCCGCTCGGCCGCTGGCCTCGCCGCGAGCAAGGCGGGGCTGCCGTTCAACATGGACGCGTGGGACGGCTATCCGGTCCAGCGCGAGGCGCTGCTCAAGTCCGCGCAGGCGGCCGATGCCGATCTGGTCGTTCTGTCGGGCGACAGCCACAATGGCTGGGGCTTCGATCTCGCCGCCGATGGCAAGCCGGCGGGCGTCGAATTTGCCGGCCATTCGGTCAGTTCGCCCGGCTTCGAGAGCTATGCGCCGACGGTATCGCCCAAGGATGTCGCAGGTGCGCTGATCCGCAGAAATCCGCAGCTCAAATGGGCCGACACCAGCAGCCGCGGCTATATGACGGTGAACCTCACGCAGGAACGCGCCACCGCGAACTGGCATGCGATGCGCACCATCCGCGAACACACGCTCGACCTTGCCGGAACCGAAAGCCGCAGTGTCCTGCCTGGGCGCAAGGTGCTCGCCGAACCCGGATGGTCGCGCTGGAGTCCGTCGGACGCCGCCGCCATGGCCTGATCGCCCAAGCCGTTCGTCGATTGGGGCAAGCCGCCTGCCGAAAAGCCTGGCGGGCGGTGCAAACGCTTTCTAGTCTCCTCGCCATCACCGCCCTCCCCGCGCCTGCGGGGCGCTGGCGGGTGCCCGCACCGACGGGCTATTCCACATCCGGGGAGCATTTGATGATCAAGAAAATTCTGCTTGCGTCCGCCGCACTGGCGGCTCTGGCCGCGGCCCCTGCCCGCGCGCACGAGGGCGAGCCTGGCCAGTCCGATATCGACACGCTGATCGAAGCCGAAACCGCCGCCGATACCGCCACCGGCGGCACCACCGATGCGGAAGGCATCACCACCACCGCGCGCGATTTCTGGGGCACCTGGGGTGTCGACACCACGCTGATGAACCCCGCGATCAAGCCGGGCGACGATTTCTACGCCTATGTCAACGGCAAGTGGCTCGACACGTTCGAGATCCCCGCTGACCGGGCGCGCTATGGCGCCTTCACCCTGCTCGCCGAAAAGTCCGAGCAGCGCGTGCGCAAGATCATCGACGAGCTCGCCGCGACCAAGCCCGCGATCGACACCGGCGCGGGCAAGGTGGCCGCCTTCTACAACGCCTATCTCGATACCGCCGCGATCGATGCTGCGGGCCTGGCCCCTGCCCAGCCCTATCTCGACAGGATCAAGGCGGCGAAGACGCGCGAGGACCTCGCGAAGCTGTTCGGCACCCCCGGCTTCCGCAGCCCGGTCGCCGGCTTTGTCGACATCGATTCCAAGCAGACCGACAAGTACATCTTCCAGGTCACCCAGGCGGGTCTCGGCATGCCCGACCGCGATTATTATCTGGTCGACAGCGAAGCGAACCTCAAGGTGCGCGCCGCCTATATGCAGTATCTGACCTTCCTGATGGGCAAGGCGGGCTATGCCGACCCGGCCAAGGCGGCGCAGATGGTCTATGATCTCGAAAAGGCGATCGCGACCGAGCACTGGGACCGTGCGATCGGCCGCAACCGCAACATCACCTATAACAAGCTCAGCAAGGCCGAGATGCTGGCACTGGGCAACGGCTTCCCCGTCGAGACCTTCATCAAGACCGTGGGCGTCGACGGCCAGCAGGAATTCGTCGTGCGCCAGCTCAGCCCGACGGCAGACGAAATCGCCACCGAGAAGCTGACCCCGGAACAGGTGGCCAAGCTCGGCAGCGGCATCCCCGGCCTGTTCAAGCTCGCCAACACTGCGCCGATCGAGGCCTGGCAGGCCTGGCTGGCAGCGGGCTTCCTGTCGAGCGCGGCGAGCGTGCTGCCCTCGGACATCGATGCGGCCAATTTCGCGTTCTACGGCACCGTGCTCGGCGGCCAGAAGAAGCAGCGCGAGCGCTGGCAGCGCGGCGTTGCGGCGGTCGAGGGATCGATGGGCGAGATCGTCGGCAAGATCTACGCGGACCGCTATTTCCCGGCCGAGAACAAGGCCGCGATGGACGAGCTGGTCGGCAACCTCCGCAAGGCGATGGCCGCGAACCTCAACGACATCAAGTGGATGGGCGAGGCGACCAAGGTCGAGGCGCGGCAAAAGCTGGCCAAGTTCACTCCCAAGATCGGCTATACCGAGAAGTTCGAGACCTATGACACGCTGACGATCACGCCCGGCAAGGCGCTGGACAATGCGATCGCGGCGGGCACCTGGGCCTATCGCGACAATCTGTCGAAGCTCGGCAAGCCGATCGACAAGACCGAATGGTTCATGCTGCCGCAGACGGTGAACGCCTATTATTCGCCGCCGCGCAACGAGATCGTCTTCCCCGCCGCGATCCTGCAGCCGCCCTTCTTCAATCTGTCGGCGGACCCGGCGGTGAACTATGGCGCGATCGGCGGCGTCATCGGCCATGAAATGGGCCATGGCTTCGACGATCAGGGGTCCAAGTCGGACGGCGACGGCGTGCTGCGCGACTGGTGGACCCCGGAAGATCAGGCCAATTTCAAGAAGCTGACCAGTGCGCTCGTCGCCCAGTACAGCGCCTTGTGCCCGCTCGACGACGGCAAGACCTGCGTCAACGGCGCGCTCACGCTCGGCGAGAATATCGGCGATGTCGGCGGTCTTTCGATGGCCTATCGCGCCTACAAGATCCACCTCAACGGCAAGGAAGACAAGGTGATCGACGGGCTGACCGGCGACCAGCGCTTCTTCATGGCCTGGGCGCAGGTATGGCGGAACAAGTCGCGCGACGAGTATCTGCGCCAGCAGCTCAACACCGATCCGCACTCGCCGCCCAATTTCCGCGCCAACGGCACCGTCCGCAATTTCGACGAATGGTACAAGGCATTCAACGTGAAGCCGGGCGATGCGCTCTACCTGCCGCCGGAGCAGCGCATCCGCATCTGGTAAGCGCGCCGGAACCACGAAAAAGGCCCGCTGTCATTGCCGTGACAGCGGGCCCTTTTCTTTGAAATTCTGGGTTTTCAGTGCGTGCGCAGCTTGCCGAAATGCGTGTCGAGCAGCGCCTGCATCTTGTCCGAGGCATCGCGGATCGCGCTTTCGACCTGTCCCGCATTGCCCTTGACCGTCACCGGCTTGCCGCCTTCGGGCCGCGCCTCGAGCGTGCACACGATATCGTCGCTACCGCCCTTGGGGCCGTTCACGTCGGCGAGATGGACCTCGACGCGCGACAGGCGGCTCGAGAAGCGACTCAGCCGCGACTCGACGATCTGCTCGGCTTGTGCAGCCAGGGCCTCATCGCCGGTAATGCGATTGTCGGTGTTGAACTGGATATGCATCGATCAGCGTACCTTTCTCGATCGTTCGAGAACGGGGCGATGGCCCTCCGCGTCGAGCGCGCCCATCGGCGGATCGTGATCGCTCGGACCGTCGATACGGCCCTGGCCAGCCGTGTCGGTCTGACGCTCCAGATATTCGGGATCGTCACGCTGCGCATCCTGCTGTTTCAGCTTCAGCGCCTTCTCCGCCAGGCGCACCTGATCGGGCGCGGGCGAGGTATCGTCAGGTTTGTTGCTCATGCAGGACTTACGCGGCGGGCGGGGTCAAGTTCCTGCTCTCGAAGCGCAATTCTCCCCTCCCGCTTGCGGGAGGGGCAGGTTCAGCTTGCTGAACCGGGTGGCCAGA
>AYSC01000040.1 GCA_000503195.1 Blastomonas sp. CACIA14H2
GGAAGGGAGAAGGTCAGCCGCCGCCCGCCGTCAGCCGCCGCCCGCCGACAGCCGCACCGCGCGTTCGCGCAGGCGCTCGACGGCAGCAGCGTGAATGCCCGGCGCGCAGCAGAGCACGCCGAAGGCATTGGCGCGCGGCTTGTTGAAGCGCAGCTCGCCGCCCAGCGCATCGGTGACCCGCGCGCCTGCCTCCTCGGCGATGATCGCGGCCGCGCCGATATCCCATTCATAGCCCCAGCGCAGCGTCGCGAGCAGGTCGGCGCGGTCGTCGGCGACCATCGCCATGCGCAGCGCGATGCTGTTGGGTTTTTCCACGACGGTGAGGTCGATATCCGCCTTGGGCAGGCTGTCGGTGGGAACGCGCGATCCGGGGAAATCGGTGCGGCGGCTCGCCTTCAGCCTCTTGCCGTTGAGAAACGCGCCGCGCCCGCGCGCGCCGATCCAGTATTCGTTGCGCGCCGGGGCTGCCAGCACGCCCATCACGACATGCCCATCCTCGACCAAAGCGACCGAGATCGCCCAGCCGGTGCGCCCGCGCACGAAATCGCGCGTGCCGTCGATCGGATCGACCAGCCAGATGCGCCCGCAATCGAGCCGGGCGGTGTCGTCCGCGGTCTCCTCGGACAGCCAGCCCGCGTCGGGGACCAGTGCGCCCAGCCGTTCGCGCAAGAAATTGTCGACGGCAAGGTCGGTCTCGCTCACCGGCTCGCCGGGCACCTTGTCCCAGACCTGCAGATCGCCGCCGGCGCGCGCAAAGGCGGCCATGGCGATGGTGCTCGCCTCTTCGACGATATGCTTGATCGTGTCGGGAGAAACCTTGGTGCGCGACGCCATGGACCTGCCTTAGCGCAGCGCTGCGGCGCTGCAACCGTGTTTTAGCGCTCGCGCGTCGCGCTGAAAGTCAGCTCGGGGTTCTTTTCCTGCTGATAACCGACATCCCAGGCCGAGCGCGCCATGAACACCGGGTTGCCGTCGCGGTCCTTGGCGAGGTTGTTGATCGAGATGCGCTTGAACGCCTCGAGCGCCTCGGCCGGACCGCTGAGCCAGCGCGCGGTATCGAAGGGCGCCATTTCGAGCACCGCCTCGACCTTGTACTCGGCCTCCAGCCGGCTGATCAGCACCTCGAGCTGCAGCTGGCCGACCACGCCGACGATCCACTGGCTGCCGATCTCGGGATAGAAGACCTGGATCACGCCCTCTTCGGACAGGTCGTCCAGCGCCTTGCGCAGTTGCTTGGTCTTGGTCGGGTCCTTGAGCTGGACGCGGCGCAGGATTTCCGGCGCGAAATTGGGAAGGCCGGTAAAGCGCACGTCGTTCTTCTCGGACAGCGTATCGCCGACGCGCAGCGTGCCATGATTGGGGATGCCGATAATGTCGCCGGGCAGCGCCTCGTCGGCCAGCTCGCGGTCCTGCGCAAAGAACAGGATCGGCGAGTGCACCGCGATCGGCTTGCCATGGCCCGACGGCACGAGCTTCATGCCGCGCCTGAACGTGCCCGAGACCAGCCGCATGAAGGCGATGCGGTCGCGGTGCTGCGGGTCCATGTTCGCCTGCACCTTGAAGATGAAGCCGGTCACGTCCTTGCGCGTGGGGTCGACCGATTCGGGTTCGGCCGGCTGGCTGCGCGGCGGCGGGGCATGGGTGGCAATGGCGTCGATCAGCTCCTCGATGCCGAAGCGCTTGAGCGCCGAGCCGAAATAGACCGGGGTGAGGTCGCCATGGCGATACGCCTCCAGATCGAAGCTGGCATAGCCGCCCTGGGCCAGCTCGGCCTCCTCGGTCAGCCGCTCCATCGCTTGCCCGGACAAGGCTTCGGCGAGCTTCGGATCGTCGATCCCGCCGACGGCAAGCGCCGTGTCGTCATATTCGCGGCTGGGTCCGCTGGGCTGCATCAGCGTGTTGCGGGCGAAGTCGTAGATGCCCTCGAACTGGCCGCCCATGCCGACCGGCCAGCTCATCGGGCAGACATCGAGCGCGAGCGCATCGGCGACCTCGTCGAGCAGCTCGAACGGATCGCGGCCCTCGCGATCAACCTTGTTGACGAAGGTGATGATCGGCACCGAGCGCAACCGGCACACCTCGAACAGCTTGCGCGTCTGCGGCTCGATGCCCTTGGCGGCATCGATCACCATGATGGCGGAATCGACCGCGGTCAGCGTGCGATAGGTGTCTTCGGAGAAATCCTCGTGGCCCGGCGTGTCGAGCAGGTTGAAGGTGATGCCCTGCCGTTCGAAGGTCATCACCGAGGAGGTGACCGAGATGCCGCGCTGTTGCTCGATCTTCATCCAGTCCGATCGCGCCCGCCGCGCCGCGCCGCGCGCCTTGACCTCGCCCGCCAGATGGATCGCGCCGCCGGTGAGCAGCAGCTTTTCGGTGAGCGTGGTCTTGCCTGCGTCAGGGTGCGAGATGATGGCGAAGGTGCGGCGGTTGAGGGCGGTCATATCGGGGCTTTGCTATTCTGTCATTTGCCTGCAAAGGCAGGCATCCATCTCCAGACGGTGATGTCTGGCGGATCGGTCGGGCGATGGTCCCCTGCCTGAAGCGGGGGACCGTCAAAGGGCTAGCTCTCTAGCAGCGTCACATCCATCCGCAAACGCTGCTGTGCGCCCGGTGCCAGCGTGATGACGCCCGGCTTCTGCGTGAAATCGCCTCGGAAATCCAGCGGGTCGGCGATGCCGGCCCAGGGTTCGATGCACAGGAAGCGCGCGCCGGGCTTCTGCCAGATGCCGAGCATCGGCGTGTCGGGTAAATCGATGCGCAGCCTCGGCTGGCCAGGCACACCATAGGTGAGCGAGCGGCTGGCAAGCTCGTCCCAGATCAGCGCGTCGGCCTCGAAATCGGCATAGGCCGGCGCGTAGACTTTGCCTTCGACCGGGCTGGGCTGCGGATCGGGCGCGACGAGGCCGGTCGCGGGGTCAAGCCGCCGGATCGGCGCGGGCTCGTCGCGTTCGAAGACGATCCGATGATCCTCCGCCGCGCCGCCATAGGGCAGCGGCCAGGCAAAGGCCGGGTGATAGCCGAAGCTGAACGGCATCGGGGTGTCGCCGCGATTGCTGACGGTCGCGGTCATGGCAAGCGTCGCGCCGGTGATCGCAAAGGCCATGTCGAGCTGGAAGTCGAAAGGATAGACTGCGCGCGTCGCCTCGCTCGCCTCGAGCCGGAACAGCGCGCTCGATGCATTCGCCTCGACCAGCGCGAATTCCGACCGACGGGCAAAGCCGTGTTTCGCCATCGCGAAGCGCCGATCGCCGAGCCGGTACTGGTCATCCGCCAGCGCACCGACGATCGGGAAGAGCAACGGCGCGTGGCCCGACCAGAAGGCCGGGTCCGCATCGGTCATCAGCTCGCGGCCTTCTGCCTCCTTGAGCGACCACAGCTCCGCCCCCAGCGGGTGGATGCTGGCGGTCAGCGCGTCGGAGCGCAGCGTGACGAGGTCAGCCACGCAGCTCCGCCCCGAGCTTGGCCGCCGCCTTGACCACGGCATCGGCAATGGCCTTGAGCTCATCATCGCCGAAGCTCTTGTCCACCGGCTGCAGCATCACCTCGATGGCGAGCGAAAGCTTGCCCTCGGGCACGCCCTGGCCAGCAAAGCTGTCGAACACGCGGGCATCGGTGATGTGCTTCTTGTCCGCGCCCTTCACCGCGCGCACGAGATCGCCGGCGGGCGATTTCGCATCGACCAGGAACGCGAAATCGCGCGTCACCGCCTGCAGCGCGGGCGGCGCATAGGCTTCGCGCATCGCCGAGCCGCGTGCTTTCAGCGGGATCGTATCGAGGAACAGCTCGGCCACCATCACCGGCCCGTGCACCGGCTTGAAGCCGAAGGCGCGCGCGGTCGAGGGGTGCAGCGTGCCATAGCTTGCGAGCACGTTCTTCGGCCCGAGCCGCAGCGTCGCCGCCTGGCCGGGGTGATAGTGATCGCCTGGACCTGCGGCATCGGGGGCGAAGTCCATCAGCTTGGCCGCCGGGGCTCCTGCGGCATCGAGCAGCGCCAGCACCTCGGCCTTGACGTCATGCGCGGTGAACGCCTGCGCCTTGCCGCTGCGCCAGTCGCGCGGGGTCTTGTCGCCCGCCAGCACGATGCCGAGCGTGGTGCGTTCGATACTGGTGCCGTCCTCGGCCTTGAAATAGCGACGGCCGAGTTCGAACAGCCGGACCGAGCCCGCGCCGCGATCGAGATTGCGCTTGGCGGCCGAGAGCAGCCCGGGCAGCAGCGAGGGGCGCATCACTTTCAGGTCTTCGCTGATCGGATTGGCGAGCACCCAGTCGCCACCGCCGAAGGGCGCGGCTTCCTTGTCCGCGATGAACGACCAGTTCACCGCCTCGTTGAGACCGCGCGCGGCGGCGAGACGGCGCACGCGGCGCTCCTGCAGCTGCGCCGGACTGGCGGTGGGCTTGGCGACCCCGGGCAGGCGCGGCAGCGGGGTCGAGGGGATCGCATCGATGCCGGTGATGCGCACCACTTCCTCGACGATATCCGCTTTCCCCGCGACATCGCGCCGCCAGGTGGGCACGGTGATGGTCCAGGGGGTGGCGCTGCTGTCGACGTCGAAGCCCAGCCGCTCGAGGATCGCCTGCTGCTCGCCTGCCGGCACATCGATGCCGCCCAGAGCCGCGCAATAGGCGGGGTTATAGGCGACGGTGCGCGGCTCGACCGGAGCTGCGCCCGACCGGGTGACCGGGCTCGCCGTGCCGCCGCAATGCTCGAGCACCAGCCGCGTCGCGATCGCCAGGCCCTGTTCGAGAAACGCCGGATCGACGCCACGTTCGAAGCGCTGGCGCGCATCGCTCGTCAGCATCAGCTTCTGGCCGGTGCGCGCGATATGTTCGGGGTCGAAATAGGCACATTCGATCAGCACGTCGGTAGTGTCGTCGGACACGCCCGAATTCTCGCCGCCCATGATACCACCGATATCGTGCACCTGGGCACTGTCGGCGATCACGGTCATGCCGGCGTCCAGCGCGTAGGTCTTGCCGTTGAGCGCCAGCACCTCCTCGCCGTCCGTCGCCTTGCGCGCGACCAGACCGCCCGAAAGCTTGGCGCGGTCATAGACGTGCAAGGGGCGGCCCAGGTCAATCGAGACGAAATTGGTGATGTCGACCAGCACCGAAATCGGCTTCTGCCCGATCGCCTTCAGACGGTCCGCCATCCATTTGGGCGCGGGGCCGTTTTTCAGGCCCGAGACATTCTGCGCATAGAAGGCCGGGCAACCCGCCGGATCGTCGGTGCGGACATCGGGAGCCTCGCCGCTGCCCTCGACCGGATCGACGCCCGAGCGATAGACCTCGGACAGGGGCTTCAGCGTACCGATGCCCGATGCGGCGAGATCGCGCGCGATGCCGCGCACGCCCATGCAATCCTGCTTGTTGGGCGTGACCGACACCTCGATCACCGGATCGTCGAGCCCGGCATAATCGGCAAAGCTGGTGCCCACCGGGGCATCCTCGGGCAATTCGATGATGCCGTCATGATCCTCGCCGAGCTCGAGCTCGCGGTACGAGCACATCATGCCGAAGCTCTCGACATCGCGAATCTTCGCGGGCTTCAGCGTGAAGGCGGGGCCGGGGACATAGGTTCCCGGCGGGCCGAACACGCCGACCAGCTCTTCCCTTGCATTGGGTGCGCCGCACACGACCTGCCAGGGGGTGCCCGAGCCGTCGTCGACCTTGAGCAGCCGCAGCTTGTCCGCATTGGGGTGCGGGCCTGCCTCGAGCACCTTGGCGACGCGGAACGGGCGCAGCGCATCGGCGGGGTTTTCCACCCCTTCGAGCTCCAGCCCGATCGCGGTCAACCGGTCGGTGATTTCGGTCAGGCTCGCATCGGTATCGAGATGCTCTTTCAGCCAGGAGAGGGTGAACTTCATGCGCCGACTCCTCCGCTCAGCGTGGGAACATCGAGCGACGAGAACCCGTAATGCTTTAGCCAGCGCAAATCGCCGTCGAAGAACGCGCGCAGGTCGTCCATGCCGTATTTGAGCATCGCCAGCCGGTCGATGCCGCAGCCAAAGGCAAAGCCCTGCCATTCATCGGGGTCGAGCCCGCAATGCTCGATCACCTTCGGGTTGACCATGCCGCTGCCGAGGATCTCCATCCAGCCGCCATTGGGGCCGGTGGGATCGCCGCCGATCACGCGCTTGCCCTTCTCGACCGTGAAGCCGACATCGACCTCGGCCGAGGGCTCGGTGAACGGGAAATAGCTCGGGCGCAGGCGCAGCACGATATCGTCGCGCTCGAAGAACGCGCGGACGAAGGTCTCCAGCGTCCATTTGAGATGCGCCATGGTGATGCCCTTGTCGATGACCAGGCCCTCGACCTGGTGGAACATCGGCGTGTGCGTCGCGTCCGAATCGCTGCGATAGGTGCGGCCGGGCGCGATGATGCGGATCGGCGGCTTCTGCCCCATCATCGTGCGGATTTGCACCGGCGAGGTGTGCGTGCGCAGCAGCATCGGTTCGCCATCGGGACCGGTATCGGGGAAATAGAAGGTATCGTGCATCGCGCGCGCCGGATGCGTCTCGGGCATGTTCAAGGCGGTGAAATTGTACCAGCCCGATTCGATCTCCGGCCCGGTCGCCACGGCGAAGCCCAGATCCGCGAAAATCTCGGCCAGCTCGTCCATCACCTGCGCGACCGGATGCACCGAGCCCTGCGGCGAGGGCGCAACCGGCAGCGTCAGGTCGATCGCTTCGGCGGCGAGCCGCGCGTTGAGCGCGGCGCTTTCCAGCGCATCCTTGCGCGCGGCGATGGCGGCGGTGACCGCTTCGCGCGCGCCGTTGATGCGCGGACCCTGTGCTTGGCGCTCCTCGGGGCTCATCGCGCCCAGCGTCTTGAGCAGCCCGGTGATCGCGCCCTGCTTGCCCAAAGCTGCGATGCGGATGTCTTCCAGCGCGGCAAGATCGGCATCGGCGATGCGCGCCAGATAATCCTGCTGCAATTGTTCAATGTCGGCCACGGCCCGGTCTTCCACATATGCGAGAGAAATGTCCGCGAGCCGCTGTCATGCCCCGCTGCACAAATCAAGCCCTGCCGCGCTTTCCTGGCCTTTTCATGCGCGCGCCTGCGGTGCTATTCTTGGTCTCGGACCGGGCGAAGACCCGGCCGGACATGGGGACGATGGCCGATGAACATGATGCTGCTTTTCGCTTCGCTCGCCGCGATCCTGGCGGTCGCGGGCCTGGTCTGGCTGCTCCAGCTGGGCGAGAACCGGATCGGCGATGCCGCCGACGCTGCGCGCATCGCCGAAGAGCAGATCGCGGGCTTCGAATCCGGGCCGGTGCTGATGTCGAACGATGGCGAGGCGGCGCTCGTCGAAGGCACCGATGGACGCGTCGTCATCCTCAAGCGCCACGGCGCGCATTGCGCCGGACGCGTGCTGCCGAGGCCGCTGCGCGCGCACCGCTGCAGCGAGGGCTGGAAGGTCGAGACCGGCGATCCGCGCTTCGGACATGTTTCACTCGCACTGTCAAAACAGGATGCTGACAGGCTGCTGACAATGATGTAAGCAAGCTTGCATAATGATTCCCGACCTGCCCAACCCGACCGAACTTGCCATCCCGGCCTTCGTGTTGCTGATGCTGGTCGAGATCTGGTGGGTGCGCCGCCGCGACCGCAGGGCCTATGAGCCGCGCGACACGCTGACCTCGCTCGCGCTCGGGCTGGGCAGCACTGTCGCGAGTGCGCTGACCGGGGGGCTGGCGCTTGCGCTCGCCTTCTGGGTGTACCAGTATCGCCTGTTCGACATCGGTTTCGTCTGGTGGGCCTGGCCGATCGCGTTCGTGTTCGACGATTTCGCCTATTACTGGCTGCACCGGCTTGGCCACCGCGTCCGCTGGATGTGGGCGGCGCATGTCATCCACCATTCCAGCCAGCATTATAACCTCTCGACCGCGCTGCGGCAGACCTGGACCGGGTTCTTCACGCCGGGGCTGCTGGTCAGCCTGCCGCTGTTCTGGCTGGGCTTCCATCCGCTGATGATCGCCTTTTGCGGCGGCATCAACCTGATCTACCAGTTCTGGATCCACACCGAGGCGGTGAAGCGCATGCCGCGCTGGTTCGAGGCGGTGATGAACACGCCCTCGCACCACCGCGTGCACCACGCGATCAACCCGCGCTATCTCGATTCGAACTATGCCGGGGTGTTCATCGTCTGGGACCGGATGTTCGGCACCTTCGTGCCCGAGCGCGACGACGAGCCGATCCGTTACGGCATCGTCAAGCAGCTGGGCAGCTTCAACCTCATATGGGCGGCGTTTCACGAATGGGTCGGCATCGCGCGCGACATCTGGTCCGCGCCGGGGTTGGGCAACAAGCTGAACTATCTGCTCCGCCCGCCCGGCTGGAGCCACGACAACAGCCGCGAGACCAGCGACAGCATCAAGGCCGCCTGGTCCGCGCGGCAGCAGCGGGCCACCAGCGCCCCCGAATTTACCGAGGGGACGCTGACCCCCGCCGAATAGCTTGCACGATAAGGGCCGATAAACAGGCCCATGGGAGAGAGCATGAGCGAATATGATATCATCGTCATCGGCGGCGGGTCCGCAGGCTGTGCGGTCGCCGGGCGGCTGAGCGAGGACCCCTCGCTCTCGGTCTGCCTGATCGAGGCCGGCGGGCGCAACAATGGCGTGCGCGTCAGGACGCCGGGCTTCATGCCGTTCCTCCCCAAGAACACCAACTGGCAGTTCGAAACCGTCCCGCAGCCGGGGCTCAATGGCCGCACCGGCTATCAACCGCGTGGGCGTGGGCTGGGCGGATCGTCGGCGATCAACGCGATGGTCTATATTCGCGGGAACCACTGGGATTACGACAATTGGGAGGCGCTCGGCGCAACCGGGTGGAGCCACAAGGACGTGCTGCCCTGGTTCCGCAAGTCGGAAGGCAATGCGCGCTATGGATCGTCGCACGCATTCGATGCGCATCATGGCGGCGACGGTCCGCTTTCGGTGGTCGACCAGAAATGGGCCAATCCCGGCAGCCACGCCTTTGTCGAGGCCGCGCGGCGGCTGCAGCTGCCGCTGAACGACGATTTCAACGGCGCGAAGCAGGACGGCTTCGGCATCTACCAGACCACGCAGAAGAACGGCGAGCGCTGGAGCGCGGCGCGCGCCTATGTCGAACCGGCGGCGGATCGCGCGAACCTCGACGTGCGCACGCATGCGCTGGTGCGGCGGATCATCGTCGAGAACGGCCGGGCGAAGGGCGTCGAGTTCGAACGCGCTGGCAAGGTGGTGCAGGTCTTCGCCCGCGCCGCGGTGGTGCTCTCGGCAGGCGCGTTCGGATCGCCGCAGATCCTGCAGCTGTCCGGCATCGGCCCGGGCGGCATGCTCAAGGAGCACGGCATTCCGGTGCTGGTCGATCGCGGCGAGGTGGGTGCGAACCTGCAGGACCATATCGACTATGTCTCGGGCTTCGCGACCAAATCGACCGACAGTTTCGGCAGCTCACTCACCGGCGTCACCCGCATGGCGCGCGCGGTGCTCGAGCATCGCCGCAAGCGCACCGGCATCCTCACCACCTGCTGGGCGGAAGCCGGCGGCTTTTGGAAGATGATGCCCGATGCGCCCGCGCCCGATGTGCAGTTTCACTTCGTGCCTGCGGTGCTCGAGGATCATGGCCGCGAGAATGTGAAGGGCCATGGCTTCTCGTGCCATGCCTGCGTGCTGCGCCCCGAAAGCAAGGGCACGGTGACACTGAATAGTGCCGATCCCGCCGCGCCGCCGCGCATCGACCCCAATTTCCTCGCCGACGATCGCGACATGGCGGTGCTGCGCGCCGGGGTGCGCTTCATGCACCGCATCTTCGAGACACAGCCGATGTCGGATTATGATCCGGTCGATCGTCACCCGGTCGATCTGTACGACGATGCCGCGCTCGACGAGCTGATCCGCAACCGCGCGGATACGGTCTACCACCCGGTCGGCACCTGCCGCATGGGATCGGACGAGGGCAGCGTGGTCGATCCGCGCCTGCGGCTGCGCGGGGTCGAAGGGCTCTATGTCGCCGATGCCAGCATCATGCCCAAGATCGTCAGCGGCAACACCAACGCGCCCAGCATCATGATCGGCGAACGCTGCGCGGCGTTCGTCGCCGAGGATGTGAAGGCGAAGCTGCGGGTGGCGGCGTAAGCGCTCCTGAAATCCTCCCCCAGCTCGCTGGGGGAGGATTTGGGTTTTGATCCGTTCTGGGGAAAACTCGCGCTTCCGTGGCGCTTCCGGCTCGGGTAACGGAAAGCCGATGAGCGCCCCGTCCGACAATGCCCCCACGCCGATGATGGCGCAATATCACGCGCTCAAGGCAGAGGCGCCTGATTGCCTGCTGTTCTACCGGATGGGCGATTTCTTCGAGCTGTTCTTCGACGATGCCAAGGCCGCGGCTGCAGTGCTCGATATCGCGCTGACTTCGCGCGGGGCGCATGGTGGCGATCCGGTGCCGATGTGCGGCGTGCCGGTGCACAGCGCCGAAGGCTATCTCGCGCGGCTGATCAAGGCGGGGCACCGCGTCGCGATCGCCGAACAGACCGAAACGCCCGCCGAGGCCAAGGCGCGCGCGGGCTCCAAGGCGCTGGTCCAGCGCGCGATCGTCCGTTTCGTCACCGCCGGCACGCTGACCGAAGAGGCGCTGCTCGACTCGCGCAGCGAGAACCGCCTGGTCGCGCTCGCCAGTGCCGAGGGCGGTTATGGCCTAGCGATGTGCGACATTTCGACCGGGCGGTTCGAGCTGATGCAGGCGAGCGCTGCCGATCTTTCCGCCGAGATCGCGCGGCTTGCCCCCAGCGAGCTCGTCCAGTCCGACCGTGCCGATCCTTTCAGCGAAGGCGCGATCCTGCGCCCCGGCCATGATTTCTCCAGCATCGAGGGCGAGCGGCGGCTGAAGGCGCATTTCGGCGTCGCGACGCTGGACGGCTTCGGCAGCTTCAGCCGCGCCGAACTCGCGGCCGCTGGAGGCTTGCTCGCCTATCTCGAGCATGTCTCGCGCGGAACCATGCCCTTTCTTGCGCCGCCACGCCGGCACGAGGTGGCGCAGCACATGGCGGTCGATGCGGCGACACGCGACAGCCTCGAAATCCTCAGTTCGCAGCAGGGCGGGCGGGTCGGATCGCTTGTCCATGCGATCGACCGCACGGTGACCGGCGCGGGCGCGCGGCTGCTGGCGAGCGATCTCGGTGCGCCGCTGACCGACCTGTCCGCGATCCGCGACCGGCTGGCGCTGGTGCAATGGTTCCATGCCGATCCGCTGCTGCGCGAGAGCGTGCGCGAGGCTCTCAAGGCGATCCCCGATCTCGCCCGCGCGCTAGGCCGCGTCGTCGCCGGGCGCGGAAGCCCGCGCGATCTCGGCCAGCTGCGCGATGGCCTGAGCGCCGCGCGGACCTTGCGCGAGCGGCTCGGCAAGGCGGCCGACCTGCCCGATCTGATGCAGCGCCTGCTGCCCGACATGCAGGGCCATGGCGCGCTGGTCGAGCATCTCACCCGCGCGCTGGTCGAAAGCCCGCCCACCGAGCGCCAACAGGGCGGCTATATCGCGCGCGGTTATGATGCCGCGCTCGATGCCTTGCGCGACACCTCGGGCAACGCGCGCCGCGCGATTGCCGCGCTCGAGGCCGATTACAAGGCGCAGACCGGGGTGCAGGCGCTCAAGATCCGGCACAATGCGGTGCTCGGCTATTTCATCGAGGTGCCCGCCGCGCGCGCCGATGCGCTGATGAAGGCGGACAGCGGCTTTGCCCATCGGCAGACCATGGCGGGCGCGGTGCGCTTCAATTCGCCCGCGCTGCACGAAGAGGCGATGCGCATCGCCCAGGCGGGAACGCACGCCCAGGCGGCGGAAGAGGCCCATTTCGAGGGGCTGTGTGAAGAGGTGATCGCCGCGCGCGACGGCATCGCCCGCACCGCCGCCGCGATTGCGCGGATCGATGTCGCCTGCGGCCATGCCCAGATGGCGGCGGAGGGCGACTATTGCTGCCCCGAACTCACTGAGGCGCCCGAGATCGCCATCGGGGGCGGGCGGCATCCGGTGGTCGAGGCGGCGCTGCGCAAGGCGGGCCAGGCGTTCGTCGCCAACGATGCGAACCTGTCCGAGCGCGACCGGTTGTGGCTGGTCTCCGGCCCGAACATGGGCGGCAAGTCGACCTTTCTGCGCCAGACCGCGCTGATCGTGCTGCTCGCCCAGGCAGGCGCTTTCGTGCCCGCCCGCTCTGCCCGGATCGGCATTGTCGACCGGCTGTTCAGCCGCGTCGGCGCATCGGACAATCTCGCGCGCGGCCGCTCGACCTTCATGGTCGAGATGGTCGAGACCGCCGCGATCCTCTCCCAGGCGACCGAGCGCTCGTTCGTCATCCTCGACGAGGTCGGGCGCGGCACCTCGACCTATGACGGGCTCGCGCTGGCCTGGGCGATTGCCGAGGCGGTGCACGACACCAACCGCTGCCGCTGCCTGTTCGCGACGCACTATCACGAGCTGACCCGGCTCGCCGGGCGGCTTGACGCGCTGTCGCTGCACCATGTGCGCGCGCGCGAATGGAAGGGCGATCTGGTGCTGCTGCACGAGCTCGCCGATGGTCCGGCGGATCGCAGCTATGGCCTGGCCGTCGCCAAGCTGGCGGGCGTGCCACCAGTCGTGGTCGCGCGGGCGAAATCGGTGCTGGCCAAGCTCGAGGCCGGGCGTCAGGCGTCCGGAGGGCTGGCGGCGGGGCTCGACGATCTGCCGCTGTTCGCCGCCGCTGCCGCGAGGGAGCCCGAGGCGAAGGACGAACTGCGCGAGGCGCTCCAGGCGCTCGATGTCGACAATCTCAGCCCGCGCGATGCGCTCGATGCGCTCTACCGGCTCAAGGGGCTGCTCGGCGATTCATCGCATTAGGCGTTCTCTGCCCGCCGAATTCCGGTTATCCTGCAAGCCGTTATCGGGCAGGGGCCGTCATGGCGGGGATCGAAATACTGGCAGTCGCATATGCCCTGGCCGCGCCGGGGGCGGCCGAGGCGCGCCTGCCCGATGCGATCACCTTGTGCGATCGGCCTGCGCCGGACCTTCCTGCCGCCGCGCTACCGCTGGCGAGCGACCGCGCGACCCGGGCGCGCAGCCTGATGCGCGGCGGCGATAACGGCGCGGACGCGGCGCTTGCGTTGCTGCTCTCCCCGGTCAACGGTACATCGGCCGCCGAGGCCGCGCAGGGCGAGCGTGCCAGCCTCGCACAGTTGGCCGAATATTGCCTCGTCGCAGGCGAGGCGATGCGGCGCGCGCGATCGGGCAGCCAGGCGCGCGCGCAGGATTTTCTCCGCACCGCCCAGGCGCTCGCCGAGCAGGCGGGCGACAAGGCGCTCGCCGCGCGCGCCGCATGGGAGGCGGCGCTGGCACTGGCGGGCGGGGCTCCCCCGACAGCGTCGGGCACGCGCCGACGCTCGGCCGAGAGCGCGCCGCCACCGTCTCTGCCAGGCTGTGCGCCCGGCGATGGCGAAGGACAGGGGCGCAGGCTGGAAGCCGCCTTTGCCTGCGCGCTCGACCGCGCGACGCAGGCAGATGATCCCGCGCTGATCGCGCTGTCCGCGCTGCGGCTGGCGCGACTGGAAAAGGCGCGCAAGGCCGATATCGCGTCGCGCATCGCGCAGGGGCTGGCGGCATCGGTGCGGGTGGAGAAGCCCGCCGATCGCGCGTCGCTGCTGCGCGCGCTGGTGATGCTGGCGAGCGATGCGGGGCTCGGCACAACCGATATGGTTCGCGCGGCGGTGGATCTTCATGCTGATTTGGCACGCACGGGCGCAGGGGATGTTGCTAGCCATGCCGCGCTCGAAGCCAGGATTGCGCTGGCCGAGGGTAATCGTGCAGCGGCCCGCGCCGCGATCCGCCGCGCGATCTTCCTCGAAAGCCAGAAGGCCTTGCCGCAGCACCTGCCGCAATATGGCTTGCTGCTCGCCGATGCCGAGCCCGAACGCGCGGGCGAGCATGTCATCGCCGCCTATCGCGCGCTCGAACGGGTGCGCGCGGTACTCATGCCCGTCGATCCGCTCACCGAGGAAAGCCGGTTCGACCTGCTCGTCCGCCCGGTGTTCGAACGCGCGATCGGCACCACGCTCGCGGTGGCGGGCAGCGATACCGGCACGCTCGATCAGGCGCAGCGCATCGCCGAGGCCTATCGCAGCGCCGAACTGCAGAACAGCCTGGGTGCGGAATGCGTGCCGCTGCGCAATCCGGTCACGCCGGCGGACCTGAAGCCGGGCGAGGTCTTGCTCTATCCGCTGCTGCTCGAAGACCGGATCGAGCTGCTCTATGCGACGGGTGACGACAAGACCAAGGGCTATCGCCGGATGCCGCCCGACCGCAGCCGCAGCCGCGCGAGCATCGCCGCGCTGGCACAGCGGATGACCGCCTCGCTGAGCGGTGCGAGCAGCGACTGGGAAACCGCCTCGCGCGACCTGCACGCTGCGCTGATCGCACCGATCGCGCCGCTGCTGGGCGAGGACGCGACGCTGATCATCGTACCCGATGGCCCCTTGCGCCAGATCAGCTTCGCCGCACTGCTGGACGCGCAAGGCACGTTCCTGATGGAACAGGCGCGGCTTGCGGTGGTGCCTGCGCTCAGCTTTGCCGCGCCGGGCACGCCCGATACCGAGCCCGCGATCATCGCGGCTTCGCTGGAGAAGGAGCTCGACCTGCCCGTGGGCCGCTTCACCCGGCTGGAAGGCACAGCGTCCGAAGCGGCGATGGCGGCGGGGCAGGACGGCGTGCTGCTGACCGATTTCGACCGCAGCGATCTGGCGGCGGCGCTGGCGAAACGCCCCGCCAGCGTCCTGCATCTGGCGACGCATGCCGCATTCAACGGGCGCACCGAACGCTCGTTCATCGTCGCCAATGGCGAGGCGATCAGCCTGCCCGAATTGCGCGCGATGCTGAGCACGAACCGGTTGCGCGGCCAGCAGCTGCAGCTGCTCGTGCTCAGCGCGTGCGAGACCGCGGTGGGCGACGACGATCAGGCGATGGGGCTCGCGGGCGCGGCGGTCGAGGCGGGGGCGGCGAGCGCGCTCGCCTCGCTCTGGGAGGTCAGCGATGCGGGCACTGCGGCGCTGATGGAGGCGTTCTACCGGCATTATCGCGCAGGGGAGGGCCGGGCGCGTTCGCTGCAACTGGCGCAGATCGAACTGGCGCGCGAGGGCGACGGGCAATGGACCGATCCCGGCATCTGGAGCGCGTTCACGTTGGTGGGGAGCTGGCGATGAGAGGTCTGCTGTCCGGATGCGCCGCTCTGGCCCTGGCGAGCATGCCGGCGTTCGCACAGGATGCTGGCGCGCCGCCCACCACGATCACGCCCGATACCCTGCCGCAGCTCAGCACGGGAACGACCGCCACGACCGAGGGCGCGGTCACTACCATCGGCGGCGGGGTGCACGCGGGCGACAATCTGTTCCACAGCTTCGCCCGATTCAACCTGGGCCCCGGCGACATCGCGCGCTGGACCGCGACCGACGCGCTGACCATCCGCAACGTGATCAATCGCGTCACCGGCGGCGAGCGCTCGTTCATCGCGGGCACGATTGATGCCAGTGCGTTTGCGGGTGCGGACTTCTACTTCATCAATCCTGCGGGCATCGTCTTCGGCGATGGCGCGAGCGTCGATGTCGGCGGCACCGCGCATTTCTCGACTGCGCAGCAATTGGGCTTTGCCGATGGCACGATGCTGGTCTCGGGCACCGCATCGGGCTCGAGCTTCAGCATGGCCGATCCTGTGCGCTTCGGTTTTCTGGGCAACAATGCCCCGATAGACTTTCTCGCGACTGCGGTCCTGGGCGATGAGGTGGCGCGCGGGGTCGGTGCCGGGCGCATCGCGCTTTCCGCAAGCGACATCGTGATGGAGGGCAGCAGCCTGTTCGCCTCGCAGGCCAGCCTGCGCGCGGTCGGGCAGGGTCGGGGCACGCTCGGCATCGCCGCATCGCCCGATCAGGGACTGCGCGGCGGGCGGATCGCGCTCGATGACAGCCGCATCCTGTTGCAGGACGATGGCCGCATCGATCTGGTGGCAGGCACGATCGAGCTCGATACCTTCAGCGAGATCGGTGTGACCGCCAGCGCGGGCGCGCTCCCCTCGATCAACCTGCGCGCCGATCTGGTCGATATTGCCAGCGGCGAATTGCGCGTCAGCGGCATCGAGGGACTGGCCGAGCGCAGCGGCGATATCCGCGTGCGCGCCGGTCAGATTGTCGTGCGGCAAGCGGGTGCTATCCGCACCGAGAGCCGGCTGGCAGGCGGCGGCGGCACCATCTTCCTCGAAGGCGACCGGATCGAGATCGACGGAGGCACCGTCACCGCGACCGGCCTGTCCGCGCCGGGGCGCTCGGTCGGCGATATCCAGGTGCGCGGCGGGCTGTTGCGGCTGACCAATACCGGGCTGCTTTCCACCACGCTGTTCCAGGCGCGCGACGAGGCGATGCCCACGGGCACCACGGGCAATATCCTGATCGATGTCGACCGGCTCGACATGGCGAGCCAGGGGCTGATCCTTGCCTCGAGCTCGTCGAGCACGGCGTCCGGACCGGGCAGCATCACCATCCGCGCGAACAGCATGGCAATCCAGATCGGCCTGATCTCGACCAGCACCGATAGCGCGACCGCCGCCGGGCCGATCGACATCACGGTCAGTGGCCTGCTGGAGCTGAGCGGTATCGGCGGCATTCAGTCGATCAGTCAGGGCCTGGGCGATGCGGGCGCCATCGCGATCCGCGCCGGCAGTCTGCGGATGATCAACAACGGGTTCGGCGGACCCAGCATCTCGTCCGAAACCGAGCTGCCGCGCGCGCAGGAATTCACGCGGCTCGCCGACTATACCGGCAATGCCGGGCGGATCCTGATCCAGACCGACAGTCTGGAGATGGACGGGATCACGTCGATCACCACCTCGAGCTCGAGCCTCGGAAATGCCGGGGATATCGTGATCTCGGCGGGGCGGATCGCGCTGTCGGGCGAGGCGGAAATCAGCTCTGCGGCGCGCAAGCTGCTGGTGCCGCCCAGCAACGAGGATTTCGAGGCCGATCCCGATCTCATTCCCTCGCTGAGTGAACTGCCTGGCCCCGGACGCGCGGGCCGAGTGCTCATTGCAGCCACCGGCACCCTCACCATGAACGGCGGGACGATCTCCACCGCGACCGAGGGCTTTGGTGCAGCGGGTGAGGTGACCGTGGTCGCCGACCGCATCGTGATGGGGCAGGGCAGCCAGATCAGCTCCAGCGCGGGCAATCTCGCGCCGGGTCAGGCGGGCACGGTGGCACTGATCGCGCGGCAGATCGCGCTGAGCGATGGCGCGGAGGTGACCACCAGCTCGGCCAATGCGATAACGGCAGGCGGCATCGCGCTGGCGGCAGAGGAAGAACTGCTCATCACCGGCGCGGGCAGCCGCATCGCCAGCACCAACACGGCCGCCGGTGGCGGCGCGGCGGGCAATATCGTCATCGGCGCGCCGCGCATCGCATTGGGGCCGGGCGGCACGATCACCACCAGTTCGCTGACCGGCGCTGCCGGGCAGATCGATCTGCTGTTGCCCGAAACCGGGCTGCTCAGGCTCGCAGGCGGTGCCATGCCCGCCGCGATCGCCACCTCTTCGGGCCCCGGTACCGGCGGGCGCATCACCATCAGCCGCCCCTATGCGCTGATCGCCGACGGCGCGCGGATCGAGGCCTTGGGGCAGCAGCGCGGCGCGAATGTGCAGCTCGCCACCGATTTCTTCATCCGGTCGGCCGACAACAGCAACCTGTTGCTGGTCGATGGCGATCTGGTCGTCGACAGCCAGGTCGGCAATGTCAGCAGCGGCATCGACACGCCCGATATCAGCTTCGGCGATGCGGCGGGGGTGCTCGCGGGCCAGTGTCGCGCGGCGCGCAGCAGCGGGTCGGTGAGCCGCCTTGCCATCGATCAGGTCGGCCCGCTCGCGCTCGATGCGATGGACGGGGCACCTTCAGGAGCCTGCCGTTGAGCCTGATGCTCGCGCTGATGCTGCAGGCCGCAGCGCCCGCTTGTGCGCCCGCGCCCGATGTAGCGGCCAGCGGTATCGTCACCTTTTGCGCGGTCGAGGTGCAGGCCGAACCCGACATCGCCGCGATCGCGACGGCGGACAGCACCGGCCAGGATTTCGGCGGCTTTGTCGTGCGCTACTCAAGGGGCGAGCGGCTTGATGGCGAATGGGTGCGGCAGCAGGTGATCGCCAATGGCCTCATCGGTGCGCCGGTGCCGCTCGACCGGATCGCGGCGGCGGTGCAGCAGATCAGCCTCGCCTATGTCCGCAACGGCTACGTCAATTCGGGCGTGCTGATCGATCCGACGAGCGACCCGGCGGGCGGATCGCCGCTGGTGCTGCGGCTGGTGACGGGCAGGCTGACCGGCGACGCGGCGACGGTCGAGTGGCAGGACGGGCATCGGCGCGGGCTGAGCGAGGCCTATGTGCTGCGCCGCATGCCCTCGGCACGCGCAATCCCGCTCAACGGCCTCGCGATCGAGCGCGATTTCCGTGCGCTGGCCGCCGATGACGCCATCGCCACGGTCAAGGCCGATCTTCAACCTGGCACCCGCCCCGGCGAGGCGCGGCTCGCGCTGCTGGTCGATCCCGCAGCCCGTTTTGCGGTGCAGGCGAGCGTCGCCAACAGCCGCTCGCCCGCGGTGGGGGGCTGGCGCTTCGGCGGCGGGCTGGCCATGCGCAATGCGCTGTTCGCGGGCGACCGCATCGCGTTCGATGCCGGGCTCACGGCGGGGCGGCCCGATGCGCAGGTCGATTATGCTGCGCCGTTCCTCCACCCCGCGCTGCGGATCGAGGCGCGCGGCGGATACAACCGTGCGGCGGTGGTCGATGCTCCGTTGCGCAACCTCTCGATCCGCGCGCGCGACTGGTTCGTCGAGGGCGGCTTCGCGCTGACTCTGTGGCAACGGCCGCTGAGCCCCGCCGCGCTCGACGGCACGCCAGAGACCAGCGCACAATCATTGACGCTGAGCAGCGGCGTGATCCACCGCGAGACGCGCACGTTCCTGCTCGGCCAGCCCTTCTCGTTCAGCCCGGGATCGGTGCGGGGTCTAGCCGAATATTCGGCGCTCCGGCTCGGCATGGAGTGGACGCGGCGCAGTTCGGGCACGGTGTGGATCGCGCAGGCGCGCTTCACGCAAGGCATCGAGGGAAGCCGCTCGGACATCATGGGCATCGCCGCGCCCTCGCCGCGGTTCCGCAGCTTTTCCGGCCAGATCAGCCATGCGCGGCGGCTGGGCGACAAGGGCTGGGAGCTGCGCGCGCGGCTCGCTGGGCAATATGGCACCGGTGTGCTCTATGCCGGCGAGCGCTTCGTCGCCGGCGGCAGCGCCACCGTGCGCGGCTATCGCGAGAGCCTGGTGCTCGCTGATCGCGGCGTGATCGGATCGGTCGAGCTGGCGCGGCCGGTGACGATCGGATCGGGCGCGGTCGGGGCCTTGGGGCTGCGCTGGGGCAGCTTCACCCCCTCGGTCTTCGCCGATGGCGCGGTGATGCGCAACGCGACGCGCGGCTTCCAGCCGCAGCCGGGCGAGATCGCGAGCGTCGGCGCATCGCTGAACTGGACGCCCTCGCCCTCCTTGTCGGCGCGGCTGACCTATGGCGCGGCGCTGGTCAAAGCGCCGATCACCGGCAGCCGCGACGTGCAGGATGACGGGCTTTCGTTCGCGCTTTCGTGGAACCACCGGTTCTGACCGTGCAGCCGCTTGACCTTGGCCCGCGCGGCATTACCACACGCGGCCATGAAGTTCTTCTCCGACAATGCCGCCGCCGTCCACCCGCGCGTGATGGACGCCATCGCCGCCGCCAACCGGCTCGATTCGCCTTATGATGGCGATGCGCTCAGCCAGTCGCTCGACGACCGGTTCAGCCAGCTGTTCGGCACGCGGGTCAGAGCACTGTGGGTGGCGACCGGCACCGCGGCCAATGCGCTCGCGCTCTCGGCCCTGTGCCCGCCGCACAAGGGCGTGATCTGCCACAAGATGGCGCATATCGAGCAGGACGAATGCGGTGCGCCGGGTTTCTTCATGCACGGCGCGAAGCTGATCCTGGCCGATGGCCACGGCGCGAAGCTGAGCGCGGACGAGGTGGTGCGCGTCGCCGGCCAGATCCGCGACGATGTCCACCAGGTCCAGCCTGCCGCCGTCTCGATCACCAATGCCAGCGAATATGGCCTGACCTACACGCCGAAAGAGGTCGCCGCGATCGGCGAGGTCTGCAAGGCGCGCGGGCTCAAGCTGCACATGGACGGCGCGCGCTTCGCCAATGCGATCGCTTCGACCGGCGCGCACCCGGCCGATATCACCTGGCGCGCAGGCGTCGACATGCTGAGCTTCGGCTGCGTCAAGAACGGCGGCATGAACGCCGAGGCGATCATCGTGTTCGACAATTGCCTCGCGCGCGAGCTGCCGTATTTGCGCAAGCGCGCCGGGCAGCTTCAATCCAAGGGGCGGTTCCTTGCTGCCCAGCTGCTGGCGATGCTGGAGGACGACCTGTGGCTCGCCAATGCGCGCGCCGCCAATGCGGGGGCGCAGGCGATTGCAGAGGCGGCGGGCGATCGGCTGCTCTATCCGGTTGAGGCGAACGAGGTCTTCGTCAAGCTCACTGCGACCGAGGCGGCATCGCTGCGCGCGCAGGGCTTCGAATTCTACGACTGGGGCGAGATGACGGAAGAGGGCGGCGAGGCGCGCTTCGTCACCGCCTGGGATCAGGACGCCGAGACCGTCGCCCCGCTCGCCGCCGCCATCGCCGCGCTCTGATGGAGAGCACCGCGCCTTCTCCTGCGTCGGACGCGCATGACGAACCCTCGATGCTGTCGGCGCGGGTGCTGGTGCCGTTCCTGCTCGTCTCACTGATCTGGGGCTCGACCTGGCTGGTGATCAAGGACCAGATTTCGAGCGTTCCGCCGACCTGGTCGGTCAGCTATCGCTTTGCCGTGGCCGCTGCGGGCATGTTCGCGCTCGCCTGGTGGCGCAAGGCGCCGCTCCGGCTCGATCGCCAGCAGCAGATGATCGCGCTGGCGCTCGGGCTGTTCCAGTTCTCGGCCAATTTCAACTTCGTCTACCGGTCGGAGGCGTACATCACCTCGGGCCTGCTCGCGGTGCTGTTCGCGATGCTGATGGTGCCCAATGCGCTGTTTTCGCGCCTGTTTCTCGGCGCGCGGATCGCTGGCGGGTTCATCTTGGGCACCGCCGTCGCGCTGGCCGGAATCGCGTTGCTGTTCGTGCAGGAATATCGCGCGATGCCCGCCGATCTGAACGACGTGATCAAGGGGCTCAGCCTGGCGATGTGCGCAATCCTGTGCGCCTCGATCGCCAATGTCATGCAATCGGCCGAGCGGGTGAAGGCGATGCCGATCCTGTCGCTGCTCGCCTGGGCGATGCTATGGGGCGCGCTGGGCAATGCGGTGCTCGGCTGGGCGCTTTATGGCGCGCCGGTGTTCGAAAGCCGCCCGGCCTATCTGGCCGGGATCGTGTATCTCGGGCTGATGGGCTCGGTGGTGACCTTCCCGATGTATTTCGCGCTGATCCGCGATATCGGCGCGGCGCGCGCCGCCTATAGCAGCGTGCTCGTGCCGGTGGTGGCGATGGTGCTGTCGACCTTGTTCGAGGGCTATCGCTGGAGCCTGCTCGCAGGCGCGGGTGCGGCGCTCGGCATGATCGGGCTGGTCATCGCGATGCGCGCGCGCAGCCCCCGAACGCCCCGGCTTTCGGGCTGATCGCTCCGAAGCGGAGGCGGTTTTTGTCCCGCACCGGTTGATTTGCCACGGTGATGCCGCGATCCTCGCGCGCGAGAACAGATATTCGGGAGCAGTGATGCGATTGAAATGGCTCGCTTTTGCGCTGGCGTGCGTGGCGCCTGTCGTCGCCGTCCAGGCCAGCGATGCGCCGACGGGGCTGTTTGTCGATGACCGGAGCACAACGGTCCAGGCCGCCGGAAAGCTCGAGGGCGCGGCGCGCGCTGATGCGCTGCGCCTCGCGCGCATTCCGTCCGCCACCTGGCTCGCGCATGGCACGCCCGAGATCGTCGAAGCGATCGCGCGCGATGTCACCGAGCGCGCGGCGGCAGCGAGCCAGATGCCGGTGCTGGTCGCGTACAACATTCCCTATCGCGATTGCGCGCTCTATTCGGCGGGCGGCGCGGCGGATGGCGCGGCCTATCTCGCCTGGATCGCCGGCCTTGCGCGAGGGGTGGGGAACCGCCCCGCGATCATCGTGCTCGAACCCGATGGCCTGGGCGTGATCCCCTGGCACCGCAATCTGGCAGGCGAATTGGAAGGTTGCCGACCCGAAGGACAGGACGAGGCGGCGGCGGTGCGTCGTTACGAGCAGCTGCGCGGCGCGGTCGCTATCCTGGGCGCGCTTCCACGAGCGCGCGTCTATCTCGACGGCACCGGCAGCAGCTGGCTCGCGCCCGGCGAGATCGCGAGCCGCCTGGTCCGCGCCGATGTCGGCAAGGTCGCGGGATTCTTCCTCAACGTCTCGAATTTCGAGAGCGACGCGCGCGTCGTGCCCTATGCCCGCTGGGTCAGCGATTGCATCGCGCTGGTGAGCCGGACCGGTCTTGACCCGCGCGCATGCCCCAGCCAGTTCTCCGCCGATCCGTTCGAGGCTCCCCGCAACCGGCAACGGATCGACGCGGCCTATGACCGGCTGTTTGCGGAAGCCGGTTTGGGGCGCGCACCCGAGGCGCGGGCACATGCGCTGATCGATACCAGCCGCAACGGCCAGGGCTCGTGGAAGCCGCCCGCCGCCCGCTATCGCGATGCGGAGGTCTGGTGCAATCCGCCGGGCCGGGGGCTGGGACGTCGCCCCACGCTGATCACCCGCGAAGCCTATGTCGATGGCTTTCTGTGGATCAAGGTACCCGGCGAATCGGACGGCGAGTGCCTGCGCGGCACCGCCGGCCCCATGGATCCCGAGCGCGGGGTAAAGGCCCCGGCAGCAGGCCAGTGGTTCGCAGACCAGGCGCGCGAGCTGATCGAGCTCGCTCAGCCTCCCCTGAAGCGCGAATAGCGGATCGGTCAGGCGGCCGGGGCGGCGGTGGAAGCGCGCACGAGCAACTCGTGTGCATGGTCGCGGCGCTGCGGCAGATCGGACACCGCCTTGCCGTCGAGCATCGCGATCAGCCGGTCGGCGGCATCCCAGGCCATCTGCGCGACCGGCTGGTTGACCGTGGTCAGCGGCGGCCACGCGGTGCGCGATACTTCGGAATTGTCGAAGCCTGCTACCGACAGGTCGTGCGGCACCGACAGGCCCATTTCCCTCGCCGCCGCGATCGCCGCAACCGCCATGTCGTCATTCTGCGCCAGGACCGCAGTCGGGCGTTTCGCGCCGGCCAGCAGCGTGCGCGCCACCTCATAGCCGACGGCATAGGTGAAATCGCCGGTGACGATCAGATCGTCGTCGATCGCGACGCCCGCTTCGGCAAAAGCGCGGCGATAGCCTTCGAGACGGCCGATACTCGCGGCGTGCGAGGGATCGCCCAGGATGATGCCGATCCGGCGATGCCCGAGCGCGAGCAGATGCTGCGCCACTGCATGGCCCGCCGCGCTCTCGTCCATCGCCACCACCAGCCCGCGATCGAGATCGCTGTGCGGGGTGATCCGCGCATAGGGCAGCCGCTGGCGCTCGAGCATGTCGAGCAGCAGCGGCTGGTCGCTGGCGGGCGGCGCGAGCAGAACCCCGTCGAGCCCGGCGCGCAGCAGCAGCTTGCCCAGCTCCTCCGGGCGGCTGGCGACATGCGCGAAGGGCAGCACCACCAGCCGGTAGCGGCCATCGTCGAGCCGGCTGAGCGCGCCGTTCTGCAGCTCGACGACATAGCTGGGGCTGGGCCGCTCATAGGTCAG
The DNA here is from genome assembly GCA_000503195.1 of Blastomonas sp. CACIA14H2. Lineage (GTDB taxonomy): Bacteria > Pseudomonadota > Alphaproteobacteria > Sphingomonadales > Sphingomonadaceae > Blastomonas. Next base: position 23,829 of record AYSC01000040.1, read on the forward strand.
CCCGATCAGGAAGGAGCGGCGCGCGATCAGGCTCTGCGCCGCCAGATTGGGGTGATAATCGAGCGCCTCGGCGGCCTCCTTCACCTTCTGGCGCACGGCGGCGCTGACATGGGGAGCATCGTTGAGCGCACGCGAGACGGTCTTGGGCGTGACCCCGGCGACCCTTGCGATGTCGACGATCGTGGTTCGCTTTGAAATCGTCCCCTCCAGGCGGTTGGATGGCCCCCCGGAACTGGGGGAACCGCTGCGACCCAGCTTCTCTTAGCGCCTCTCTTGACTTGTGTCGATGGATAGCGGTAAACGTTGACCGAGAATCGGTAAACGTTGTCAGGCGGACCAGTCGCCGACAGGATGGGAGGGATGATGATCGTGCCGCGTGGGGCTGTTTCCGTGTTGCGTGCGGTGTCGCTTGCGGCGCTCGCCTGGCCCCTGGCGCTCGGGATCGCGCCGCTTTCCGCCGCAACCGACGGATCCGCCGCGGCCGCCACGGCCAGCGCCGAAGCGAATGCCGAGCTTTGGCCGCAGCGCGAATCGAAGATGGCCCCCGATGCCGCGATCGAACGCCGGATCGATGCGCTGATCGCGGCGATGTCGGTCGAGCAGAAGGTCGGCCAGATCATCCAGGCCGATATCGCCAGCGTCACGCCCGACGATGTGTACCGCTATCATCTGGGTTCGGTGCTCAACGGCGGCAATTCGGACCCCGGCAACCGCTACAATGCGCCCGCGAAGGACTGGCTCGCCGCTGCTGATGCCTTCTACGCCGCGTCGATGAAGCCCAATGGCAAGCTGCCGCGCATCCCGATCATCTGGGGCAGCGACGCGGTGCACGGGCACAACAATGTCGTGGGCGCGACGTTGTTTCCGCACAATATCGGCCTGGGGGCCGCGCGGAACCCCGAGCTCGTCCGCAAAATCGGCGAGGCGACCGCGATCGAGATGCGCGTTACCGGGCTCGACTGGACGTTCGCGCCGACACTGGCGGTGGTGCGCGACGATCGCTGGGGCCGCACCTATGAGGGCTTTGGCGAAAGCCCCGAGATCGCCACCAGCTATGCCGCGCCGCTGATCGAGGGGCTGCAGGGCAAGGTCGGCGATAGCGACTGGCTGCGCGGGCCGCATATCATCGCCACCGCCAAGCATTTCCTGGGCGATGGCGGCACGCATGCCGGCAAGGACCAGGGCGATGCCCGGATGGCCGAGGCACCCCTGCGCGATCTGTTCAGCCCGCCCTATCTCCCCGCGCTCGACGCCGGGGTGCAATCGGTCATGGTCAGCTTCTCGAGCTGGAATGGCGTGAAGATGCACGGCAACCGCTCGCTGCTGACCGATGTGGTCAAGCAACGCTGGAATTTCGACGGCTTTCTGGTCGGCGACTGGAACGGCCATGGCCAGGTCGAGGGCTGCACCGCGACCGACTGTGCCGCGTCTGCCGTGGCGGGGCTCGACATGTACATGGCGCCCGACAGCTGGAAGGAACTCTACCGGACCACATTGGCGCACGCGAAGGACGGGACGCTGCCGATGGCGCGGCTCGACGATGCGGTGCGCCGCATCCTGCGCGTCAAGCTGCGCGCCGGCCTGTTCGAGGCGGGCAAGCCTTCGGCACGCCCCTATGGCGGGCGGTTCGAGCTGCTCGGCAGCGCCGAACATCGCGCGCTGGCGCGGCAGGCGGTGCGTGAATCGCTGGTGCTGCTCAAGAATGCCGGCAGCGTCCTGCCGCTCAAGCCCGGCGCGAGGATCCTGGTCGCGGGCGACGGCGCCGACAACCTCACCAAGCAGACCGGCGGCTGGACGCTGAGCTGGCAGGGCACGGGCACCAAGCGCAGCGATTTCCCCAACGCGCAATCGATCTGGGAGGGCATATCCGAACAGGTCGGGGCGGCCGGCGGCACCGCGACGCTCTCGCCCGATGGCAGCTTTGCGAGCAAGCCCGATGTGGCGATCGTGGTGTTCGGCGAGGAGCCCTATGCCGAGTTCCAGGGCGACAGGCCGGATGTCGGCTATGACGATGCCAAGGCGCTCGCCCTGCTGCGCAAGCTCAAGGCGGCGGGCATTCCCACCGTGTCGGTCTTTCTTTCGGGCCGCGCGATGTGGGTCAACCCGTTCCTCAATGCCTCGGATGCGTTCGTCGCGGCCTGGCTGCCGGGATCGGAAGGCGGCGGCGTGGCGGACATGCTGCTGGGCAAGGCCGATTTCCGCGGCAAGCTGCCCTATAGCTGGCCGAAAGCGAGCGACCAGACCACGGTCAATATCGGCGATGCCGATTACGATCCGCTCTTTCCTTACGGCTTCGGCCTGACGCTCGCCGACAAGGGCGATCTTGCGCCGCTGCCCGAGGCGCGCGCGAGCGTCGCCGCGGCCGACCCCGGCGTGCTGTTTGCTGCGGGCAAGCCGGGCGCGGGGCGCAGGCTGCTGATCGGGCCGCCAGGTGCGCTCTCGACCAATCCCGGCCCCGACCTGATCGAGGCGCGGGCGGCAGACCGCATCGCGCAGGAAGATTCGGTGCGGCTGCGCTGGACCGGGGCCGGACCGGCGGTCGCCGCGATCGTGATGGGCGAGGCGGAGGACCTGTCGCGCCAGGCCAATGGCGAGCTCGCGCTCGAAATCGAACTCAAGGTCGATACCCCGCCCACGGCTGATGTCAGCCTGGTCATGGGGTGCGGCGCGCAGTGTGCTGGCGGCTTCCCGCTCGCCCCCATGCTCACTGCCGCCGCGAAGACCGGCAAATGGACCCGAATCGCGGTGCCGCTGAGCTGCTTTGCCAAGGCCGGGGTCGACATGACCCGGGTCGACACGCCGCTCAGCCTCGCGACCTCGGGCAAGCTTGAAATCGTCATGTCCTCGGCGCGGATCGTCTCGCCGACCGGACCCGTCATTCAATGCAAATAAGAACAGGATTAGGGAGGAAGTCATGAACAGGACCAGTTTCACCCGCGCCGCGCTGCTGGCGCTGCTGTCGGCCACGGCGGCGATGCCCGCTCATGCGCAGGAGCGCCCCGCCGATGGCGCGGAGGGCGAAAGCGACGAGATCATCGTCACCGCCAACCGGCGCGAGGAGAATTCGCAGGATGTCTCGGGCGTCGTGCAGTCGCTGGGGGCAGAGCAGCTGCGCCAGGACGGCATTGTCGAGCTGCGCCAGCTGCAGCTCGCGGTGCCGGGGCTCAGCATCGCCAACCAGGAAGGCAATGTCGAAATCTTCATCCGCGGCGTCGGCTCGGCCAACAATACCGAGCTCGGCGATCCCGGTGCGGCCCCGCATCTCAACGGCACCTATATCCCGCGTCCGCGCGGGCTGGGGCTGATGTTCTATGACCTCGAACGCGTCGAGGTGAACAAGGGACCGCAGGGCACGCTCTATGGCCGCAACGCGCTCGCGGGCACGCTCAACATCATCACCGCCAAGCCCAAGCTCGGCCAGTTCGGCGGCTATGCGCAGGCGGAAGTGTCCAACCGCTCGTCCTATGCCGCCGAAGGTGCGATCAACGTGCCGCTGGGCAGCACCGCGGCGCTCAGGGCTGCGGCCTATTACATCAACCGCGATTACGGCTTCAACAATGTCTCGACCGGCGCGCCGGCGAACACGCTCAAGCCCGCAGGCCTCGAAGAGAATTACGCCGGACGCCTCTCGTTCCTGTGGGAGCCGAGCGACCGGCTGAGTGTCTCGATCGTCGGCGATTACGGCAAGGAAACCGGCACCGGCTATCCTGGTGCGAACATTTTCAGCGCGGTCGTCGCCACCGGCCTCAGGCCCGACAAGCTCAACCTCAAGGACGTCGTCTATCGCGGGCTGCAGGGCGACATGACCAACGAGCTATGGGGCGTGCAGGGCAAGATCGCCTATGATTTCGGCACGTTCGGCGCGGAGCTGACCGGCAGCTACCGTTCGGTCGATTTCTACCAGGTCAACGCGTCGAGCGACGGTATCGACTTCCCGGGCCGCGACCTGTCCGCGGTACAGTACGACAATTTCTCGGGCAATTTCTGGCAGACCAGGTCGAAGAGCCAGGTCTATGAGGCGCGCATCTTCGCCAAAGAGGACCAGCCGTTCCGCTGGAACCTGGGCGGCTTCTATTTCAACGAGGACCAGGCGGTCGGCTATCTCGCGCTCGCCGATCGGGGCTATTGCTGCTATTCGGCGACCGAATTCGTGATGCCCGAGGTGAAGGGCGAAAGCTTCGCCTTCTATGCCGACGGCACCTATGACGTCGCCGACCGGCTGCGGCTGATCGCGGGCATTCGCTATACCGAGGAGAAGAAATCGCGCTTCGGCATCGGCGGCAACTGGGCGCTGACGCTGGGCGGCGAGAATTTCGACTGCTGCTTCGCGACGCGCGTCGGCACCGAGGGCTTCCGCCCGGCGCTGCTCGACCGGCCCAATTTCGACGTGTCGAACATCACCACGCCGCGCGGCCAGGCGCAGTTCCTGATCGAGGGCATTTCCCGTCCGGGTCTGCGCGACACGCTGATCGCGCAGATCGGATCGATCGCCAACGGCACCAACCCCAATGGCACCTGTATCGACAGGCCCGATATCGACAACGGCTTCGTCAACTGCCCCGCGGTCAATCCGTCGGGTACCAATGGCGGCTTCAGCTATGCGAACCTCACCATTCCCGGCCAGCAGATCGGCCGCGCCAAGTTCGATTTCATCGACTGGCGCGTGGGAGTGGAGTTCGACATCGACGACGACCACATGCTCTATGCCAAGGTTTCGACCGGGCACAAATCGGGTGGTTTCAACGACAGCTTCAACGGCTCGCCGATCCCGGAGGAATTCCGTCCCGAGGATCTGCTGGTCTACGAGGTCGGCAGCCGCAACGCGTTCGACCTGTTCAACCGCCCGGCGGTGTTCAACCTCACCGGCTTCTATTACGACTATAACAACCAGGTCTTCCAGGACCTGACCTGCATCAACCTCGACACCACCCAGGCGCCGCCGGTGTGCAACGGCTATTCGCTGGTCAACCGCAATATCGGCGCGTCGCGGATCTACGGGGCCGAGGCCGAATTGCGCTTCAAGCTGCCGGGCAATTTCGCGGTCGATCTGAACGCGGCGTTCCTCGATACCAAGATCACGCGCGGCACCGTTGCCGATGCGCGCGCGCAGGATTTCGGCGCGGGCGGCAATTCGCCGCTGATCAGCCTGGTCGGCAACCGCCTGCCTCTGGCGTCGAAGATCAATATCAGCGCGCGCCTGTCGCAATCCTTCCAGGCGGGGCCGGGCCGGTTCGACTGGCAGGCTTTGCTCAACTATCGCTCGTCCTATTTCCTCAGCCAGTTCAACGAGGACGACATCGTCTTCCTCGACGGCACGCGGCAGACCTCGCTGGCGGCGGGATTCCCCGATCGTCAGAAGGGTTTCTCGACGCTCAACCTCGGCATGGGCTATACGATCGACAATTTCCGGATCGAGGCCTGGGCCAGCAACTTCCTCAACGAGGAGGTGTCGCAAAAGGCGCTGGTCGGCTCGTCGCTCAACATTCGCTTCCTCAACGACGCGCGCAGTTACGGTCTTCGCGTTCGCGTCGACTTCTAGCATAAGGGGGCCAAAGCCCGGATCGCCCGCCCCAGGGGGCGGACGGTCCGGGACGGTGGGCCTGATGCAGGGCTGATGAAGGCAGAGGTAGCATTCGTACGGTATGAGCGGCGGGCGGCTGAGATTGTGACCGGGCCCTCCGCGCGGCTTTCGCCGGCCTTCCTGCCGCTCTACGCGCTCGCCTATGCCGGGGGCGTCATCGCCTATACGCCGTTCCTGATGCTGGTCCTGCCCGCGAGGGTGACCGAGCTTGCCGGCAGCGACGACGTGCGCTGGCTGGGCTATATCGTGTTTGCGGGCGCGCTGGCGGCGAGCCTTGCGGGCGTGGCGTCGGGCTGGCTGAGCGATGCGACGCGCCGTCGCCGCGTCTGGGTTGCGCTGGGATTGGCGGCCACGGTGCTGCTCCAACTCGCCATCGCGCGGGCGGCGACGGCGCAGGCCCTGCTCTGGCTGGTCGTCGCATGGCAGATGGCGCTCAACCTGATGCTCACGCCGCTGATCGCCTGGGCGGGGGATGTGGTGCCCGATGACCGCAAGGGCCTGCTCGGCGGTCTGCTGTCGCTCGCGCCGCCGCTGGGCGCGCTTTCGGCGATGCTGCTGCCCGAAACCATGTCCGGGGGACTGACCGCGCGCACCGCGACCATTGCGGCCATGACGCTGGTGCTGGTGCTGCCCTTGCTGCTGTTCGTGCGATCGACGCCCTTTCCGGAACGGGTAAGGCAAACCTCCCGGCCTGCCGCGACCGTCCGTCCCGCCTCGGTCCTGCAGCGCGTCTGGCTGGCGCGGCTGCTGATGCAGCTGTCGGGCGCGGCGCTGGCCGCCTATCTCTATTTCTGGCTGCGCAGCCTCGATCCGGCGATGGACGATAGCGCCAAGATGCTGCTCTATGCCGCGGGGCTCGCGCTATCGGTGGGCGCAGCGCTGCTGCTGGGGCGGTGGAGCGACCGTCACGGCCGCCCGTTCCACGCGCTGGCGCTGACCGCGCTGGTCGCGGCGGCCAGCCTGCTCGCCATGGCGCTGGCCGGAACGCCCGGCACGGCCCAGCTCGCCTATATCCTGTTCGCCACCGCCAATGCCGCCTTCCTGGCGCTGCATGCCAGCCAGACGCTGCGCATCCTGCCCGATCCCGGCTCGCGCGGCCTCGGCATCGGGCTGTTCAACCTCACCAATACCGCCCCTTCGCTGATCATGCCGTGGATCGCGATCTCGATGGTGCCCGATTTCGGCTATGCCAGCCTGTTCCTCGTGCTCGCGCTGCTGGCGCTGGCGGCGGCGCTCCTGCTGATCAGTCTGCCGCACGACGCATGATGTCGCTTGGCCGCGCGCGCAAATGCTCTAATCAAGGCGAGGCGGGCGATGTCCCGCCGACAATATGGGGATGATCGAATGGCGCTTGCACCGCAGAACATGAATGGCACAACGGGAAGCGCGGGAGGGCATGTCGATGCGCCGGAGCTCAGGCTGTTCGTCTTCGGGCTGTTCTTCATCTTCGGCGGCATCACCTCGCTCAACGACGTGATCATCCCCAAGCTGAAGGAGCTGTTCACGCTCAACTACACCCAGGCGATGCTGGTGCAGTTCTGCTTCTTCACCGCCTATCTGCTGATCGGCATTCCCGGCGCCAAGCTGGTCAAAAAGGTCGGCTACATGCGCGGGGCGGTGTGCGGGCTGCTGCTGATGATGCTGGGCTGCCTGCTGTTCATCCCCGCCTCGCGCAACGCCACCTATGGACTGTTCCTGTTCGCGCTGTTCGTGCTGGCAAGCGGCGTGGTGATCGTGCAGGTCGTCGCCAACCCGCTCATCTCGATGCTGGGAAGGCCGCAGACCGCGCACAGCCGTCTGACCTTCGCGCAGGCGTTCAACTCGCTCGGCACCACCGTCTTCCCGATCGTCGGCTCGGCGCTGATTCTCGGCAGCCTCGCCAGCCTCAGCGCGGACCAGCTCTCCGGCCCCGCGCTCGATGCCTATCGCACCGCCGAAAGCCAGGCGATCGTCAACGGCTATCTCGGCATCGCCGCCGCGATCGCGGTGGTGGCAGCCGTGGTCTGGATGTTCCGCAACCGGCTGAAGGGCGAGACGCACGAGGCGAGCAGCGGCCTGGCCGGGTTCGATCTGCTCGCGCGCCCGCGCTTCGGCTTCGGCGCGCTGTGCATCTTCCTCTATGTCGGGGCCGAGGTCGCGATCGGATCGCTGATCGTCAACTATCTGATGCAGGCCGAGGTGATGGCGCTGCCCGAACAGGCAGCGGGCAAGCTGATCGGCCTGTACTGGGGCGGCGCGATGGTCGGGCGGTTCATCGGGTCGGGCGTCATGCGCTTCGTCAGCCCTGGCAAGCTGCTCGCCGCCGTGGCCGCAGGCGCGATCGTGCTGATCCTCGTCTCGACGAGCACGCAAGGAGCGGTCTCGGGCTACAGCCTGCTCGCCATCGGCCTCATGAACGCGATCATGTTCCCGACCATCTTCAGCCTGGCCTGCGAGGACCTGGGCCCGCGCGCCGCCGATGGGTCGGGCATCATCAACATCGCGATCTTCGGCGGCGCGGTGATCCCGCTTGCCACCGGTGCGATTGCCGACCTGTCGGGCCAGCTCGGGCTCGCGCTGGTGCTGCCCGCCTTGTGCTATGCGGTGATCGGCGGCTATGGCTGGTACGCGCGCAGCCGCGCCGGGTAAGCTCGGCGCGCCGCACCGCACAAGGATTTTTTGCATGTGCGAAGAATCCTCTTGCGCCGGCTTTCGAACGATGGTTTGATCGCAAGATCAGCTGAGAATAGAGTTTTTCGGTTCCTCTGGAGTGGCGCCGCTGCTTTTGCAGTCGGCAATCTTCGCCTGATCTAACCAGTTATTTTTGCACCGCACAACAAGGCGGCCACCCGGCAAGGGCGGCGCAACCCTGGCTATGGCTCGGGGAAAGCGCCGCGCGGGATGGCGCAGCCATGACAGGACGGGATGTCCGCAAGGCCTGCATTTTCGGATTGGGGGCTTTTTCGAGGTGATCACACGCAGAACGATGCTGCACCGGATCGGTGCGGCCGGGGGAGTTGCGGCCGTCGCGGGCGCGATGCAATCGATGGGCTGGTTTGGCGTCGCACGGGCCGCTACGCTCGAGCCGATGCCGGGCGATCTGGGCAAGGGGCGCTCGGTCGTCGTACTCGGCGCCGGTTTTGCCGGGCTGGTCGCGGCCTACGAGCTCGAGCAGCGCGGGTTTGCGGTCACCCTGCTCGAGGCGCGCGGACGCGTCGGGGGAAAGGCCTGGACCGTTCGCGATGGCGACCGCATCACCATGCTGGGCGAGGACGACCAGATCGCGCGTTTTTCCAAAGGCCTGTATTTCAACGCCGGCCCGGCACGGCTGCCCAGTTTCCACCAGGGCGTGCTCGGCTATGCCAAGCGCTTCGGCGTGCCGCTCGAAGTCGAGGTCAATTCGAGCCGCTCGGCCTATCTGGTCGCAAGGAACGGCAGCCGGTTACGCATGCGTACCGCGATCAACGACATGCGCGGCCATGTCTCCGAGCTGCTCGCCAAGGCGGTCAATCAGGGCGCGCTCGATACCGCGCTCAGCGTCGAGGAAAAGGCGAAGCTGCTGCCCTTTCTGAAGGCCTATGGCGATCTGCAGGGCGATTACGCGTTCAAGGGCACCACGCGCTCGGGGTTCAGGACGGGGCCGGGGGCAGGGATATCGAGCTTCGAGACCGCCAATGCGCCGGTGCCGCTCGGCGATCTGCTCGCCAATGAGCAGCTGGCGATGATGGGCTTCGAGGACAATCTCTACATGCAGGCGACGATGTTCCAGCCGGTGGGCGGCATGGACCGGATTTCCCTCGGTATCGAGCGCAACCTGAAGCAGCGCGCGGTACTGAACGCCGATGTCCAGCGAATCCGCCAGAGCGAGGCCGGGGTCGAGATCGCCTGGATCGACACAGCCAGCGGCGCGGCGCGAGTGATCAAGGCCGATTATTGCGTGTGCACCATTCCCTTTCCGGTACTGGCCAGGATCGAGGCCGATTTCGCCAAACCCGTCGCCAGCGCGATCGCGGGCGTGCTCTACGACGATTCGAACAAGGTGGCATTCGAGGCCCCGCGCTTCTGGGAGCGCGACCAGATCTATGGCGGCCTCACCTTTGTCGGCGGCGAGACCAGCCTGATCTGGTATCCGTCCTGGGGCCTGCACGGCGAGAGGGGCATGATCCTCGGCTGCTACAGCTCGGGCGAGCCCGGCAAGGCCTTTGCCAGGCGGCCGATCGCCGAGCAGATCGCGATGGCGCGCGCCGCAATCGACAGCGTGCATCCCGGCCATGGTGCGGATTGCACTGCGCCGCTGGTCGTCAACTGGCGCAAGATCCCGTATAGCCTGGGGCCCTGGCCCAACTGGAACCCCGGCATGCGCGATCGCGGCGAGCATCCGATGACCGACACGCCCGCCTTCCGCTTGCTCAATCAGCCCGATGGTCGCATCTTCTTTGCCAGTGCCGCGCTCAGCCAGACACCCGGCTGGCAGGAGGGCGCGCTGCAATCGGCGCACGCGACCGTCGATGCGCTGGTCGAGCAGATGCGCGCCCGGGCACTGACCGAACCACCCAGGAGTGCCCAGGCCGCATGATCATCCGCCCCGCCCGGTCCGACGAGATATCCGCGATCGAGCGACTGATCGCGGCCAGCGCGCGGCAGCTGAGCGCCGGCTTCTACTCGCCGCAAGAGACCGAGGCGGCCATCGCGCATGTGTTCGGGGTGGACAGCGAGCTGGTCGCCGACGGCACCTATCTGGTGGTCGAGCTCGACGGGCGGATCGCCGGGTGCGGCGGGTGGAGCCGGCGCGCAACCCTGTTCGGGTCCGATCGCTTTGCCCAGCGGCAGATGGGCCTTGTCGATCCCGCAGAGGCCCCGGCCAAGATCAGGGCGTTCTTCATCGCGCCCGAATTCGCCCGGCGCGGAATCGGGTCGGCCTTGCTCGATGCGTGCGAGCAGGCTGCGCGCGCGGCAGGCTTCACCCAGGCGGAGCTGATGGCGACGCTGCCCGGCGTGCCCTTCTATGCCGCCCATGGCTATCGTGCCGAGGGCGAGTTCGTGCAGCAGTATGACGGCATCGCGCTGCGCTTCGTGCCGATGCGCAAGACGCTTTTCGAACCCTCGCCACAGGCGGCCGCCTCCGACTCCGCAGTCCCGACATGATCTCGTGGCACGTCATCGCAGCAACGAACCGACCCATCCGGGGGGAGTCTTGCGGGCCGCGTCCGCGACGGCATGGCTCGTGTCGCCGCAGGGGTGGCGGTCGCGTCTTCACGCTCGACTGCCCCGAGCCCAACGGCGCTCGTTATACCGATGCATCGCCTCTCGGCTGGGCGCGCGGCATCTGGTATGGCCGGGGAACCGCGAGCTTCCGACCTTTTCCGATGATCCTGGCGGGCCGCGTCCGCCGCGATCGCTTCTCCCGCCACGCGAAAGGAAATCTGCTTGATCCGCAAAATCCTGCTCACCGCCATTGCCGCCGGCCTCAGCTGCACCGCCGCCCAGGCGCAGGGCATCGTCCGCCACACCAATCCGCCCCCGGCGATCATCCTGGGCGGGGTCACCATCCCGCCGGGTGCGGAAATCCTGATGCTCAGCGGCCAGCTCGCCAGCCCGATCGATCCCGCCAGGACCGAAGGGATCGAGGCCTATGGCGACACGAAAACGCAGACGATCAGCACCTTCAGGAAGATCGAGGCGGCGCTCGCCAAGCAGGGCTATGCCATGTCCGATGTCGTCAAGCTGACGGTGTTCGTCGTCGGCGATCCCAAGCTGGGCGGCAAGATGGATTTTGCGGGCTTCAATGCGGGCTATCGCGAGTTTTTCGGCACGGCCGCCAACCCCAATCTCGTCGCGCGCTCGACCGTCCAGGTGGCGGCGCTCGCCGGCCCGCAATTCCTGATCGAGATCGAAGCAACCGCCGCCAAGGTCAAATGACGAGCGATCGCGGCCGGACAGCGCGCCATCTTTTCTCGTCCATCGGAAAAGATGGTGGGCGCGGCAGGGATTGAACCTGCGACCCCACCCGTGTGAAGGGTGTGCTCTACCACTGAGCTACGCGCCCGGTCACGGAATCACCGGCCATGCGGTGTCGTGCGGAGCGCCCCCTTGCCAGATGCGGGGGGCGTTGGCAAGAGCCGCAGTGTGCCGGGCCAGGCGGTCAGGAAATCGCGCGCAGCGGCGTCACATTCTCGGCATCGACGATCGCCTGGGCGTTGCCCAGCCCGTCGAACAATGTGTTGATGACAATGCGCAGATTGTCGGGCGTCGCGGTGCGGATCATGTCCATCATCACGAACGGGTTGCAGAACGGCTGCAGCATCAGGTTGGTCAGCGACACGACATGGTCGAGATCATAGCCGGGAAAATAGCCCTCGGCCATCGCCTCGCCCAGGATCACCGCCATGTAATGGTCCGCCAGGTCAACATAGCCGCGGATCACCTCCCAATGTTCCTCGCCCAGGTCCATATTGGCGCGGAAGAGATTGGGGTCGGCCTCGAACCGGGCGCGCTTGACCGCGACGCGCCGCGCGAAGAACTCGAACAACTTCTCGCGCGGCGGAAGGTCCGATGCGACGACATCCTCCATGATCTGGTTGAGCTCTTCGAACCAGCGCCCGGCGATCGCCTCGAAAAAGGCCTCTTTCGAAGCGAAATAGCGGTAGAAGCTCGATTGCGACATGCCGCAGGCGGCGGCGACCTCGGTGAGCGAAAGGTTGATCGCGCCGCGCGTTCGAACCATTTCCTCGGCGGCCTCCATCAGCTGGATGCGGATGGCTTCGTGATCGTTCAGGGGGCGCGACATCGGGTTCAGCCTTGCTGACTTGGGGGAGTAGAACAGTTATACAATAAATTTTGTACTTTATCAAATGTTGCAATCAGGCCTGCGGCGTTTGCAACCAGACCGGCCATTGTGCCGAGTCCAGATCCTCGACGCGTCGATGCTCGACGCTCCAGCCGAGCGCGGGATATCCGATTTTCTGGCGTTTCTCGTCGGCCTCGGCGAGCGGCAGCACCACGATGCGGCGGTTGACCTTCTGCCGCCAGTTCATGCGGGCGGTATTTTCCTGGCCGACATAGCAGCCCTTGGTGAAGCTGACCCCGTTCAATTCGGCGGCGTTTGTTTCGAGCCACAATATATCGCCCAGCTCCGCAGCGCCCTCGGGCACGCCCAGCGCCAGCCGGTGCGCACGCCAGGCGTCGTCGGCGCTCGGGCCGTCGGCGGCGGGAGCGATCCAGCGCCAGCCGAGCGCGGCGAGCCGCGGATCGGCCGCGGCGCCCTCGACCGGTTCGGGCGACCAGTACACCTGCAGCGTCTCGTCGCGCGCGATAGAAATCCTGCGGCGCAGGCGATAGATTGTCAGCCGCTTGGCGAGCGCGTCCGTCACGTCCGCCTCGCAGTCGATCAGCACGTCCGCCCCATCGTCCCACAGCAGGAAATCGAACATCGCCTTGCCCTGCGCGCTCAACAGCCCGGCATATTGCGGGTTTCCGGGCGTCACGGCCTTCGTGTCCTGCGTCACCAGCCCTTGCAGAAAGCCGCGCACATCCTCTTCCGGGTCGGTCGGCGACAGGCGGATGAGGGCGCGAAGGGCGAGCAGCGTGGGGGTGGACATGGCACTCAACATGCGTATCGCTCAGCCAGTTTCAAGCGGAGAGATGCGATGACAGCGAGCTATGACCTGATCGTCAAGAACGGCACCGTGTATCTGCCCGGCGGACCCGTCTCCGCCGATATCGGCGTCATCGGCGGCAGGATCGCCAGCATCGGCGCGATCTCTGGCGATGCAGGCGAGGTGATCGACTGTACGGGGCTGCACGTGCTGCCCGGCGTGATCGACAGCCAGGTGCATTTCCGCGAGCCCGGACTCGAGCACAAGGAAGACCTCGAATCGGGCAGCCGCGCTGCGGTGATGGGCGGGGTGACCGCGGTGTTCGAAATGCCGAACACCAAGCCCAATACCGATACCGCAGAGCGTGTCGCCGACAAGCTCGCACGCGCGCATCACCGCATGTGGTGCGACCATGCCTTCTATGTCGGCGCGACCTCATCCAATGCCGAATCGCTCAAGGAGCTTGAGCGCCTACCCGGTACGGCGGGGGTGAAGATCTTCATGGGCGCATCGACCGGCGACCTGCTGGTGGCCGATGACGGCGCGCTCGCGCGCGTACTCGCCAGCGGCAAGCGCCGCGTCGCGATCCATGCCGAGGACGAGTTCCGCATGAACGAGCGCGCCGATCTGCGTGTCACCGGTGATCCCTCGTCGCACCCGGTCTGGCGCGATGACGAAAGCGCGATGCTGGCGACGCGCCGCATCCTCAGGCTCGCGCGCGAGGCGAAGCGGCGCATCCACATCCTGCACATCACCACCCCGGCCGAGCTCGAGCTGATCGCGCAGCACAAGGATATCGCCACCTGCGAGGTGACGCCGCAGCACCTGACCTTGGCAGGGGAGGAGGCCTATCCGCGGCTCGGCAGCTATACACAGATGAACCCGCCGATCCGCAGCGGCGCGCATCGCGACGGGCTGTGGCACTGGCTGGCGCAGGGCGTGCCCGATGTCATCGGCTCCGATCACGCACCGCACACGATCGAAGAGAAGAGCAAGACCTATCCCGATACGCCGAGCGGCATGCCCGGCGTGCAGACGCTGTTGCCGCTGCTGCTCGACCATATGCACCATGGACGGCTGTCGATGCAGCGGCTGATCGACCTTACCTCGGCGGGCGCGCAGCGGATCTTCGGGCTGGTCGGCAAGGGGCGGATTGCCGCGGGTTACGATGCCGATTTCACGATCGTCGACCTCAAGAAGCGCTGGACGGTGACCGAGGACTGGCTGCAATCGCGCTGCGGTTGGAGCCCGTTCACCGGCATGGAGCTGACCGGCAAGCCGATCGGCACGATCATTCGCGGGAACCGGGTGATGTGGGAAGACACGCTCGCCGACAGCGCGATCGGCGAGCCGGTGCGCTTCGAGGCGACCGAGTTCTGATTTCCGGGCTTGTGGC
>AYSC01000041.1 GCA_000503195.1 Blastomonas sp. CACIA14H2
AAGGCACAGAAGCCCGCCGGCGCGGACCCCAAGGCCTATCTGGTCGATCACAGCCGCCAGGCGTATCTGATGGGCAAGCAGGGCGAGCCGATCGCGCTGCTCCCCTATGACGAGGACCCGCAAGCCATCGCCGCCGAAATCGACAAATGGACGCGCTGATGGCGGCGGGCCGCCATCGACCTGAAGAGAGCCCCCCGTTCTGGGAACAGCCGCTGGCGAGCCTCGACCGCGCGCAATGGGAGGCGCTGTGCGACGGCTGCGGCAAATGCTGCCTGCATAAGGTCGAGGATGAGGACACGGGGCACATCTACCCCACCAATGTCGCCTGCCGCCTGCTCGACACGCGCACCGCGCGCTGTTCCGACTACCGTCATCGCCGCGCGCTGGTGCCCGATTGCCTGCGGCTGACCCAGGGCAATGTAGCCTCGATCGCCTGGCTGCCCTCGACCTGCGCCTATCGGCTGCGCGCCGATGGGCTGCCGCTGCCCGACTGGCACCATCTGCGCACCGGAAGCCTGGCAGAGATGCACGCGGGCGGTCATTCGGTGATCGGCCGGGTGATTTCCGAGGTGCATGCAGGTCCCATCGAGAACCATATCATCGAGGAAGAACTGTGAGGCGGCCAATCGCCCTCACGCTTCCCACGCCTTGCGGCGCGGTCACCTTCCCTCTCCCGGCGGGAGTGGGAGGGGGGCGCGCAGCACCGGAAGGGTGAGGGCGAGCGGCCGATGCCGATAGCGCGCCTGCTCCTGCGCAAACCCGCCGCGCCGGAAGCGCCGCAGCGGCTGACGATCAACGGCCGCGATTATGCGCTGGTCGTGCGCCGCCATCCGCGCGCGCGCGCAATCCGGCTGCGCACCGATCCGGCCAGGGGCGCGCTGTTGCTCACGCTTCCGCGCCATGCCCGGCTGGGCGAGGGCATCGCCTTTGCCCGCACCCAGGCCGATTGGATCGAGGCGAGCTTCGCGCGCGCCGGCACCGCGACGCCGATCGAACCGGGCGCGGTCCTTCCCTTTCGGGGGACACCGCACCGGATCGACTGGGAGGCCGCGCATGGCCGCACGGTGGTCGCCGCCGATGGCGTCATCCGGCTGGGCGGCGGGCGCGATTCGGTCGAACCGCGCCTGACGCGGTGGCTCAAGGCCGAGGCAAGAAGGCACTGCGCCGCCGACCTTGCCGATTACTGCGCCCGCGCGGGCATCGCGACACCGTCGCTCGCCCTGAGCAGCGCCGCGCGCCGCTGGGGCAGCTGTTCGGCAAACGGCACGATCCGCATCAACTGGCGGCTGATCCTCGCGCCCGACACGGTCCGCCGCTCGGTCGTCGCGCACGAGGTCGCGCACTTGCGCCACATGAACCACAGCCCCGATTTCTACGCCTGGCTCGATCACCTATACGAAGGCGACCGCAAGGCCGCCGACCGCTGGCTGAAAGCGCACGGCCGCGGGCTGTATCTGGTGGGCGGGGGTTGAGGCTGCGATTTTCAGCAAACTTCGGTGCGCAGGTCCCTCGACTTCGCTCGGGAACTCGGACCGTTGACGGGGCGCGTTACCCCTTCCGTTTGTCCCGAGCGAAGTCGAGGGACGCCATGCGCGCAACCGCTACAAATTCCGTCCCACATCCTGCGCACTGTGCAGAACCCGAACGACCACGATCCTCTCTGCCTCACTGCGGAAATAGACCATGCGCGATGCCACCCTGCATTTCAGCAATCCGGGACGGACATCGACCGGCCTGCCCGACCTGTCGCCCCGCGCCAATGCCTCGCACAGATCGCGGATGTCATCGGTATAGCGATCCGCCTGATCTTCGCCCCAGCGATCCGCGCTATAGTCCCAAATGGCTTCAATATCGGCTTCCGCAGCAGGCAGGAAGACGAGCGATCTCACCGCGCGGCGCGCTCCGCCCGCTTGCGTGCCTTGAGAGCCTCGAAGTCGATCGGGCGCGGTTCGCCGGATTGCTCTCCCTCAATCAGCGCCTCCTGTAGAGCGCGCACCTTGGTCTCATGTTCTTCAAGCAATCGCAAACCGGCGCGGACCACATCGCTGGCAGAGCCATAGCGACCGGTCCGAACCTGCTCGGCGATGAAGCCGGAGAAGTGATCTCCGATCGTGACAGATGTGTTTCGCGCCATGGTGCATCCCCAGTGGTGACCGACACCGCCAAGATATACCAAAAAGTATTACACCACAATCACACCGTCATCGACGTGCCCCGGTAGATCCGTGCCCTGTACCGCGAATCCTGCGCGTCGGGCAGCGGCGCGCCGACCAGCAGGACCGCGCGAGCGAAGCGCTTGAGCTCTTCCTGATGCTCCACCGCGTTGCGCGGTTCTTCGGAGCGGACGCGGCGGGTGAGGTTGATCTGGTTGGTCGGCACATCGTGCACCAGCCGCTCGTTCTCCACCGCCAAGGTCGCGGTGAAGGCGTGCAGCGTCGTCTTGACGAAATTGGCGAGCGCGAACGCCGGGCCGCTCTGGCCGAAGGGCACATCGGGCGAGACCAGCACCAACTGGCAGCCGTCATAGAGCGAGGCCTTGCGCGAGACGCGGAAATGCTGGGTGAGGTTCTCCTCGCACAGCGTGCGGAATTCCTCGGGCTCGAGCATCGCACCATCCTCGAACAGCCGGTCGGGCAGGCCCGCCATCGGCGTCGAGACGACCGTGGTGGGGCGGCCGAAATCGGTCAGCGCCTGATCCATCGCGCTTTCGACATCCGCGCCGCACAAGCGCACGGTGACCCTTTCGGCAATCTCGGGATCGAGCAGCGCCAGCACGCTCGCCCCGCCAGCCTCGCTGCGGGTGAGCAGCACCAGCCGCGCCACGCCCAGCCCGCCGATCAGATGGTTGGCGGTCTCCGCGATATAATCGGCCAGATGCTCGCCGATCACCCACACGGTCTTGCCCTTCATCTGTTCGAGCCGCTCCTGCTTGGGGCTGCCGAACATCTCGCGCTCGGTGTACGAGCGTTCGACGCTGAGCCCGCCCGAGGGCATGAAGGTTTCACCGCTCACCGCGCGATCGGCGAGGTAGAAGACGGTCGCCTGCGCGACCTCGCTCTCCTTGGGCATTGCGCCCAGGTGCAGCTGCGACAGCACGCCGCGCCCGACCTTGTCCGCCTCCTTGCCGATGCGTTCCTGCGGCAGGTACGGCATGTCGTCGGGCGGCAATGCCAGCAGCCAGCCGGTACGGCCTTCGGCGCTCGCGCTGCGCTGCTGCCATTCCTCATGCGCCAGCAGATAGCCCGCCGAGGCAAGCCGCATCAGCAGGCGGCCCGCGATATCGGGGGTGAGCAGATAGCGGTCCCAGGTACAGATGCCGTCGCCCTCGCGCGCGAGTTCGAGGCAGAGCAGCCGCAGCGGATCGGGGGTCGAGCGGTCGTGGCTGAGATAGCCGGTATCGTTGCGCGCGAGCCGGCCGAGCACATGCGTCACCTCCGCCCCCTCGCGGATCGATTCAATCACCGCGGCATAGATGGCGTTCAATCGCTTGTTCTCGAGGATCAGGCGGGCGCGGCGCAGGAACAGGCCGGGCTTGCCGCCGGTGCCCGAAAGCCGGTCCCCATCGACCGGGCCGGGCGCGATCGCGTTGACCTGGATCTCGGGGCCGAGGAAGCGCGAGAAGCTTTCCACCATCGCGCGCTGCCCGGCCTTGGACACCGCGTAATCGGCGCGGTTGGGATAGGCGACGGCGAGGAATTTCTCGCCGCCGAAATAGCTCGACACGTTGAGGATATAGCCCGAACCCTGCCGCTTCATGATCGGCACGACATAATGCATCAGCAGATAGTTGCTGATCAGGTTGGCATCGAGCGTCCAGCGCCACATGTCGAGGCTCATGTCGATGACCATGTCCTCGGCTCCGGCAACGCCGGCATTGTTGATGAGATAATCGATCCGCCCGAACTCGGCCATGGTGGCATCGGCGGCGCGGCGCAGCGAATCGAAATCGCTAACATCGACATCGGCCATGATCTTCACCCGGCGCTCGACGCCCGAAAAGCCGACATCCTGCAACTCGCCGACGATGCGCTCGCGCGCGGCCTCGAGTTCGCTGGCGCGGCGCGCGACCATCATCACCTTGGCCCCGGCGAGCGCGAGCAGCCGCGCGACCTGGCCGCCGATCCCCGCCGATCCGCCGGTGATCATCGCCACCTTGCCCAGATGCAAGCCTGTGATGTTCTCGGCAAAGCCCAGCATCGCCCGGCGCGCGCCCGTCTCCTCGCCGATATTGGCAGGGAGATAGAGCGAGGTTTCGGTGATCTTCTGTTCCTTGAAGACGATGCGCGTCGCGTGCCCTGCGGCAAAGCGCGTGTTCTCGTCCTCCTCGTTGGTGTAGCGCACGATCTGGTTGCCCCAGGCGGCGCGCTTCTGGCGCCCTTGCGCGAAATCGACGCGCGATTCGTCGCGCCAGATGGTGATCAGTTGCGCGATCGCGGCGGCGAGGATGCGGCCCGCCTTGTTGCCCTTGCCGTCGCTGGGACCCGACATGAACACGAAGCGCGGGTCCTGCATCAGGTCGGAACAGGTCTTCCAGTAGCGGCGCAATGTGCGCGCGACCGCAATCGCACCGGTCAGTTCGATATCGATCAGCGCATCGACCTCGGCATCGCTGGCCTCGACCAGGCTGTCGCCGAAATGCCCCGCCGGTTTCACGGGCAGCACGATCGCGCTGTGGATCGCGCCATGCGCGTCCGAATAGGCGCGGATCGCCGCCTCCATGCCGTCGGGCTCGGCGCGGTTGAAGCGCATGATGGTGAGGCCCTCTTCGGCCCCTTGCGCCTTCACCCGCGCCTCGGCCTGCGCGACATCGACCTGGCGCGTCATGCCGAGCAGCACGCGCGCACCGCACGCCGCCTGGATCTTGGCCATGTCGAGCGCGTCTTCCCAGGCTTCGCCCGCCGCGATCAGCACGGTGAGCCCCGCGCCGTCGAGCGAGCGCATCGACGGGCGCGTCATATAGGTCGAGCGCGAATCCTTGCGCACCTGCATGCCGTGCGTCACGTCGATCTCGTTGCCGTTGAGCGCGGCGGATTCATCGCTGGCGAGGAACAGGCAGGCATCGGCAATGTCGCCCGGCACCGGCAAGGTCTTGCGCTTCGGCGCGTCGCCGATCGCGCGTTCGAGCGTCATGCGGCCCATGAAATGGTTCGCGGTGCTGTTTTCCGGCTCGCCCTGCAGCGCGTCCATCGCGGCGAAGACGGTGCGGATGCGCTCGCTCTCGATCGGACCGGGAAAGACGGTGTTGACGCGGATGCCGGACGCGCCGAGCTCCTTGGCCAGTTCCTGGCTCAGCGCATTGAGCGCCGCCTTGGGCACGACATAGGCGGTGCGGCCATAATAGCGGGTGTGCGAGAAGATGGTGGAGATGTTCACCACCGACGCGCCCACCGGCATGATCGGCGCGGCGGCGCGCGTCAGGTTCCAGCTGACACCGAGCAGGTTGCGCATCGCATCGGCGACGGTCTCGCTATCGCCATTGGCCTCCATCTCGGCGCGGGTGAGCGGCACGTTCTCGAGCGTCTGGCGCGGCCCGGCCGAACCTGCATTGTTGACCAGCACGTCGATCCGCCCCAGCGCCGCCCTGACCTGATCGATCCCGGCGCGCACCGAATCGGGATCGGCGCCATCGAGGATCACGGTGAAGACGCGCGCCTCCTCCACCCCGGTCTCGTCGAGCAGCGCCTGTTTCGCCGCCGCCAGCCGCTCCTTGGTGCGTCCGGTCATCACCAGTGTCGCGCCCTCGGCGATGAAGCGGCGGATGATCGCGCCGCCCAGATTGCCCGCAGCCCCCGTGACCAGCGCCACCTTGCCCGCGAGCCGCCCGGTCGCCGCCTTGCCGCCCGCCGGGTCCACCTTGGCCCCCTTGCCCTTGCCTGCCGTCATCTCATGTCTCTCCTGCAACGCCGGACCAGGGCGATCGTGGTGCGGTCAATCCCTGGGGAGGGTGGAAGTGCTGGCCCAATATTCGAGCAGCTCGTCGCGGCTGCGCAGGCCCATCGCGGGCAGGGCGTGGTTGACGACATAGGTCGCGCCGGTGTGCCGGTTGTCCCACATCGCCTGATGCGCCTCCGGCAAGCCGTCCCATTCGACGACCAGAGGCTCGGTGACGCTCAGCAGACCGCCCGCGATCATATTGTTCATCACCGTCACCTCGTGCGCGTTGCACAGGTGCGTGCCGAAGATGTTGGCGCTGGGCATGATGATGCGGCGCTGCCGGGTCCAGACCTGCGGCGCGTAGAAGGTGTAGCGGCGACCCGCCATCTCCTCGGCATAGACCACGCGGCCGCCGAACGGCCTGACCAGCGAGGTCGAGACGCCGAGCGAATCCTGGCCCGCGCGCTCGATCACCAGATCGGGCACCCCGCGCGGATTGCCGGGCGATCCCAGGATCTTGCCGACCGCGGTTCCGAAGGGCTTCATCGTGTGCTGCTGATAGCGGCGCACGCCTTCCTTGAACCGCTCGATATCGGCGCGGGCATCGGGCAGGCGCGGCAGGCTGTCGGGCCAGATGAACTCGGCATCGCGGCGCTTCAGCCCTTCCAGGCTGATGATGCCCTCGACCGATTCCTCAAGCCCCAGCGATTGCAGGAACTCGCGCTGCCCGTCGGTGGTGGTGACGATCACCGTGCGCGCCTTGTACAGCCGCGCCGCCTCGATCATCTCGAGCCCCAGCGGATCGGCCAAATCGCGGCTGCCCGGGCCGTAATAGAGCAGCACCGATTCCCCGCCACGCAGCTGCGCGCGCGCCAGCATGTCCGAGGGCGCGGCGCTGCCAGGCTTGCCCATGAAGCTGAAATGATAGCCCGAGGACGCACCGTAAAAGGCAAGCGTGCCATTCTCCTCGAGCAGCTGGAAGCTGCGCGGAAAGGCGCTTTCGCCGGCATGGCTGACGACGAAATCGGCGAGCCTGCCGCCGTTCATCCGGCGATATTCCTCGAGAATGCCCGCGCCGTCAGCCTCCCAGGCTTTCGCCGCTTCGGGATCGTCGGGCACCGGGGTAAAGGCGGCGGCAAAGCGCGGGTCCTTGCGATTGAGCGCGCCGACCGCGCCCTGCTCGCGCACGAAGGCGGCGCGGTCCTCGCTCGAGACCAGCCCGGTCGCCTTGAGGCCCGACTTGACGCTCGATTTGAGCGCATCAAGCCCGGTGCCG
This sequence comes from Blastomonas sp. CACIA14H2, assembly GCA_000503195.1. Lineage (GTDB taxonomy): Bacteria > Pseudomonadota > Alphaproteobacteria > Sphingomonadales > Sphingomonadaceae > Blastomonas. Next base: position 7,151 of record AYSC01000041.1, read on the forward strand.
GTGGCCGATCCCTCGACGAAGATCGTCTTGCCCGGCACGATCTGCAGCGTCGTGAACAGGCAGCGCGTGATCGTGCCGAGGTTGAGCACATAGCTGCCTGCCTGTTCGAGCGTGAGGTCGGGCGGCACGCGGTGCAGCTGCGGTCCTTGCACGTTCAAGAACTGGGCATGGCTGCCGGTCTTGGTCTCGTATCCCTGGATCGCGAAGCCCGCGAACATCGGGTCGTCGCCCGCTTGCGGTGACAACAGGTCCGAAGTGCCCGAATAGACCACCACCATGTCGCCCACGCGCAACCGTCCTTCGGCCTTCACCTCGCTGCCCAATGAGGCGACCAGCGCCAGCCCCCCGGAACCGGTGATCTGGACGTCCTCGTCATGCGCGTCGAAGGGGGAGACGGGAATGCCGGTGAGCGCCCAGATATCGTTGAAATTGACCTCGCTGGTCAGCATGTACACCAGAGCCTCGTTGGGCTCGGGCGCGACCACGGGGACGATATGCTCGCGCTCGTGGGATGCGGGCGGGCCGAAGCGCGGCGCGCCGGTATCGGGGTCGCGGCTGATGCCGAAGGCGAGCTGCTTGGCCGGGATCGCGGTCACCCCGGGATAGAAGGGCGCGCCGACCGGGAGCAGCTGGCCGTTCGCGATCATCGCTTGCTTGTTCGCCTCGTGCTCCGCATCGATCCACACGCCATTGCGCCGGACGGGCAGCGGCGGCGACTGCTTGTCCATGAACTGGCGGATGCCGGTCTTGCCACCTTGGGGATCGATGATCGCTTCGGCGAAATGCTCGCCCTCGCGCTTGAGACCTGCGGCCATGCCCTCGGTCCAGCCGGTGCGCACCGCGTCGAGCGCGCGCCTGCCCGCTTCGCCGCGACCGGCCCAGTCGAGCTGCCTGAGGATGCGCTGGAGAAACGCGTCCTCGAGCACCGCGTCGAGATCGATATTCGCGGCATGGGCCCAGCGCTTGGTCATCGCCTTGCGATCGGCAAAGGCCTTGCCCAGCGTGCTTTCCGCCCCGTGCCGCGCATAATCGCGCACCATCGCGTGCGCCATGCTCAGCACATCGTCGCTGCCATCGGCGATCTGCTCGATCGCGCCCAGCTCGAGCGCTTCCTGCGCGCCGATCGCGCGGCCGCCCAGGATCAGGTCGAGCGCATCGCGCAGGCCTTCGCTCGCGCGGCGTTCGGCGAGCAGGCGCGGCAGCCGCTGCGTCCCGCCATAGCCGGGCAGCAGCCTGAGGTTGATCTCGGGCTGGCCGAAGCGTGCCACGGGCTCTGCGATGCGGTAATGGCAGGCGAGCGCGAACTCCATCCCGCCGCCCAGCGCCACGCCCTGGATCGCGGCGATGCACGGCTTGCCCATATTCTCGATCTTCGCAAAGGCGAGCTGCGCGTTGTTGGGCAGCACGCCCGCTTCCTCGACGCTGTTCACCTCTTCGAGCATCTGGCGGATATCCGCGCCCGCGACGAACGAGGCCGTGCCCTGGCCTGTAAACACCACCGCGATGACATCGTCCTTGCGCGCGAGATGCTCGACCACGATCACCAGCTCGTCGATCGCGCGTTCGTTGAGCGCATTGACCGGGGGGTTGGTGACGGTGACCGTCGCGACGCGCCGTCCGTCGCCCAGATCGTTGTACTGGATCAGGAAATAACGATAGCGCTCGAACAGCGCCTGGTCCTCGGCGAGCTGCTGCTTGCGCTGCCAGGCGGCGACGGCGGCCTTGAGCGCATCGATGCTCTCGGGATTGCGCAGCGTCGAGGTGTCGCCGATATCGCCGCCCTCGACGATCGCGCGCACCATGCGGCGCATGTACTTGCCCGAGCGCGTCTCGGGAAATTCGGCGACCTCGAGAAAGTCCTGCGGCACCGCGACCGCGCCCTTTTCGGTGCGGACCAGATCGGTGAGGCGGCGGCGGTCGTCCTGGGTGAGCCTGCGCCCGGCGATGGTGGTGACGAACGCGATCGGCGTCGCGCCCTTCTCGCGATGTGGCGCGCCGACGACCAGCACATTGCCCACCGGCGAGCCCGGATCGAGCGTCTTGTCGCGCAGGATCGCGCCCTCGATCTCCTCGGTACCGATGCGATGGCCCGAGACGTTGATGACATCGTCCGACCGGCCGTGGAGCGAGAACGAGCCGTCCTCGTGCCGGATCGCGAAATCACCCTGGGTGTACGCCCAGGTGCCCTTCCACCGGCCCCAATAGGTGCTTGCGTAACGGGCGGCATCCCCGCGCCAGAGCGGGTTGACGCGGATGCCGCCCGACGCCGGTTCCAGCGTGAACTGGTCGGTATCGCCCCAGATCGTCCGGGTGAGGTACGGATAGGGGAGTGCGATGACGATCTCGCCCTTCTCGCCATTTTTCGCGCGCCGCCAGGGCACGCCGCCCGGCTCCTCGCGCTCCAGCCCGAATTCGAGATCGGGCGCGTCCGCATCCTCCACCCAGACATCGCCGACGATCCAGGGCAGCGGATAGGTATGCGCGTCCGGCCTCAGCGGGAAATCGCTATTGCCGTAGAAATGCGTCCAGGCGATGCCGCCATGCTCGGTCGCCCAGTAGCTGTTGATATACCAGGGGGTGACATGCTCCATCGCGAAGGCCTGGACCGAGGGCGAGGTCGGCTCGGCGCAGAAGGTCGCGACCTTGAGCGAGGACATGTCGTACGCCTGGATGTCCTTCAGATTCTCCGGATCCTGCATCACGCTTTTGAGGAAGGTGACGCCCGCCTTGAAGATCTGCACCTTGTGTCGCTCGATGATCGAGGCGAAGCGGCCGGCATGCGGGAAGACCGGCGAGCCCTCGGTGATGATCGTCGTCACCCGGCACAGCAGCGATCCTGCGATCAGATAGCTCTGCCCGGTGATCCAGCCCGGATCGGCGACGACGAACATGACATCGCCGGGCGACGCATCAAAAGCCACCGGCATGGTCGCGGCGACGCCGGCGCAATAGCCGCCATGCACGTGCACCACGCCCTTGGGCTTGCCGGTCGAACCCGAGGTATAGATGATGAAATTGGGATACTCGGCATCGACCGGCAGCGGCCGCGACACCGCCCAGATGGCGCGGACGAAATCCGCATCGGGCAGCGCCAGCAGCGCGGCTTCGTCGGCGACATCGAGCCCGAGCGCGCGGGCGGCTTCGAGAATCTGCGCGCCCGCCTCAGCGGTCAGGTCGTGGCTCCAATGGTCGCGGTGCGCGTTCCACACCAGATCGGGCTGCGCGGTGTGGCGCACCACCACCACCGCCTCGACGCGCGGCGGCGAATCGACCAGGGCAGACGCGATCGCCATGCGCAGGTTCGCCGCCTGCGCGGCATTGAGCGCCGAGCCCTGCGCCAGATCGTCGAGCGCACGCCCGACACCGCGCATCACGTCCGAGCGTTCCACCGTGACCTCGCCGTCGAGCAATTCGCTCACCGCATCGGTGATCGCGCCGCGCACCTTGTCATCGGCCTCGTTCGCGGGGTCGTTCAGCGCGCCGGCGAGCAGGTCCATCGCGGTGCCGACGCCGATGAAATTGTCGAGCGCAGGGTCGGTATAGCTCGTCTTGAACGGCACCATCTGCGCGTTGCGATAGCTGCCATCGGCGGTGATGACGATCTTGGCACCCGCGTCAGCGATCCGGTCGGACAATGTCTTGTCGCTGAACCCGCCGAAGACGGGCGTGTAGATGATGCCTGCGCGCTTGGCGCCTTCGGTCCAGTAGATCTGCGCCGGGATCGACGGCATGTTGAGCGCGATGCGGTCGCCCGCCTTCAGCCCCAGCGCGGCCAGCGCCAGCGAGCATTTCGCCGCTTCCAGCATCAATTGCTTGCGCGACACCGGGTAGCAATCGACCGGCCCGCCGCGGCCATTGTCGCTGGACATGTTCCAGCGGTCGCCCTCGAAGATCAGCGCGGTTTCCGCGCCGTGCCCAGCGAGAACATGCCGGTCGACCTCGTTGAACCCGCTATTGGTGAAGGCGCCCTCGAACCAGCGCCAGTTGGGCGGGTTGTCGGCGTTCAATCCGCGCTCCCAGGGGGTGTAATCGGCGGGCAGGTCGAGGCTCTGCGGCGCGCCGGTCGCGGCATCCCATCCGGTCCAAACGCCCGCGTCGCGATCGAAAAAGCCCCAGGCCTGATGCTCGGGCAGATACCAGCAGATCGACGCGCGCGCCTGGTCGCCATGAAAGGCGCCCGGATCGGCGATGCAGGCATTGCGCATGGCGGTCCAGCTGGCCGAATCGGTCAGCGGATTGGCGCGCGGAGCGACGGCTGGCGATAGCACCATGTCGAGGGCGGTCAGAGGACGGGCCCGGACAGGCGGGCGTGCGCAGCGCGGGTATACGGGGGGAACGACATGAGTTCGCAGCTCTCCTGCCGTCCCGGTCGATCGCGATTCCCAAATCGCAAATGCCGGTTGCGGCGAACGAAACAAATGTCTCCCGCCTTTCGGATAACACAATGTTTCGCGGAGCGGTAGCGCCGATTACCGCACGCGGTTTACCGCTGGTGCCAGCGCCCCACGGCGCGGGACACCGCCTGCATCAGCTGCATCCGCTGCGGAATGCTCGCTGTGGTCTCGGCGAGCATGACCGCTACGGCATAGCGGGTTCCGTCGGGCGCGGTCATGATGCCGACATCGTTATAGCCGGTTGAAACCGGGGGCAGATCCTGGCCGGTTCCGGTCTTGTGCAGGAACTGCCACCCAGCGGGAACGCCCGCCTTCAGCCGATTGGGGCCGCTGCGTGTGCGGCCAAGCGTGTCGAGCATGAGCCGGGTGGAGCTTTGCGAGAGCAGTTCGCCGCGCGCCAGCCGCGCCAGCGCATCGACTATGCCCTCGGGGCTGGCACCGTCGATCGGATCGGCGACATAGGCCGAGAGCAGGTTGCGCCGCCGGTCGAGCGGAACGCGCTCGCGCGCGGCCTGGAAGGCACGCCCTGCCGACAGCTCCTGCCGCCATTCGACGCCGGCGATCGAGCTCTGCAGCAACCGTTCGCCTGGGCCGAAGCGGATGTTCGACAGCCCCTTGCGGCGAAGGAAGTCGTTCACCGCTCCCGGGCCACCGGCGGTGCGCAGCAGCGCATCGTTGGCGCTGTTGTCGCTCGCGGTCAGCGCCTCGTTGATCAGCGAGCGGACGGTCGCGCGCACCACGCCTTCGCGCGCGACGCGGGCGGCGAGCGGCTGGTGGAACAGGGTGAGGTCATTGGCGGTGATCGTCACTTCCTGGTCGAGCGAGACCTCGCCGCGATCGACCTTTTCCAGCACGGTCATCGTCACCCACAGCTTCGAAACGCTCTGCTGCGGGAAGAGCTCGCCGCCGCGCTGGCCGACCACCCAGTCGCCATCAATGCGGCGCACCGCGATGCCGGTCTTGCCAGGGAAGGTCCGCCAGAGTTCCTGCAACTCGTCGCGCAGCCCCTGCGGCACGACATTGGCGGCGCGCGGGGCGAGCGGCGGCGGCACCGGCTGCACCCGGGTGGGCGACGGAGCGGGTGCGGGGCGCGGCTGCGCGACCTGTTTGGGTGTCGATACGCACGCCGACAGCGCGGCAGTGGCGAGGATCAGGACCAGCGGACGGGCGACCATGCGGGGCTTTCTAGCAGCAACTTGGGGTTTGCGACCATGCAGCACAGGACATGTATCGCCGCTGAAAGGCTCTAGCCACGGGTTCCCGGCGCGGGGGCGCTTTTGCGGCGAACCCGGCGCTGGGCGCGATGAGCAGTGCCCTTCCCGCGATTCCGGGAGATGGGCGCTCTCGCCTCTCCCTCGATGGGAGAGGCAGCGAGACTTGCCTGCTTGCTGGCTAGTCGCAGCGGTGAGGGTGCTGGTGCGGCCAAGCGCCAGGGCGAAAGCACCGCACCATCCGGCCCGGTCACCCCCACCCAACCCTCCCCCATCAAAGGGGGAGGGCTTTGGGGTCAGGGAACCAGCACCGTATCTTCCGCCACCGGCAGCAGGTCGGGATAATCGCTGTTATAGTGCAGCCCCCGGCTCTCCTTGCGTTCAAGCGCCGAGCGGACGATCAGATCGGCGACCTCGATCAGGTTGCGCAGTTCGACCAGATCGGGGGTGACGCGGAAATTGCCGTAATATTCCTCGACCTCGCTGCGCAGCAGCTCGATCCGGTGCCGCGCGCGTTCGAGCCGTTTGGTGGTGCGCACGATGCCGACATAGTCCCACATGAAGCGGCGGATCTCGCGCCAGTTGTGCTGGACGACGACCTCCTCGTCCGAATCGGTCACGCGGCTTTCGTCCCAGGGCAGGATCGCGGGCGCCGGGCCCAGTTCGTCCCAGTGCTCGATAATGTCCTTGGCCGCCGCATCGCCGAAGACGAAGCATTCGAGCAGGCTGTTGGACGCAAGCCGGTTCGCGCCGTGCAGCCCCGACTGGCTGACCTCGCCCGCGGCATACAGCCCCGGCAGGTCGGTGCGGCCGTTGAGATCGATCAGCACCCCGCCGCAGGTATAATGCTGCGCGGGCACCACCGGGATCGGATCGCGGGTGATGTCGATGCCGAGCCCCAGCAGCTTGTCGTAGATGGTCGGGAAATGGCCCTTCACGAATTCGGGCGGCTGGTGGCTGATGTCGAGATGCACATAATCGAGCCCCAGCCGCTTGATCTCGTGGTCGATCGCACGCGCGACGACATCGCGCGGAGCCAGCTCCAGCCGCTCGTCGAAATCGCCCATGAAGCGATAGCCGGTCTCGGGGATCAGCAGCTGCCCGCCCTCGCCGCGCACCGCCTCGGTGATCAGGAAGTTCTTGACGTCGAGATTGTACAGGCAGGTCGGGTGGAACTGCATGAATTCCATGTTCGAGACGCGCGCGCCGGCGCGCCACGCCATCGCGATGCCGTCGCCGGTGGCGCCTCGGGGCGCGGTCGAGAACAGGTACGTCCGCCCCGCCCCGCCGCTCGCCAGCAGCGTCGCGCGCGCGGTCAGCGCCTCGACATGGCCGGTGCTGCGGTTGAGCGCATAGGCGCCCCAGATGCGCCGATCGCCCGCAGGAGAGACGCGGTGCCGGTCGGCGATCAGGTCGATCGCGACCATGTCGGGCAGCAATGTGATGTTCGGGTTGGCGAGCGCCGCGCGTTCGAGCGCCTGCTGCACCGCCCAGCCGGTGGCATCGTCGACATGCACGATGCGCCTGTGGCTGTGCCCGCCCTCGCGCGTCAGGTGCAGGTCGTCGGCATGGTCACCGCTGCCGCCGTTGCGGTTGAACGGCACGCCGAGATCGACCAGATGCTGGATCGCCGCCGGGGCGTTCTCGACCACGAACTCGACCGTCTCGCGCCGGTTGAGCCCGGCGCCCGCGATCATCGTATCCTCGATATGGCTTTCGAACGTGTCGCCCTCTTCGAGCACCGCCGCGATGCCGCCCTGCGCCCAGGCGGTCGACCCACCCGAAATGTCGCCCTTGGCCAGCACCAGCACCCGGCAGTGCCGTGCGAGGCTCAGCGCCGCAGTCAGCCCCGCCGCGCCCGACCCGATGATCAGGACGTCATGTTCGCTGCCCCCCGCCACGGTCTAGGCCGCCGCCTTGGTGAGGTTGAGGAACACGTCCTCGAGATCGGGCTCGCGGGTCGACACGTCGACGATATCGTACCCGGCGGCGCGCACGCGGGTCATCACCTGGCCGGCATTGAGCCGGTCCTTGCTGTAGCCGATCTCGATCACCCGATCGGTGATCTTGCTGACCTTGTCGAAATCCGGATCGGTCGGCAGCGCGACCACATCCTGGTCGAGCGTCAGCACGATCAGCTTCTCGCGCGCCATCCCGACCAGCTCGGCCGTGGGCTTGTTGGCGATCAATTTGCCATGGTTGATGATGGCGATGCGGTCGCACAGCTCCTCGGCTTCCTCGAGATAGTGCGTGGTCAGCACGATGGTGACCCCGGCGCGGTTCAATTCGCGCACATAATCCCAGAGCTGCTGGCGCAGATCGATATCGACGCCGGCGGTCGGCTCGTCGAGCACCAGGATCGGCGGCGAGTGCACCATCGCCTTCGCGACCAGCAGCCGCCGCTTCATGCCGCCGGAAAGAGTCCGCGCGTAGGCATTGGCCTTGTCCTCCAGCCGCACCGCGCGCAGCAGTTCTGCCGTGCGCCGCTCGGCCTTGGGCACGCCGAACAACCCGGCCTGCAGCTCGAGCGCCTCGGCGGGAGTGAAGAAGGGATCGAACACGATTTCCTGCGGCACGATGCCGATCGAGGCCTTGGCGTTGCGCGGATCGGCATCGATGTCGAAGCCCCAGATGCGCGCGGAGCCCGATGTCTTGCGCACCATGCCCGACAGGATGTTGATCAGCGTCGACTTGCCCGCACCATTGGGGCCGAGCAGACCGAATATCTGCCCGCGCGGGACATCGAAGCTGACGCCGTCGAGCGCCAGCTTGTCGGGGGCCTTGCCCGCGCCCGCATAGAGCTTGCGCAGATTGTCGATCGATATGGCAGCTTCGGTCACGCCAAGCCGATTAGCCCGACGGGGGGCCAAGCGCAAAGGGAAAGGTGGCATTGCCACCTGACTGTGCAGGTGCAGCACGAATGCTGCCCAAATTTTGGGCACGCCTTCGCATCTGCACAAATTTTGAGCGCCTGACCGCTGAGCGGATTATCAATTCGTTAGGAATCGCGGCTTTTCGGCATTTGGCACGTGGTTTGCGTAGCTTTGCTGCGGTGACGGGGCAAACCCCGCAATAAAATAACCAATGGGGGCATAATGAAATTCATCATTGCCATAATCAAACCCTTCCGGCTCGACGAGGTTCGCGAGGCGCTCACCAGCCTGGGCGTGGCGGGCATGACCGTGACCGAGGTGAAGGGCTTTGGCCGCCAGAAGGGCCAGACCGAAATTTATCGCGGCGCCGAATATACCACCAACATGGTCCCCAAGCTGAAGCTGGAGATCGCGGTCAGCGACGATATCGCGCCGCAGGTGGTCGAAACCATCCAGGCCGCCGCGAACACGGATTCCATCGGTGACGGCAAGATCTTCGTTTTCGACCTGGCGGCCGCGACGCGCATCCGCACCGGCGAGACCGGCGACACGGCACTGTAAGGGGAAAGGGGAATGATGAAACCTTTGCACACAATCGGCGCCGTGGTCGGGACGACGGCGCTCAGCGTATTTACCGCCGCCCAGGCCTGGGCCGCCACCGCCGCACCTGCGGCCGAAGTGGTCGAAGAGGCCGTCACGGCGGTTGCCGAAGGCCCGATCAAGGCCCCGACCGCCGAGCAGATGGCGGGCATGGTCGACAAGGGCGACACCACCTGGATGCTCGTTTCGGCGGTGCTGGTGCTGATGATGTCGATCCCCGGCCTCGCACTCTTCTACGGCGGCCTGGTGCGAACCAAGAACATGCTCTCGGTGCTGATGCAGGTGCTGACCATCGTGTCGGTCGCCGCGCTCGTCTGGGTCAGCTGGGGCTACAGCCTCGCCTTCACCAGCGGATCGCCCTATATCGGCGGCCTGTCCAAGGCGTTCCTTGCCGGCGTCGACGGCACCACCTTCGCCGCGACCTTCTCCAACAACGTCTATATTCCCGAGCTCGCCTTCGTGGTGTTCCAGATGACCTTCGCCTGCATCACGCCGGCGCTGATCGTCGGCGCCTTTGCCGAGCGCGTGAAGTTCACCCCGCTGATCATCTTCACCGTGCTGTGGCTGACGCTCGCCTATTTCCCGATCGCGCACATGGTGTGGTACTGGGCCGGACCGGACTTCCTGCCGGATGCGCCAACCGATACCGGTCTGCTCTGGGGCATGGGTGCGCTCGACTTCGCTGGTGGCACCGTGGTGCACATCAACGCCGGTATCGCCGGGCTGGTCGGCTGCCTCGTGATCGGCAAGCGCCTGGGCTACAAGACCGAAGCCATGCCGCCGCACTCGCTGGTGATGACCATGATCGGTGCCTCGCTGCTGTGGGTGGGCTGGTTCGGCTTCAACGCCGGATCCAATCTGGAAGCCAATGGCGTCACCGCCGTCGCCTTCATCAACACCTTTGTCGCCACCGCCGCCGCCACCGTCGCCTGGGCCGTGATCGAACAGATCGTCCACAAGAAGCCCTCGCTGCTGGGCGCTGCCACCGGCGCGGTGGCCGGTCTGGTCGCGATCACCCCGGCTTCGGGTCTGGCCGCGCCGATGACCTCGATCCTGCTCGGCTTCGCCGCGTCGATCGTGTGCTTCTTCTTCGTCACCACGGTGAAGAACAAGCTCGGCTATGACGACTCGCTCGACGTGTTCGGCGTCCACTGCGTCGGCGGCATCATCGGCGCGATCGGCACCGGTATCGTCGCGGCTCCGTCGCTCGGTGGCCAGGGCGTGTTCAACTACACTGTGTTCCCGGCTGCGTTCGATCCTGACAGCTACGACATCGGGGCGCAGGTGCTGATCCAGCTCAAGGCAGTGGGTATCACCATCATCTGGTCGGGTCTGGTCTCCGCCGTGCTCTTCTACGCGCTCAAGTTCACCATCGGTCTGCGTCCCTCCGAAGAGGTCGAACAGGCCGGGCTCGACATCTCCGAACATGGAGAGCGCGCCTATAACTACTGAGTTTTCGAGTTTGGTCTGCGGCGGGAACAGCTAGCACCCGCCGCCGACCTCCAGAGGTTCCTCCTGCGAACTGACAACTCAAGGCCGGGATGGCAACATCCCGGCCGTTTTTTTGCGTTCGTCGTCCGAGGCTTGTCGAAGCCCGACGACGCCTTATCGGTTTCAGATCGAAACCCTATTGACAAAGCTGTCAGCAAGGTGAGACCTTCCGTCCGACAGACCGCCCCAGGCGGCACCCTTTCCGGGACCTCGCACCCCGGACCCGGATGACCTTGCACCGGACCCGATCGGGCCGGGTTGCATCGAAGGAGAGAGCCATGGCCACCGTTTTGAAAGAACCCGGCGCCGCGCTGAATTACGACATGAGCGATGCCAGCTGGTATGTCGAAGACCGCTGGCAGGAGCCGTTCCGCCAGATGCGTGAGCAGGATCCCATTCACTGGACCGAAAACGGCATGTTCGGCAGCTTCTGGAACGTGACCAACCACAAGGCGATCCAGCATGTGGAAGCGCTGCCCGAGATCTTCTCCTCGTCCTACGAGCATGGCGGCATCACGCTCGCCGACCGGATCGACGACGGCACCGAGCTGGTGATGCCGATGTTCATCGCGATGGACCGGCCCAAGCATACCGGTCAGCGCCGCACCGTCGCGCCCGCCTTCACTCCCACCGAGATGAAGCGCATGTCGGACGACATCCGCCGCCGCACCGCCGAGATCCTCGACGGCCTGCCCTGGGACCAGCCGTTCGACTGGGTCGACAGGGTCTCGATCGAGCTGACCACGCAGATGCTCGCCATCCTGTTCGACTTCCCCTGGGAGGACCGCCGCAAGCTCACCGAATGGTCCGACTGGGCCGGCGATATCGAGCTGATCCATAGCGAGGAGATGCGCCAGGAGCGGCTCAAGCACCTCTACGACATGGGCGCCTATTTCAAGAAGCTGTGGGATGCCAAGATCAACGCCGAGCCCACGCCCGACCTCATCTCGATGATGATCCATTCGGACGCGATGAGCGAGATGGACGAGTTCGAGTTCATGGGGAACCTTATCCTGCTGATCGTCGGCGGCAACGACACGACGCGCAACTCGATGTCGGGGCTGGTCTATGGCCTCCAGCAATTCCCCGACCAGCGCGAGAAGCTCGAGCAGAACCCTGCGCTGATCCCCAATGCGGTGCAGGAGATCATCCGCTGGCAGACCCCGCTCGCGCATATGCGCCGCACCGCGCTCGAGGATTACGACCTGTTCGGCAAGACCATCAGGAAGGGCGACAAGCTCGCTTTGTGGTACATCTCGGGCAATCGCGACGAGAGCGTGTTCGAGGATGCCGACAAGATCATCGTCGATCGCGAGAATGCGCGGCGACACCTCGCGTTCGGCTATGGCATTCACCGCTGCGTCGGCGCACGCCTCGCCGAGCTGCAGATCGCCATCCTGCTCGAGGAAATGGCCAAGCGCCGGATGCGGGTCAACGTGCTCGAGGAGCCGGTGCGCGTGCGCGCATGCTTCGTCCACGGCTATCGCTCGATGCAGGTGTCTTTAAGCAAATATTGAAGCCGCGTTGGCGGCGCGCGCGTAACTGTGGCATTGTCCCGGGCGAAATGGCCGGGACGATGACACGGGATCGGATCATGCAACGACGCGAATTTCTGAACGCCGGACTGCTCGGCGCTGCAGGCCTTGGGCTGTTCGGCCTGGCGAACTTCTCCTTTGGTGCAGCCACGGCGCGCGCCAAGGGCAAGTTCGAGATCACAAAGACCGATGCGCAGTGGAAGCAGCAGCTGACGGCGGATCAATATTATGTGCTGCGCCAGGAAGGGACCGAACGGCCCTTTACCAGCCCGCTCAACAAGGAAAAGCGCGCGGGCACCTTCGTCTGCGCCGGATGCCAGCTGCCGCTGTTCTCGTCGAAGACCAAATATGAGAGCGGCACCGGCTGGCCGAGCTTCTACGCGCCGCTGCCCAGGGCGGTGGGCACCAGCACCGACCGCCTGCTCGGCTATCCCCGCACCGAGGTGCACTGCCGCCGCTGCGGCGGGCATCTCGGCCATGTGTTCGAGGACGGGCCGAAGCCCACGGGCCTGCGCTATTGCATGAACGGTGACGCGATGCTGTTCCGGCCGAGCGCGACATAAAAAATCCTCCCCGAGCTCGCCTTGGGGAGGAGGACCGCCGACCGCAGGTCGGGGGTGGAGGGGAAGCGCGGCGCACGTCCCTTCGAAATGGGCTCTATCCCGCTGCCCCTCCACCACCCGCTGCGCGGGCGGCCCCCCTCCCCCAGCAAGCTGAGGGAGGATTTGAAGGGCTTCAGGGGTTCAGCCCACCCGCTTCACGCTGTCCTTGTGTGCGCCGACACGGGCGCCGCCGCCACCGCCGCCGGGACGGCCACCGCCACCCGAGCGACCGCCGCCACCGCCGCCGCCGGGACGACGCCGACGACGGTTGCCGCCTTCGCCATCGCGCTTGGGTCCGTAGTTGCGACCACCGCTGGCACCGCGTTCACCGCCGCGACCCTGGGCGGGACGCTCGGGCGCCTTGGCCGGGGGCGGCAGCTGCGCGGCCGCCTCGGTAAAGCCCTTGGGCAGCGGCATCGGCACCGGCTTGACCTTGGTCAGCTTCTCGATGTCCTTGAGCAGCGGCCGCTCGTCATTGCTGACGAACGCGATCGCGATGCCGTCGGCACCGTTGCGCGCGGTGCGGCCGATGCGGTGGACATACTGCTCGGGCACATGCGGCAGGTCATAGTTGAACACGTGGCTGACGCCGTTGATGTCGATGCCGCGCGCGGCGATATCAGTCGCGATCAGCACCTTGATCTCGCCATCCTTGAACGCGGCGAGCGCGGCGGTGCGCTGCGACTGGCTCTTGTTGCCATGGATCGCGGCAGAGCGGATGCCCGCACCCGCCAGCACGCGCACCACCTTGTCCGCGCCATGCTTGGTGCGGGTGAAGACGAGCGCGCGCTCGGGCTTGATCTCGCGCAGCTTCAGCGTCAGCAGCGCCTGCTTCTCGCTCTGGCTGACAAAGGTGACATACTGTTCGACACGCTCGGCCGTCGTCGACTGCGGCGCGACCTCGACCCGCACGGGGTTGTTGAGGAAGCGCGCGCCCAGTTCGGCAATCGCCTTGGGCATGGTCGCCGAGAAGAACAGGCTCTGGCGCTGCTTGGGCAGCATCGAGGCGATGCGCTTCAGCGGCACGATGAAACCGAGGTCCATCATCTGGTCGGCCTCGTCGAGGACGAAGATCTCGACATTCTCGAGCGTGATCGCGCGCTGCTCGATCAGGTCGAGCAGGCGGCCCGGCGTCGCGACGAGCACGTCGGTGCCGGCCTGGAGCTTGCGCTTCTGCTGGTTGATCGGCACGCCGCCGAACACGCAATTGACCGAGAGGTTCAGGTAGCGCGCATAGACGCGCATGTTCTCGGCAATCTGCGCCGCGAGCTCGCGCGTCGGCGAGAGCACCAGCATCCGGACACCGCGATGGCTCCGGCCCTTGGCTTCCTTGGCGAGGTGATGCAGCGAGGGCAGCGAAAAGGCTGCGGTCTTGCCGGTGCCGGTCTGGGCGATGCCCAGCAGGTCGCGGCCTTCGAGCAATGCGGGAATGGCATCGCGCTGGATCGGCGTGGGCGTATCGTAACCCTTCGAATCGAGCGCACGAAGGATCGGATCGGCCAGGCCAAGTTCATGAAAATAGGACATAGTTACTCTTCAAACAGAGCAAGGCGCGAACCACGCCCATTTCGGGCGGCGCGCGCATTGCGGGGTTCAGAAGCCTCCGGAATGGTCCGGAAACTTCAGGAAAACGCCCCGCGTGAATTGGGATGTTCTGGGATAAGGGCAGCGGGGTTTCAGGACCCGGCCTATCGCCGACCTGCCTTGCGGGCGGGGTCGGAACGAAGTTCACGCTGCCGGTTCATAGGGGCATTGGGAAGGATTCCTGTGCCGAGGCGCGCTGCCTGGAGCGTCATATGAGGACAAAGCGGCAGAAAAGCAAGGAAATTCGCGGGACGCCGCTGTGGGATCGCGAATCAGGCGGCTTCCTGCGCGTCCGCCGGGCCACCGATCAGCACGAAGCGACGGTCGCAATAGCCGCATTCGACATAGCCCTTCTCGTCGATCTGCAGCCAGACGCGCGGATGGCCGAGCGCTGCGCCGCCGCGAATCTCGCTGGCGCCGTCGCAGGCGACACGGGCGGTGGTGGTGCGGACGGTTTCGGGCGGTGTGATCATGGCTGCGCGATTATCAAAAGCCGCAACGCCATGCAATCGGGCTTTGGCGCAAAGATCAGGCCTGGCCGCGCTTTTCGAGCACGATGCGTGCCTCGGCGGCATCCTCGGGCAGCACCATGATCCGCGCGGGCGTCATGAACCCCAGCCCGAGCCCGGCCATGCCACCATCGAAGATATGCGCGTCAATCCCCTCGGCGGCGAGCGCCAGCCGCGCCATCTCGGCCTCGATCCGGTCGCTATATTCGGCAATCGCCTTGAGGCTCATGCCCGCTCAGCCCCCTTGTCGCTGAAATCCGGGGCATCGGTGAAATAGCGCGTGGTCGGCGTGGTCGGCAGCCCGTCGATCGAGCGGGTGCGCCCCGCCGTCCTGGCGAGCCAGGCTTCGGGCTCCATCTGGCGGTGCGCCTTTTTCAACGTCTCGCGCTCGCGCTCCATCTGCATCACCGGCACGCCCCAGCCGCAGCTGGTCTGCACGCTATCCACGCTGATGTCGAAAATCTGCCGCGTGCCGGGCATCATCGTGAAATGCGCCGCCAGTCCGTCCCAATCGGCATCCTGCGGCAGCACCGGGCGGCCGCGCCCGTAGAGACGCAGGATCAGCGCCGGGTTCTCGAACGCGCAGAACATGATGGTGATGCAGCCATCGGCGACGAGATGCGCGTGCGTCTCGTTGCCCGATCCGCCAAGATCGAGATAGGCGACGCGCTTGTCGCCGAGCACGCGAAACGCATCATAGCCCTTGGGGCTCAAGTTGATCCGCGCGCCCTCTGCCGCGGTCGCGACGAAGAAGATCGGCTGGCGCGCGATAAAGGCGCGGTGCTTGTCGGTGAGCGCGTCGAAAAAGTCTGCCATGCGGCGATTGTGAAGCAGCGGCCCCGGCAGCGCAAGTCCACCCCTTCCCCCCGGTCCAAAAAGCCGTTACCGGAAAGCCCCATGACGACCTCCACCCCGGCCGGCGCCCCCGGCATTCCCCGCTCGCTGTTCGTGCTCTCCGTCTTCTATGGCGGCATGGTGTGCCTGGCGGGTGTGCTCGGCAACAAGCAGGTGGCGATCGGCCCGCTCGCGGTCGAGGCGGGCATCTTCGCCTTTCTGCTGCTCGTCGTGGTATCGAGCGCGATTGCCGAATTGCACGGGCGCGATACCGCCAACAGCCTGGTCAAGTTCGGCTTCGTGCCGCTGCTCTTCTCGATGGTCCTTTCCTGGATCGTCTGGTCGCTGCCGCCCTCGCCCGACATGGCGCCGGAAAATGCCAGCGCGATCCAGCTGATCCTCGGCGCGACAGGGCGGATCTGGGCCGCAGGGGTGTGCGCCTATGGCGTCTCGCAATTCCTCAACGTCTATATCTTTTCCAAGCTCCAGAACATGCCGGGCCGCTTCCTCGCGGTGCGCGGGGTGATCGCCTCGGCATTGTCGCAGATCGTCGACACGCTGATCTTCGTCACCATCGCCTTTTACGGCGTGTTCCCGATCGGCCAGTTGCTCGTCGGCCAGATGGTCGCCAAGGTCGCGCTTTCGGTCGCGCTGGTGCCGTTCCTGATTGTGTTCTTCGTCCGGCTGGGCAAAAGGCTCGACGCATGAGCGATACCATTCACGATCCCGCGCTGCTCGCCAAGGCAGAGACGCTGACCGAGGCGCTGCCCTTCATGCAGCGCTATGCCGGCAAGAGCTTCGTCGTCAAATATGGCGGCCATGCGATGGGCGACCCCGAGCTGGCGCGCGACTTTGCCGAGGATATCGTGCTGTTGAAGGCCGTGGGGATCAACCCGGTCGTCGTGCACGGCGGCGGACCGCAGATCGGCGCGATGCTGAAGCGGCTGGGGGTCCAGTCCGAGTTCATCGACGGGCTGCGCGTCACCGACAGCGAGACCGCCAATGTCGCCGAGATGGTGCTGGGCGCGATCAACAAGGAACTGGTGACCTGGATCGCGGCCGCCGGCGGCAAGGCGATCGGCATCAGCGGCAAGGACGCAGATTTCGTCCGCGCGAGCAAGGTCGAGCGGACGATGCGCGACCCCGACAGCAATATCGAGCGCGCGATCGACCTCGGCTTTGTTGGCGAGCCCGAAGCGATCGACTGCACGGTGCTCAAGACCATTTCGGACGCCGGCATAATCCCCGTGGTCTCGCCGATCGGCGTGGGCCCCGACGGCCAGACCTACAATATCAACGCCGATACCATGGCGGGCGCGGTCGCGGCCGCGCTCGGGGCATCGCGGCTGTTCCTCCTGACCGATGTCTCGGGCGTGCTCGACAAGGCGAAGCAGCTGCTCACCGACCTGACGCCGCAGGACATTGCCGCGCTCCGCGCCGACGGCACGATCACCGGCGGCATGATCCCCAAGCTCGAGACCTGCGTCCACGCGGTCGAACAGGGGGTCGATGCGGCAGTGGTGCTCGACGGGCGCGTCCCGCACGCGATGCTGCTCGAGATCTTCACCTCGCGCGGTGCGGGGACGCTGATCCGCGCGTAACCGTTTTAGTCTTGTAATACACCCTGGATCGCTCTAGATATCCGGCGAGGATATCCGACAAGCCCATAGCGAGAGACCCATGCAGATCGTGCTCGAAATCCTGGATATCATCCTGCAGGTGGTGACGTGGTTCATCATCATCCAGATCGTGCTGTCCTGGCTGATCGCGTTCAACGTCGTCAGCATGCAGAACGACCTGGTCCGCCAGCTGGTCGAATCGCTGCATCGGATCACCGAGCCGCTCTATCGCCCGGTGCGCAAGATCCTGCCCGATCTCGGCATGATCGACCTGGCACCGATGGTGGTGATCCTGATCGTGATGATCCTGCGCAATTCGATCATCCCCCGGCTCTGGGAACAGTTCGCCTAAGGCACAGATTTCCGCGCTCGGCTGTGGCATTCGGGGCCGTTTGCCGCTAGGGCTCAGGCCATGACAGCCCGGATCATCGACGGTAAGGCCTTTGCGGCCGGTTTGCGCGCGCGCCTCGCCGCGCGTGTCCCCAGCTTTGTGGAACAGGCGGGCCGCGCGCCCGGCCTTGCCGTGGTGCTGGTGGGCGAGGATCCCGCGAGCCAGGTCTATGTCCGCTCCAAGCACAAGGCCACGGTCGAAGCAGGCATGCAGAGCTTCGAACATCGCCTTCCCGCCGAGACCAGCCAGCAGGAGCTGCTCGATCTGGTCGCCGCGCTCAATGCCGACGACAGCGTCGACGGCATTCTCGTGCAGCTGCCGCTGCCGGCCCATATCGACGACAAGGCAGTGCTGGCCGCGATCGATCCGGCCAAGGATGTCGATGGCTTTCATGTCGTCAATGCCGGCAGACTCGCGGTGGGCGAAGAGGCGCTGGTACCGTGCACGCCGCTCGGATCGCTGATGCTGCTGCAGGATGTGCTGGGCGACCTTTCCGGGCTGCACGCGGTGGTGATCGGGCGGTCGAACATCGTCGGCAAGCCGATGGCGCAGCTGCTGCTGCAGCAAAGCTGCACCGTGACGATCGCGCACAGCCGGACGCAGGACCTGCCCGCCATCGTGCGGCTCGCCGATATCGTCGTCGCCGCTGTCGGCCGGGCGGAGATGGTGCGCGGCGACTGGATCAAGCCGGGGGCTTGCGTGATCGACGTCGGTATCAACCGCGTGGCGGGGGCGGAGCCTGGCAAGACCAGGCTGGTGGGCGATTGTGCCTATGATGAATGCGCTGCGGTCGCGGGCGCGATCACCCCGGTTCCCGGCGGCGTCGGCCCGATGACCATCGCCTGCCTGCTGCGCAACACCCTGGTCGCGGCGCACCGCCGCGCGGGGCTCAGCGATCCGGAGGGATTGTGATGGGCACGTTGCGGCTCATCGCGGCGCTGTTGGTCGGTGTCGGGCCACTGGCTGTGCAGGCCCAGCCCGGGCCGCCGCCGCGCGAGGATCGGCGTGGGCCGCCGCCCGGGCCGCCGGGGCAATCCTATGCCAATTCGAGCGCGGTGCTGGTCTCCGAGATCGCTTTCGCGCGGCTGGCGCAGGACAAGGGCCAGTGGACCGCGTTCCGCGAAACCGCGTCCGAGCATGCGCTGCTGTTCGTTCCGCAGCCGGTGCTCGCGCAGGCCTGGCTCAAGGGCCGCGCCGATCCGGCGCAGGCAGTGAAATGGCAGCCGCAAAAGCTGTTCATGGCGTGCGACGGGCGCACCGGCGCCTCGACCGGGGCCTCGCAATTTCCCGGCGGCGCGGTGGGCTATTACACCACCGTCTGGCAGAATCTGGAAAAGCCGCGCGCCAAGAAGCCCGACTGGAAATGGGTGCTCGACCATGGCGCGCTGCTCAAGGAGCCGCGCGCCGGGGATGAGATGATCTCTTCGCGCACCGCCGCGTGCACCGGCAACCCCAAGGCGGCACTAGGCGCTATCCCGTTCGGCCCGTCGCGCAAGGGCGAAAAGCCTTCGGCCCCCGCGACCAGCGGCGCGCGCGCCTCGGCCGATGGCACGATGGTCTGGCGCTGGGAGGTGCGCGCCGATGGCAGCCGCACAATCAGCATCGAATTGTGGAACGGCACCGGTTTCGACACCGTGGTGCGCGACGACGTTCCGGCGGACGCGGCATGATCGAGCTGTTCGTTTCCGCCTTCATCACTCTGTTCGTGGTGATCGACCCGCCCGGCTGCGCGCCGATCTATGCCAGCATGACCACGGGAGCCAATGCGCAGCAGCGGCGCAGCATGGCGATCCGCGCGGTGGTCGTCGCAGGCGGCATCCTGCTCGTTTTCGCCCTGTTCGGCGAGGTGCTGCTTTCGGCGCTGCATATCGAACTCAACAGTTTCCGCATCGCGGGCGGCATCATGCTGTTCCTGATCGCGCTCGACATGGTGTTCGAAAAGCGCACCGAACGCCGCGAACAGCGCGCGCAGAAGGTGATGAAGACGCCCGAGATCGAGGATGTCTCGATCTTCCCGATGGCAATGCCGATGATCGCCGGCCCCGGCTCGATCGCCTCGGTGATGCTGCTGGTCTCGCAGAATACCGGGCTCGACCGTGCGCTGACCATCCTCGCCGCGCTGCTCGCTGTGCTGCTGCTCACCCTGGTCGCACTGCTGACCGCCGGCCCGCTGATGAAGCTGCTGGGGCAACAGGCCGAGGCGGTGATCACACGGCTGCTCGGCGTGCTGCTGGCGGCGCTGGCGGCGCAGTTCGTGATCGACGGGCTAAGGGCGAGTTTTCAATAGGGTGGCAGGGCGAGCGCGAGGCTTCCTCGTCAACGGCCATGCTCCCCGCGCAGCGTTACCATCGTCCGTCACCCTGGACTTGTTTCAGGGCCCATTTCTCCCCACGCGGCTTTCGGCTCTTGGGGCACGATGGGTCCTGAAACGAGTTCAGGATGACGTTGTATTGTTCAGCACGCGTGGCGCGGGGCCTTCGACAGGCTCAGGCTGAGCGGAGGCCGATCTGGGCAATGGCGTCGTCAGCAATCGGGTCATGATCCGCTACAAGCTCAAGTTCTAGCGCCGATGCTCAAAGCGAAAAGCCCGCCAGCCTTTCGGCTGACGGGCTTTCGTGAGGCTTGCGCCCGGGCTGGTGCTTAGAAGCGGAACAGCGCCGAGAGCGAGTATTGCTGCGCCTGGAAGTCCTGGCGACCCACCGTGGTGTCGATCGACGCGGTGAAGTCGAAGGTCGGCTGCGAGATGGTCAGACCGACGCCTGCTTCGGCCCAGGTCCGGTCGTCCGAACGATAGGCGAAGGGGAAGCGGCCCGTGGTGCTTCCGGCGAAATTGGCGCCGAAGAAGCGGTCGCCTTCCAGCACATCATAGACATAATCGGCATAGATGTACGGACGGAACACCGCGGTCTTCTTGGCACTGGCCGATGCGCCGACGCGGATCTGCAGGCTGTCGAACTTGTCGCGGTCGATGTCCAGAGCCGGACCGCCGCCCGCCTCGCGCACGTCGCCATAGTTGATATACTGGTACTGCGCGGCGATGCGCGGCGTGAAGACGATGGTCTTGGTCTCATACGCCTTGGACAGGCCCAGTTCCGCCGTCAGCGCCAGGCTGTCGTCGGTGGTCGACAGGGTGAACGGAGCGCCGGCAATGAACAGCGAACGCGCGGTATCCACCTGGAAGCTGCCCGCGCTGATGCGGCCATCAAGGGTCAGCCCCTGGGCAGAGGTGAATGCACCATAGATGCTGCCTTCGATCAGTTCACCGGCGACTTGCTGGCCGAGCACGGCATTGGCATCGACATCCGAATAGCTGGCCGAGATGCCCAGCACCACGCCATCGCGCGGCAGATATTCGAAACCGCCCGAGATGAAATAGCCATCGAAGAAATCGCGGCGGCCATTGGTCAGCGCGGTCGGCATCGGTGCACCCTTGCCGTTCAGATAGCCGCCGCCCAGGTACAGCGCAAAACGGCTGTCGAGCGATGTCGCGTCGGTCACGGTCTCGCCGCTATCCTGCGCAGCCACGGCTGCCATCGCCCCGGGGAGCGCCGCACCGCTGGTGGCGGTGGCAGCGATGCCCATCGGCTGGCCGATCATCGCGATCGTGCCGCCCATGTCGCCGGACAGTGCCGACTGCATGCGGGTGCGGTGGAAGCGCGAGGTCGCCGACAGCATCGCTTCGCCGAGGTTCAGGCGAGTCGATTCGGTGAACGGAGCCAGGCCTTCGAACGTCGCCTGGATCTGTGCCGCCGACATCAGGTCGGTGCGCAGATAGACATCCGCATAGGTCCGCTCGGCACCGCGGTTGCTGTCGAAAATGCCGGCATATGACCGCTGCACCGACGAACCCGATGCGATCACGTTGCTGTAAAGGCCCGCAGTGATTCGCATGTCGACGGCATTGGCGCTGGTGGTCAGCACCGGCGTCAGGATGGCGCTGATCGGCGCCGCCGAGTTGAAGGCGGCAGAGATGCGGCCGCCGGTGGTGACGATGCGATAGGTATCGCCGTTCTTGATCGTGTAGCCCGAAACCGGCGAGACGATCACGCGGCCACCCAGGCTGGCATCGCCGGTGATCGCCAGGCGATCCGACACGCCGTTGCCGACATCGACCGCGAACTGCGTCGCCGACGCCAGCACCGCGCTGCCATCGATGGTCAGCGTGCCCACGGTGCCGACGCCGCCCGGCGCGATCGTGCCCATGATGCTGGTCACGAACGGCGCCTGGATGGTGCCGGTACCGGTGAGCAGACCGGCCGCCAGCGTATAGTCACCCACCGAGCGCAGGCGACCATTGACGTTCACGGTGCCGCCCGTCTGGGTGACATCGATCAGGCTGGTGAGGTTGCCCGTTCCGGCGACGGTCAGGCCGGCGGTGTTGGCCACGGTCAGGCGGTCGATGGTGACGACGCTCGACAGCGTGGTGGTGCCCGCGTTGCTGAGGGTCACGTCGAAATAGCGACCCGCCACGCCCGTGCGGTTGTTGGGGTTGATGTTGTTCGGAACGAAATTGGTCGCACCGGGCAGACCATTGGCCAGCGTCGCGGCGGGCAGCGGGCCGGCGCGGAAGATGCCGCTGCCGTTGCGCTGCGCCTCTTCGGCCAGCTTCTGCAGCGCGGCCTGCGTTTCGGCATCGGCAGCCGGGCTGAGCACGCTGCCGATATCGGCCGCTGCCAGCTGGTTCTGCAGACCGGCGACGGCATTGTCGCCTGCGCTCAGCGAATTGATCATGTCCGCGCGCGTCAGCGTGGTGACCGCAGCCGCCGGGGCGGCCTGGGTCGCCGAAGCAGCGGTGGTCGCGGCAGCGGCGGTTTCGGTCCCGACGCTGGCGTTCAGCGCCACCTGCTCTGCTCCGCCGTTCAGCTGACCAGCGAGATCGGCGCGGCCGATGCCCGAAACGACGGCCGCGCCGTCGGTGGTCCGCGCAGGCGGCGTGAAGTCACGGCGCGTGGCGAGGTCACGGCACTCGTTCAGCCCCAGACCCTGGATACAGACCTGGCCGAAATCGGGGTCACCGCCATTGATGCCCTGACCCAGACCGGTCGGGATGCCGTTGACCACCTGGCCGCTGGCGTTGATGACGTTGTAATTGGGGTCGAGCGTCGTCGTCCAGCGCGTCGCGTCTTCCCAGTTGCCGTTGCCGGCGGCTGCGGTGACGTAGCGATAGGGGTTGGTCGCGGCGATATAATCCCAATAGAGATACAGCGGCTGGTAGAAGCTGGTGGTGCCATAGCTGCTGAACGCTTGCGCGCCGAAGAAGCGGCTGCCGCCCGAGAGCACGCCGATCTGCAGGTTCTTGGTCGACAGCGTGTTGTTGGCGGCATCGAGGATCAGCGGACCACCCGAGTCACCGCCCGCGGTGGTACCTTCGCGTGCCAGAGCGTCGTCGCGGTGGATATTGATGTCGAACTGGTTGGCACCGGCGCGACCACGCAGCGGATCGTCGAAGTCGAGATTGTAGAGGTTCTGGCCGAGCGGCGGCGTGCCGGGCGCGGCAGGGCCGAACAGGAAGTCGTTGCGGTCGTCGAGCGAGGCGAGCGCGCCCAGCATGTTTTCCGCCGCACGACGACGGAAATCGACGCCCTGCGTCGCGCCTGCGGTGCCGTTGCCCGAGCGGCCATAGCCGGTGATGTTGACATGATAGCCGGTGCCGCGGACCGGATCGATCGCGGTCGGGGTGGGCAGCGGCGAGAACAGCAGCGCCCAGGTCGGGATGCGCGCCGCCGGGGTGTCGAGCGTGGCGAGCGCGATATCGCCTTCCAGGAAGCCCAGGCCCTGCGGGTTGAGCAGCGAGCGGGGATCGTACTGGATCTGGCTGATGTTGAACACGTTCAGCGCGGCGTTCGAACGGAAGGCGTTGGCCGCCCAGTTCTGGAAGCCCGGACGCGCGTCGACATTGAACGAGAAGGCCGCCGGAACGGTTCCGTCGATGCTGCTGTAATCGGTCTGGCGACGGTCGTTGACGCAGTGCGCCGCGAACAGCACGGTGCGCGGGTTGATCAGCGTGCCGGTGCAGACGAAGCCGTCGTTGCGGAAGAACATGCCGACGCCGTTCACGCCACCCGCATTGTCGATGATCTGGGTCGGCGTCTGGTTGTTGTTCGGAACGATGGCGAGCGCCGGGGCCGAAGCCAGCGCAACAGCCATGGCCGTCGCCGCGCTTCCGCCCAGAATCGCCTTGTGTAGGTGAGAGGTCTTGAAGGTCATGAAATTCCCCTGCTCAACGAGTGTGTTGACCGGGGAAATTAGCCAGCGCGAAGCGAAAGGCAACGCGGGCGGTGGTTCTTGGTTCCGATTGTGGCAATCTGTTGCCGCTTTGACACATTTTGTTACAGAAACGGCGTCAAAACGCCCCCGACCCCCTGCTATTGGGGGATCGGCGGCGTCGAATTGGGGCAAAGGCGGTTACTTGCCCAGCGTTTCGGTGAGGAACCAGGCGCGTTCCTGCGCCTGATCGGTCCAGTCGTCGACGATCCCGTCGGTGGCATTGTCCCCTGCCTGTCCGGCGAGTTCCTTGACCTCGCGCAGCTTGGCGACAAAGGCGAGATTGTCGTCGCGCAACTCCTTGAGCATCGCTTCGGCCGAGACGCCCGACTTGTCATTGTCGGAAATCGAGCTGCGGCGTGCGATGTCCCCGACCGAGGTCAGCGTGCGAAAGCCGTTCTTGCGCACCCGCTCGGCAATCGCGTCGGTGATGCCCAGGATCTGCGTTGCCTGATCGTCGAGCAGCAGATGATATTCGCGGAAATGCGGGCCTGCGACATGCCAGTGGAAGTTCTTGGTCTTCAGGTACAGCGCGAAGCCATCGGCCAGCAGGCCGTTCATCGCCTCGGCGAGCGCCTTGCCGGCATTGTCACCCTTCTTGTTTCCCATCACGTGCTCCTGTTCTTGCAGCGGATGGGATTAACATAGGTTGGTCTTGCGCGATTCCCATGACGAAAAATCGGCTCAGGCTGATCGATCTTCTCGATGCCTCAGACCAGTCCGAATGCCCCGAGCGCGAGAGCGAGCCCCAGCACGGTCAGGAGCAGCCCGGCACCGATGCGCACGGGGCGGACGGGCCAACTGGCGAGCCTTTCCTGCCAGATGATCGCCGGAGCGAGCCCCAGCACCGTCCCCGCCCAGCCGCCGATCAGCGGCCAGACCCAGTCATGGCTGCGCGCCGCCGTGGCCGCGATGATGAACTGGCCCTTGTCGCCGAATTGCAGGATGAACAGGCCGAGCAGCCCGGTCAGCAGCGGCCCGGTGCGCCAGCCCGGCAGCGTATCGACCGGACGCCGGGGCGCCAGCATGCCGAGCCCTGCGAACAGCAGCGCCAGCGCGTAGAACAGCCGCAACGCATCGAGGCTGATCCAGGTGCCGACCACCACGCCGCCGAGCGCACCGATTACCGCCATGGCCCCGCTCGCCAGCACGACGCCGATTGTCAGCGGCCCGGGCCGGGCAAAGCGCTGCCCCAGCGCGGCACACAGCAGCTGCGTGCGGTCGCCCGTCTGCACGATCGCGGTCAGCAACAGGGTGGTGAGAAATGCCTCCATCGGCGTCCGGACTGGCGCCAATCAGCGCACGCCGCGTACCGCAATCGACGCCAGCACCGCCGCGCGCATCTCGCCATCGCCCGAATCGCAGGCGATCGCCTCGTCCATCGCGTCGAGATATTGCGCCGCCATCGTCCGGCTCCAGCCCCGGGCGAGCAGATGCTCCAGCCCATAGGCGAGATCGCTGACACACGGCAGCGCGTTGACCTCTGCCATGTGCCGCATCTTGCCGAGTTCGCGCTGCAATTCGCTGCGCGCCACGCGCCGGGCGAGCGCACGGATATGCCCGGCCTGCATGCGCAATTGCTGGCGCGCCAGCTTCAGCCGGTCCTGCGCGGGGTCGGAGGGCGAAAACGGCTGCATGGCGATACGCTCCTGCAAAAGGCTGGTCTTGCGCAAGGCTCGCACGCATCGGTTAATTTTCGGGTAAGTGCCTTTTGCGCTGCGGGGAGCCGGCCCGGAATGCCGCGCTGCTTGACAACCGAGCGGCCATCCGGCATGGGCCGCCTTCGCGTTTGAAGGGCGGCCGCATGTGCCGCTCTTTGTGTTTGTGATTCTCTGCAGGGCCGGCAGCCGCCGTTTTCTGCATCCGATTTCTAACCCAAAGGAACAGGTCATGGCCAAGCCAGCCACTGTCAAGATCCGCCTGGTCAGCACCGAAGGCACCGGCTTCTTCTATGTCACCAAGAAGAATCCGCGCAACATCACCGAGAAGATGACCTTCCGCAAGTACGACCCCGTCGCGCGCAAGCACGTCGAGTTCAAGGAAGCCAAGATCAAGTGATCTGGCCGGTCCGCGCGTGATGAACCGGCGATTCAGCGCCGGTTCAATCGCAACGGACCAGGGGTTTCGGCGTATTTTCCGCTTTATGGAAGCCTGATCCCGATGCTGAACCTGCCGATGAAATCCCTTGCCGCCGCGCTGCTCGCCAGCGCGGCCTTTGCCGTGCCCGCCGCGCTGCCCAGTGCCGCGATCGGTCAGGCTGCGACCCAGGGCGACGAGCTCGCGCAGGTCTCGCGGCATCTGAAGGCGATGCAGTCGATGCGCGCCAGCTTCACCCAGACCGACCGCAGCGGCCAGACGCTCAGCGGCACGCTGACGCTCAAGCAGCCGGGCCGCATCCGCTTCGAATATCAGAAGGACGCGCAGCTGCTGATCGTCAGCGATGGCCGCGCGCTCACCATGATCGACTATCAGGTCAAACAGGTGCAGCGCTGGCCGATTCGCAACTCGCCGCTCGGCGCGCTGCTCGATCCCAGCCGCGATCTCACCCGCTATGGCAAGGTCGTGCCGACCGGCGACCCCAATGTGGTCAGCGTCGAGGTGCGCGATCCCAAGCGCCCCGAATATGGCGTCATCACGCTGATCTTCACCCGCAGCGGCTCTGCGCCCGGCGGCCTGTCGCTGGTCGGCTGGGTCGCGCTCGATTCGCAGAACAAGCGCACCACCATCCGCCTCTCGGGCCAGCAGTACAATGTCGCGGTGGCCGACACCGCCTTCGCCTGGACCGACCCCCGCGCCAAGGGCCCGCGGCGCTAGACTTCCTCTCCCTTGATGGGAGAGGCAGCGAGACTTGGCGACGACGGAGCCTAGTCGCAGCGGTGAGGGTGATGGTGCGTCCCGGCGCAGCATTGGCGCCCCTTTGACCCAACGGCTCTATCCTGAACGATCACCCCCACCCAACCCTCCCCCATCAAGGGGGAGGGCTTTGGCTGTCCGCTCGCATCCGTGTTGCGCATCGCAGCCTCGTCACCTCCGCGGAGGCGGGGGTCCCGCTTATCGGTCTCAGCCCAAGCCGAATTGCGGGATTGCCGCGTTCGCGGGAATGACGAGGAAATGGCCCTGACATACCTCTCCTGCTGACGAACCGACGCCCGCCATCGACGAACTGCGAAGGGTTCGCAAATCCGTTCACATGGCAGACAGGGTTCGACCGCTAGAACGGTTTTCGAAGACGGCGACGAGGTTTCCCCCTGTTACCTGGTCGAACCACCGGCTTCACCCAAGCGTGACGAACGCAACAAAGAACCCTCGTTCCAATGCCCCCGGGACGAGGGTTTTTTGCGCCCTGCCTAAAGTTTAGGGCTTGGGTTTGGCAGGTTGGCTGGCTAGAGCCTCTGCCATGGCTGCCCCTCTGAAAATCGCTTCGTGGAACATCAACTCGGTCCGTTTCCGGCTCGCCTCGGTGCAGCGGTTCCTGGCCGAAGAGCAGCCCGACATCCTGTGCCTTCAGGAAACCAAGGTCATCAACAACGACTTCCCCGAAGGCCCTTTCCGCCAGCTCGGCTATAATTTCCAGAAGCTGCACGGCCAGCCGATGCACCATGGCGTGGCGATCATCAGCAAGATGCGGCTCAGCGACGACAACCGGCTCGACTGGCAGGCCAATGGCGAGGCGCGGCATATCGGCGTGAGCATCACCGGCCCCCTGGGTGGCACGGTGCGGCTGGAAAATGTCTATGTCCCTGCGGGCGGCGAGATTCCCGACCGCGATCTCAACCCCAAATTCGGCCAGAAGCTCGATTTCATCGAGCGCATGACGCAATGGTCGCGCGGGCTAGGCGGGCGCACGATCATCCTGGGCGATTTCAACATCGCCCCGCTCGAATCGGACGTGTGGAGCCACAAGCAGCTGATCAACACCGTCAGCCATACCGCGATCGAGATCGAACGATTGAAGGCCATGCAGGACGCGCACAACTGGGTCGATATCGGCCGCAAATTCTATCCCGCGCCGCAGCGGCTCTACACCTGGTGGAGCTACCGCGCGCGCGACTGGTCGGTGTCGGACAAGGGCCGCCGGCTCGACCATATCTGGGTCTCGCCCGATATCGTCGAGACGGTGAAGAGCCACCGCGTGGTCGAGCCGTGCCGCGGCTGGGCGCAGCCTTCGGACCATGCGCCGCTGATCAGCGAGTTCCTGTTCTGATGGTACGTGCCTCGGGGGGACAGGCGCGATGAACGCGCGTGCTGCGGCCCGGGCGCTCGATGCGCTGGCCCGGGGCTGGGACATCATCGTCGAGAGCGAGGACGGCAGGCTCGCGCTGCGTCCGGTCGAAACCGGCGGCGCGCCCTTGGGCACGGGTCGCAAGCTGCTGATCTCCGCCGCGCGCGCGATCACGCTCAAGCTCGCCAACCAGAAGGACGCCGCGCGCCCCGATGCGCCAGCGCTGATCGCGGTGCCCGGCGCGCTCGACAGCGCCCGCGCGATCGCGATCGCCGATCCATCGCTCGATCTTGCCCGGCCGATGAAGGGGCCGTTCGCCGCTTTGCCCCTGCCCGCTCCGGAAGCCGCCGAAGCCGCGATGCAGCTCGCGCGGCTCGCAGGCCTGCTGCCCGCCTATCATCTGCTGGGGAATGGCGAGGCGGATTTCGACGCGCCGATCGTCACCCCCGCCAATGTCGCCGCCTATGCCGATCCGGCGCAGCTGCGCATCGCGGCGCGCGCGCGGCTGCCGGTGAGCGCGAGCGAGAGCGCCGAGATCGTCGCCTTCCGCTCGGACGCCGATTTTCACGAGCATGTCGCGCTGATCGTCGGCACGCCCGATGATAGCATTCCGGTCGTGCGGCTGCATAGCGAGTGCCTGACCGGCGATGTCTTCGGCAGTCTGAAATGCGATTGCGGGCCGCAGCTCAACGGAGCGCTGCATGCGATGGCGCACGCGCGCTGGGGCATATTGCTCTATCTGCGCCAGGAAGGACGCGGGATCGGCCTGATCAACAAGCTGCGCGCCTATCAGCTGCAGGATCAGGGGCACGATACGGTCGATGCCAACAACCGGCTGGGCTTCCCCACCGATGCGCGCGATTTCGCGGTGGCGGCGCAGATGCTCAAGGCGCTGCGCGTCCCCGCGATCCGGCTGATGACCAACAATCCGGAAAAGCAGGCGGTGCTCGCGCAGCTCGGCGTCGAGATTGCCGAGCGGCTGCCGCTGCAGATCGAGGCCAATCCGCACAACGAACGCTATCTGGTCACCAAGCGCGACCGCACCGGCCACCAGCTGTGAGCGACACCGTCCGCGTCGATGCCGCTGCGCTGACCGTCACCCTGGGCGACTGGACCGTGCCGTGCACCATCGGCCGCAGCGGCGCCTGCGCCGCCGCCGCCAAGCGCGAGGGCGATGGCTGCACGCCCAAGGGCAGCTGGCCGATCCGCGCCGCGCTGTTCCGCCCCGGCCGCAGCAGCCCGCCGCCGGGCTTTGCGCTGCCCTGGCGCTGGTCGAACGCGGCGGACGGCTGGTCCGACGACCCCGCCGACCCGGCGTACAACCGCCCCGTCCGCCTGCCGCACCCGTTCAGCGCCGAAACCCTCCAGCGCGAGGACATGCTCTACGACGTGGTGCTGGTGCTCGGCCATAACGACGCGCCCCCGGTAGCGGGTGCGGGCAGCGCGATCTTCTTCCATCTGTGGAACGAGGCGAAGCCTGCGGCGGAACGCAGCACCGAAGGCTGCGTGGCGATCGCACGCGCGGATATGGAAAAGCTGCTGCCGATGCTCGGGCCGAGGATGGCGCTGGAGATCGGGTGAGCGGGGCTGGGTTGGCATTGGGTGGAAAAGAGCCTTTAACGCAACGCGACCTCCGAGTATGCCTTGGGCGGTGCAGCATTCACCAGCATTAGAAGCAGCTAAAGATTTCCTCCACGTCGTCTGGGAGGGCGATCCGCCTGCCGATGAGAAGCTGCTTCAAACTTTGGATTGCCTGATCGCCGCCTACTACAGCACACCTGCTGGAGACGTGACAGGCGATGACATTGATCCGCCCACGCAGGATGGGTCTTCTCTCTATAGAGAGGTTGCCGATCGTTTTCCTCAATACGGCTTATACCCAATAGCTGATCCATCCGCCGCCTATGACGATGCGCTCATGATGGCGGACGCAATAGACGATTTGACGGACATCACCAGAGATATGCGCGAGGTCGTCTGGCTAGCGGAACACGTCAGTATAGATGATGCCCATTTCGCCTTTCGCCTGCACTTTTTGCATTGGGGTCAACACGCACGTGGATTGGCCTACTACCTACACGACCGTATTTAACTCAGTGCTAGAGGGGTTCGGAGTGATAGGGGAATGGCTGAAAAGCCGCCCCTCTCCGCTCAGCCTGAGCTTGTCGAAGGCCCCGCTATACGGCCGGCGTGGGCGCGGGTCCTTCGACGACGCGGGCTGAAGCCCGCTGCTCAGGATGAGCGGAGTTGGCGAATGGGTGCTTTGGCGAGACGAATCGAAGGCCGGCAACGAACGGTAAGACCAGGCGCGTTCCCCTCCCTGCAAGCGAGGGGTTAGGGGTGGGTTTGGGCGGTGCTCGCCGGGGCTGTTGAGACCATCAGGCGTGGCTGACCCACCCCCTGCCTCTCCCTTTCAGGGAGGGGAGTTTTGTGCGGGGGGTGAGGTGGTGCAGCCGGATAGCCCTCTCCCCTTGAGGGGGGAGGGTTGGGAGGGGGGGCTTCGCGACGGTGGAGCAACCG
>AYSC01000042.1 GCA_000503195.1 Blastomonas sp. CACIA14H2
GATGATCTGCACCAGCGCCTCGAGCCCGGTGCTGCCCTGGCCTTCAATGATCCACGGATCGTCGAAGCTGGGCACCACCACCGCGCCCGTTTCGCTGGCGATGCGGTTGGCGATGGCGACGCGGTCCTCCGCGCGGCGGTCATAGGTGATGACCTCGGCGCCATAGCCGCGGGTGGATTCGATCTTCCGCTTCGGCGCGTCGGCGGGCATGACGATCGTCGCGCGGATGCCGAGCCGCTTGGCCGCCCAGGCGACACCCTGCGCATGGTTGCCGCTCGAAAACGCGACCACGCCGCGCGCGCGCTCGTCTTCGCTGAGGTCGGACAGACGATGCCAGGCACCGCGAATCTTGAACGCGCCGATCGGTTGCAAGCACTCGGCCTTGCACCACAAGGTCATCCCCTCATGCTTCAGCGGCATCAGCGGCGTCGGCGGCAGGATCGCGGAAATCTTCTTCGCGGCGCGCTCGATGCCTTCGCGGCTGGGTTTGCGGTCCGGGGATAGGGGATCACTTGGTTCTGTCATGCAGAGCCTCTATATGCACCCGCTGACAGCAATTCCAGCAATAAGGGAAAACGGACTTTGGGCAAGATTCTGGTGATCGGTGCGGGCGGCGTGGGTTCGGTCGCGGTGCACAAGATGGCGATGAACACCGGCATTTTCAGCGAGATCACGCTGGCGAGCCGCCGCATCGCCAAATGCGACGCGATCGCCGAATCGGTGCTGAAGCGCACCGGCGTGCAGATCGCCACGGCCGAGGTCGATGCCGACGATGTCGAGGCCACCGCCGCGCTGATCGCGCAGGTGAAGCCCGACCTGGTCTGCAATCTCGCCCTGCCCTATCAGGACCTCAGCATCATGGATGCGTGCCTGAAGACCGGCGTGCACTATATGGACACCGCCAATTACGAACCGCGCGACGAGGCGAAGTTCGAATATGGCTGGCAATGGGCCTATCACGACCGGTTCAAGGACGCAGGCCTGATGGCGCTGCTCGGATCGGGCTTCGATCCCGGCGTCACCAGCGTGTTCGCCAGCTATATCAGGAAGCATCTGCTCGACCGGATCGACACGCTCGACATTCTCGACTGCAATGGCGGCGACCATGGCCAGCATTTCGCGACCAATTTCAATCCGGAGATCAACATCCGCGAAGTGACTGCGCCCTCGCGCCACTGGGCCGATGGCGAATGGGTCGAAGGCCCCGCGCTCAGCCACAAGCAGGTGTTCGATTTCGAGGGTGTCGGCGAGAAGAACATGTACCTCATGTACCATGAGGAGCTGGAATCGCTCGCCAAGCATTATCCCGAGATCAAGCGCATCCGCTTCTGGATGACCTTTGGCGATGCGTATCTCAAGCATCTGGAAGTGTTGCAGAATGTCGGCATGACCCGGATCGACCCGGTGATGTACGAAGGCCGCGAGATCATCCCGCTGCAGTTCCTGAAAGCCGTGCTGCCCGAACCCGCCTCGCTGGGCGAGACGACCAAGGGCAAGACCAATATCGGCGATATCGCCACCGGCGTGAAGGACGGCCAGGAAAAGACGATCTATGTCTACAATATCTGCGACCACGAGGACGCCTATGCCGAGACCGGCAACCAGGCGGTGAGCTATACCACCGGCGTGCCCGCGATGATCGGCGCGGCGATGATCCTCACCGGCGCGTGGAAGGGCGAAGGTGTGTTCAACATGGAACAGTTCGATCCCGATCCGTTCATGGACATGCTCAACCAGCACGGCCTGCCCTGGCAGGTCAAGGAACTGGCCGCGCCGCTGGCGTTCTGATGCACCCGGTCTCCTGCGAAGGCAGGGGCCCATCTCCTGCCGGTGCGCCCGGGCGAAAGCTCTGGAGATGGATTCCCGCCTTCGCGGGAAACCGATTTTGTAGAGGTTACACAAGCCCATGGAAACCAAGGCCGGCGATCCCGGAGCCTTTCGGCATTTCGACCTGAACCGCGTGCCCTCGCCTGCCTTTGTCGTGGACGAGGCGGCGGTGCGGCGCAATCTGGCGGTGCTCGCCGATGTCCGCGACCGAGCAGGGATAAAGATGCTCGCCGCACTCAAGGCGTTCTCCTTCTGGCAGTTGGGCGATGTGGTCAGCGATTATCTCGACGGCACCTGCTCGTCGGGGCTGTGGGAGGCGAAGCTCGCCTCGCACCATTATCATGGCGAGATCGCGACCTATTGTGCGGGCTACAAGGGCGAGGACCTGCGCGAGATCCTCAAGCTCTCCGACCATGTCATCTTCAACAGTCCCGGCCAGATCGCGCGATTCGCCCCGCTGGTCGAGGAGGCGCGCGCTGCCGGCCAGAGCTTCGACATCGGCCTGCGGATCAACCCGGCGCTGCCGCTGGGCGAGACCGAGAAATACGACCCCAGCCAGCCGCACAGCCGCCTCGGCCATCCCATCGATCAACTGCGCCCCGAGCATCTCGAAGGCGTATCAGGCATCCATTTCCACTCGCTGTGCGAGCAGGATCTGGTGCCGCTGCAACAGATCTGGTCCAAGCTCGAACCCTTGCTGGAACCCTATTTCAACCAGTTGAAATGGCTCAATTTCGGGGGCGGCCACCATATCACCCGCGCCGATTACCAGCGCGACGAGCTGGTCGAGTTCCTGATCGCGGTCAAGGCGCGCACGGGCTGCGACATCTATCTCGAACCCGGCGAGGCGGTCGCGCTCGATGCGGGCATCCTGGTTGGTGAACTGCTCGATGTGTTCGACAACGGGATGAAGGTGGGAATCACCGACATTTCGGCGACCTGCCACATGCCCGATGTGATCGAGGCGCCCTATCGCCCCGCAATGCTCGGCGAACGGCCCGACGCAGAGCCGGTACGGCTCGGCGGTCCCTCGTGCCTCGCCGGGGACATTATCGGCGACTATGGCCTGCCCGTCCCGCTCGAGCCGGGCCAGCGCTTCGCGTTCCTCGATCAGGCGCATTATTCCATGGTGAAAACCAATACTTTCAACGGTGTACCGCTGCCTTCTATCTGGCTGTGGAACAGCGAAGACGAGAGCCTGCGCGAGATCGCCTCGTTCGGTTACGAGACGTTTCGCGACCGTCTGGGTTAGAAATTCGATAGGAATTTTCCGCTTTACACCCGGGGCTGTGGACCCTATTTACGCGGTCCGCTGCCCCATGGGGACTTCCAATAACCGCAAGGCAGCCTTGTTGTTTGACTGTTTTTTTGGGGGTCCCTTGAGTTGCACGAATATCTTGATGCGCTGGAGCTGATTCAGGCTCTGAACCCGGCACAGCCGGTTACGCTGAACCGTCCGCAAGCAGCAACGCGAGCGGCCACGTTCTTTGTTGATCGCTTTCCTGGCAAGTCGCTCTATGCGGTCAAGGCGAATCCGTCGCCCGACCTGCTGCGCGTGCTGTGGAACGCGGGGATCACGCATTATGACGTCGCCTCGATCGCCGAGGTGCGGCTGGTCGCGGAAACGCTGCCCGATGCGACCCTGTGCTTCATGCACCCGGTCAAGACCCCCGAAGCGATCGCCGAGGCCTATCACATCCACGGCGTGCGCGTGTTCTCGCTCGACAGCCGCGAAGAGCTCGACAAGATCGTCGCCGCCACCGGCGCGCCCGACGATCTGACGCTGTGCGTGCGCCTGCGCGTCTCGTCAGAGCATTCGGAGCTCAGCCTCGCCTCCAAGTTCGGTACCGAGCTGATCGATGCGCGCGAACTGCTGATGGCGACCCGCCAGGCGGCGGACAGCCTGGGCATCTGCTTCCATGTCGGCAGCCAGGCGATGAGCCCGCACGCCTATGTGCAGGCGCTCGACCGCGTCCGCGCGGCGATCGTCGATGCCTCGGTCACCGTCGACGTCATCGATGTCGGCGGCGGTTTCCCTTCGGCCTATCCGGGCATGCAGCCCCCGCCGCTCGAGGACTATTTCGCGATCATCGAGCGGACCTTCGAAAGCCTGCCGATCAGCTATTCGGCCGAGCTCTGGTGCGAGCCGGGCCGCGCTCTGTGCGCCGAGTACAACTCGATCATCGTGCGCGTCGATCGTCGCCGCGGCGAGGAGCTGTACATCAACGACGGCGCCTATGGCGCGCTGTTCGATGCCGCGCATATCGGCTGGCGCTTCCCGGTCCGCTATCTCGGCACCCAGCGCAGCAGCACGACCGAGGATTTCAGCTTTTTCGGCCCGACCTGCGACGATATCGATTACATGGCCGGCCCCTTCCCGCTGCCCGCGGACATCAAGGCCGGCGACTATATCGAGATCGGCATGATCGGCGCCTATGGCGCGGCGATGCGCACCGGCTTCAACGGCTTCGGCACGAGCGAGCATTATACGGTCGCCGACGAGCCGATGCAGTCGATGTACACCGGCGAGGCCCGCCCGCACTGGCGCGCCGACAATGTGGTCAGCATCAACCGCTGATCGCGCCGATCGGTTGCGATTGACAATCTAATAACGCTGCCGCAGTTTCCTCCTCCATAAAGCGGGGGAGGAAACTGCTTATGTCTGCCAATGTTCTGACGCCAGCTGCCGTGCTGGTGCTCTGGTCGCTCGTCATGCTGTTCTGGATGGCGGGAACTCGGCTTCCCAATGCGAAGAAGCTGGGCGTCGACATCTCGAAAACTGTGGGCGGGCGCGGCAGCGATCTCGATCCGATGCTCCCGCCGCAAGCCGCGTGGAAATCGCACAATTACGCGCATCTGATGGAGCAGCCGACCATCTTCTACGCCACGATTGCCATCGTCGCGATCGCGGGCGCTGGCACCGATGGCGTCAATGTCGCGCTGGCCTGGGGCTATACCCTGATCCGCATCGTGCACAGCATCTGGCAGGCCACCGTTAACAAGGTGCAGACGCGCTTCCTGCTGTTTCTGGCCTCGACCTTCTGCCTGATCGTGCTCGCGATCCGCGCGCTGATCGCCACGCTGTAACGGAGCCGAACCCATGACTCAGGCCATCTTGCAACCCGTTGTCATTCTGCTCGCCTGGACCATGGTGATGTGGGCGTGGATGTACGTCACCCGCATCCCGGCGATGCGCCAGGCGAAGATCGATGTCGCCAATCTCAAGGGCGGCACCGGCAAGGACCTCGATGCTGTCCTGCCCCAACCCGTGCAATGGAAAGCGCATAATTACAATCACCTGCTCGACGAACCGACGATCTTCTATGCAGTGTGCATCGTTCTCGCGATCATCGGCCATGGCGAGGGGATCAACGTCGCGGTGGCCTGGCTCTATGTCGGCTTGCGCATCGTGCACAGCCTCGTCCAGGCGACGGTCAACCGCGTCGCCGTGCGCTTCCTGCTGTTCGCCGCGTCGAGCCTGTGCCTGATGGTGCTGATCTTCCACGCGGCGATCCCGATCTTCGACCTTCACCTGCATGGCTGATCCGCGCCGCATCCGTGCAGCGATCGTCCAGGCCGCACCGGTGCCGCTCTCGGTCACCCAAGGTCTGGCCGCGTTGCCCGCGCTGATCGAAACGGCCCTCGATCATGGCGCGCAGATCATCGCTTTCGGCGAGACCTTTCTGGGCGGCTACCCGCTCTGGCTCGACGAGGCGCCGGGTGCGGCGCTGTGGGACCATCCCGGCACGCGCGCGCTGCATGCTGTGCTGCTCGGGGAAGCGATCCGCATCGGCGATCCGCGCCTCGCCCCGGTGCAGGATCTGGTCGATCGCTCGGGCGCGCTGATCAGCATCGGTGCGCACGAGCGCGTGCGGTCGAGCCTGTACAACTGCCAGCTACTGCTGCGACCCGGCCAGGCACCGATGATCCACCGCAAGCTGGTTCCGACGCATGGCGAGCGGCTGATCTGGGCGCGCGGCGACGGATCGACGCTCGGCACGCACGCCGCGCCCTGCGGGCCGGTGGGCAGCCTGATCTGCTGGGAGCACTGGATGCCGCTCGCCCGCGCCGCGATGCACAATCAGGGCGAGGCCGTGCACGTCGCTGCCTGGCCGACGGTGCGCGAGACCTATGCCATCGCCTCGCGCCATTATGCCTTTGAAGGCCGATGCTTCGTGCTCGCCGCCGGAACGATCCAGAGCCGCGACGACGTGCTGCAGGGCCTGGACCATTGCAGCCTTGACGCCACAGCCCGCACGGCCGCGCGCGACCTGATCGAGGCCATGCCCGAGGGGCAGCTGCAGTTCGGCGGCAGCATGATCATCGCGCCCGACGCTACCGTGCTTGCTCAGGCTGGATCACGAACCGAAACGCTGGTTGCCGACCTCGACCTTGCCCATATCGGTCAGGGCCTCGCGGCGCTCGACACCGATGGCCATTATGCCCGCCCGGACGTGTTCGAGCTCCGCGTAGATACCCGCCCGCGCGATGGCGTGGTGTGGAGCGATCAGGGCTGACGAACGAACAGGCTGGCGAGCTCGACATGCGTCGACCAGCGGAACTGCCCTACCGGCCATAGAGTATCGAGCATGAACCCCGCATCGCACAGGATCCGGGCATCGCGCGAAAAGGTGGCCGGGTTGCAGCTGACATAGCAGACCCGCTTGATCGACGATCCGGCGATGGCGCGCACCTGTTCCTCCGCCCCCGCACGCGGCGGATCGAGCACCAGGGCGTCGAGCCGATCGAGCATGTCGCGCTGGACGGGATTGCGGAACAGGTCGCGATGCTCGGTGAACACCGGCAGCTGGCGCGCATCGGCCGCGGCCTTGAGCGCCAGGATGGCGTCGCGCACGGCTTCGGCGGCATAGATGCGGCGGCCCGGGGCGATCAGGTGGAAGGCGAAGCTGCCAAGACCTGCAAACAGGTCCGCGACCATGCGGCACCCATCGAGCGCCTCGCGGGCGGCCGCCGCCAGCGCCGCCTCGCCATCGCGCGTCGCCTGCAGGAAGCTCGCCTGCGGGAAGCGGACCGCGATGTCGCCGAAGCTGATCGTCGCCAGCACGGGTTCGTATTGCGTCTCCGGACCAAAGCCCTGGTCTATCGACAGCCGCGCGAGCTTCTGCGCCTCGGCAAAGCCGGAGAGCAGCTCGTGTTGCGCCAGTGACTTGGGTGCGAGGCCGGAGATCAGCACATCGACACCCTGATCGATCTCGGTCAGCTCGACGCTGCCGGAAATCCGCGGTTCCGGCCATTTCGCGATCAGACCGCGCACGGCCATCATGACGTCATGCAGTCGCGGTGTCACGATCTCGCAGGTGCGGATGTCGATAAGATCGTGGCTGCCCTGCCCGGCAAAGCCCAAAGTGACCTGTCCGACCTTGCGGACATAGCGCAGTGAGGCGCGCCTGCGGCTGTGCGACGGCGAGAGATGCACCCGGCGGACGTCGCGCGCGACGATGCCTTTAGCGGCGAGCGGCCCGGTGACACGATCGCGCACGAAATCGGCGAGCGCGGAATCGTCGACATGCTGCAGCTGACAGCCGCCACAGGTGCCGAAATGCGGGCAAGGCGGAACGGCATGATGCGGGCCGGGGATGATGCTGCCGTCGGGCGCGATCGCATCGCCTGGCGCGGCTCCGGCGACATGGCGGCCCGAAGCAGTGACGCCATCGCCGCGCGCCGCGATGCGCACGATCGGATCATCGCTCAAGACAGGCCTCCAGCGCTTGCGGGAGGGCCGTGGCGAGCTGCAGCGCGCTGAACGCCGGACCCGAGATCCGCGCGGCCCGATCGTGCAGCCAGGCTGCCTCGGTCATGGCGTCGAACGGCTGTGCGTGCCCCGCGAGCCGCGCCGCGATGCAACCGGCGAGCACATCGCCGGTGCCTGCGACCGACAGCCAGGAACAGCGCCGGTCGGCGATCACTGCACGGCCATCGGGCGCGGCGATCACGGTATCGGCCCCCTTGTAGAGCAAGGAGGCATCGAGCTTGCGTGCCAGCGCTCGCGCGCGATCGACCTTGTTTGTCGCCTTGCCGGCTGCCTCACCCGCCAGTGCCTCGAACTCGCCCTGGTGCGGGGTCAACAGCACCGGTGCGCCCCGCCCCTTGAGGCTTGCGAAATGGCCGGGCAGCAGATGCAAGGCATCGGCATCGACGATCAGGGGATGGGGGCACGCCAGCGCGGTCTCGAGCAGCGAGCGCGCCTGATCGTCCCGCCCCAGGCCCGGACCGACAACGACTGCGCCGATGCGCGGGTCCCGCAACGCCTCTGCAACCGCAGCCGCATCATCGGCCCTTTGCCACACGATGTCGGCAGGCGATTGCGGCGGAGGATCACCTGCGCCGATCAGCTTCACATACCCGGCCCCTGCCCCTTGCGCTGCATGCGCCGCGAGTAACGCCGCACCCGGCATCGCGCCGACCAGCACCACAACCAGCCCGCGGCGGTACTTGTGCGAGCGGGCATCGGGCGCAGCGATCGCTGGCCGGGCGATCCTGCGGACCTTGGCGGCTTCGGTATCGACGCCGATCTCGATCAGGCTGAGCGTGCCGCAATCGCTCGCGACGGGGTCGAGCAGATGCGCATATTTCCATGCGCCCAGTGCCAGCACATGGTCGAAGTGCAGCGGCTCGTTGAGCCACGTGGCACGGTCGGCATCGGCCCCGCTGGGCAGATCGATCGCAAAGCTGCGCCGCGCCTGGCCGACAAGTTCGGCGAAGCGATGCCAGACGACACCGTCGAGCGGCCGCGCCAGTCCGCTGCCGAACAGGCAGTCGACGAGCTGCGTGGCGGGTTCGGCCTCATCGAACCCTATGACCTCGCCACCAAAGCGCGCCCGTGCATGGCGCGCAGCCTCGGTGCGCGGTTCGGTCAGTGCGGCGATCGTGACAGGCACCCCCTTCTTGCGCAAAAACTCTGCGATAACATAGCCATCGCCGCCATTGTTTCCAGGACCGCACAGCACCAGCGTGGGCGTCGTGCCGCCGATCCGCCAGATCATCTGGCCTGCCCCCTCGCCCGCGCGCTGCATCAGCGCGTCGACCGAGACGCCGCTGTCGAACACTGCCTGTTCGGCCGCGACCATCTCGGCGACCGTCAGCACGGCGGATCCGCGCTCAGCCACCGCCTGCGCCGGATTTGATTGTCGCGGGGATGCGGTAACGGTCATCTCCGACCGAAAGCTGGATGCGCCCATCGGCAAGCGGGGTGATCACTGCCTGCTCGGCGCCATCGGCGGCGATCAGCCCGCGACCGTCGGTCACGATCTCGAACCGACGAAAACCGCCATCGGGGTGCCGCATCACCAGCTCGCGCCTGTCGCCATTCTGCACCCGCTCGACATCGCATTTCGGCGTGAACTCGGTATCGCCGCCCAGCGCGCAAGACACGCGGCTGTCGTCGCTTTCGGCCACCGCGTCCGGCTGGCGCTCACCGGTACAGCCGGCCAGCACGGCGAGCCCCGCGGCAGCGATCAGCGTGTCAGATATCCGCATAGACATGGCGTTCCGCCTTCGCGCCCGGATGCGTCACTGCGCCCTTGCTCGCGGGGCCGACATTCTGCGCATAGCGCCACAAGGCGCCGGCCTGATAGTCGTTGGTGCGCGGCTGCCAGGCCTTTCGGCGTTCGGCCAGCACGGCCTCGTCGACATGCAGGTCGATCGTGCCCGCTTCGGCATCGATGGAGATGATATCGCCATCCTCGACCAGCGCGATCGGACCGCAATCGGCGGCTTCGGGTCCGACATGGCCGATGCAGAAGCCGCGCGTCGCGCCCGAAAAGCGCCCGTCGGTGATCAGCGCGACGCTTTCGCCCATCCCCTGGCCATAGAGCGCGGCGGTGGTCGACAGCATCTCGCGCATGCCAGGACCGCCCTTGGGCCCTTCATAGCGGATGACGATGACCGATCCTTCGCGGATCTGGCGCGCCTCGACCGCGGCGAAGCACTCTTCTTCGCAATCGAACACCTGGGCCGGGCCGGTAAACTGCAGCCGCGCCATCCCCGCGACCTTGACGATGGCGCCATCGGGCGCGAGCGAGCCCTTGAGGCCGACCACGCCGCCGGTGGGGCTCAGCGGAGTCTTGACGTCGTAGATGACCTTCTGATCGGGATTCCAGGTGACCTGGTCGATATTCTCGCCCAGCGTCTTGCCGGTGACCGTCATGCAGTCGCCGTGCAGCAGGCCATTTTCCAGCAGCGTCTTCATCAGCATGTACACGCCGCCCGCCTCGTACATGTCGCGCGCGACATAGCGGCCGCCGGGCTGCAGGTCGGCGATATAGGGCGTGGTCTTGAAGATCTCGGCAACGTCGAACAGGTCGAATTCGATCCCTGCTTCGCTCGCCATCGCGGGAAGGTGCAGACCGGCATTGGTCGACCCTCCCGTCGCCGCGACGACCCGCGCAGCGTTTTCAAAGGCTTCGCGCGTGCAGATATCACGTGGCCTGAGGTTGCGTGCGAGCAGTTCCATCACCTGGCGTCCCGCTGCGACCGCGATCTCGGCGCGGCTTTCATAGGGCGCAGGCATCATGTTGCTGTTGGGCAGCGACAGGCCGATCGCCTCGCCGACGCATGCCATGGTGTTGGCAGTGTATTGGCCGCCGCACGCGCCATGGCCCGGGCAGGCTACTTTCTCGAGCGCGATCAGATCCTTGAGCGGGCAGTTGCCCGCCGCGTGCTGGCCGACCGCCTCGAACACGTCCTTTACGGTCACGTCGCGGCCGTCATAATGGCCGGGCAGGATCGATCCGCCATAGACGAAGATCGACGGCACGTTGAGCCGCAGCATCGCCATCATCATGCCGGGCAGCGACTTGTCGCATCCCGCAAAGCCCACCAGCGCGTCATAGCAATGGCCGCGCACCGAAAGCTCGACCGAATCGGCGATGACCTCGCGGCTGACCAGCGAGCTCTTCATGCCCTGATGGCCCATGGCGATGCCGTCGGTCACCGTGATGGTGTTGAACCGACGCGGCATGCCCCCTGCGGCGTTCACGCCTTCGCGGCATGCATCGGCCTGGGCATCGAGCGTGGTGTTGCACGGCGCACTGTCGTTGCCTGCGCTGGCCACTGCAACGAAAGGCCGCGCAATCTCTTCCTCGGTCAGGCCCATCGCGTAATAATAGCTGCGGTGCGGCGCGCGCTCGGGCCCCACGGAGACGTGGCGGCTGGGCAGCTTCGACTTATCGAAATTATGTGTCATGATCGGGCCTTTCTCTGGCCGCGCTCTTTCCAAAAAGCCGCGCGTTACGCAAGGCTATTGCGGCACGCGATGGCGACCGGGGCCAATATCTCGGCCATCCGGGCAGCGCCTGCGGGGTCCGAGACATGGTCTTGGCGCATCTCGACGCCCAGATAGGGCCGCCCCGGCGCCTCGGCATGGCGGTTCATCGTCGCATTGAGCAAGGTGCCCGCATAGGGCAGCTGGTCGCCGACGTGGAGCCCCTTTTCGGCCAGCAGAGGAATGGCGATCCGCGCCGCGCGGTCATCGCGGTTGTACAATATCCCGATATCCCAGGGCCTTGGTTCGTCCGGGCGAGTGGCGAGCTGCGGGGTGAAACTGTGCAGCGAGAGAATAAAGGGATCGTCCACGCTCGCCAGCATATGCGCCACGGCGTCGTGATAGGGCCGGTAATAGGCCGCGAGCCGCGCTTCGGGGTCTGCTCCGGCATTGCCCGGAATCGCGATGCCGTCGCTGGTCAGCGGGATCAGACCGGGTGCGTCTTCCTCGCGGTTGAAATCGATCACCAGCCGCGAGACCCGCGCCAGCACCGCACCGCAGCCGATCGCTTCGCATAATGCTCGGGTGACCTCGGCGACGCCGATATCGATCGCAACATGCTGCGTCATGACGTCCGGCGCGATCCCAAGCTCGATGCCGTCGGGGACATGGTTGCTGGCATGGTCGGCGATGACGACGATATTCTCGCCGGCCGATCCTGACTGCGGAACAATGATTTCATAGGGTTGAAAACCGCTCATCGCACCCTTCCTGACATCAGCCACCATGTCGGCTGTTCGGCTGCCAGGGCCTGTTCCGCGGTGGAGCAAGCCTGTGGCGAATCGAACAGCGCAAAACAGGTCGCCCCGCTGCCCGACATGCGCGACAGGGTGGCACCGGGCACCGCGCGCATCCGTTCGAGGACATCGCCAATCTCGGGAACGAGCGCGCGCGCAGGCGCTTCGAGGTCGTTGCGGCCGTTGGTGATGACCGCTTCGAGGCTCGACGTGTCGAGCGGGCCGCGATCGACCTGGTCCCAGCCCCGGAACACCGGGGCGGTGCCAAGCGGGATACCCGGATTGACCAGCAGGATCGGCGTGCCCGACAGGCCGGGCAGATCGAGCGGTGCCAACGCCTCGCCCCTGCCCTCGACCCGCAGGCTCTGGCTGATCACGCAGGCGGGGATATCGGAGCCGAGCGTCTCGCCGATCGCGCACAGCTCGCGGTCGGAAAGATTGCAGCCCCAGAGCCGATTGAGCAGGCGCAAGGCGGCGGCTGCGTCGGCGGAGCCTCCGCCGATTCCGGACGCGACAGGCAGGTTCTTGAAGAGGTGCAGGTCTGCGCCAAGGTGTCCGCTATCGAGGATCCCCAACCCGCCCGAGTTCCCGAGCGAATTCGAGGGACAAACGGAGATTTGCAGCGACCGGGCAGCGCGGAGCACCAGATTGCCATCGCCGCTCGCGAGGCCATGCGCGAACGGCCCACAGATCGTCAGCGACAGGCCGCCATCCGCGCGAGGCGTGACGCTCAGTACATCCCCGCGGTCAACAAAGGCGAACAGGCTCTCGAGATCATGATAGCCATCCTCGCGCCGCCGCCGGACGTGCAGCGCGAGGTTGACCTTGGCATAGGCGGTTTCGGTCAGCACCGGGGCTTCGGACCTTGGAAATGGAGCCCTCCCCGCGCGGAGGAGGATTCCGGTCGATCACATGTTCGGGTAGTTGGGGCCGCCGCCGCCTTCGGGCACCACCCAGTTGATGTTCTGGCTCATTTCCTTGATGTCGCAGGTTTTGCAGTGAACGCAATTCTGCGCGTTGATCTGGAAGCGCGGATTGCCCTCTTCCTGCCCGACCACCTCGTACACGCCCGCCGGGCAGTAGCGCTGCGCCGGTTCGTCATAGAGCGGCAGGTTGACCTGGATCGGAATGCTCGGATCCTTGAGCTGCAGGTGCACGGGCTGATCTTCCTCGTGATTGGTGTTCGACAGGAACACCGAGGACAGCCGATCGAAAGTGATGACGCCATCGGGCTTGGGATAATCGATCTTCGGATACATGTCCGCCCGGCCCATATGCTTGTAATCGGG
Source organism: Blastomonas sp. CACIA14H2 (assembly GCA_000503195.1). Classification (GTDB taxonomy): domain Bacteria; phylum Pseudomonadota; class Alphaproteobacteria; order Sphingomonadales; family Sphingomonadaceae; genus Blastomonas. The sequence continues at coordinate 13,137 of AYSC01000042.1, forward strand.
GTCGTGCTTCATCGTGATCGGCAGGCCGATGCCGAGCTGGCGCATCCACATGTCGATGCCGCCGAGCACGGTGCCGATGGTGCCGCCGAACTTGTCGACACAAGGCTCGACATTCTGGACCTTCTTCAATTCCTCCGCGATCCAGCTGGCGTTGAGATTTTCCTGATAATCGCTGAGCTCATCCGACGTGCGGTCGGCCTGGATCGCGCGGAACGCGGCTTCGGCAGCGAGCATGCCAGATTTCATCGCCGTGTGGCTGCCCTTGATGCGCGGCACGTTGACGAAGCCCGCGCTGCACCCGATCAGCGCGCCGCCGGGGAACGCGAGCTTGGGCACCGACTGCCAGCCGCCCTCGTTGATCGCGCGTGCGCCGTACGACACGCGCTTGCCGCCTTCGAGGATTTTGCGGATTTCCGGATGCGTCTTCCAGCGCTGGAATTCGTGGAACGGCGAGAGATGCGGGTTCTGGTAAGACAGCGCGACCACGAAGCCGAGCGCGACCTGGCCGTTGGCCTGATGATAGAGGAAACCGCCGCCCCAGGCATCGTCGAGTGGCCAGCCCTGGGTATGGATGACCCGGCCCGGGACATGCTTCTTCGGGTCGATGTCCCACAGCTCCTTCAGCCCGATGCCATAGACCTGCGGCTCGCAATTGGCCTCCAGATCGAACTGGCGCTTGAGGATCTTGGTCAGATGGCCGCGCGCGCCTTCGGCGAAGAAGGTGTAGCGCGCGTGCAGTTCGAGCCCCGGGGTGTAATCCGGCTTGTGCTCGCCGTCCTTGCCGATGCCCATGTCGCCGGTGGCAACGCCCTTGATCGAGCCGTCCTCGTTGTACAGGATTTCAGCCGCCGCAAAGCCGGGGAAGATCTGCACCTCCAGCTCTTCGGCCTTTTCGGCCAGCCAGCGGCACAGATTGCCCAGGCTGCCGGTATAGGTGCCCTTGTTGTGCATGAACGAAGGCGTCGTGAGGTGCGGGATCGCCATCTTCTTCGACTTGGTCAGCACCCAGTGATGGTTCTCGGTCACCGGGGTGGCCGCCATCGGGCAGTCCTGATCGCGCCAGTCGGGGATCAGCTCGTCGAGCGCCCTGGGATCGAACACCGCGCCGGACAGAATGTGTGCGCCGACTTCCGAGCCTTTCTCGATGACGCAAACCTCGATCTCGGCATTGTTTTCCGCAGCCAGCTGTTTGAGCCGGATCGCCGCAGCCAGGCCGGCAGGGCCCGCGCCGACAATCACGACGTCAAATGGCATGGATTCGCGTTCACTCATCTCGTGTTCCCCGTTGCTCAGGATAGGGCCTGTGCCATAAGGCGTGGCCATGGCCCTTCCCGTTCACTCCAATAGCGCTGCAGCGTGCAAGTCAACCCGCTTTGGGGCATCAACGTGCTGACACCGGTGAACGATCCGCTGCGCGAGGCACAAAGCCTGGTCGACTGGTGGCAGCTGGCGGGGGTCGAATGGGATTTTGCCGATACGCCCAATGACTGGCTGGCCGATGACGCGCCGCCCGCCCGTGCGCCAGCGGTACCGCGCGCCGCGCCGCAGAACGCCCCGGTGGCCCCCGATCGCGCACCCGTCGCACCCGTTGCCCAGGCTGCGGCAAACCTGGTTCTGCCCGAAACGCTCGAAGCCTTCGTGGCAGCCTGGAGCAGCGGAACGCTTGCTGCGGATGGCGGGGACGGACGCCATGTCGCGCCCGCTGGCAGGCAGGGCGCGAGATTGATGGTGCTGACCGGCGCACCCGAGCGCGACGATCAGGACAATGTGCTGTCGGGCCGCGCGGGTCGTCTGGTCGAAATGATCGCGCGTGTCTGCGGCTTCGCGGCGGAAGACCTCTACCGCGCCTCGCTCTTCCCCCGACTGGTTCTCGACAACCAGGCGGCGATCCCGCATCTGGGGGTCTGGACCCGCATCGCCCGGCACCATATTGCGCTGGTCGGGCCGGAAATGCTGGTGGTTGCAGGCGAGGACACCGCCAGGGCGCTGCTCAGCCACGATCCATCGCAAAAGCCAACCGATTTGCATTTTCTTAACCATGGTGACCGAACTGTCAAAACCGTGGTCACGCGCAAGCTCAGCCTGATGTTTCATCGCATCGCGCAGGAGAAGAGCATGGCGTGGCAGCAATGGCAGAAGCTGCTCGTGGAGTGAGACCTTGCTGAAGAAAGCGCTGATCATCGCCGGGGGTGCGGCCCTGATCTCCTGCCAGCCAGCCATGGCCGAAGAATCATCCTATAGCTATTTTTCCAGCCGGATGGCCAAGACGCAGGTCCCCGACCTGCTGTCCTCGTCCGAGCGCGACTATTATGCCCAGGTCTTCGGCGCGATCCGGGGGCAGAATTGGGCCAAGGCGAGCGAGCTGCTCGACAGCCGCGACAAGGGCGTGCTGCACGACATCGCCCGGGCCGAGCTGTTTCTCGCCGCCAATTCGCCGCGCGTCGAAATGGGCCCGCTGCTGAGCCTGCTCAACGCCGCGCCCGATCTGCCGCATGCCGAACGGCTGGCGATCCTGGCGACCAAGCGTGGCGCGACGATCCTGCCCGATCGCCCGCAAATGGTGCGCATGGCGAATTTTGGCGGTCTGACCCGGCGAGGCAAGCCGCGCAGCGTTGCCGACGGCACCGTGCCCCCCACGCTCGCCGCGACGATCCAGGAACGCATTGTCGCCGACGATCCCGCCGGTGCGGCAGCGGCTCTGGCCGAGCAGGTCGATTTCCTGAGCCCCCAGGCGCGCACCGAGCTGCAGCAGCGCGTCGCCTGGTCCTATTATCTCGAGAACCGCGACCAGGAAGCGCTCGACATGGCGCGCGCCGCCACGCTGGGTTCGGGCGAATGGCTCGGCGAGGCGCACTGGACCGCCGGGCTGGCCGCGTGGCGCCTGGGCAATTGCGCCGCCGCGCTGCAGGGCTTCGAAGGCGCCGCCGCCAATGCCTGGAACGAGGAACAGCGCGCCGCCGGCTATTACTGGGCCACGCGCGCCGCGACGCGCTGCCGACGCCCCGATCTTGTCCAGGCCAATCTGCGTGCGGCCAGCCAATATGGCGAGACGCTCTATGGCGTGCTCGCGGCCGAGCAGCTGGGCCTTGCCGACAGCTCGGTTCGTGCGCCCGATTTCAGCACCAACGACTGGAAGCTGCTCAAGGACCGACCCAATGTCCGCCGTGCCATCGCGCTGACGCAGATCGGCGAATCGACGCTCGCCGATCAGGTGCTGCGCCACGAGGCGCAGATTGCCGGCGACAGCGCGCACGATTGCCTGCTGCGCCTCGCGCGCGATCTGTCGATGCCGCAGACGCAGATGTGGCTGGCGCAGAACGGACCGCAGGGCAGCCGCCCCGATGCGTTCGCGCGCTTCCCCTCGCCGCGCTGGGTGCCGGTGGAAGGTTGGCGCGTCGATCCGGCTTTGGTCTATGCCCATACGCTTCAGGAATCGAACTTCCGCAGCGATGCCCGCAGCCCCGCCGATGCGCGCGGGCTGATGCAGGTGCGCCCCGGCACCGCGCAGGACATGGCGCGCGCGCGCGGCCAGTCGCTCGATGCGAGCGCGCTCTACCAGCCGGCGGTGAACCTCGAATATGGCCAGCGCTATCTCGAATTCCTCAACACCCGGCCCGAGACCCAGGGCCTGCTGCCCAAGATCATCGCCGCCTATAATGCCGGCCCGCTGCCCGTCAGTCGCTGGAACGAGAAGGTGCGCGACCATGGCGACCCGCTGCTGTTCATCGAATCGATTCCCTATTGGGAAACGCGCGCCTATGTCGGAATCATCCTGCGCAATTACTGGATGTACGAAAAGCAGGCGGGCGTGAATTCGAAGAGCGCGACCGGCCTGGCCCAGGGCATGTGGCCGCGCTTCCCGCATGCGGGCGGCATCGAGCTGGTGCGGCTCGACACGGTGCAGAACAACTGAGCGATGGCGATCGACGAATCGCGGGTCTTCAAGCCCATCAACATCGCGCTGCTGACCATTTCGGACACACGCACCGCTGCCGACGACACCTCGGGCGACATCCTGGCCGGGCTGATCACCGGCAAGGGTCATCGGCTGATCACCCGCGCGATCGAGAAGGACGATGTCGAGCGGCTGGTCGTCCGGCTCAACAACTGGATCGACGATCCCGAGATCGACACGATCATCTCGACCGGCGGCACCGGCCTCACCGGACGCGATATCACCCCCGAGGCGCTCGACCGGGTCAAGGACAAGGACATTCCGGGCTTCGGCGAGCTGTTTCGCTGGCTCAGCTATCAGACCATCGGCACCAGCACGGTGCAATCGCGCGCCTGCGCGGTGCTCGCGCGCGGCACCTATATCTTCGCGCTGCCCGGATCGAACGGCGCGGTGAAGGACGGCTGGAACGGCATCCTCAACGAACAGCTCGACAGCCGCAACCGGCCCTGCAATTTCATCGAGCTGATGCCGAGGCTGCGCGAGAAATAGACCGTTTGCTTTTTCCGTGATCGTCACCCCCGCGCAGGCGGAGATCCCGCTTTTCCGTCAAAACAAACGGTAGCGGGATTGGCGCGTGCGCGGGACTGACGAAAGCGATGGCCTTTGTTCCCGAAATGTTCTAAAAGCAGGGCATGTCTGCCCACCCGCCCCCTCTCAAAGGCCGAGGCGCACCACTGAATCGCGAGTCGGTGCGGTTCAACCTGCCGGTGCGAGAGGCCGATGGCGACTGGCTCGACCAGCGCGCGGCGATTGACGACAGCCCTGCCCCGTTGCGCACCACGGTCACGATCGAACATCCCCGATCGATCATCTCGCGCAACAGTTCGCCCGACCTGCCGTTCGACCAGTCGATCAACGCCTATCGCGGCTGCGAGCATGGCTGCATCTATTGCTATGCCCGGCCCACCCATGCCTGGCTCGATCTTTCGCCCGGGCTCGATTTCGAAAGCCGGCTGTTCGCCAAGCCCGATGCGGCAAGACTGCTGCGCGCGACGCTGCGCAAGCCCGGTTATGTGCCCAAGGTGATCGCGCTCGGCACCAATACCGACCCGTACCAGCCGATCGAGGCGGATTATCGTATCACCCGGTCGATCCTCGAGGTCTGTCTGGAGGCGCGCAACCCGGTGGCGATCACCACCAAGTCCGACCGCGTGCTGAGCGAGATCGATCTGCTCACGGAGATGGCGCGGCACGATCTGATCGCCGTCGCGCTGTCGGTTACCACGCTCGATGGTGCGATGGCACGCACGCTCGAGCCGCGCGCGGCCACTCCGCGCAAGCGCCTCGCCGCGATCCGGGCGCTGAGCGAAGCGGGGGTGCCGACGCATATCAACGTTTCGCCCGTCATCCCCGCGATCACCGATCACGAGATCGAGGCGCTGGTCGCAGCCGGGGCCGAGGCCGGCGCGCTGTCCGCCTCCTATATCCCGGTCCGTCTGCCGCACGAGGTCGCCCCACTGTTCCGCGCCTGGCTCGACGCGCATTTTCCCGATCGCGCGAGCAAGGTGATGGCGATCATCCAGCAGATGCGCGACGGGCGCGACAACGACCCCGGTTTCGGCTCGCGCATGCGCGGCAAGGGCCCCTGGGCCCACCTGATCCGCACCCGCTTCCGCCTCGCGGTCAAACGCGCAGGACTGAACCAGCACAAATGGGTGCTGGACACCTCGCTCTTCCGCGCCCCGCCGGACGGGACGCAGGGCGAGCTGTTCTAGCCCTTGTAGCCAAACGCCTCCTTCGCCAGCGCCACCAGCTCGGGATCGGCATCGGGCAGCGATTTGGGCACGCTCGCCTCGAGCCGCTCGGCGATATGCGTCAGCACGGCAACGCGCGCCGCCTTCTTGCTGTTGCCGTCGAACACCTTCCAGGGGGCCCAGCGGGTGTCGGTCTGGCGGAACATGTCGTGCATCGCGTCGAGATAGTCGGCCCGCTTGGCGCGGTTGCGGAAATCGTCGTGCGTCACCTTCCAGCGCTTCTCGGGGACGGACAGCCGGTCGGCGAGGCGCTTGTCCTGCGTTGCCTGCGTCACGTGCAGGAAGATCTTGATGATCGCGGTGCCGCCATCGACCTGCTGCGCCTCGAACTCGTTGATCTCGTCATAGCCGCGCTTCCATTCTCGTTCGCTGGCGAACTGCTCGACCCGCTCGACCAGCACGCGGCCATACCAGGAGCGATCGAAGACCGAGATTTCGCGGCTCCCTGGCAGCTTCTGCCAGAAGCGCCAGAGGAAATGCCGGTCCTTTTCATACGGTGTCGGCGCGCTGATCGGCCAGACCTGGAAATAGCGCGGGTCCCATTCCGCCGTCATTCGCTTGATGATGCCGCCCTTGCCCGCCGCGTCCCAGCCTTCCATGACGATGATCGCGCGGTGGCCGTGGACGATGTGCCGGGCATGCGCGTGCGACAGCCGCTCCTGCAGGTCCTTGAGCGCAGCATCATAGTCGCCGTCAAAGGCGGCGCCCTTCTCATAATCGGACAGCTTGATGGTCATGAGCCCGTTCCCCCCAGTCGCGCCTCGCGGGCATTGTAATCGGCTTCTGCAGCCTGCCGGGCGGCAATCCGGTCGAAGGCCGCACGGATCGCCGGTTCGCGCGGCAGCAGCGTCTGCGCCTGGCGATAGCGGGTCAAGGCCTCGTCGAGCTCGCCGCGCTGCTCTGCGCACAGTGCGAGATTGAAGACGACCGAACTCTGACCCGGCGCCTCGGTATCGAGCGCCTGCCAGATCGAGCACGCCTGGCCGGGGTCGCGAAAGGTCGCCTTGAGCGCATCCTTGAACCGGTTCGACTGGTCCTTGTCGAGCCCCTTGCGGCCTTCGAGCACGCGGATGGCATCGCTGCGGAAGACCGGGGCGATGTCGGCCCTGACCTCATCCGCGACCTGTTCGACGAGCAGCGAGACCGTATCCGGCAGGCTGCGGCCGGGCTCGCGATCGGGGCAGATCACGACCTGATCGCTCTTGTATATCTGGCGCTGATAGACGATCGCGCCGTCGTCGATCCGCGCCAGGCGAAGCGACGGGTTGAGCGAGACGATCCGGCGATTGCAGCGGATCTTCACCTGCTCCTCGCGGATGCACTTGTTGTTGCCGTCGCGCTCGACGCATTCCTTGCGATTTTCCTCGACCGGCTGGTTCTGCACCTGGGCGTTGGCGATACCCGACAACAGAGCATCGGCCGGCGCGGTGGAGCGCTCGACCACCAGCTTGAAATAGGGCTGGCCATAGACGGTAACCTCGGCCAGCACGCCCTCGAGCGCGAATGAGAGCTCGCGTCCATCGCGACCGCCGAAGCGTTCGACGACCAATGAGCCGACCTGCGCGGCGTCGCGATCGCGTGCGGGGTAGAGCGCATCAATCGTCAGCGTCTCGGCCTGGGCGGCGCCTGCCCATCCCAGCCCGGCCATGACCATCGCCAGGCGCAGCTTGCGCGCCCGTGATCCAAGTTTCTTCCGCATGCCTTCCGCCCCAGATTGCAGCGCCGCCGCAGCAGCGCGATTCCATTGAAATGTAACACAATCCTTGCCCAAGTCATGCGGCAAAGCTGTGCACAGGGTCACTGGATGATCGGTTTCAGGCAGGCAGGCAGGGCACGCCATATTGCTGCATGATCCGGTCCGCGCTCATCATCACCGCCTTTTCGTGGACAGCCTGCGCTAGCAGAAGATGATCAAAGGGATCGCCATGCAGAACCTGCAATCGTTCCAGGGCGAACAAATGGGCGTTGGCCAGCGGCAACAGCTCGAAACCGAATTCTGCCAATCGGGGAAAGATATCGGCAGGTCCAACATGCAACTTGCCGACGCGATGCTTGATTGCAATCTCCCAAAGCGAAACCTGGCTCACCAGCACGCAATTTTCCGGATCGGCGATGACGGCCCGCGACCGACGGGAAAGCCTGGAATCATCGTCCAGCCACCAGAGCATGATATGGGTATCGATGATGAGCTTCATGCAGGGCTAGCGTCAGGACGTTTTCGGCCCATGGCCGTAATCCCAGGCTTCAAAACTGGCCAGAATGTCCTCCGGCCATTCGTTGAAATCGTCCGCCATATGGATCTTGCCCCGCAGCGCGCCGGGCTGCCGGGGCTTTTTCAGCGGCACGAAATCATCGGCAGGCGGAACGGCGGCAAAGGGCATCGGCATTTCACGCACTCCGGCTGAGGGCGCGGGTGCGGGGGCATTGCCCGCTGCAATGCCCTGCAGATACGCCTTGACCATGGCCGAAAGCGATGTGCCCAGCTCGGCCGCGCGGATGCGGGCGAGCCGGTGCGTTTCGTCATCGAGCGCGATGGTCACGTTCTTCATGACCATCGCAGTATCACAGTTTCACAGTCTGCGCAACCAGCCCAGTGTCAGCCCTTCTGGGGTTCGACCACGCGGATGTTGAGTTCGCGCAGCTGCTTGAGGCTGACCGGCGACGGCGCACCCATCATCAGATCCTCGGCCTTCTGGTTCATCGGGAACAGCACGACCTCGCGGATGTTGGGCTCGTCGGCGAGCAGCATGACCATGCGGTCGACCCCCGGCGCCGAGCCGCCGTGCGGCGGCGCGCCGTACTTGAACGCGTTGAGCATGCCCGAGAAGTTCTTCTCGACATCCTCCTTGCTGTACCCGGCGATCTCGAACGCCTTGTACATGATGTCCGGGCGGTGGTTCCGGATCGCGCCCGAGGACAGTTCGACGCCGTTGCAGACGATGTCATACTGCCAGGCGAGGATGTCGAGCGGGTCCATCGTTTCCAGCGCCTCCATCTCGCCCTGCGGCATCGAGAAGGGGTTGTGGCTGAAATCGATCTTCTTGGCGTCCTCGTCATATTCGAACATCGGGAAGTCGACGATCCAGCAGAACTTGTACACGCCCTGCTCGATCAGGCCGAGCTGCTCGCCCACGCGCGTGCGCGCTGCCCCTGCCAGCTTGGCCGCCTGCAGTTCCTTGCCCGCCGCGAAGAACACGCCGTCATTGGGGCCGAGCCCGAGCTCGGCGATCAGCTTGGCGGTGGCTTCCTCGCCATGGTTCTTGGCGATCGGGCCGCCGGGCACGCCGTCCTTGATGTTGATATAGCCAAGACCCGCATGACCCTCGCCGCGCGCCCAGTCGTTCATGTCGTCGAAGAACTTGCGGCTCATCGCGCCAGCGCCCGGCGCCGGAATCGCGCGGACCTTGCCGCCCGAGCCGACGATCTTGTCGAACAGGCCGAAGCCCGACCCGACGAAATGCTCGGTCACGTCGCTGATCACCAGCGGGTTGCGCAGGTCGGGCTTGTCCGAGCCATATTTCAGCATGGATTCGCGATAAGGAATGCGCGGGAAGGTCCCGGCGGGCGTGACATGCTTACCACCCGAGAATTCTTCGAACACACCAGCCAAGACCGGCTCGAGCGCCGCGAACACGTCGTCCTGCGTCACGAAGCTCATCTCGAGGTCGAGCTGGTAGAACTCGCCCGGGCTGCGGTCGGCGCGCGCGTCCTCGTCGCGGAAGCACGGCGCGATCTGGAAATAGCGGTCGAAGCCCGCGACCATCAGCAGCTGCTTGAACATCTGCGGGGCCTGGGGCAGCGCATAGAACTTCCCGGGATGGACGCGGCTGGGCACCAGATAGTCGCGTGCGCCTTCGGGTGACGAAGCGGTGAGGATCGGTGTCTGGAATTCGGTAAAGCCCTGCTCGACCATGCGGCGGCGCAGGCTGGCAATCACCTGCGAGCGCAGCATGATGTTGCGGTGAAGGCGCTCGCGGCGGAGGTCGAGGAAGCGATAGCGAAGGCGGATATCCTCGGGATATTCCTGCTCACCCGCGACCGGCATCGGCAGTTCGTCGGCGGCGGACTGGACCACAACCTCGGCTGCGCGCACCTCGACCTCGCCGGTCGGCAGGTTGGCGTTTACCGTCTCGGCCGAGCGGGCGACGACAGTCCCTGTCACGGTGACCACGCTTTCGACGCGCAGGCGCTCGAGTGCGGCAAAGGCCGGGCTGTCGCTGTCGGTGACGATCTGGGTCAGCCCGTAATGATCGCGCAGGTCGATGAACAACAGGTTGCCATGGTCGCGCTTGCGATGGACCCAGCCCGACAGGCGGACCTGCTGGCCAACATCGGAAGCGCGAAGCGCGGTGCAGCTATGGGTGCGATATGCGTGCATGAGAACCATGGATCCTGATCGAGAAAGGGCGCTGAAGAGCCTGCCCAAAGGCAAGGCCAGCCGATAGCGCGGCTAACACCGTGCCGGTGCGCTTTTGTCAAGCTTTGACCGCGTTGGCCTGCCCGTACCGATCAGTCGATCAGCCCCAGATGGACCAGCGGATCGGAGCGGAACACCGCGATATCCGTCGAATCGGGCATCAGGCGGCGCTGCGCGATGCGGAAGCGCCGATAGTCGTCGCCATAATCGCGGGCGACGCGCGCGGCATCGAGATCATTGGTCTTGCCCCAATGGCGGGTGAAGCGAATGCCGAGCGCATCGAGTTTCGCCACCACCGCGCGATAGCTGCGATGGCTGACATCGCTGCGCGGCCCATCGAAATCGATCACGACATTGCTGTCGAAACGCGCCGGCGCGAGCAGCCCGCTCGCGCGCTGCATGAACCGCAGCGTCACCACCGTGCCCCCACCCCCGCTGAGGAATGCCTCGATCAGCGGATCGAACGCGCGCTCGAGATCCGCTCGCGCCATCGTGACCGAGCCGTTGAACAGATTGGCGATCGGGTTGTGCGGCTCGGTGGTATGGCCCCAGGTGGCGATGGCTTCGGGATCGTCGATGTCGCGCTGCACCGCATAGCCCGCGCGCATCGCCATTTGCAGGATGTCGGCGCGCAGCAGATCGATCCCCGCCATCGCCTTGCCAATCAGCGTCAGGGCGTCATAGCCGGCCCCGGTCAGCGGGCGAGGCGGCGGAGGGATGCCGTGGTCGAAATCGCGCAGATAGAGCATCCGCAGAAGCGCATCCTTTTCGAACGGAGCAAAGGGATTGAGGATCACCTGCAGGAAATGCGGGTCCTCGTTGAGCCCATAGCCGCGCGAAAAGCCGCGAAAATCGCCCTGGGCCAGCCGCGTGATATCGGCGCGCGAGATCCGCGCGCGCTTCTGGATATTGCGGACCATGTAGATCGGCACGCATTCGATCACCATCGCGGTGACAAAACCCATGGCACCGACTGCAACCTGGCAGGCGGCGAACACGTCATCATCGCGGAAGATCGTGCTGCCCGTTGCTGCGACAAAATCAGGCGACATGACTGGCTGGTGCGGCTCGACCCAGAAAATTCCCGAAGGCGTCACCACCTGCAGCGCGCGAATATGGTCCTGGATGCCGCCTGCGCCCAGCACGCTGCCGTGCGTTCCGGTGGCGCACGCCCCGGCCCAGGTCTGGCCGTTGCTGGCGCCGCCCGTGCGCAGGCTGAGCCCCAGTTCCTCGGCGCAATCGTTCACCTCGTCGACCGTCGCGCCCGCCTGGACCAGCATCAGCCGCGATGGGTCGATGCCGCGCGCGACATCGTCAGCATCGAGCCCGAAGCAGCGGTTGATGCGCAGTGTCTCGACCAGCCAGCCCCCTTGCACGATCGCGATCGGCGAAGGCGACCAGCCCGCGCCCAGCGGCCTGAGCCTTGCGCCCGCGCGGCTGGCGTCGCGCAGCAGCGCCAGCACATCGCCTGCCACCTCGCGCAGCACGGCACGCCCGGCCTCGCGCTCGCTGTTGCACAGTTCTATCAGATCGCCGAGCAGGGCCGATTCCGTGCCGTGATAATTGACCCAGCGACAGGGGCCGTGGCGCCGCGGCGGCGGCATCAGGCGCCGCCTACCGGGTTGTTGCCCGCGTGCAGCCGGTAATCGAACGTCACCCGCCGGACGAAGCCGAGCGTGACCAGCGACAGCAGGATCTGTCCGAAGCTCATCGAAAAGCGCATGTCGTTGATGCCCCGCCCGGCGGGATCGACCACGCACGCGCTGCGTCCGGCCCGCGTTGCAAGACCCCAGCCCAATATCGTCAGAATTTCACGACCACCACCGACCGGGCGAGAATTTTCCAGAACCAGAAAGGCATCGCCGCCCTGCCCAAGCAATTGCCCGACCAGCGCCAGAGCCAGAACAACGATGACGATCTGATACATCCACATGCTTGCCCCCAGCGCCATGAAACACCCACGTTACATACCGGAGAGTCCCATGATTCTCAAAGACGGCAAATATTTATTTTGATCCGATCCCGATTGATTGAAGCACCCCACGATGGTTTGCGGCGGCAGATGCACGCTGTATAGGTTGCCCATGAAAATCCATCCGCTGATTACCGACACCGATTCCCTCGCGCAGCTGTGCGACCGCCTCGCCCAATCCGATTTCGTTGCGGTCGACACCGAATTCATGCGCGAGAACACCTACTGGCCCGAGCTTTGCCTGGTGCAGATCGGCAATCTGGAAGAGGCAGCGGCGATCGATCCCAAGGCACCCGGGCTCGATCTGGGACCGCTGCTCGACCTGCTCACCGAAAATCACGACGTGCTGAAGGTCTTTCATGCAGGTCCGCAGGATATCGAGATCATCTTCAACCTCACCGGCAAGACCCCTTCTCCGCTGTTCGACACGCAGATCGCAGCGATGGCGCTGGGTCAGGCCGAACAGATAGGCTACGCGAACCTGGTCGAAAGCTGGCTGGGGCTGACCGTCGACAAGGGCGCGCGCTTTACCGACTGGTCGCGGCGTCCGCTCGAGGCCCGCCAGATCGATTACGCGATCGGCGATGTCACGCATCTGGCTAAGATCTTTCCCAAGATGCTCGACAAGCTGCGGCGCACAGGGCGCGGCGCGTGGCTCGATATCGAGATGGAGAAGCTCGGCGATCCGCGCCAGTACAAGCCTGATCCCGACACGCTGTGGCAGCGCATCCGTCCGCCGGGCCGCAGCGCGCAGATCCTGGGCCGGATGCGCGCGCTCGCCTGGTGGCGCGAGACCGAAGCGCAGGACAAGAACCTGCCGCGCGGCCGCATCATGAAGGACGAAACGCTCGCCGATATCGCCGCGCATCCGCCCTCGACCCAGGCCGAACTCGGCAAGGTGCGCGGGCTTTCCGGCGCTTGGCGCGAAAATGACATCGGCGCGCGGATGATGGACGCGCTGTTCGCCGCACGGCCGCTGACCCATGCGGAAATGCCGCCCAAGAGCCCGCGCGGCCCTGCGCTGGGCAAGGAAGGCGCGCTGGTTGCCGATCTGCTCAAGCTGCTGCTCAAGATCCGCTCGCGCGAGATCGATGTGGCCGCCCGGCTGCTGGCGCGAAGCGACGACCTCGAGGCGCTCGCCGCCGGCGTGCGCAAGGGGCTGCCGATCCTCGAAGGGTGGCGGTTCGAACAGTTCGGGCGCGATGCGCTGGCATTGGTCGAAGGGCGCATGGCGTTCGCGATCGCCGATGGCAGGATCAAGATGACGCGCACCGAACTGGTTGCCGAACCCGAGGAAGTCGTCGCGGCGGCCCTCGCGGAGCAGCCATGACCTCGTACCTTCCCACGCTCAAGCAGCTGCAATATCTGGTTGCACTCGAGGAGCATGGGCATTTCGGCAAGGCGGCAGACGCCTGTTTCGTGACGCAGTCGACGCTATCGGCGGGGCTTCGCGAGCTGGAGACGCTGCTCGGCGTGGTGCTGGTCGAACGCACGCGGCGCGTGGTGCGCTTCACGCCGCTCGGCAACAAGGTCGTCGCCAAGGCGCACCGCATATTGCGCGAGGCCGAGGAACTGGCCGATCTGGTCCGCTCCTCGGGCAAGCCGCTGTCGGGCGACCTCAGGATGAGCGTCATCCCGACGATCGCACCGTTCCTGCTGCCCCGGCTGCTGCCGGGCCTGCGTCGCGAGCAGCCCGAATTGAAGCTGTTCCTGCGCGAGGAGGTCAGCGGCGCGGCGGTCGAATCGCTGCACCACGGCCAGGTCGATTGCGTGCTGCTCGCGCTGCCCTTCCCGGCGGGCGATGTCGAACACGAGCTGCTGTTCAGCGACCCGCTCTATGTCGCCTTTCCCAAGGACGATCCGCGCGATCCACCCGAAAAGGTCGCGCCCGAGCTGATCGACGAATCGCGGCTGCTGCTGCTCGAGGACGGGCATTGTCTGAAGGACCACGCGCTCGCCGCCTGCAACCGGCCCGAATTGCGCGCGAGCGCGATGATGTTCGGCACCTCGCTGCACACCCTGGTGCAGATGGTCGACAACAAGCTGGGGCTGACGCTGCTCCCGCAGATCGCGATCGATGCTGGCATCCTGAACAACACCGATATCGTCGCGCGCCCACTGCTGGCCGACCATGCCTCGCGCGACATCGCGATCATCTGGCGCCGCAACAGCCCGCGCGCCGAGGAATTCCGCATGCTCGCCGACATCCTGCGGCGCGGCCATGCCGAAGGGAAATGCGCGGGGTAAGTTCTAGCTGAGCGGCGTTTGCTACCGTCACCCCCCGCGAAGGCGAGGGTCCCGCTTCGCATCGATAGTTCACCAAGAAGCGGGATTACCGCTTGCGCGGGAATGACGAAGAACCAGTCGTGGCCCGGTCAATCCATGTGCTTGATGCCGACGCGCAGATAGTCCCAGCCTGTGACCAGCGTCAGGATCGCGGCGGTCCACAGGGCCGCGAGGCCCAGATGCTGCATCCAGGGCTGATCGGGAAAGCCGCCCGAAAAGATCAGCGTGCCGAGCGCAAGCAGCTGCAGCGTGGTCTTCCACTTGGCGAGTTGCGACACCGGTACCGATACCTGCAGCCCGGCAAGAAATTCGCGCAGCCCCGATACGGTGATCTCGCGCAGCAGGATGATCAGTGCAGCGATGACGTGCAGCCCGTGGATATTGCCGTTCGCGCAGAGAATCAGGATCACGGCGGCGACCATGATCTTGTCGGCGATCGGATCGAGAAAGATGCCGAGCCTCGACACCGCGCCCTGCGCGCGGGCGAGATAGCCGTCGAAATAGTCGGTAATGCCCATCAGGCAGTAGACGACAAAGCCCAGCAGATAGCCGGTTGCCCATTCGGGCCACCACAGCAGCGCGGCCAGCAGCGGGACGGTGACGATCCGCGAGAGCGTCAGGATGTTGGGCACGGTGAGCATAGGCTGAGCGCCTCATAACCGCATTTGCCAGCAATGGAAATGGCTTGACCGCCCTGCCCGCGAACCCGATACGACGGCCAAGGCTTTTCGTATCGCCGCTTACCCGCACCGGGAGAGCCAGGACTGCGAAACCGCCGGACGGGTAAACCACCGAGGAACACGCAGAATGGCTTCAGCTGGCGCGCTTTTGAACAAGAGGCGCTTTCTACCCCTGTTCGTGACCCAACTGCTCGGCGCGTTCAACGACAATCTCTACAAGAACGCGATGGTGCTGTTCGTCGTGTACAGCGTGTACAACGACGAGACGGCGGAGACCTGGTTCAGCGCGATCGCGACCGCGATCTTCATCCTGCCCTTCTTCCTGCTCTCGGCGCTGGCCGGCCAGCTCGCCGATACGCGCGACAAGGCCGTGATCATCCGCATCGTCAAGTTCTGCGAGATCCTCATCATGCTGGTCGGCGGCACGGGGCTGTACATGGCCTGGGCGGGCACCGCGGTGCACACCGTCGCCATCCCGCTGATGATGCTGGCGCTGTTCGCGATGGGCGTGCATTCGACCTTTTTCGGGCCGATCAAATACGCCATTTTGCCGCAGCATCTGAATGACGAAGAGGTGCTGGGGGGCACGGGGCTGGTCGAGGCGGGGACCTATATCGCGATCCTGCTCGGCACGATCCTGGCGGGCTGGATTCCGGTCGAGGCGGCGGGCGTTGCGGTGGTGCTGACCGCGATGATCGGATATGCCACCGGGCGGCAGGTCCCGCCTGCCCCGCCGATGACCGAGGCGACCAAGCTCGATTTCAACTTCATCCGCGCCTCGATCGCGCTGATCAAGGCGACCACCCGGGTGCGCCGCGTGTTCCTGGCGATCGTCGCGATCAGCTTCTTCTGGACGATCGGCGCGGTGCTGTTCATCCAGTTTCCGCCGCTCGCCAAGAACGTGCTGACCGCGAGCAAGGAGGTCGCGAGCCTGTTCCTCGTGGTGTTCTCGATCGGCGTCGCGATAGGATCGGTCGCGATCAACGCGCTGCTCAAGGGCACCGTCTCGGCGCGCTATTCGCCGGTATCGGTGATCGTCATGGGGCTGTTCGTCGTCGCCTTCTTCTTCGTCTGCCGCCAATGGGTGCCCGACGAGGCGGGATCATTGTTCAGCGTGGGCGAGTTCGTCACCCATCCGATGGCGATCCCGCTGCTGCTCTCGCTGCTCGGCATCGCGGTGGCGGGCGGCATGTTCGTCGTGCCGCTCTATGCCTTTCTCACCACCACCGTGCACAAGAGCGAGGCGGCGCGCACGATCGCGGCGAACAATATCGTCAACTCGGGCGCGATGGTGATCGGCTCGCTGATCGCGATCGGGCTCAGCGTGGCCGGGCTCGACGTGATCTACCAGCTGCTGCTCAGCGCCGCGATGTGCGTGATCGCTGCATGGCTCGGCCAGCTGCTGCACAAGGCGAGCCTCGAGCCGCATGGCGAGCACGAGATGGACGTCTGAGGGCGGTTATTCGACGACGCGGACCAGCTTGCGCTCGAGCGGAGCAAGCACGCCGGACAGTTCGTGCCCGCGCTTGAGCACCGCGCCGCCTTCGCCCACCAGCGCCCATTGCCCCTGCTTGCGCCGCAGCGCAGGCCGCTTCTCGATCCGATATTCGGGGCGCTCGGTGGCCCGGCGGAAGGCGGAAAATACCGCCGCGTCGCGTCCGAGATCCATCGCATAGTCGCGCCACAGCCCGGCGGCGACCATCCGGCCATAGAGATCCAGAATACGGCCGAGCTCTTCCCGGTCGAACCCGACCTGGCCCGGTGCTCCCGGCACCGGAAAGAGCGATACGTTCCCGCCGAGGCTCAAGCAGCCGTCCCGCTGTCGCGATCAGGCTCGGCAGGCCGCGCAGCGCGGCGGGCCTCGTCGCGCTCGTCGATCAGCTGCGCGATCCGCTCCTGCATCTGGCGGATTTCGCACTGGAGCAGTTCGAGCTTCTGCGTATTGGGGTCGAAGGTCTGGCTGCACGGCGTGCCATATTGCACGAAGCCGCGCTGCTTTTCGGCGGCATCGACCGGGGTCGGGCGCGCCGGGATACCGACCATCACCGATCCGGGGGTGACGTCCTTGGTCACCACGGCATTGGCGCCGATCCGCGCCCCCTTGCCGATGGTCACCGGCCCCAGGATCGCTGCGCCGAGACTCACGATCACGTCGTCCTCGATCGTCGGGTGGCGCTTGCCGCCGACGCCATCGGTCGGGTTGCGCCCGCCGAGCGTCGCGCCCTGATAGATCGTGACATTGTCGCCGATCACCGCTGTCTCGCCGATGACGACAAAGCCATGGTCGACAAAGAAGAACCTGCCGATCTGGGCACCCGGGTGGATGTCAATCGCGGTCAGGAAGCGCGAGATGTGATTGACCAGACGCGCGAGAAAATAGAGCTCGCCCTTGAACAGCCAGTGCGCAACGCGATGCAGCCCCAGCGCGAGCACGCCCGGATAGAGCAGGATTTCCCAGCGCGAGCGCGGCGCGGGGTCACGGGCCCGGATCGAATCCAGATATTCGCTCAATGCGCTGAACATGCGCTATCCCTTTGAAGCCGTGTTTTGCTGCAAGATAGACGCTGGCAGGGCAGTTTACCAGTACCAGCGCTCAGATTGCGACGGCGCGAAGCCCCAGAAACTGCGCCAGGCGCCGGTGGCGGCGCTCGACGACCTCGCCCATCAGGGCCCTGTCGCGGGGTTCCAGCACCAGTTCGAGCGCATCGCCGTTGCGCTGCAGCCGCGATCTGCGCAGCACGTCATGCGTGCCGGCGGCAAGCCGCTGGGCAAGCCGCATGGTCAATCCCCAGGCGATCGCGCGGTTCAGCATCGCGTCCGTCGCGACATGGCGATCGAGCGGAAACGGCCGCGGCCCGCCGCCGAAATTGGTGTAGAGCGCCTGGCCGATCATCGATCGTCCGATCACGTCGATGCCGACCCAATTGCCGTGCAGCGCGATTTCGAGCCCGCGTTCGGCGCGAAAATCGGGGCTGGCCTGCCAGGCGACGTCGGACAGATGGCACGCGGCCATCAGCCAGCGCTGCCATTCGGGCGGATCGTCGCCGAACAGCGGCTCGATCCAGTCGAACAGCGGCCGCGCATCCTCGCCGAAGCGCGACTGCAGCTGGCCGAAGCGTTCGGTCGCGACCAGCAGCGGGTCGCGCTGGCGCACCTCCGGGTCCATCCGGGCGTACAGCAGGCCTTCGCGCAGCCCGAAGGAGGAGAGAACGAAGGCGCTGGGCTTCACAAGCTCGCGCATCATCCGGAGCAGCGCGATCGCATCGGGCAGCGTCTCGATGCGCGACGGCGCGAGCCCGGTGGCTTGCCGCACAACATCCTTTTCCATCGCGCGGAAGCCGGCCAGTACCTTTTCGGGTCGCGCGACATCGATCCGGTACTGGTGCAGCACCTTGAGCGGATAGGCGGTCAGGTGCATGTCGAGCCGCCCGAACGCGCGCCACGAGCCCCCGACGAGATAGAAGGGCTTGCCCGGATGCGCGGCCAGCCAGGGATAGGCGGCCACCATCTTCTTGAACGTGCGCGACAGGGCGGCAGAGTCGCCGCGCCGGATCGCCGCCGCGCGCAGCACCCCGAGCGGCAGCGTCGCGGTATCGAGCACCTCGCCACCCGCGACGCGCGCCAGATCGAGGCTGCCGCCGCCCAGGTCGCCGACGATGCCATCGGCGTCGGGAATCGCCGACAGCACGCCCATGCCCGCAGTGCGCGCCTCGTCATCGCCCGAGAGGATCGTGATATCGAGCCCCAGCGCCTCGACCTTTCGGGTGAATTCCTCCCCATTGCCGGCATCGCGCACCGCCGCGGTCGCCACGCACACGGTCTCGTCGACATCCATTTCGCGCGCGACGATGCGGAAGCGTTCGAGCGCCTGGATCGCGCGCGCCATCGAGGGCTCGTCGATCATTCCCGTCTCGGCCAGCGAGCGCCCGAGCCCCGCCATCACCTTCTCGTTGAAGATCAGCGCCGGATTACGCCGGGGGCCCGAAAAGACCACGAGGCGCACCGAATTCGAGCCGATGTCGATGATCGCGGTGCGATAGAGATGAACCGGCTGGTTCTGCTTGCGAATGAAGAAGTTCACGGGGCGTCCGGCTCAATCGGTCTTGGCGGCGCGCCGGTGAAGGCTGAGCTTGGGCACGTCCTCGCTATGCTTGAGCGCCTTGCCGCGGCCCGATAGCGAGGGGTTGGTCATGAAATAGCGATGCAGATTGAAGGGTTTGTCGTCGGTTCTTATGCGATGATAGCGACCATCGGCATCGAGCTCCCAACTCTGTTCGTTGTCGAGCAGATTGGCGACCATGACCTGTTCGAGCACCTGATCGTGCACGGTCGGGTTTTCGATCGGCAGCATGTACTCGACGCGGCGGTCGAAATTGCGCGGCATCCAGTCGGCCGAGCTGATGAACACCTTCGCCGTGTCGTTGGGCAGCGCATCGCCATTGCCGAACGCCCAGATGCGGCTGTGCTCGAGGAACCGGCCCACCACCGACTTGACGCGGATATTGTCCGACAGGCCGGGCACGCCGGGGCGCAGACAGCAGATGCCGCGAATGATCAGCTCGATCTGCACGCCCGCGCTGCTCGCCGCATAGAGCTTCTCGATCATCGCGGGATCGACCAGCGAGTTCATCTTGGCCCAGATCGCACCGGTGCGCCCGGCCCGGGCCTCCTCGATCTCGCGATCGATCAGCGCGATCAGATCATGGCGCAGGTCGCGCGGCGACATCGAGAGCAGTTCGAGCTGCTCGGGTTCGACATAGCCGGTGATATAGTTGAACAGCTGCGCCGCATCGCGCCCCGCGCGCGGGTCGGCGGTGAAGAAGCTGAGATCGGTATAGATGCGGGCGGTGATCGGGTGGTAATTGCCCGTGCCGAAATGGCAATAGGTGCGGAAACCCTCGGGCTCGCGCCGCACCACCATCGAGATCTTGGCGTGGGTCTTCCACTCGATAAAGCCATAGACCACCTGCACCCCGGCGCGTTCGAGCGCGCTAGCCCAGAGCAGATTCTGTTCCTCGTCGAACCGCGCCTTGAGTTCGACCACCGCGGTCACCGACTTGCCCGCCTCGGCCGCGGCGATCAGCGCGTTGATCACCGCCGACTGCTTGCCCGCCCGGTAGAGCGTCTGCTTGATCGCCACCACATCGGGGTCGGCCGCGGCCTGCTTGAGGAAGGCGATCACCACCTCGAAGCTCTCATAGGGGTGGTGGACGACGATGTCCTTGCTTCGGATCGCTGCGAAACAATCGCCGTTATGTTCTCGGATTCGTTCGGGAAAACGCGGCGTATAGGCCGGGAATTTGAGATCCGGCCGGTCCTCGTCGACCAGCGCGGCAAGATCGCCGATGCCGAGAAATCCGTCATCGGACGATTTGGTGCCGCCTTCGTGCAGCAGATTGTCGTCGAGCAGCTGCGCCAGCCCCCTGTCCATCAGCCGCGAGGTTTCGAGCCGGATGACCTGGCCGCGCCGCCGCCGCTTGAGCGCGGTACGGAAATAGAGCACCAGATCCTCGGCCTCTTCCTCGACCTCGATGTCGCTGTCGCGGATGATGCGGAACAGCCCCGATCCGCGCACGTCATAACCGGGGAACAGCTTGTCGGCAAAGGCGACGACGATCTTCTCGAGCGCCAGGTACAGCCCCTGCTCGCCCGCAATGCGCAGGAAGCGCGGCATGGTGGCGGGCAGCATGACCAGTTCGCGCACCGTCTTGCCGTCCGACCGGCGCTTCAGATCGAAGATCAGGCTCAGCCCCTTGTTGGGGATGAACGGAAAGGGATGCGCCGGATCGAGCGCCTGCGGGGTCAGCACCGGAAAGATCTGCGTGACGAAATGCTCGCGCAGCCAGGCGCGCTCCCCCTCGCCGAGATCATCGACATCGGCCTCGACAACACCGTTATCGGCGAGGAGCGTGCGCAACTCGCACCAGACGCGCTGCTGCTCGGCGTTCAACCGATCGACCGCGCGCTCGATCGCGGCGAGTTGCTGCACCGGGGTGCGCCCGTCGGCCGAGCGCTCCTCGACATGCTGCGCCACCTGGCCGACCAGCCCGGCGACGCGGACCATGAAGAATTCGTCGAGATTGTTGCCCGAGATCGAGAGAAAGCGAAGCCTTTCGAGCAGCGGATGACGCGGATTGCAGGCTTCTTCGAGCACCCGGTCGTTGAACGCCAGCCAGCTCAGTTCGCGGTTGAAATAGCGCCGTTGCGATTCGGAAGCGCTCGCCGGTTTCGCTTCGATTTCAGTCGGTTGGGCTGCCATCGGTTCCTGCCAGTTTCGCCAGTGCCTCGCGCACCAGTCTTTGGCCGATCGGGCGCTGCATTGCCAGCGCCATCTCGTCGATCGTGCGCGCCAGATCGCGGATGGCAGGATAGGAACGCTCGGTGCGCAGCGCGGCATAATGCGCCAGAGCATCGGGCAGCGCGAGCCCGGCGCGCGCGAGCAGCTTCTGCAACAGCAGCTGCGCCATGTCCTCGTCGGGCGGCGGGATCTCGATCAGCAGCGAAGCCCCGAGCCGCGAGAGCAGGTCCGGCAGCCTGATGCCCCATTCGCCCGGCGGCTTGCTCGCCGCGAACAGCACCGGCAATCCCTGCGTCTGCGCCCGGTTCCAGGCGTGGAACAGCGTCTCGTCGCTCTCGCCATCGGCATTGTCGATAAAGCCGCCGCCCGAGCCGCCGGCAAAGGCCCTGCCGATTACGGTCTTGCCCGATCCCGCCGGGCCGATCAGCACCGCCGCGCCGAAGGGCAGCCGGGTCCAGTCGAACAGCCGGTCGATCGCCGCGCGGTTCGAGGCGGTGACCAGGAATTCGCTGTCACCTTCCGGTCCGGCTGCCGCGAAGGGCAGAGCGAACTGGCGCGTCATGCTTATCCCCCGCCGCCGGGTGTCGGAGCGGCGCGCGAGATACGCAGCACCCCGGGCCCCTGCTGGACGCGATAACCGCGCGCCTCGAGCGCGCCGCGCAGCGCATCGATATCGATCTGGGCGTTGACCTGCATCACCGATGTCCCACCCAGCGCCAGGCTGGCGGTGCTCGCGGAATTGACGCCCGGAATGCCGCGCACCAGACGTTCGCCCGCCTGCACGGCGGCGACATCGGGCGTATCGAACTGGATCGAGATGATCTGCGTGCCCGTGGCCAGGCCGCCGGGTTCGACCGGCACGTCTTCGGCCAGGGTCTCGTCGAGCAATTCCTCGACCACCTCGACCGGCTTTTCGATGATCAGCGACGAATCGGGGCGAAGCTCGCCTGATCGGACCGCCCCGGCATAGATGCGATCGAGCCGCTTGATGCCTTCATCGAGCATCGCGGCCAAGCCGTCGCTGTTCCGCGCGCGCAGGGTGAAGCTGCCGAGCAGGCGGCTGTCCGGGCCGAAGCGCGCGGCGAAGCGCCCGGTGATCGGCCCGCCGGGATATTGCCGCTCGACATGCACCACCGGGACGACCACGTCGGCCGCGCCGAACTGATCGAGAATCAGGCGCCACCAGGTGCGGCTGCGGCGTCCCGACTGCGCGGCGTTGACGAGCAGCGAATCCGCGCCAGAGCCATAGGGGCGGATGTAATCGACGATGCTCTCGGCGGTGCGATAGCGCGCCCAGGCGGCTTGCCAGGGCGTACGGTTCTCAAAGGTCTGGGCCGAGCCGCCGCTGATATAGATCGGCACCACCAGCATCGGAGCCGAGCGGAGCACCGATCCGCTGACGCCGAGAAGTTCGCCGGCGCGCGCGCGATCGAACAGCACGCCCAGCGTCGCGATATAGCGGCGCGGGCCGATCTGCTCGTTTTCGACGACGATCGCCGAGACAATGCCGTCGAGCGCCGAATCGCTGAGCTTGGGTGCCGCGCCCGAACGGTTCATCTGCGACCACAGCTTCTGCCAGCCCTTGCGCTGGGCCTCGCGCCAGGCATTGGAGCGGGCCTCGTCGGCATTCTTGCCCGAGCCGTCGACCTTGACCCCGCTCACCTCGAAATCGCCGCCGCTGGCGATCGGCGGAATACCGCGATCGCCCTCGATCTGGGCATAGACCAGCGCGCCCGCGCCGAGCAGCAGCGCGAACGGGGCGATGGCGATCCAGGCGCGCGCAAATCTGGGCGCCGGACGTTGCAGGGGCAGGCTGGTGATCAATGTATCCTAGCTTCAAACAACCGCGCGAAAACGAGCTTGGAGCCCCCTACCCATCTCCGGCGGCGGCGTGGCCGCTCTTTTGGCGACAATGGCGTGGAAATCCAAGCGAGAAGTCGCTAACCGCTCTGGCCATGACTGACAAGACCGGCAACGAGCCCAACCCGACATCTTACAGCTATGCCCAGGCGGGCGTTTCGATTGCCGCCGGCAACGCGCTGGTCAAGGCGATCGGCCCGCTGGCCAAGGCGACTGCGCGCCCCGGCGCCAATGCCGAACTGGGCGGCTTTGGCGGCTTTTTCGACCTCAAGGCCGCAGGGTTCAGGGACCCGCTGTTGGTCGCCGCGAACGACGGCGTGGGCACCAAGGTCAAGCTCGCGATCGATCATGACCGCCACGATGCGATCGGCATCGATCTGGTCGCGATGTGCGTTAACGACCTCATCGTCCAGGGTGCCGAGCCGCTGTTTTTCCTCGACTATTTTGCCACGGGCAAGCTCGATACCGGGGTGGCCGAGCGTGTCGTCGCGGGCATTGCCGATGGCTGCAAGCTCGCCGGATGCGCGCTGATCGGCGGCGAGACCGCCGAGATGCCGGGCATGTATGCGCCGGGCGATTATGACCTTGCGGGCTTCTGCGTCGGCGCGGTCGAGCGGGACGAGGTGCTCACCGGCGACCGGGTGAAGCCGGGCGACGTGCTGCTGGGCCTCGCCTCGTCGGGCGTGCATTCGAACGGCTATTCGCTGGTCCGCCGTCTGGCCGCGGACAAGGGCTGGAAAATGAACCGGCCTGCGCTGTTCGATCAGGAGATTTTACTCATCGATGCGTTGATCGCGCCGACGCGAATCTATGTCGCCTCGCTGCTGCCGGTGGTGAAATCGGGCCGGATCGCCGCGATGGCGCATATCACAGGCGGCGGCCTGCTCGAGAACATCCCGCGCGTGCTGCCAGAGGGCGCGCACGCGCATGTCGATGCCGATGCCTGGACGCAGACGCGGCTGATGGCGTTTCTCCAGGCGCAGGGCAATATAGAGCCCGAGGAAATGGCGCGCACCTTCAACTGCGGAATCGGCATGGTGCTGGTGGTGGCGGAAGGCGATGTCGCCAGCGTGACTGCGGATCTGGAGGCGGCGGGCGAGACCGTTCACCGCATCGGCCGCATTGATGCAGGCGACAAGGGCTGCACCGTCAGCGGGTCGATCGAGACCTGGAGCGCGAAAGCAGCGTGGAGCGCCACCCATGCCGGGTAAGGCTACCCCTTTCCCCTCCCGCTTGCGGGAGGGGCAGCGCGGTTCACCGCGCGGGGTGGGCCTGTTCGATGGCTCGCACATC
>AYSC01000043.1 GCA_000503195.1 Blastomonas sp. CACIA14H2
GATCACCAAGGCGCTGCTGACGGTCACCGCCGACAATGTCTCGCGCGAATATGGGCTGGCGAACCCGACCTTGACGGGCACGTTCAGCGGTCTTCGCGCGGGCGATACGGCAAGCGTCGTCAGCGGCCTGACCTACGGTACCGTCGCCAATACCGGATCGGCGGTGGGCAGTTACGCGATCACTGCATCGGGTGGCACCGCGACCAACTATGATTTCGCCTATGCGCCTGGCACGCTGACGATCACGAGGGCCTTGCTCACCGTCACGGCGAACGACGCGACGCGCGAATATGGCCTGGCAAATCCCGGCTTCACCGGCACGATCTCTGGCCTGCGCAATGGTGATACCGCCGGTGTAGTCAGCGGGCTCGCTTTCGCTTCGACCGCGACGATCGCGAGCAATGCCGGGAACTATGCGATTATCGGCTCGGGTGCGTCTGCCGCCAATTATGATTTCGCCTATGTACCGGGCACGCTGACCATCACCAAGGCGCTGTTGACGGTTACAGCGGGCAATGCAACGCGCGAATACGGCCTCGCCAATCCCAGCCTCACGGGCAGCATCACCGGCTTCCGCAACGGCGATACCGCCAGCGTCGTTTCCGGCCTGACCTACGGCACGGTCGCTACCGTTGCGAGCAATGTCGGCAGCTATGCGATCAGCGGATCGGGCGGCGCGGCCACCAATTACGATTTCGCCTATGTTCCGGGTACGCTCACGATCACCAAAGCGCTGCTGACGGTCACGGCGGCCAATGCGAGCCGCGAATATGGCCTGGCCAACCCGACCTTCACGGGCAGCGTCGCCGGCTTCCGCAATGGCGACACGACAAGCGCCATCTCCGGACTGGTCTATGGCAGCAGCGCGGTGGCAGGGTCACCGGTCGGCACATATGCCATCACCGGCGCGGGCGCGTCGGCGACCAATTACGACTTCAGTTACGTCCCCGGCACGCTCACGATCACCAGAGCGCTGCTGACGATCACGGCGAACGACGCGACGCGCGAATATGGCTTGGCGAACCCGGTGCTCACGGGCACCATCGCCGGCTTGCGCAACGGCGACACCGCGAGCGTCATCAGCGGCCTGGTCTATGGCACCAGCGCAGGCACGGGATCGAATGTCGGCAGCTATGCGATCACCGCCTCGGGTGGATCGGCGGCCAATTACGACTTCGCCTATGTCCCCGGTACGCTGACCATCACCAAGGCGCTGCTGACGGTCACGGCGGGCAACGCAGCGCGCGAATATGGCCTCGCAAACCCGGCGCTGACCAGCACGATCAGCGGCCTGCGCAACGGCGATACCGCCAGCGTCGTCAGCGGGCTGGTGCTCGCCACGCCCGCAACCCAGGCGTCGGGCGTGGGCAGCTATGCGATTACCGCGTCGGGTGGCAGCGCGCTCAATTATGACTTCGCCTATGTACCGGGCACGCTGGTCATCAATCCGGCGACGCTGACGGTTGCCATCGACAGCAAGACCCGGACCTATGGCGCACCCAACCCGGCGCTGACGGCCAGTATCACCGGGTTCCGCAACGGCGATGGCGACCAGGCCGTCAGCGGCCTCAGGCTGACGACCGAGGCCAATGCGCGCAGCAATGTCGGCAGCTATGTCATCACCGGATCGGGCGCGACGGCGGCCAATTACCGGTTCGATTACGTACCGGGCACGCTGAGCATCACCAAGGCGATGCTGCAGGTGCGCGTCAACGATGCGCGGCGCGAATACGGCCTGGCCAACCCGGCCTTCAGCGCCAGCATCAGCGGTTTCCGCAATGGCGACAATGCCGCCGTCGTCACCGGGCTGACCTTCGGGACGCCCGCCACCATCGGGTCGGATGTCGGGCTCTATGCCATCACCGCCTCGGGCGGATCGGCGCTGAACTATGATTTCACCTATATCCCCGGCCGTCTGACCATCAGCCAGGCGCAGCTGCTGATCACCGCCGACAGCAAGACCATGACGCAGGGGTCGGGCGATCCGGTCCTGACGGTCAGCTATTCGGGGCTGCGCAACGGCGATACCGGATCGGTGGTGACGGGTCTGGTGCTGCGCACATCGGGCGGCGCCAATGCGGCACCGGGCCAGTATATCATCAACGCGTCGCGCGGCAGCGCGCGCAATTACCAGATCACCTATCGGCCCGGCGTGATGACCGTGCTGCCCGCGGTCACACCGCCCGCGCAGGACCCCCCGGGCACCGGCGGTTCGCAGACCCCGCCCGCAGGCACAAATCCGCCGGTGACGACCACATTGCCGCCCACGACGTTGCCGATCGCCGGGGGCAATGCCAACCCGCCTGCCAGCCCCGCGCCTCCGGCCAGCGGCACGGCAGCCCCCGGCCCGGTTGCTCCCGCGGGTTCGGCGGGCACCGGCACGACCAGCCCGCCAGCGACATCGGTACCCGAACAAACGCCCGGCCCGGCGGCGCCGGCATCGCCTGCTGCCCCTTCGCCGGTGATCGCCATGCCGCCCCAGGGCACCGTCAGCCTGCCGGTTCCACCCGACGGCCCGTCGCCGATGCAGGTGCTGCAGGGTCTGTCCGCACCGCTGCCCGTGCTGGTCTCGCCCGAGCTGCGCCCGGCAGACGACGGCGCCGGGAACGGCGCGCCGCAGGGCGATGGACAGCGCGGCGGCTGCGAGTATATCAGCCTGTGCAACGGCACGGCGGCCCCCCTGTGGACATGGCAGCCTGCCCAGTGAAGAAAGTATGATGGCGATGCATTTCGTGTTCCGTTCGGCCTCCTGCGCGCTGGCCGCAGCCCTGGTTTCGGTCCCGCTGGCGGCACAGACCGCCAAGCCCGCGACCCCCGCTGCGCCTGCCGCCGCCACGCCTGCCGCGCCGCAGGCGATCACGCCCAAGATGGGGACCAACGGCGCCAAGCCATGGACCGCGGGCTGCAAGGGCACCGGCGAGCAGGAGATCTGCGACGCGGTGCAGTCTTTGATCGACGAGGCCAACAGCAAGGAAGTGATCCGCGTCGCCATCGCGCGGCAGAAGACCACCGGCAAGACCGGGCTGCTGGTCAAGGTTCCGCTGGGCGTGCGGCTCGATACCGGCGCGCTGGTCCAGGTCGATGGCGACCAGACCAAGGCGATCGACAAGATCGTGTTCAGCCGCTGCCTGCCCGAAGGGTGCATCGGCGAGAAGCCGCTGGGTCCGACCGATATCGCCAATCTCAAGAAGGCCAAGAAGCTCGAGCTCGTGTTCCTCGATCTCGAAGGCAAGCCGATCGTGATCAACGTGGTGTCGACCGGGCTCGACGTCGCGCTGACCGGTTTCTGAGGCGCGCTGCGACCCGATGACCATCCGCCCCTTTCATCTCGCCTTTCCGGTCGATGACCTGGCGGCTGCGCGGCATTTCTACCGCGAGGTGCTGGGCTGCGGCGAGGGGCGGTCGTCGGATCACTGGATCGATTTCGACCTGTTCGGGCATCAGATCGTCGCGCATCTCGATCCCGATGCCGGTGCGCGGCGCGCGCACCACAATCCGGTCGACGGGCATGACGTGCCGGTGCCGCATTTCGGCGTGGTGCTGACGATGGACGATTTCCACGCCTTGGCCGATCGGCTCAAGGCGGCGGGCACACGCTTCGTGATCGAGCCGCATATCCGCTTTGCCGGCCAGGTGGGCGAACAGGCGACGATGTTCTTCCACGATCCGGCGGGCAATGCGCTCGAGTTCAAGGCGTTCGCCGACGACGCGATGCTGTTCGCGAGCTGATTTCCCCCGCAGTTGGTTCGTCACCCCCGCGCAGGCGGGGGGCCCGCTTTCATTCCAGCGTTTCGCGAGGAAGCGGGAGTCCCGCTTTCGCAGGAATGACGAGGATGGTTGCGAGGAGAGGCCCTATCGAACCGTCAGATCGACCGGCAGCGTCGGCTCGCTGATCACGCGCTCCATCGCCGCCCAGCGCGCCTTGGCATCGGGTCCGGCGGCCTCGACATGGGCCTGCACCATGTCCTGGCCCAGGCCATAGTTGATCACATAGCTGCGATAGGCATCGGTAAAGCCGACCGACTGCTTCGCGCGCGCCTCGCTCATCAGCTGGTATTTCTGCGTCAGCGCGATCGCCTGGGCGCGGTCGATCTGGCCGTCGAGATACATCTGCGCGATGGTGAAGCGCGCGCCGCGCAGCCCCGACAGCGCCTTTTGCAGCTGCGCCAGTCGCGCCGCATCGGCGGTGGAAAGCCCGGCGAGCGGATAGAGTTCGCGCGTTTCGAACGCCAGCTTCTCGTCGCCCGGAAACGCCAGGTCGATGCCGAAATTGGCCGAACCTTCGGCGATCAGGCTCTGCGGGCTGTACAACGGATAGACGCTGAACTCGACCCAGCCACGCCCGCGCGTCAGCTTCTGTTCGAGCAGATAGTTGAGCGCATGATGGCCCGGATAACCCTCGTGACAGCCCAGATCGACCGCACGGGTGATGCGGATCGGCAGATCGGTGTTGATCTGGATCAGGCTGACGAGATTGCCCTGATAATAATTGTACCCGCTCCACGGCTTGCCGGTGACGAACTCCATGCGGAAGCTCTCGCCCTTGGGCAGCGGGATATACGCCGCGGTGCGCGCGCGGCACTCGGCAATCGCGCGGTCG
The DNA here is from genome assembly GCA_000503195.1 of Blastomonas sp. CACIA14H2. Classification (GTDB taxonomy): domain Bacteria; phylum Pseudomonadota; class Alphaproteobacteria; order Sphingomonadales; family Sphingomonadaceae; genus Blastomonas. The sequence continues at coordinate 4,601 of AYSC01000043.1, forward strand.
AACACCGGCTTCAGCCGGTCGGCGGGGACCACGAACCGTTCCTGGAACGCATCGACCCGCTCGGCCAGCGTGCCGTCACCGGGCAGCAGCGCCTCGATCTCCTGCAGCACCGGATCATAGCTGGAGAGCGGCTGGATGTCGGGCGTCGCGCCGAACAGGCCGAGCGATTCCTGGCGGAAGGAGAGCTTTTCGCCGCGCAGCATCTTCAGCCGCGTGCGCGCGGCGTTGAGCTGGGCGTGGAGAAATTTTGCCCGGCGCTGGACCATGATCTCGCGATCCGAAACGTCGACCGCCATCAGGCTGGCATCGAGCGCATCGACCGCCTGCGCCAGAGCGGCAAGATCGCGCGGGTTCGCTTCCGCCTGTTGCTTCCATTCGGCCGGGCCATAATAGGCGTCGATATAGCCATCCTCGTGCGTGCCGATCTCGAGCGAGAGCAGCACATATTGGCGCGCGATGTCGCTCAGCGGATCGGCGGGCTTCGCCGCCTGGGGCGCGGGCTTCTGCACACAGGCGGCGCACGCCAGCACCAGGGCCAGCAGGCCGAGCCGGGTCATCATTCTCATGCGTGCTTCACTTCCACGTCCTCGTCCTCGTCGTCTTCCAGGCTTTCGATATCGCCATCGGCCCGGACCTCGTCTTCCTGCTCGCGCTCTTCCTGTTCGTGCTCGGGATGCAGCGGGCAGACGCGCAGGATGGTATAGCCGAGCAGCGCCGATGCGACAGAGCCCATGATAACGCCGATCTTCGCTTCGTCGATCAGCTCGGCATTGCCGGGAAAGGCGAGCGCGCCGATGAACAGGCTCATGGTGAAGCCGATGCCGCACAAGGCTGCGACGGCATAGACCTGCAGCCAGGTGGCGCCGCGCAACCGGCTGGCAATGCCCAGCTTCACCGCCAGCCAGACGCTGCCGAAAATGCCGATCTGCTTGCCCAGGAACAGACCCGAGGCAATGCCGAGCGGTACCGGCGCGAACGCCTCGCCCAGCCCTACGCCCTCCAGCGAGACGCCGGCATTGGCAAAGCCGAACAGCGGGATGATGAGAAAACTGCTCCACGGCGAGATGCCGTGTTCCAGCCGGTGCAGCGGGCTGTCATGCGCGTCCGGCGCTCCCGGCGTCTTGATGATCGGGATCATGAACGCGGCGAGCACGCCCGCGATCGTCGCATGCACGCCCGATTGCAGGATCGCGTACCACAGCACGACGGTGAGCAGCAGATAGGGGATGAGGTTCATCACCCGGAAGCGGTTGAGCGCATACATCGCGGCCATCACGGCCGCCGCCGCGCCCAGCCAGACCGGGGCCAGGCCCTCGGTATAGAACAGCGCGATGATCGCCACCGCGCCCATGTCGTCGACGATCGCGACGGTGACCAGAAACAGCTTGAGCGAGGTCGGCGCACGCTTGCCGAGCAGTGCCAGCACACCCATCGCAAAGGCGATGTCGGTGGCGGCGGGGATCGCCCAGCCGTTGACGACCGCAGGATCGGCGCCGGTTTCGACGAGGTAGATGATCGCGGGCATCGCCATGCCGGCGATCGCTGCGATCACCGGCAGCCGCCGCTTGTCCCAGGTCGAAAGCCGCCCGTCGACGAGCTCGCGTTTGATCTCCAGCCCGACATACAGGAAGAAGATGACCATCAAGCCGTCGTTGATCCACAGATGCGGGGTCATCGGGCCCAGCTTCTTGGTCAGCACCGGGCCCTGAATGTCGTGCAGCAGATGATGGTACAGATCGTAGAGCGGGCTGTTGGCGATGACCATCGCGATCGCTGCGGACAGGATCAGGATGATGCCGCCCGCTGCCTCGCTGTTCAGGAACTTGCGCAGCGCCGATGTCTCGCTGCCGCCCGGTATCCCCTGTGCGCCCATTTCTGCTCCCGTGTGTTGCTGCCCGAACGCGCTTGACCGCGCATGCCCTGGAAGGGCATCCCCCCGGCCGGGGGGCAGTCCGCTTGAGCCAGCGCCGACGCACCGGGGGCCATGATGGCTGCTGGTGCGCGGCGACGACGTTCGGGCATCTATCTGCAAAGCCCGGTGGGGTCCACCCCTGGCCGGGTAACCCAAGGGTAACGTGCCATGTCCCAGTCCGCTCCCGCCGCTCCCGCGCCTTTGTCCACGCCCGCTGGAGGGTCGCGCCTGGGCCGCTTTGCCGCGCGGGTGACGGGGCCGCTGGGCAGCTGGTGGCGGGGCAGCGTGATCCCCGGGATCGAGCATCGCGCGGTGATCGCCAAGGTCGATGACGAGGCAAGCCTGACCCCGCGCTATGCCTTCATGATCCTGATGTCGGCGGGCATCGCGGTGCTGGGGCTGCTGCTGTCCTCGCCTGCGGTGGTGATCGGGGCGATGCTGATCTCGCCGCTGATGGGGCCGATCATCGGGCTTGGCTTCGGCATGGCAACGGTCGACGGCAACGAAATCCGCCGCACCGCGATGACGCTGGCGGCGGGGATCGTGATGGCGGTGCTGTTTACCGCGCTGATCGTGGCGCTGTCGCCGATCAAGGATGTCACCTCCGAGATCGCCGCGCGGACCCGGCCCAATCTTTTCGACCTGCTGGTCGCGCTGTTTTCCGCGCTCGCGGGGGCCTATGCGATGATCCGGGGGCGCGAAGGCACGATCGTCGGCGTCGCGATCGCCACCGCGCTGATGCCGCCGCTGGCGACCGTGGGCTTCGGCCTGGCGACGCTCAATGCCACGGTGTTCTTCGGTGCGCTGCTGCTGTTCGTCACCAACCTGATGACGATCGCCATCGCCGCGGCCATCATGGCGCGGCTCTATGGCTTCGGCCCCAAGCTCACGAGCCGGCAGAGCGGGATGCAGGCGGGTGTGATCATCGTGGTGTTTCTTGGCCTCGCCCTTCCGCTGGGCTATTCGCTCAGCCAGATCGCCTGGGAGGCACGCGCGCAGCGCCAGGCGCGCGACGTGCTGGCCGAACAGTTCCCGCGCCAGGCGAAGATCGACCAGCTCGAGATCGATTTTTCGGGCGAGCCGCTCGCGGTGCGTGCGACGGTGCTGACCCCGGAATATCGTGGCAAGGCCGGGGCGCAGGGCGAGGTGCTGCTCGCCAGGGCGCTGGGACGTCCGGTCAAGCTCGACCTCGAGCAGTTCCGAGTCGGCACCGCGGCGGGCGATGCCGAAGCGGCGCAGCTCGCCTCCGCGTCGGCGCGCGAGCAGACCCGGCGCGACCGCGAAACCGCGGCGCTGGTAGGGCGCGAGCTCGCCATATTGGCCGGCGTCGCGCCCGATGCGGTGCTGATTGATCGCGACAAGCGGCTGGCGCAAGTGCGTGCCGAGGCGCTGCCGGGGGCGAGCCTTGCCACCTATCGCGCGCTCGAGGCGCGTCTGGCCGCTGCCGAGCCGCAATGGAAACTGCAGCTTATCCCGCCGCCGCTGCCGCTGCCGCCAATCGGCTTTGACGGCGACGAACCCGATCGGGTCGGCGCGGACAATCTGGCGCTGGCAATCTGGGCCGCGCGCCGCACGGGCGTGGCCGTATCGGTGGTCGGCAGCGCAAGTAGAGCAGATTTTGTTTTGACGAAGCTGCGCGAAGCAGGCATCTCTGCGCAAAGCAGAAATTCGTCGGTGTCCGGTGCAACTGTCGAACTTGACTGGACGATTGGCGAAGGAACAGAGCCATGATTGCCGGGGGGCAGCACATTGGGCCAGAAGGTGGAGGGGTTTGCTGACGGACTTCTTGCCGGGCCACTGGCTAACCTGTTCGCATCGCTTGATTTTGCTGCAACAGAACTGCTTCTCTTCGCCGGAATATGGTTTGTCATCGGTGCGTTCGACGATCTCGCGCTCGATCTCGCCTGGCTCTGGCAGACGCTGACCGCGCAAAGGCGCGATTCGCACATTGCGCCGCACAGGGCGCCCGGTGATGCGCCAACCGCGTCTCCCGAATTCGCCGTGTTCGTCCCCGCCTGGGATGAGGCCGAAGTGATCGGCGACATGGTTGCGCATTGCCTGGCGCGCTGGCCGACCCGCGATTACCGGCTCTATATCGGAACCTATGCCAACGATCCGGCGACGGCGGCGGCGGCGCGCGAAAGCGCGAGGGGCGATGCCCGGGTGCGGGTGGTGATGCTGGACATTGCCGGGCCGACTTCCAAGGCGGACTGCCTGAATGGCCTGTGGCACGCGATGCGCGCCGACGAGGCCGCGCGGGGCTGGTCCTTTCGCGCCGTCGTGCTCCACGATGCCGAGGATGTCGTGCATCCGGCGGAACTTGGCCTGTACCGCCACGCGCTGGCCGATCACGACTTCGTGCAGATTCCGGTGCGCCCGCTGATCGATCCGCGCGCGCGGCTGATCAGCGGCCATTATGCCGACGAATTTGCCGAGGCGCATCTGCGCAAGATGCCGGTGCGCAGCCGGCTCGGCGTCGCCATGCCCTGCGCGGGCGTCGGCTGCGCGTTTCGCCGCGAGGTGCTGCAGGCGCTGGGGCACGGGGGTGCGGGCGAAGCGCCCTTTGCCACCGACAGCCTGACCGAGGACTATGAACTCGGCATCCGCATTCACGAGAGCGGGGGGCGCGGGATATTCGTCCGCGCGCGCGACGGGGCGGGGGATCTGATTGCGACCCGGGCCTATTTCCCCGCCGATCTGGGCGCGTCAGTGCGGCAAAAGACCCGCTGGATGATCGGGATCGCGCTCTCGGGCTGGGACCGCACGGGCTGGGGCGGCTCGGCAGGCGATTTGTGGATGCGCGCACGCGACCGGCGCGCGGCGCTGGCGGCGGTGGTGCTGGTGGCGGGCTATCTCGGGCTGCTGCTCTGGTCGGTCGTCGGGATCGCATCGGCCCTCGGTATCTACGCGCCTGCCCCGCCCGATGCGGCGGCGCGCGTGCTGCTGATCGTCACCGGCTGCACGCTGGTCTGGCGACTGGCGATCCGGGCCGCCTGTACCGGCTGGGAGCATGGCTGGGCCGAGGCATGCTGGTCGATTCCGCGCGCCCTTGTCAGCAACATCATCGCGGTGATGGCAGCGCGCCGCGCGCTTGTCGCCTATGCCGCCAGCCTTGGCGGGGCTGCGCTGCCCTGGGACAAGACCCGGCATCGCATCCCGGCGGCGCTGCCCGCCAAGCTTCCCGCCTCCGATCCGGCAGGCGTGCCGATGGCCGCCCGCCATGGCTGACCCGAGGTCGTCCCCAGCGCGCCTCGGGCGCCGCCGCGGACAGCCGCTGGTGTTTCTGCTGACCGTGCTCACCATCTGGAGTGGCGCCCGGCTGGTCCATCACTGGCCGAGCGAAAGCGTGCCTTTCAGCCAGCAAGCCGAACGGCCGCCCGCTTCGCAGCGCGCTGCACTCCGGATGCTGCCGGTCGTGCTGCCACAAGCCAGGCCGGGGAAGAACGCCGGAACGGCCAGGGCGATGCGAGACGACGCCCTCTGGCAACCGCCGGCGGCGCGGTCCGATCGGGTTCCCTATGCCGTGGCGCTTGCGCACCAGGAGAAGTGGCTCGAAGCCATGCTCGGCCCTCCTGGCAGTCTTGAACAGCGGCCGGCCCCCCTCGCGGCGCTGGGCGACGGGCCGATCCTGCCGCCCGCCCTCGCGCCCGCCGCGGCTGCGCCATCGGGTGTCAGCCCCGCAAGGCCGGGGTCGAGCCGCTGGTCGGTCTATGGCTGGTCGCTGGTCCGCCAGGGCAGCGGAACGCGCGCGCTGGCCCCGGCCGCGCAATATGGCGGAAGCCAGGCCGGGTTGCTGATCCAATATGCGCTGGGCGGCGCGCGCCATCGCCCGATGCTCTATGCCCGCGCGACCAGTGCCCTGGCGCAGGGCGACGACCGGACGCTGGCGATCGGCCTGGCGGCGCGTCCGCTGCCCGCGCTGCCGATCGACCTCGCGCTCGAGCGGCGGTTTGCGCTTGTCGAGGGGCCGCGCGACCGCGTGGCGGTCATGGCGCTGGCAGGTGGCGCGGTGCCGCTGGGGCACAGCGGCGCGCGGCTCGAGGGCTATGGCCAGGCGGGGCTGGTCGGGCTTTCCGATCCTCTGGCCTTTTTCGATCTGCAGCTTGTCGCCAGCCAGCCAGTGCATCGGGCCGATCGCATGGCGGTGGCGCTGGGCGGCGGGCTATGGGCAGGCGGGCAGCAGAATGCCGACGCGCAAGGCGGCAAGCCCTGGGTGCACCGGGTCGATATCGGCCCGCGCGCCGCGCTGACGGTGCCGGTCGAAAACGGCTCGCTGGCGCTGGCGCTCGACTGGCGGCAGCGAATCGATGGTGCCGCGCGGCCGAGTTCGGGTGCGGCGTTCACCTTATCCGCGGGTTTTTAAGGCAAAGCTGGTCCAGCCGGTCGCTTGCCCCTTCTGCTGATGGACCAAAGCGGCTAGCGTTTTGCCACCCATGGATGTCTATCTTCCCATCGCGAATCTTTCGGTCAACGCGCTCGTCATCATCGGGCTGGGTGGGCTTGTCGGCATCTTGTCTGGCATGTTCGGGGTTGGGGCGGGTTCCTGACCACGCCGCTGCTGATCTTTTACGGCATTCCGCCGACCGTCGCGGCGGCCTCGGCATCGACCCAGGTGACCGGTTCCAGCGTGTCGGGCGTCATCGCGCACAGCCGTCGCAACGGCGTCGACTACCAGATGGGCGGAGTGCTGGTCGTCGGCGGCATATTGGGTACGCTGGCGGGGGCTGCGGTGTTCCGCGTGCTGCAGCAGCTCGGTCAGATCGATACCGTCATCAACATCGTCTATGTGCTGCTGCTCGGCTCGATCGGCGGGCTGATGGCGCGCGAAAGCCTGGCCAGCGTGCGGGCGATGCGGCGCGGCGAGACGCTGCCGCCCAAGAAGCGGCGCCACCATCCGCTGGTCGCCAACCTGCCGCTGCGCTGGCGCTTCTACCGTTCGGGCCTCTACATCTCGCCGCTCGCGCCGCTGATCCTCGGCTTCGTTACCGGGATGCTCACGATCCTGCTCGGCGTCGGCGGCGGTTTCGTGATGGTGCCCGCGATGCTCTATCTGCTCGGCATGGGCGCGCAGGTGGTGGTCGGCACCTCGCTGTTCCAGATCCTGTTCGTGACGCTGGCCTCGACCATGGTGCACAGCCTGACCACCAAGGCGGTGGATATCGTGCTGGCGGTGCTGCTGCTGATCGGCAGCGTCACCGGTGCGCAGATCGGCGCGCGCTTCGCGCAGAAGCTGCCGCCCGAATATCTGCGGCTGCTGCTGGCGACGCTCGTGCTGCTGGTGGCGGCGCGGCTGGCCATCGGCCTCGGCTTCCGCCCGGCGGAAATCTATACGGTCGAGCTGCTCAAATGAGACTGGCGCGGCTGATCGCGGCGTTCCTGGCGGCGCTGCTGCTCGGCGGGGCGAGCGAGCCGGTGCTGGTGCCCGAGGTGTCGCAGCGCGAGGTCCAGATCAAGTACGGCTTTACCGGCGCAGAGCTGCTGCTGTTTGGCGCGATCGTCTATCCGGGCGGCACCCCGCCTGCGCGCGACAGCGATATCGTGGTGATCCTCAAGGGCCCGCCGCAGTCGATCATCCTGCGCGAAAAGCAGCAGATTGCGGGCATCTGGCTCAACGCCGCGAGCAGCGAATTCCGCTCTGCGCCTGCCTATTACGCCGTCGCCTCGTCGCGCCCGATCGACAGGATCGTCGACAAGCGCACGGCCGCGATCTACGAATTCGGCCTCGCCAATCTGCAGCTTTCGCCCGCCGGAACCATCGACCCGGCCGAGCAGCGGCGGTTCCTCTCCGGGCTGGTCGATCTCAACCGGCGCGAAGGGCTCTACAAGCAGCAGGAAGGCAGTGTCGAGATACTCGAAGGCGTGCTCTATCAGGCGCGGCTGTCGATCCCGGCCAGCGTGCCGACCGGCACCTATACCGCTGAAACGTTTCTCGTACGCGATGGCCAGGTACTGGCGGCGGCGGTGCGCGAGATCGAGGTGCGCAAGTTCGGTTTCGAGCTTTTCGTCGCGACGGTCGCCGAATATCAGCCCTTCGCCTATGGCGTCTGCGCGGTGCTGATATCGCTTGCGCTCGGCTGGCTCGGCGGGGTGGTCTTCCGCAAGATCTGACGGCGGTCGCCGCGTCCTCGGCATAGAGGGAAAATTTACCCTATGCGCCTATGCCTTGCTGCGATTACGCAAAGCAAAAGGCACAGACAGCCCGATGGTCGATCTCAACCCGCGCAGCTTCCAGGGGCGCATTCCCGCCAGTTCCGCCGAGCGTCCCGACATTCCGCTGGTGATCCAGCGCCCTACCGAACAGCTGCGCATCGGTGAGGTGGTGGAGATTGCCGGATCGAGCTCGCAGGTGCTGCTCGACGCCAGCCGCCTGCAGGCGTTGATCGATCACAGCGATCCCAGCGTCTCGATGGCGGGGCAGGTCGGCAGCCAGGTCAAGATTCGCATGGGCAATCGCTGGCTGGTCGCGAACGTCCGCACCCAGCGCATGCACCAGCGCGAGGCGGGGCTGATCGTCTGCCAGATCGATTTCCTCGGCGAGGGTGAGGAGGAAAAGCTCACCGGGCGCATCTTCAACTTCCGGCGCGGGGTGACGCGCTATCCGGTCCCGGGTACGCCGCTCTATGCGATGACCAGCGCGGATCTCAAGCAGGTCTATGCCGCCGACGCGCGCCCGCATATCGAGATCGGCATGGTCTATCCGACCAGCGACACGCGCGGCGCGCTTTATGTCGACGCGCTGCTGGGCAAGCATTTCGCGCTGCTGGGTTCGACCGGTACCGGCAAGTCGACCGCCGCCGCGCTGATCCTGCACCGCATCTGCGACATGATGCCCGACGGCCATATCGTGATGATCGATCCGCACGGCGAATATTCGAGCGCCTTCGCGCAGAATGGCGAACTGTTCGATGTCGGCAATCTCGCGATGCCCTATTGGCTGATGAATTTCGAGGAGCATTGTGAGGTGTTCCTCACCTCGCACGGCGCCGACCGGCAGACCGATGCCGAAATTCTCGCCAAGTGCCTGCTCGCGGCGCGGCTGAAGGGCAAGCTGGCGCTGGGCAATGCCCGCGTCACCGTGGACACGCCGATCCCCTATATGCTGTCCGATCTGGTCGCGAACATCCAGAACGAGATGGGCAAGCTCGACAAGGCGACCTCGAGCGCGCCGTTCCTGCGGATCAAGGGCAAGATCGAGGAGGTCAAGGCCGATCCGCGCTACAGCTTCATGTTCTCGGGCATGCTGGTCGGCGACACGATGCTCGATTTCATCACCAAGATCTTCCGTCTGCCGGCCAATGGCAAGCCGATCTCGGTCATCGATGTGTCGAGCGTGCCGTCGGATATCACCGCGACCGTGGTGGCGGTGCTCAGCCGCATGATCTTCGATTTCGCCATCTGGAGCCGCAAGGAGCGCACCAAGCCGGTGCTGCTGGTGTGCGAGGAGGCGCATCGCTACATCCCCTCCGACCGGGTCAACGATCATAGCGCGGTGCGCGACGTGCTGAGCCGCATCGCCAAGGAGGGCCGCAAATATGGCGTGTCGCTGGGGCTGATCACCCAGCGCCCCTCGGACCTTTCGGAAGGCGTGCTGTCGCAATGCGGCACGATCATCGCCATGCGCCTCAACAACGATCGCGATCAGGCGCATGTGCGATCGGCCATGCCCGAGGGCGCGCGCGGGTTTCTCGATTCGATCCCGGCGCTGCGCAACCGCGAAGCCATCATCTGCGGCGAGGGGGTCGCGATCCCCATCCGCGTCGCCTTCGACGATCTGGCCGAGTCGCGCCGCCCTGCTTCTGACGACCCGGCGTTCAGCGCGCTCTGGAAGGAAAATGGCGGCGAGAGCGAGATGGTCGCGCGCGTCATCGCCCGCTGGCGCAACAAGGACAATCTGAACAACGGCCGCTGACCGGGCAGCCCCGCGCGCGGATCAGGTGCCGCGCGTATCGCCGTACAGGTGGATGTGCAGCCGGTCGGTAAAGCGCCAGCCGCGATCGAGGCAGAGCGGGGCGAGCCAGGCGCTGCGGGCGTGCAAGGTCGCGCTGTCGGTCCCTTCCGGCATCAGGATGATGCGCTGCGGCGCGATGGCATGGCGGTCCGCCAGGGCCGAGACCTCTTCGGCATCGGCGGGCTCGGCGATCACGAACTTGAACCAGGCACGCGGGTCGCGGGCATAGCCCGCCAGCGCCGCGTCGTTGCACCGGGCGCTTTCGGCATTGCCCGAATGGCCAAGCTTGGGGGACAGGTTGAGCTGGTGGACGCAGGGAGCGAAGCCCGGTGTCAGCGCGACGGTGCCGTTGCTCTCGATCTCGACATGATAATCCGGGCCCAGCCGTTCGCACAGCGCCGCAAGCGCGGGTTGCTGCAGCAGCGGCTCGCCGCCGGTAAACACGATATGCGAGCAGTCGAAGCCGCGGATCCGGTCGACGACCTCGGCAATGTCGAGCGTCACGCTGTTGGCGCGCCGGTCATACTGACGGTCGCCGCGATGCGGCCCGGCATGGCCTTCGAAAAACCAGGTATAGGGGGTGTCGCACCAGTGGCAGGCGAGGTTGCAGCCGGACAGGCGGACAAAGACCGAAGGCCTGCCGATCGATACCCCTTCGCCCTGCAGCGAATGGAAGATCTCGGGCTCTTGCGGGCGGACAGTGGCGAGGCGCAATCGGGTCATGCGCGCGCGCCCTTAGCCCATTTTGCCAGCGAAAGCCAAAAAGATGTGGCCGCACCCCTGAGCAGCGGATGCGGCCACAGCCCCCCGAAACGGTTCGTCAAAAGGCGGCCGTCACCCCGAACACGATGGTGCCGTCGGCGATCTGTCCGCCGCCGTTGCGGAACTTCTGGAAGTTCGGCAGCAGATAGGCCGATTCCGCGCGACCGATGTCGGTATCGACATAGGACACGCTGAGCGTGATCGGCCCGTAGACGTTCACCGCCGCGCCGATCGAATAATCCCAGTATTCGCCGGTGGGCGTCACGCTGGTTCCATTGGGGCCCAGGCCGGGATTGCCTTCGGAATAGCCGATATGCGCATTGATCGTGACCGGCGTGTCGGGAATGGCGACGCTGGCGTCCCCTGCCAGATAGAGATTGTCTTCCTTCTGGCCCCGGCTGAACGGCGTGTTCGAGAAATTGCCGAGCGCTTCCTGCTTGGGCGCATAATAGATGGCCGCGGTCAGCGACACCGGCCCGGCCGTGCCCTTGAGCTTGGCATAGCCTTCGAAGAAATCGGTGTTGTCGAAGCCATCGGGGTACATGTACCAGGTCACGCCGACGTCGATGCCGGCCGAGCCCACGGTGGTGGCGTAACCGGCGAACAGGTCGACCTCGAGATTCGGGCCGCCGAACGTGCCCCAGCCGGCCAGGTTCGATCCCCAGGTGCCGACGTAAAAGCCCGATTCGTGCGCGACGGTGAAGCCGCCCTGGACCGCCACGCCTTCATCCGACTGCGAAACGCCGCGGAAGCGATAGTCGGACACAAGCCCGACCGATCCGGTGACAGTGATGGGCTTGGACTCCTCTTCCTGCGCAAGGGCAGGCGTGGCGACAGCCGACGACAGGAGGAGAGCGAGGCCCGCAAGGCCCCGGTGGAATTTGGACGTACGCATGTTTTTCCTTTCAACTGGATGCGTTTCGTCCCGCCTGCGCTGCAGCGGCTACTCTCTGTTCTTGCTGGCGTCCCTTGGCGCCAAATCCGGAGTGCTCACAATCAGCGACAGCAATGCTGCCCCGCTGTGCTGCGCTGCACAAGAGAAAAATGCTAAGAAGACCCGCTTCTTTGAAAGATTGTGTCATTCACGCCACGAAAACGCACCGGTTCGGACCTTTATCGCGATGTTAACCGGATGCGGCCACGGTATTACGCGATGTTCGCCTCGCTCCGCCCCCTCCAGTCCGATTCGCGCGATCACGGCGCGATCGATTCGCTCCTTGCGCAAGTGGAGGCGATCGGCATGGCCTTGACGGTACTCGGCCGCCTGGCGGGTACCAACACATCCCATCAGGCCGCAGGTCTTGGAGAACGCGCCGCGCTCGCCGCCCGGTTGGCCGAGCTGGACGCACGCGGCACCACGTTCCTGGAGACCGAGTTCGACGCGCTTTCGGCGGCGCTGCAAGCCGGCTTTTCCGCGCTCGAACGGGCGCGCCGCCTCGGGCATCCGGCGCGGGCAGCCGCCGCCCTGCTGCATCGCGAATGCTGCGACAGCCTGACCGCTCTGCTGGCCCAGCGGGGGCAGGCCGGCACCGGCGCCTGAACGGCGCCGCCCCTTTTCTTTGTTCCTGTTTTGTATTAGTCGTGGGCCATGGTTCAGAACTTGTCCCACGCCCTGCCCATGCCCGATGCATATGAAGCGCCGTCCGAGCCGATCGTTTCGTCCTGTGGTCCGCCCGGCGGTGCAGCAGCGGTCGCGCGCGGGATTGCGCGGCTGTTTCGGCGCAACCAGATCTGGGTGGCGTCCGAAGTGGCGTTGCCCAATGGCCGCCGCGCCGACCTGATGGGGATCGATGCGCGCGGGCAGATCGTCATCGTCGAGATCAAGGTGGCGCGCGGCGATCTGCTGGGCGATGCCAAATGGGGCGAATATCTCGACCATTGCGACCGCTTCTACTGGGGCCTTTGCCCGGCGCTCGATGCGGGGTTGGTGGGCAGCGAGGCGTTCCTGCCCGATGTCACCGGGCTGATCGTTGCCGATGCCTATGATGCCGAGATCATCCGCCCCGCCGCCACCCGCCCCCTGGCTGCTGCCCGGCGCAAGAGCGAGACCCAGCGCTTGGCCGCGCTGGCGCTGCGACGGCTCAACCTGATGCAGGATCCGCCGCCGCCTGACGAGGTGTATTAACCGTATTGGTTATTTCCGGTTGACATCGTCACGCTGAGTGGGTACAAAACAGGAACATCGAGATGGAGCGAGTCGGGATACCCCGGCGACAGGCTCTCTCGCCTATCCAGTGCCCCGCGGAGAATGCCTTGTCCGACAGCCTGTCGGAGGAAAGCCTGTGCGCGTTCCTCGACCATCTTGCCGAAACCTCGAACGTCTCGCTTTCGGCCAAGCGTGCCGGAGTGTCGCGATCGGCGGTTTACCGGCTGCGCGCAACGTGCCCCGCATTCAGCCATGGCTGGCAGATGGCGATCGCCACCGGCTATGACGAGCTCGAGTTCCGTATGCTCAAGACCGCGCGCTTCGGCACGATCAAGCCGGTCAAGCGCCCCGATGGCAGCATCGGCAAGGCCACCGAATTCGACGATGCACAGGGGCTGAAGCTGCTGATGGCGTACAAGCAGAGCGTCGAAAAGGCGCGCGCCGATCCGCCCGCCGATCCGCAGGGCGCCAGGAACGTGCGCGACCAGCTTGCCGTCACGCTGGAGCAGATTCGCGAGCGGCTCGGCACCGCTGCCGGTGCGGAGCGAACCGACGTCCAACAGGCGCCGGGCGCGGCTGAGCCCGCGCGCGAATGAACAGCCTTTCGCTGGCCGAACGGCTGGCGGCGATGCCGACAGAAGCGGCCAGGCTCTATCTGCAAGAATTGCCCGATGCGGCGGTGCAGGCGCTCGGCCATCACTGGCCGTTCTGGGCGAGGCCCGAACAGCTGGCACCGGCGGGGGACTGGCGCACCTGGCTGATCCTCGCCGGGCGCGGCTTCGGCAAGACGCGCGCCGGGGCGGAATGGGTCCGGCAGATCGGCGAATCGATTGCCGATGCGCGCATCGCATTGGTCGCAGCAAATCTGGCCGATGCGCGCAGCGTGATGGTCGAGGGGCAGAGCGGGCTGCTGGCGATCGCGCCCGAGTCGACGCGGCCGCACTGGGAGCCCTCACTGCGCCGGCTGCGCTGGCCGGGTGGGGCGCAGGCGGTGCTGTTTTCCGCCGCCGAGCCCGAAGGCTTGCGCGGACCCGAGCACAGCCATGCCTGGTGCGACGAGATTGCGAAATGGGACAATGCTTCGGGCCGCGCGATGGCGGCCTGGGACAATCTGCAACTGGGCCTGCGCGTGGGATCGCTGCCGCAGGTCTGCGCCACCACCACGCCGCGCGCGGTGCCGCTCGTGCGACGGCTGCTCGATGATCCCGGCCTCGTCATCAGCCGGGGCAGCAGCCATGCCAACCGCGCCAATCTGCCACCCGCGTTCCTCGCGGCGGTCGAGCGGCATTATGGCGGCACCGCTCTGGGGCGGCAGGAGCTCGACGGCGAACTGCTCGAAGATGTCGAGGGCGCCTTGTGGAGCCGCAGCCTGATCGAGGCGTGCCGCGTGCGCTGGCAGGCGCAAGGCCTGGTGCGCGTCGTGATCGGGGTCGACCCGCCTGCAGGGTCCTCGGGCGACGCGTGCGGCATCATCGTCTGCGCGTTGCAGGACGATGGCCGCGCAGCGGTGCTGGCCGATACTTCGGTCGAAGGCGCATCGCCCGAAGGTTGGGCGCGCGCGGTGTCGGCGGCGTCCGAAGCCTGGGGCGCGGACCGGATCATCGCTGAGGCCAATCAGGGCGGCGAGATGGTGGGCGCGGTGCTGCGCGCCTCGAACATCGCGCTGCCGGTGCGGCTGGTGCATGCGAGCCGGGGCAAGGCCGCGCGCGCCGAGCCGGTGGCCGCGCTCTACGAGGCGGGCCGGGTGGTGCATTGCGGCACCTTCGCGCGGCTGGAGGACGAGATGTGCGGGCTAATGGCGGGCGGGTCCTATCAGGGACCGGGCCGATCGCCCGACCGCGCCGATGCGCTGGTCTGGGCGCTGACCGAATTGATGCTGGGACGGCGCGGCACTCCGCGCATCCGATCGCTGGAGACATGATATGGGATATTGGAAGCAGCTGGCGCTCGCGCTGAAGGGCTCGGGCGTGGCAAGGCCGGTGCTCGCGCGCGCCTTCACCAGCCCGTGGAGCCTCGCGCTCGCCGATCCGCCGCTCAGCCATGCCGAGCAGGTGCGCGCGGCCTATTGCGACAATCCCATCGCCCAGCGCGCGGTGCGACTGGTGGCAGAAGGGGTGGGCGGCGCGCCGATCGCGGCTTCCGATCCGGCGATCGCGGCGCTGGTCGCCGCGACCAGCGCGGGCCAGGGGCTGCTCGAAACGCTGGCGGCGCATCTGCTGCTGCACGGCAATGGTTATGTCCAGATATTGCGCGACGCCGACGGCAGACCCGCCGAGCTGTTCGCGCTGCGCCCCGACCGGGTGAGCATCGAGCCCGACGAGCGCGGCTGGCCCGCCGCCTATGTCTATCGCGTCGGCGACAGCTCGACGCGGCTGGCGGCGCAGGAGGGCGACGGCGCGCCGGTGATCGTGCATATCAAGGCCTTTCACCCGAGCGACGACCATTATGGTCTGGGATGCCTGGGCGCGGCGGCGCGCGCGGTGGCGGTGCACAATGCCGCAGGCCGCTGGAACCAGGCGCTGCTCGACAATGCCGCGCGACCCTCGGGTGCGCTGGTCTATCGCCCCGACGAACCGGGTGGGGTGCTGACCCCCGAGCAGTTCGACCGGCTCAAGGCCGAGCTCGAGGCGAGCTTTGTCGGGCACGCCAATGCCGGACGCCCGATGCTGCTCGAAGGGGGGCTGAGCTGGCAGAGCATGGCCTTGTCGCCGGCGGACATGGATTTCGTCGCGCTCAAGTCGAACGCCGCGCGCGAGATCGCGCTCGCCTTCGGGGTGCCGCCGATGCTGCTCGGCCTGCCGGGCGACAATACCTATGCCAATTATCGCGAGGCCAATCGCGCGCTGTGGCGGCTGACGCTGCTGCCGCTGGCGGACAAGATCACCGCCGCGCTGGCCGAAGGACTGGCGCATTGGTGGCCGCAGGGCACGCTCGCGGTCGATCAGGACCGGGTGCCTGCCCTGTCCGAGGACCGCGAGCGGCTGTGGCAGCAAGTGGGCGCGGCGGACTTTCTTTCTCCGCAAGAAAAGCGGGCGATGCTGGGGATCGGAACATGACGATGGAAAGCGAAGACATGCTCGCCAGCCTGCTCGCGCAGGCGGCCGAGGAGGGCGCGGATGTCGCCACGCTGCGCGCGGTGGTCGAAGAGGCAGGCGAACTGGGCGCGGGCCGCGCGCTCGCCCGGATCGGCCTGGCCGATGCGCGCGCGGGCGAGGACCTGCGCGAGCTGCGCGAACTGCTCCAGGGCTGGCGCGATGCGCGGTCGGGCATCTGGGGCCAGACCTTCGACAAGTTCGTGCGCGGCGTGATGGCGCTGCTGCTCGCGGCGCTCGCGGTGCAGCTGGGCCTGGGCGACATGGTGCAATGAGCCTGCGTCTCGCGGGCTATGCCGCGCTGTTCGACCGGGTCGACCGGGGCGGCGACATCGTGCGGCGGGGGGCCTTCCAGCGAACGCTGGGCGAGGCCGCACGCCCGCTGCCCTTGCTCTGGCAGCACCGGCCCGACCGGCGCATCGGTTCGGTGACGTTGGCTGAGGAGGACCGGCGCGGGCTGCGCGTCATCGCGGCGCTCGACGATGCGGCGGACGAGGCGCTCGCAGCGCTGAAGAGCGGCGCGGTGCGCGGTCTCAGCTTTGGTTACCGCGTCCGCCGTGCCCTGGGGACCGCCCCGCGCGAGCTGTTCGATCTCGATCTGGTCGAGGTGAGCCTGGTCAGCGTGCCGATGATGCCCGGGGCCAGGGTGCACATGCTGCGCTGACCATCCGCCGCCTTTCCCCATCTGCCCCGCTTCGGCGGGGTTTTTTGTGCCCGCAATCCGGGGGTTTTCCCCGTGTGATCCCAGAACGGAAGGAAGAAATGATGGAAATCCCCGCAAATCCCCTCGAAATGAAGGCCGAGGCCGATCCGCTCGAAGCCTCGTTCGACAGCCTGCTCGCGGCCGAGGAGCATGAAGAGCGCATCGCCGCGCTCGAGACCCGGCTCGATGGCGTGAAAAGCGATGTCGATGCGATCCGCGCCGAAAACGCGACGATGCGCGAGCGGATCGAGCGGCTCGCCCGCACCGGTTCGCGCCCTTCGCTCGGCGGCAGCGAAAGCAAAGCGCCCGAGACCAAGAGCTTCATCGACCAGTATCTGCGGCGCGGGCTGGAAACCGGCATCAAGAGCTTCAGCGCGGCGACGGGGCCTGATGGCGGCTTTGCCGTTCCGCGCGAGATCGATGCGCTGATCGCCCGCACGCTCGCCGATATCTCGCCGATCCGTTCGATCGCGCAGGTCGTGCAGACCGGCACCGCGGGCTATCGCAAGCTCGTCACCACCGGCGGCACGCCTTCGGGCTGGGTCAGCGAGACGGCCGCGCGGCCCGAGACCGACACGCCGAGTTTTGCCGAGATCGCTCCGCCTAGCGGCGAACTCTACGCCAATCCCGCGGCGAGCCAGGCGATGCTCGACGATGCCGCGTTCGATGTCGAAGGCTGGCTGGCGGGCGAAATTGCCGAGGAATTCGCGCGCGCCGAGGGCGCGGCGTTCGTGGGCGGCAGCGGTACCAACCGCCCGCGCGGGTTCCTGACCGGTACGCCCACGCCGCAGGACGATGCCGCACGCGCGTTCGGCACGCTGCAATATGTCGCCTCGGGCGCGGACGGCAGTTTCGCCAGCAGCGCGCCCGAGAACCGGCTGATCGATCTGGTCCACGCGCTGCGCCCGGCCTATCGCCAGGGGGCGAGCTTCGTGATGAACTCCTCGACCCTGGCGCGCATCCGCAAGATGAAGAGCGACGACGGGGCGTTCCTGTGGCAGCCTTCGCTGGCGGCGGGACAGCCCGCGACGCTGCTCGGCTATCCGGTGGTCGAGGCCGAGGACATGCCCGATATCGCGGCGAACAGCCTGTCGATCGCCTTCGGCAATTTCCGCGCCGGCTATCTGATCGCCGAGCGCAGCGCGACGACCATCCTGCGCGATCCCTTCACCAACAAGCCGTTCGTGCATTTCTATGCGACCAAGCGGATCGGCGGCCAGGTGATGAATTCCGAGGCGATCAAGCTGATGAAGTTCGCCGCGAGCTGATCGCGCGCGCCTTGCCCCGACATCCCGACCGGGATGGTGCCCGCGCGGTCTCTCCCCTGCCGCGCGGGCATTTTTCTGCCTGCCTGAAACGGACAACCCTCCATGCCCGACCTTTTCTTTGCCGATCTGGTGCGCGAGACCAGCACCGCGACCGGAACCGGGGCGTTCGCGCTCGGCGGCGCGACGCCCGGCCATCGCCGCTTTGCCGATGCCGTTCCCGCCGGCGAGCGGTTTCAGTACGCGGTTGCCGGAGTAACGCATGAAGACCAGTGGGAGGTCGGCGAAGGCCGACTCGAGGCGGGTGCACTGCTGCGGGACACTGTGCTGGCGTCGTCGTCGGGTGCGCGCGTGGATTTCGCGGCGGGTCTCAAGACCGTCACGCTGACCGTCGCCGCGCAATGGTTCGCCGAACGCGAGGACCGGTCCGGTCATGTCCACGCGATCGATCAGGTCGACGGGCTGGCTGCGGCGCTGGCGGGGAAGCAACCCGTCGGCAGCTATGCGCCCCTGGTGCACGGCCATGACAATTACGCACCGCTGACGCACACGCACGATGGCTATGCGCCAATGGTGCACACCCATGACTTCATGCCGCGCGACGCCGCCGGCAACTGGGTAACCGGCAATGCCAATCTGGGCGTCGGTGGCGCCGCGCCTTACGCCAGGCTGGAGGTGCGCGGAGCCAGTATCGCAGCCTATTCGCTGCAGGCCGGGGGGCCGGTGAACAGCATGGCCGGGACCCAGCTGTATCTGGGCGATGGCCATTTCTATCTGCCCGACTATTGGAACAGCGCGCCGGGAATCGGTGCGATGGTCGACCCTGGCGGCGTCGCGGGTTCGCTGGCCATATTCGCTTATGGAGGTCTGTCAGCGACCCGCAGCGTGATCGCGATCGCCAGCCATAACGGACATTCCGATCGGGCGCTGTCGCCGGGGGCGGACAATCTGGTGCTGCTGGGGCGCCCCGAACTGCGCTGGTCGAACATCTATGCCGCATCGGGCGCCATCACGACCTCCGATGCGCGCGACAAGCTCTGGCTGGGCCCGATGACCGAGCCCGAACGCCAGGCGGCGCTGGCGATCATGGCCGAACTGGGGCTGTTCCAGTGGAACCGCTCGCTCGACGCGAAGGGGACGGACGAGGCGCGCCGCCATTTCGGGGTCCGCGCCCAGACCGCGTTTGCCATCATGCAAAGCCACGGGCTCGACTGGCGGCGCTATGGCTGGTGTTGCCATGACCGTTGGCAGGACGAGGATGGCGAGCACGAGCGCTATGGCATTCGCAGCGATCAGCTCGGCCTGTTCCTGATCGCCGCGCTCGCCCAGACCGTGTTCGCCATGGCCGCGGGACCTTCCGATGCTGCGGGGTGATGGCCTGGGCGACATGCCCATCGCCTCGGGCAGCGCGCGTCGCCTCGGCGCAAGCCGCAACGGGCCGGTGCCGCTGGCGGTGCGAGCGATCCAGACCGCGCGACCGAATGCCGATGTCCGCACGCTTTCGCCGCGCCGCCTCTGACCGGGCGCGGTCGTCCATCCCACATTTTCATGCAGGAGCAGCCGATGAGCCTGTTCGTCAAGGATCCGGACAGCCGGATCGATTATCGCGTCGACTGGGGCGCGGCCTATCTGGGGATCAACCTGATTGTCGCCAGCGGCTGGAGCGTCGCTCCGGATGCGCCCGGCGGTCTCGCCGTGATCACGGATAGCCATGACGGGCGCAGCGCGACCGTGACCATTGCGGGTGGTCAGGTCGGCGCGATCTATGCGCTGACGAACCGGGTCACGCTGTCCAATGGCGAGATCGATGAGCGCTCCGTCTCCGTCCGGGTGGAGCCACGCTGATGGCCATGGTCACTAGCGCGCCCGCTGCGCTCGCCCCGCTGGCGCTGGCAGAAGCCAGAGCGTTCCTCAACATCACCCGCGACGATGACGATGCGGTGCTGATCGGCCATCTGCGCAGCGCGGCCGAGCTGTGCGAGCAGTTCATCGGGCAGGCGCTGCTTATCCGGCCGCATCGCGAGACGCTCGCCGTGGCGCGCGACTGGCAGCAGCTGACCGCGTCGCCCGTGACCGCGATTACCGGGGTGCAGGGCATCACCAGCGCGGGCGAGAGCTTTGCCTTGCCGAGCGAGGCCTATGCGATCGAGCTTTCGTCCGACGGCCTCGGCCGGGTGCGCGTGCTGCATCCCGGATCGGCCAGCCGGGTCGAGATCCGCTATCTTGCCGGCCTGGCCGCGCAATGGGGGGAACTTCCCGAAGGCTTGCGCCAGGGAATCCTACGGCTGGCGGCGCATGTGCACCTGGCGCGCGATGCCGGCGATGCCGCGCCCCCGGCGATGATCGGCGCATTGTGGCGTCCCTGGCGCAGGGTGCGGCTGTGAGCGCGCGCTTCGGCACCGTGCTGCTGCGCCGCGCCGCGCGGATCGGCGAGCGCCGGGCCGGGCGGCTGGCCGAACGGGCGTGCTTCGAGATCAGCGAGCAGCTGCCCGACATCCTGATTGAGCGCGATTCCGGACGGATAAGCCTGTCCGGGCGAGGGTTGCGCCGCCGCTGGTGGCTGAATGCCGCGTTGCGCTGGCTGGGGAGATTGCTGCGATGAGCCTCGAACAGGATTTCGCGCTGGCCGCGATCGACTGGCTGGCGGGCGACACCGCGCTGATGGCGCAGGTCAACGGCGTGTTTCACCGCGCACCGGCGCGCATTGCTGCGCCCTATGCGCTGCTCGACGATGTGCTGGCGACCGACTGGGGCACCAAGGACCGGCCCGGGCGCGAACTGCGGCTGGCATTCTCGATTCGAGAAGGCTCGCAGGATGCTGGCCGCGTCTCCGCCATCGCCGCCGCGCTCGAAAGCCGGCTGGCGGCGATGCCCCGCAGAGGCACCGGCTATCGGCTGATCAGCCTCCACCCCCTGCGCAGCCGCACCCTGCGGATCGGCGAAACCTGGCTCGTCACGCTCGACTACCGGGCGCGGCTGCTGGCCCCCTGACGAAAGGACCAAGACATGACGGCGGAAAAAGGCAGCGCCTTCCTGCTCAAGATCGGTGATGGCGCAAGCCCGCCCGCCTATCGCACCGTGGCGGGTCTGCGCACCACGCAGATGGCGATCAACGGCGAACCGGTGGTGATCACGCACAAGGGCAGCGGCGGCTGGCGCGAGCTGCTGTCGGGCGCGGGCGTGCGATCGGTCTCGGTCTCGGCGGCGGGATTGTTCCTGGGTTCGGATGCCGAGAACGCGATCCGCGTGCATGCGATGAACGGCACGCTCGACGATTACGAGCTGAGCTTCGAGAACGGCGCGCGGATGCGCGGGCGCTTCCTGGTCGCGCGGCTCGAATATGCCGGCGATTTCAATGGCGAGCGCAATTATTCGCTCGCGCTGGAAAGCTCGGGCGCGGTGACGAGCCTGTGAACGGCAGCCCGAACGCCAACCCGGTGCGCGGCGAGGCAAAGCTGGCGCTGGCGGGGCAGGATGTGCTGCTTCGCCCGAGCTTTTCCGCCCTGATCGCGGCAGAGCAGGAGATTGGGCCGCTGTTCGATCTGGTCGAACGCGCCGCCGCCGGGCGGCTGGGCCTGGCCGAACTGGTCGCGCTGCTCTGGCACTGCCGCGACGCCGCGACCTGCCCTCTTGATCGCGACAGCTTTGCCGAGGCGGTGGCCGAAGCCGGGCTGGTGGCGCTGACACCGGTGCTGAAAATCCTGCTCCGGCAGATTCTGCAGGGCCGATGAGCGCTGCACCTTTTGCCGACGCGGCGCGGGTGCTCGCGGGCCTGGCGGCGCGGCTGCTCGGCTGGCGGCCGCACGAATTCTGGCAGGCCACGCCCGACGAACTGGCGGCTGCGCTGAGCATGCCCGGCGATCCCGCTGCCGTACCGCCTTTGCCCGAGGCCATAGCGGCGCTGCGCGTGCTGTTTCCCGATGGATCGGAGACACGAGATGGATGACGAGATCGAGCAGCTGCTGGTCAGCGTGCGCGCCGATACCCAGGGCTTTGGCCGCGACGTTGCGGTGATGCGCGGGCAGATCGACAGCACGTTGATCGAGGGGCTGGGCCGTGCGGGCCAGGTGCTCGAGCGCGGGCTGCTCGCCGCGATCCGGCGAGGCTCGCTGGGCTTCGAGGACCTGAAGCGCATCGCGCTCGCGGTCATGGAAGAGATCGCGGCGGCGGCGATCGAAAAGGGGCTGGCCGCGATCGGGCTGGGCAGGGGGGATGGCGGCGCATCGCCGGTCGTCGGCCTGCTCTCGGGGCTGCTCGGCCTGCCGGGGCGCGCCACCGGCGGGCCGGTCACAGCGGGCCGGCCCTATCTCGTGGGGGAGCGCGGAACCGAACTGTTCGTGCCGCAGGGCTATGGCCGGGTCGAACCGCGTGGCGGCGGGGGCGGACGCGACGTGCGTGTCTCGATCAGCATCAACGCTCCAGCCCAGGCCGCACCCGCCGCCATGCAGGCCTCGAGCCGTCAGGTCGCGCGCGCGGTGCGCCGCGCGCTGATGGAGGATTGAACCATGGCCTATTGGCTGTGCGATGCGCGCCGTGACCAGATGTCGAGCCATATCCAGCGCTTCGATCCGCGCTTCTGGACGGTCAATTTTCCCCGCCCGATGATGGCGTCGGTCGTCACGACGGCGGCCGATGCGCTGCGGGTCGATCTGCAGTTTCACGATCGCGATGCGCTGGCCGGGCTGATCTGGGAGAGCGAGGACCGGTTCGATCACCCCTTGCTCGCCTATGCGACCGGGCGCGACTATCGCCGCACCACGCTACGCTTCCGCTGGCGCTCGTCGGGAATCAAGCCGCTCGATGCGGTGCATGGCCCGACGCTGACGATCGAAGGGCGCGATGCGGTCGGCGCGCCGCGCAGCTGGTATGTCCGGCTGTGGAACTATGCCGTCGGCACGCCCGAGGATGCTCTGGTCACCTTGCCCTTTTCAGCATTGTCGGGCGGCTTCGTGCTGCCCGGCGAGGCCGATCCGGTGCATGCGGCGGACATCGACCGGATGTTCATCTCGTTGGTCCCGCCGGGTTATGACACCAGCCCGGGCGCGCTGGAGGCGCCGGCCCATGGCTGGGTCGAACTGACCGGCATGTCCTGCGATGGCGCGGGTGCGGTGCTCGAGATCGGGGACGTGCTCGTGCCGCCGCATGGTCTTTCGATGGCGACCGCCTATGACGACAGCTTCAACCTCACGCCCGCGCGGATCGTGCGCAACATCATCGGCCTGGGCTATCGCGGGTCGATCAACCATTATGTCGGGATGAGCCATTATTTCTCGCTGGCGCGGAGCGGCGGGGATCTGCTGGTGACCATCGCGGGCGGCGCGATCAACCCGCCCTGCGCCGCCTGGCACCGCAGTCTGGCGGACGAGGCCAAGCGCTTCGGCCTCAGCCCGATCCTGTCGCTGTCCTACGAGCTGTTCGACGCGCATTGCCCGACGGACTGGAAGCAGCGCGCGGAGAATGGCGATCCGGCGCTGACCGGCTGGGTGCCGCCCTCGACCCTGCTCAGCCCGGCCAATCCGGACGCCATGGCCTTTCTGCAGGCGGTGGGTGCAGCGTTCGGCCAGATCCTGGCGGAAGCCGGCCTGCCGGTGCGCTTCCAGGTCGGCGAACCATGGTGGTGGATCATGCCCGACGGGCGCATCTGCCTGTATGACGATGCCGCGCGCGCCGCCTTCGGATCGGCGCTCGTCTCGATCCCGACAATCCGCGCATCGATGAACGCTGCGCAGCGCGCGATGCTCGACCAGGCCGGCGCGATGCTTGCGAGCTCGACTCTGGCGCTGGTCGATGCGGTTCGCGATGCGGTCGCGCCGCAGCCAGTCGAATCTCTGGTGCTGGTGTACCTTCCTACCGTGCTCGACGCCGCAGCGCCCGAGGCGCGGCGCGCCAATGTGCCGGTCGGCTGGGCCTGGCCCGCGTTCGATGTGCTCCAGCTCGAGGATTATGACTGGGTGATCGAGGGGCGCTTTGCCGAGCAGCAGACCGGGCTGGCGGCGATGCAGCAGCGGCTGGGCTATCCGCTGGCACAGCAGCATTACATGAGCGGCTTCGTGCTGCTTCCCGAACGGAAGGCCGTCTGGGCGAACATCGCGCGTGCGGCGGATATGGCGAAGGCGCGCGGCGTGCCCGAGATCCTGATCTGGGCGCTGCCCCAGGTCACGCGCGACGGCTTCACCTATTTCGATCTGGCCAGCGAGGGAGATGCTGCGATGCAGGCCTTTGATGATGTGCTGTTCCCGCTGGCCATCGGCCGCGAGGCGGAATGCACCAGCCGCTTTTCGACCCAGGTCTTCCAGTCGGTGAGCGGGCACGAGACGCGCAACAGCCTCTGGGCCGATGCGAGCCTGAGCTATGATGTGGGGCCTGGCATCCGGTCGGAGGCGGATTGCGCCGAGCTGATCGCCTTCTTCCGCGCGCGGCGCGGAGCGGCGCGCGGTTTTCGCCTGCGCGATCCGCTCGATTCCAGCTCGGCAGAGGGTAACGCGCCGCCGCACCATGCCGATCAGCTTCTCGGCGAGGGTGATGGCGTGCGGTCGGAGTTCGCGCTGGTGAAAAGCTATGGCGACCCGCCCGATGGCCAGCAGCGGCGGATTACCCGTCCGGTCACGGGCTCGGTGCTGGTATCGGTGGACGGCGCGGCCGTCTCCGGCTGGACGCTCCAGCCCGGCGGCATCGTCCGCTTCGCGTCGCCGCCCGCACCCGGTGCCGAAGTGCGCGCAGGCTTTCTGTTCGATGTGCCCGTGCGCTTTGCCACTGACGCGCTGAGCGTGGGCGCGGCCACCTTCGCGGCGGGCGAGGCGGCATCGGTGCCGCTGGTCGAGATCCGCGAGGCGACATGAGGACGCGCTGGTTCGACCGCCCGCTCGAGACGATCGCGATGCTGTGGCATGTCGAGCGGAGCGACGGCATCGCGCTCGGCTTTGCCGCGCACGATCGTGATCTGGTGATCGATCATGTGCGCTATCACGCCGCACCGGGCATGCTGCCCTCGGCGATCGAGATGGACGACGGGCTCGATCCGCTCGACATGGATGTCGGCGGCGCGCTCAGCCATGCGCTGATCCGCTCCGACGATCTGCAGGCGGGGCGCTGGGACGAGGCCGCGATCCGCATGGGCCTGGTTGATTGGGAACGCCCGCACGAGGGCATCGCCTGGTTCTGGCATGGCCATCTCGGCGCAGTATCGGTGCAGGGGCAGCGCTTTGCGGCCGAGCTGCGCGGCCTCAAGGCGAGGCTCGATGCGCCCTACGCGCCCGCTGCCTCGCCCTCGTGCCGCGCCGATTTCTGCGGACCCGGTTGCGGGCTCAGCCTCGCGCGATTCGAACACGTCGTACCGCTGGTGTCGGCGGATGTTCATGGCCTGGTCTTTGCCGCGCCGGGGCCGGAGGATGCCGACAGGTTCGACCATGGCCTGCTGCGCTGGATCGGCGGTGCCCATGCGGGACTGGAAAGCCGCATTCTGGGCCACGATGGCGCGGTACTGCAACTGGACGCGCTGCCGGACGAACCTCCGCAACCGGGCGATCTCGCGCTGCTGGTCGAGGGCTGCGACAAGGCCTTCGCGACCTGCTCGGGCCGGTTTGGCAATGCGATCAACTTTCGCGGCGAGCCGCATCTCCCCGGCAACGATCTGCTCACCCGCTTTGCGACGTTCTGACATGGACGATGGGCACAGGCTCGCCGCCGCCGCTCTCGAGCTGGTCGGCTGCCCTTTCCGCCTGCACGGGCGCGATCCGGCAACGGGTCTCGATTGCGTCGGACTGGTCGCGGCGTCGCTCGAACGGATCGGGCGCGGCGTCGATGCGCCATGCGACTACCGGCTGCGCGGCGGTAGCCTCGATCGGTTCGACGGCTGGGCAGCGATGTGCAGTCTTGACCGGGTGGCCGATAACGCGCCGGGCGCAACGGGCGACGTTCTGCTGTGCGAGCCCGGCGTGGGGCAATTTCATGTGCTGGTCGATGCCGATGCGCTGCTGGTGCACGCGCATATCGGCCTGGGGCGGATCGTCGCCGCGCCGCCGCCTGCGCCCTGGCCGGTGCAGCGGCGCTGGCGGCTTCAGCAAGGATAGAGGCTTTGGCAACTCTCGTATTGAGCACCGTCGGCACGCTGGTCGGTGGTCCGCTGGGCGGCGCACTGGGCGCGCTGGTCGGGCGCATGATCGATCAGACGCTCCTGTTCCGACCGAGGGATCGCGAGGGGCCGAGGCTCACCGATCTGGCGGTGCAGAGCTCGCAATATGGCAGCCCCTTTGCCCATGTGCACGGGCGCGCGCGGATCGCCGGGACGGTCATCTGGGCGACCGACCTCAAGGAACGGCGCATCCGCGAAGGGGGCGGCAAGGGCCGGCCAGGGACAACGCGCTACAGCTATTCGGTGAGCTTCGCCGTCGCACTGTCGGCGCGGCCGATCGAGGGTGTCGGCCGCATCTGGGCCGAGGGCAATCTGCTGCGCGGCCAGGACGGCGTGTTCACCAGCGAAACCGGCTTCCGCCTGCACCATGGCCATGGCGATCAGCCGCTCGACCCGCTGATCGCAGCGGCCGAGGGCATCGGCCAGTGTCCGGCCTATCGCGGCCTCGCCTATGCGGTGTTCGAGGACATGGCGCTGGAGGAATTCGGCAACCGCATCCCTTCGCTGACCTTCGAGGTGATCGGCGATGCGACGGACGTGGCGCTGGGTCCGCTGATTGCCGACCTGATCGCCGCCGGGGTACCCGAGGGCGAGGGCTCGGTGACCGGCTGGAGCTTGCCGTCCGAGAGCCGGCGCGATGCGGTCCAGGCGATTGCCGCCGGATTTCCGCTATCGCTGATCGAGCAGGACGGTGGATTGCAGATCATGTGGCACGACAATGGGCTGGGGCCTGCGAGCTTCATCCCGGCGTCGGCGCTGCTGCCGCGCGACGCATCGGACGTGCGCGCGTTCGAACGCCAGCGCACCACGCCGACATCGGGCGCGCTGGCGCTGCGCTATTACGATCCCGAACGCGACTATCAGCCGGGGCTTCGCCGCAGCGGCACCAGCGATCATGGCCGGGCGCAGCAGATCGATGTTGCTGCGGTGATGACCGCGGTGCGCGCCCAGCAGCGGGTGGAGCGGCTCGTGCAGCAAGGCCGCGACGGACAGGAACGGTTGCAATTGCGCGTTGCCCTGTTCGATCCGGCGCTTCAGCCGGGCCGGATCGTGACGGTGGATGGCATTGCGGGGCGATGGCAGGTGCAGCGCTGGCAATGGGGAGCAGAGGGGATCGATCTGGAGCTGGTCAGCCGGCGCACGCGTCCGGCCAATATCCCGGCCGGCAGCGAACCGGGGCGAAGCGTCAACACCCCCGACGATGGCATCGGCATAACCGTTCTGGCGCTGTTCGATCTGCCTTCACCGATCGACCGGCCGATGAACCATGCCCATATCGCCATCGCGGTGGCGGGTGCTTCGGCGGGCTGGCGCGGGGCGACCGTCTATGCGCGCGAGGCGGACGGATCGACCGGCGAGCCGCTCGATTTCCTGCGCATCGGCGCGACCATGGGGCAAGTGTTGGTCCCGCCTGCGGCCGGAACGGCGCTGCTCCGCGACGATCGCAGCAGCATCACCGTCCAACTGGCGCGCGATGGGCCGCTGACCCTGATCAATGCCGACGACGATGCGCTGGCGCGCGGAGCCAATATGGCGATGGTTGGTCGGGAACTGGTCCAGTTCGCGCGCGTGCGCCCGCTGGGCGATCGAACTTTCCGCCTGAGCGGACTGCTGCGCGGACGCGGCGGGACCGAGGATTGCATGGACGGGCACGCCGCGGGCGAAGGCTTCGTGCTGATCGGTGAGGCGCTGGGCCTGGTCGATCCGGACCGGATTGGCCCGGGCCCGGATTTCCGCGCTGCAGCTCAGGGCAGGGGCGACGGCACGCCGGTGGTTGCCGATCTCGCCAGCCCCGGTCGGGCCGTCCGCCCCCTGTCACCGGTACATGCACAGGTGGAGCCGCTCGCCGGTGGTGGCATGACGCTGCGCTGGACACGTCGCAGCCGCAGCGGCTTTGCATGGCGGGATCTGGTCGATGCGCCGCTGGGCGAGGAGTTCGAAGCCTATCGCGTGTCGATCCTTGCCGATGGTGTCGTCGTCGCCGATTTCGACTGCTCCCTGCCGATGCTCACGCTTGATACGGTAACAGTCGCGGCGCTTGCTGCGGCCGAAAGTGGAACGGTCGAAGCTTTCATCGTGCAACGCGGCGCGCTCGGCGTGTCGCCGCCGCTGAGCGTGCCGATCCATCTCTGAAGCGACAGAGCGTTCACAGGCTGAACGAGGACAGCTCGCATTCTGGAGCGACACGCCTGAGGGTCCCCCGATGACGGCTGTTCCGTCTTGTACCGACTTCTTCCAAACCGCGCGAAAGGCCTGCCATGTCATCGACCCCCAATTTTTCCATGCCCCTGCTGCATGCGGCGCAGGCACAGAAGGAAATCACGCATAACGAGGCGCTGGTGCTGGTCGATGCATTGCTGCGGGGTACCGTCAAGGCGATGCTCGACGATCCAGCGCCGCTCACCCCGGTGGCTGGTCAGGCCTGGATCGTCGGTGCCGCCCCGGTCGGGGCCTGGGCCAGCCAGGCCGCGAAGATCGCGGTCTTTACCGAGGGGGGATGGCGATTTGCGACGGCGCCTGCCGGTCTGCAATTGCGCGATGAGGCCGCAGCTATATGCCGACGGTTCGATGGCAGCGCATGGGCCGCCTATCCTCCGATCGCCGCCCCGACGGGCGGTTCGGTGGTCGATGTCGAGGCGCGATCGACGCTTGCCAGCGTGCTCGGAGCGCTGCAGCAGGCCGGGCTGGCTGGCGTTACGTAATTGATCTCAGGCACATTATGCGTCAATGATTCGGTGTGTTACCCTCGTCAGCATAGCCATGCCGGAAGGGCCGCAGCCGAGGTGCATTTTTTGCGCGACACCCCCTGAAATGGCGACATTTTGGCAACAGTCCGGCCAAAACCGCGCTTGCGTGGCAACTGTCTTGGCGTTAGTAACGTTGCCGAGTTGTCGTTCCAAATCCTACTTATAAGGGGAAAATCTATGCGCAAGTTAGTCGTTGGACTGGCGTTGGCATCTACCGCCCTGACGACGCCGGCTTTCGCCCGCGACGGTCAGTGGTACGTCGGTGTCGAAGGCGGCGCCATGATCGTCGAAGACATCGAGTTCGATGTCGGCGCTCTGAGCAATGCCACCATCGTTGATTCGGACACCGGATATGATCTCGGTGCCGTCGTCGGTTACGACTTCGGTCCTTTCCGCATGGAAGCAGAAGTCAGCTATCGTGAAGCTGACCTGACCGACGTTCAGACCTCGGTCGCGATTGCTCGTGGCGGCGGTCTTGCCAACCTGGTTGGTCGCTCGGCGGCTGTCGGTTCGGCTAACGCCCTGTCGTTCATGCTGAACGGCTTGATCGATTTCGGTCCTGACGATGGTCTGCAGGGCTTTGTCGGCGGTGGTGTCGGCGTTGCTCGCACGGACATGACGATTGCTGCAACCCGTCCGGGTCGCATCGCATTCATCGACGATTCGGACACTGGCTTCGCCTGGCAGGTTCTGGCCGGCGTTCGCGCACCGATCAGCGACAGCTGGGACGTGGGTCTGAAGTATCGCTTCTTCAACAGCGATTCGGTTGATCTGATCGACGTTGGTGGTCGTGGCTTCGACGGCCGCTTCC